>JAPLXR010000002.1 GCA_026395955.1 Candidatus Nomurabacteria bacterium | reverse complement strand
ATGCGTGAGACAGGTTGGTCTCCTATCTACTGCACTCGTTGATTCTTGAAAAGATTTGTTCCTAGTACGAGAGGACCGGAATGAACTAACCTCTGGTGTACGAGCTGTCCTGCCAAGGGCACTGCTCGGTAGCTATGTTGGGAATGGATAACCTCTGAAAGCATCTAAGAGGGAAGCCAGCTTTAAGATAAGGAATCGTTAAGAACCGTGAGAGATGATCACGTTGATAGGCTTTAAGTGTAAGCGCAGCAATGCGTTCAGCTGAGAAGTACTAATGTTTCGATTCCTGTTAAGAAATTTGGAAACCACACACTAATTATTTAGTGAAAAATAACAAACCTCATTTAATGAGAAAAAACAAAAAAAATATTATAAAGAAAATTTTTCTAAATAATTTTTTGAAACTTCGCCCTCGGAGTCACAGGACAGGGGACCCACGTTTCTTAAAAATCATTTATAAAAATTTTCCTTTCGAACGTTTTGTCTTGGTGATTTGTCGCAAGGGTCACACCTCTTCCCATTCCGAACAGAGCAGTTAAGCCTTGTTGAGCCGATGATACTCCTTGTGGGGAAAGTAGGCTATCGCCAGGACAAAGTGTTTGAACTAAAATCTCCAAAATAACCTTACAAAGTAGGGTTATTTTGCTATTGACTTTTAAAATTATATATGATATACTTGATATAGTTAAGGTTGTTTGAAAAAAGATTTGATTGATTACCAAAGATCCTTTTGGGGTTTATGGAAATCAATTAAATTATACATAAAATGAAAAAATCAATCGCTATTGTAGTTGCACTTTTTATAACTTTTGTAAGTTGTAATACTAATGAAAAAACTTCGTCTACCCCTGTTGTGTTTGAGAATGAATCAGGTGATGTTTGGGATACCATATCAATCACTACTGCTTTTCCGGTAACATTGGTTACCAATGTAGAGATGGAAATAAAAGACAATCATGACACTACAATTACTCATTCAGAAAAATTTTTGAAAATTAAAGTTAGTGGTGGGTATAGTCAGTATTGTGCTTTTACAGAAGGTATATTGGTTAAAATGCTTCTTTCGGAAAAAGTTTCAGCAGGTTATTGTTTAGACATTAAAGTTTTAGTAAAATCATACAACAGTTTTTCTAATAGAGAAGCTTCTGTAATAAGCTATTCAATTGAAAAAATAAAAAACCATATGGGTGGATAAATAAATAATTAATCTTTAAATTGTTTTAAAAATGACAAAAATTAGTAAAAGATTTTGGATAGTAATGCTTGTTATTTCAAGTTTACTAACTATTGTGGTGTGTCTGCCTTGTATAGAATTATACATTGGATGGGATATGCCTTTCGTGGAAATTAATACCAATATATTTAAAGTATTTGGTTTTATTGTTCCTCCGGAAAAACAATTAGGATTTATGTTTGGTCCTCCATTAGTTTTAATGCTAACTGGAAGATTACTAACTCTTTCCTTTATGAAATTAGTTAAGGGTCCTGCAATATAGACCCAAGTGATTAACCTCTAAATTTGTATCTTATGAAAAAGATTCACAAGCCCCCAGAAATGGAGGGCTTTTTTTATTCTTATTTTGCAATCCTAAATACGCTTGACTTTTTAAATTATATATGATATACTTGATATAGTTAAGGTTGTTTGAAAAAAGATTTGATTGATTGCCAAAGATCCTTTTGGGGTTTATGGAAATCAATTAAACAAAAATAATCATGGCGAATACAAACACAAACACACCTTGGAATGAATTAAATTCAAGTTTTAAAAATTATTTAATGTCTTATCGTCCGGATTTAGTTCCGGTTAAAGCTAAACAAACTTCAAACGATATTAAAAATTTGTTTAACGAAGAATGCGGAAGATGCGGAATGTTACCGGTTGCTCATCCTTCATTGGAAGAACAGGAAAACAGATGCGATCATTTCGCAAATGGAAATTTACCTCCTGTTTATGCAGCAGGGAAAAAAGATAAATTTCTTACACCGCAGGAAGCTAAAAGGCATTGAATAAAAATGCTCAGTATTAATTTTTAAAATTTGTTTTTATGAAAAAATGCCGATGATGGGGCGCCATAAGTAGCGATTAGCCCCGCAATAAATCTTTGACTTAAAGTTAAAAAATCGCGAACACCTGACTGTATAGTTGGGTGTTTTTTTATGCTTCATTTTATTTTATGTTATACTATTTAAATGACTTGGGCACTCAAAAGACAGATTATTTACCTCTTGATACTACTCGGGATTTTTGCATTTATTGGTTATTTATTTGCTCGTCCTTATATCAATCAAGCTCCGACATGTACTGACGGAAAACAAAATGGTAGTGAGACGGGTATAGATTGTGGAGGGTCTTGTGCTAGAGCTTGTACGATAGCAGTGAATCCGCTAAATGTTCTCTGGGCTCGTGCATTTCGTGTTGTTCCGGGTAGGTACAATGCCGTCGCATATATACAAAATCAAAATAAAAATTCTGCAATTTATAAAATACATTATAAATTCCATTTTGCTGATAAAGATAATCTATATATTGGTGCTCGTGAAGGGGATACTTTTGTTCCACCAGGAGGAAATTTTGCCATCTTTGAACCAGCGATAGATGTCGGTAATTCTGTACCAGTGTTTACTACTTTTTCTTTTACTGAAACACCTGTCTGGTATCAAGTCACAGATGCAAATATAAAAGAACTTCAAATTCTTGTCGGTGATATAACTTTAACCAACGAAGAAACTAGTCCCGTAGTACAGACGAGTTTACAAAATAATTCTTTGTTTACTATTCCAGAAATTAAAACTGTAATTATCTTATATGATAAAAATCACAATGCTATTAACGCTAGTAGCACATATTTAGATTCTTTAGCTGGTAAGTCCAAAGTTCCAATATCTTTTACTTGGCAAGAAGGTTTTTCTGATAAAGTAGTAGCAAAAGAAGTGGTCCCAATGTTTAACATTTTTTCTGTAAAGTTTAACTAACATGTCAGACCATCCTTTTATTAAAAAAATTGATTGGCTTTTAGTTGTATTTATTTTACCGATAGTATCAGCCGGGCTTTTTACAATGAAATCTTTTGTTCCATCTGAAAGTGAAGGGAATTTTTTCGGCAAACAATTGATCTGGATAGCAATATCTTTTACTGTTTTTTTCTTTTTTTCTTTTATTGATTTTCGTTTTTTAAAACGTACAAATATTTTAGTTTATTTGTTTTTATTTTTCTGTGGAATTTTACTTTTTCTTTTTGTATTAGGACACGTATCTCACGGGGCTAAGAGTTGGCTTTCATTTGGTGGATTCTCTCTTCAACCTTCGGATATGATGAAGCTGGTTGTCGTACTTATTTTATCAAAATATTTTTCTCGTCGTCATGTAGAGATACGAAATATTAAACATATATTTATTTCAGCAGTTTACGCTCTCGTACCTTTTCTATTAGTTTTGTTCCAGCCAGACTTCGGTTCTGCTATTATTATATTTTTTATTTGGCTTGGAATGACGATGGTTTCAGGAATTTCCAAGAAGCATTTACTGATGGTTTTCTTGGGAGGATTAGCAGCCGTAGCTTTTCTCTGGGTTTTTGTTTTTGCTCAATATCAGAAAGAGCGTATTTTGAATTTCGTAAATCCGATGACAAATATTCATGGTTCTGGTTATAATGTCTTGCAATCTACAATCGCTGTAGGATCTGGGCAGGTGCTCGGTAAGGGCCTCGGTTTTGGTACACAATCACGTTTAAAATTCTTGCCTGAATATCAGACAGATTTCGTTTTTGCAGCCTTCTCTGAAGAGTGGGGATTTATTGGAGATATTATATTATTGCTTTTGTATGGTTTGGTTATTTGGCGAATACTTTATTTTTCTTCGCTTGGTGAATCAAATTTTGAGATGCTTTACGGTATGGGTATAGCTATTTATTTTATGAGTCATATCCTTATTAACATAGGTATGAATATTGGTATAATGCCTGTTACTGGTATTACATTACCATTTATGAGTTATGGTGGTTCTCATCTTTTAACAGAATTTGCAGCACTTGGAATCCTTGTAGGAATGAGAGGATATTCTCGTCCTGCTCACCGTGACGATATGAAAAATGAATTTTTAGGAATATAAATTATGGAAATTATAGATGGTAGAAAATTGAGAGATAATATTTTAGAAAAAATAAAAAATGAAGTGAAAGATTTATCTTTTACTCCAGTTTTTTGTGATGTCTTAGTAGGGGAAGACCCTGTGTCTATGCAATACGTCAGAATGAAAAATAAAACTGCAGAATCAGTAGGTATAACTTTTTATAATGCTATTTTTCCAGAAAATATTACTACGGAACATCTAGTACAAGAAATACAAAAAATAAATGAACTAGAAAATATGTGTGGAATAATAGTTCAGCTACCATTGCCATTACATATAGATAAAACAAAAGTTTTAGATGTTATTAGTCCTAAATTGGATGTAGATTGTTTGAGTACTATAACAAAAGAAAAATTTTATAAAGGTGAGACGAAATTAGCTTCACCAGCAGCACTCGCTTGTGTTGAATTATTAGACTCATTAAATTTAGATTTAAACAATAAAAAGATTGTTATTTTAGGTCAAGGTGAACTCGTCGGCCGCCCAGTTACAGCATTATTAAATTTTAGGAATATTCATCCTGAAGTTTTAACTAGCCAAAGTATGAATAAACAAGAAATATTAAAAAATGCAGATATTATAATTTCTGGAATAGGGAATGGAAAATATATAAATAGTAGCATGATAAAACAAGATGCTATAATTATCGACGCAGGTACGACAGAAGAAAATGGTGGAGTAGTAGGGGATGTAGATTTTGAATCTGTAAAAGATATTGCTAGTTTCGTAACTCCTGTACCAGGGGGTGTGGGACCAGTGACTGTCGCTTGTTTATTAAATAATGTTTTACAAGTAGCTAAAAAAATTCATGAATAATCAAATATTTTTCTTTTTATATAATTTCGCTCATCAATCAAATACATTAGATAAGTTGATAATTTTTACTGCGCAAAATTTCCCTTATCTAGTTATAGTTTTAGCTATGGTATTTTTAATTTTTCATCATGATGCATTACCTAATAAAAACGTTTTAAAAGAATTGAGAATTTACTTAAATAAATGGAAGGAGATAGGGCTCGTATTTTTTTCTGGAATTTTGGCTTGGTGCCTAGCTAGTCTTTTAAAAATTTTATTTCATACACCGAGACCGTTTGATGCTTTTACAAATGTACATTCACTAATTTCTGAATCAGGTTTTGCTTTTCCGTCTGGACATGCGACTTTTTATTCTGCACTCGCAGTTTCATTATTTTTCTGTCATAAAAGAGTCGGGTATGTATTTATGTTTTTTGCATTTTTGATTGGTATTGCTCGTATTATGGTTGGAGTACATTTCCCTATAGATATCCTCGGGGGATTTGTTTTAGGTAGTATCATTGCCGTACTTATGAATAGGATTATTAAGATAAAATAAATTAGTATGAAAATTCTTATAACAGGAATATCGGGTGCTGGTAAAACAACAACACTTGCTGAATTACAAAAGCATGGTTGTTTAGTTATTGATCTTGACGCTACAGGTCTTTGTAGATGGAAAAATATACAAACAGGAGAAGTTGCTGAGTATGGTCTTGATGGTAAAGATTATAAGTGGCTTACAGAACATGGTTGGTATTGTGATATAGAAAAATTTAAATTATTACTTTCTTGTATTAGAGAAGATAAACTTGTTTTTGTATCTGGTGTAACTGAAAACTTTAAAGAATTTTTAGAACTATTTGATAAGGTATTTTTGCTTGATACAGATAATGATATTTTAGAAAAAAGATTGCTTGAGCGAACTAACAATCATTTTGCAAGGAAAGAGGATGAAAGATCTTTCGTTTTTAAACATACCAGAGAGCTTTTAAATCAAATAAAAAATCCGATACATATAAATACTAATAGTTCACCAGATATTGTGGCTCAAACTATTTTAGATAATTTAGAAATTCACTAGCACCCCACCTCAATCCTCCCCTTGGCGAAGGGGAGGAGGAATAAAATACAATAACTTTTAAATTAAAATGACTATTACACATAATCATCCAATTTTAAAACCTCGTCGCACGGAACTTAGGAAAAATCAAACTCCGCAGGAAGTATTGCTATGGGCGCGAATAAGAAAAAATAAATTAGGTTTCAAATTTAAACGCCAACACTCAATCGGTCCATATATTTTAGATTTTTATTCTCCGGAAAAAAGATTGGCGATTGAACTTGACGGCTCACAGCATTTAGATAATAAAGAATATGATGAAGAAAGAGATAATTACTTACTAGGTCATGAAATTAAAACCTTAAGATTTTGGAATAATGAAGTAAATAATAATATTGAAGGTGTTTTACATAAAATATCTGGTGCATTGAATTCTCCCTCCTCTTAGCCAAGGGGAGGGTTGGGGTGGGGTGCTGAATCAATTGCATTTGCATTTTTATTCAAAACCATATAGAATAGGCTCTATATATGTGGAAAAAACGAATTTTAGCTTTAATAATACTTGCTCTCGGCTTTGGAGTCGCTCTTTTTGTTTATAAATCAGAATACAAGACAAACAAGAATTTCGGCCAAGCATCACATTTCTTACAAAACCATCAATTCCATTTAGGTCTAGATCTTTCAGGTGGAACCCATTTAGTTTACCAAGCAGATGTTTCAGCTGTTCCCGCAGGACAAGTTTCAGATGCTATGAACTCTCTTCGCGATGTTATTGAACGCCGTATTAACTTATTCGGTGTTTCAGAACCAGTTGTCCAAGTAGAAGAAGGAGGTGTTGTTGCTCGTGGAGAACAAAAATTAATTATTGATTTACCTGGAGTTACAGATGTAGAAAAAGCTACAACAATGATCGGCCAAACTCCACTTCTAGAATTTAAAACAGAAGCTCCAAAAGATGCACCTGTTCCTGTTCAAGAAGCTACTGTCGGAAAAGATGGAAAAGTTACTTTACCTAAATTAAATCTTGATTCAAGGTTTGTTGCTACAGAATTGACAGGAAGATATTTAAAACAAGCAACATTAGAATTTGATCAAAATACACGTGAGCCAAAAGTTTCATTACAATTCGATGATACTGGTACAAAACTTTTTGCTGATATTACAAAAAATAATGTAGGTAAAATGGTAGCTATTTATCTCGATGGTTCACCTGTATCTACTCCTGTTGTTCGTGAGGAAATTCCAAATGGCCAAGCTGTTATTTCTGGAAACTTTACACCGACAGAAGCAAAGCAACTCGTAGGACGTTTGAATTCTGGAGCTTTACCTGTACCTATTACTTTACTTTCTCGTCAAACTATTGGTTCTACTCTAGGTGCTAGTGCTATTAATTCTGGAGTAAAAGCAGGTATTTTTGGATTCCTAATTATTGCTTTATTTTTGATACTTTGGTACCGTTTACCTGGTATTATTGCTATACTTTCTCTTTCTATTTATATATCTATAATGCTCGCATTATTTAAATTAATGCCAGTTACTTTGACTGCTGCAGGTATCGCTGGATTTATTATTTCCATCGGTATTGCTGTTGACGCAAACGTCCTAATATTCGAACGTGTAAAAGAAGAACTTCGTTTAGGTCATAGTGTAGCGGATGCTGTAAAAGGTGGTTTCGCTCATGCTTGGTTCTCTATTCGTGATTCAAATATTTCAAGTATCATTACTGCAATAATTCTTTTCTGGTTCGGTACTTCACTTATCAAAGGCTTCGCTCTAACTCTCGGAATGGGTGTGCTCATATCAATGTTCTCAGCTATTACCGTCACTCGTATTTTCTTGTCAGCAATTGATTTCGTTGGTAATGGAAAAGTCGCTAGATTTTTATTCAGTTCCGGTATAAGTAAATAATAAAAATATGTTTATCATAAAATACAAAAAAATATTCATCAGTATCTCTATAGCATTAGTAGCCTTATCTTTAGTTTTTCTTTCTACTTTTGGTTTGAAATTCGGTATTGATTTCAAAGGAGGAGCATTGATGGAAGTTAATTACACAACTACTCGTCCAGCTCAAGCTGATATCGAGACTGCTATAGCTCCACTTAATCTAGGTGCTGTTTTAATACAACCAACAGGAGATACAGGATATATAATAAAAACAAAAGATTTAAGTGAACAAGAACACACTGCATTATTATCTGCTATTTCAGAAGGAGGTAAAAATGCTCCAGAAGAAAAGAATTTTAATTCTATCGGTCCATCAGTTGGAAATGAACTTACACGTAAAGCAATCCTTGCTATTATCTTGGTTTCATTAGCAATCATTTGTTTTATTGCTTTTGCTTTTCGTAAAGTTTCAAAACCAATTTCATCTTGGAGATATGGTATTATCGCTATCGTTACACTTCTCCATGACGTTATGATCCCTGTCGGATTGTTTACTATAATGAGTCACTACTATGGTGCAGAAGTAGATACACTGTTCGTAGTCGCTGTATTAACAGTTCTCGGTCTTTCTGTGTCTGATACTATTGTTGTTTTTGATAGAATCCGTGAAAACTTGAAAAATCATTCATCTGCAAATTTCCATGAAACTGTCGGTCATAGTATTGAACAAGTTTATCCTCGTTCTATAAATACATCCCTTACTGTTATTTTAGTTTTACTTTGTCTATTCTTCTTTGGTCCTAGTGCAACAAAATATTTTGCCCTTATGATGACTGCTGGAATGTTTTTTGGAACTTATTCTTCAATCTTCCTAGCTTCACCACTCCTCGTTTGGACAGAAGAATTCCAAAATCGTAAAAATAGAAATAAGAAATAAAATAAAAGCCCCGAAAGGGGCTTTTATGATATACTTTATGTATGAATAAAAATAATATAAAAAAATGGCATATTTTAGCAATTGTTCTTGGCGGATTTTTTTTATTTCTTATTCTTATTGTTAATGGTTCAATAAAAGTTTATGCAACTGATTCGTATTCTTTTACTGGTCCTAGTCAGGGAAGTGTGAATACTGCTTCAACTGATTTTACAATTACTCCAGATAATTTATATACAGGAGATATTAGTATTAATGTTTCAGGTGGCGGTCTTTCTACTACTATAACTAAAACATTTTTAAATTCTTCTGCTCCACAAACATTTACTATCATTCCTACTATTGCTACTAGTTCTGTTGTGCTTACTCCTTCAAATAATGGAGGGTTGATAAATCCTGGAGAACTTTATTATGGTATGCAAGCAAATTTATATACGATAACTGGTCCAAGTTCTGGAACGGTAAATGTCCCTGTGACTTTTACAATTGTTCCGAATGGTTTTTCGTATGAAGGTTCAACTGTTGTTATTACCCCCTCGGGTGGAGGGTTATCAGATCCAATTAATATAGACATGATTAATTATGATTCACAAACATTTACAATCACTCCTACTGCTACAGGCAGATTAACTTTATCTATGACAAATAATCAAGATGCAACTAATTCTGCTGATTTTCATTACACAGTAAAACCAGTTCATTCTTCTGGTGGCGGAGGAGGTGGAAGTTATATAGATAATACATTTACTTTACCATCTGCTCCAGTTCAAGAAATTATTCCTATTCCTGAACCCGTCTTAACTCCAACAATTGCTCCGGTGTTAAATGATTACACATCAGACTTTCTATTTAGAGTATTAATAGAAGGAACAGTGGGTGATGATGTAAGATATTTACAAACATACTTAAATACTCATGGATATCCTGTAGCATTAACAGGACCAGGTTCTACAGGTAACGAGATAACAAGATTTGGTAAACTAACCAAAAATGCAGTCATTAAATTTCAAAAAGATAATGGTCTGCCTGCATTCGGAATAGTAGGAAAAATGACTCGTGGAATTATGAAGTGGTAGGGTTGATTTAAAAGAGATTTTCCAATATAATTAGCCTATTAATAATAGGCTAATTATTGTTTTATATGATATATATTTTAATTATTTTAGTGGTTATAGTTTTGTGGGGAGTTATGATTTTTAATGGTTTAGTTTCATTGCATAATCGTGCAAAGGAAGCTATGTCAGACATAGAAGTTCAATTAAAAAGGAGATATGACCTTATTCCAAATCTTGTGAATACTGTCAAAGGTTATACTACTCATGAGTCTAGTGCATTTGAGAACGTTACAAAAGCTCGTAGTCAAGCTATGGTTGCAGGAAATATGTCTGACAAGGGTCAAGCAGAAAATATGCTTACTGGTGCTCTAAAATCAGTTTTTGCTATTGCTGAAGCTTATCCAGATTTAAAAGCTAATACAAATTTCTTAGCATTACAAAGTGAACTTTCAGATACAGAAAATAAAATTCAAGCATCACGTCGTTTTTACAATACGAATGTTCGTGATTTAAATATAAAAATAGAAATGTTTCCAGGTAACATAGTTGCAGGTATGGGTCATTTCACAAAAATGGACTTCTTTGATTTAGGGGACAATGATGCTGCTCAAAATCCAGTAGAAGTTAAATTTTAGTTTATTAAATAAATTTAAAAATATATTATGAAAAATGATTCACAAATAAATATCGTACTATTGGTTTTGATTTTAGTTTTGAGTGTTTATGTTTTGTTTATGGAAAATAAGAATTCAAATATGCTTATGTCTATTTTAGATAAACAAACAGAAAGTTATATAAAACCTCAAAAAGTTGCTGTAACAGAAAATCCAGTACAAACAGTAGGTTCTGATTTAGTTTCTTTATCTATTTTACCTAATACAAAAGTCCATGGAATACTTTCATATCGTGGTGTTTTGCAAGGTGGATATTTCTTTGAAGGAAATGTTTTAGTAAATATCTTAGATATAAATAAAAAAGTTTTAAAATCTAGTAATGCTGTAGCAAAAAGTGATTGGATGACTTCTGGTCCTGTTAATTTCGAAGGAAATATTGATTTTACTGGTTTAGCTAAAGGTGCTGCATATTTTGAAATTCATAATGATAATCCTTCAGGAGATCCAAAAAATGATAAGAGTGTTTTAATTCCTATAACTATTGAATAATATGGACAAGAAGAAATATTGGTTTTTTGGTTCAAAGTTAAATACAATATTACTATTTATTCTAATAGTCTTGTCTGTTTTTGCTATTAAAATAATGCTTCGTAATGAGGCTATGTATTTACCGATTTTAGTAAAAGACATAAAAGAAGATAAAATATCTATACCAGCCAAAATTATATCTATTCCTAAACCAGATACGACAGCTCCTGCATCAATAACACAAACTGTTAAAATTGGAGAAGAATTTACTATAAAGAAAGGTGAAAAAGTTTCTGTTTCTGATGCATATCGTGGAGATTTTACGTTGACTAATTTTTATTATCACCCTTGTCCTCCTAATGCTGCATGTATTTGGAGTGGGCTTGATATATTTTATCAGATTCATTTTCCAGAAATTAAAAATATTAGTGGCGTTGTGCAACAACAAGAACAATTTTTTTTAAAAGATAAACCTTTACAAAATATGACGGATACACCATATCGTGTGACGATAAAGGATAGTGATTATAAAACATATGCAAAAATAGTGCTTTATAATACTGATCAAAGCTTGGTAGACTAATTTAATGGCAACACTATACACACAACAATCAAAGAACATAGAAAAAACATGGTTGCTTATGACTGTGTTTTTGGCTGTGGTTGTAGGTATCGGATATTTTCTCTCTTATTATTATCAAAATTCTGGAATACTTTATTTTGCAATTATCTTTGCAGTTGTTATGAATTTCGTTTCGTATTGGTATTCAGATAAAATAGTCACGAGGCTTGCTGGTGCAAAAGAAGTAAAAAGGGAAGAATATTTTTATTTATATAATGTCGTAGAAAATCTTTCAATTACTGCTGGGCTTCCAATGCCGAAAGTTTATGTAGTGGCTGATCCTGCTCCAAATGCTTTCGCTACAGGTAGAAATAAAGAACATGCTGTAGTTTGTGTCACGACCGGTTTACTCTCAATCTTGGACAAAACAGAGCTCGAGGGAGTGATAGGACATGAGCTTTCTCATATCGGGAATAACGACATTTTGCTCTCTACTGTTGCGGCTGTACTAGTAGGTTTTGTATCGATCCTCGCAAATATGTTTACTCGTAGTTTGTTTTGGGGTGGTGGACGTCGTAGAGATGACAGTGAGGGTAGTGCAGGCGGAATAGTGATGATTATAGGAATTATTTTTATGATTCTTTCACCAATAATAGCTACACTTATCCAACTCGCTATTTCTCGTAAACGTGAATATCTCGCTGATGCATCAGGTGCATTACTCACTCGTTATCCTGAAGGTCTAGCAAGTGCTCTACAAAAAATAGGGAATTATGCACAGCCACTCGAGCATCAATCCGAAGCAATAGCGCATCTATATATTGCTGACCCAAAAGGAAAAACTTCTAGAATAAAAAATCTCTTCATGACTCATCCACCTATTTCTGATAGAATCAAAGCGTTAATAGGAAAATAGTTTTGGAGGCGTCGGATAGTGGTTTATTCCACCGACTTGGAAAGTCGGCATACCGCAAGGTATCGTGAGTTCAAATCTCACCGCCTCCGCTAATAATTTGACATTTTTTTATAAAATGATAAAGTTTAGTTAAATAATTGAACTTTTAATTTATATAAACATGTCGCAAAGAAAAATAAAATTAGCCCTTACACCATCTACTCAGATAATGGTTGTTGATGTAACATTTTCTTCTATTGAAGATCAGAAAAAAGTTTATACTATTTATTTGGTTGAAGATGAATCAATTAAAAATAAATATATTAAATTCGATTTTATCATGAAAGATGATTTTAATACTATTTATGTTAATTCAATGCAGCATATTTTATCTCAACGTTTATCAGAGTTAAAAAAATATCCACATAATTTAAAGAGAAGACTAGTAAATTCAGTTGAATTCATGCCTGATTGTGTGAGAATAACTTTTGTGTATTGTTCAGATACAAAAGAAATTTTTGATAAAATAAAAGATATTTTTTGTTCTGCTTTTTGTATAGAAAGAGAAGATATGGAAATCCTTATTCCAGAAAAAGTAATTTAACCTTTAAAACTCAGCTCCGGCTGAGTTTTTTATTTTATACTTGCATTAATTATTATATTTGGTATAGTGAATTTATGTTAATTAGGTTATATTATTATAAGTTTAATAGACTCAGCCCAAATAGTGTCATGTAAACCGCCCGAAGCGGTTTTTTTAATGTTTAAATATGCTATAGTGGCTGAATAAATTATATGGATAAATATAAAGAAAAATTATTAGAAAACGTAAAAACACATATAAATAATGTGGTAGAAAAAATACATATTAGGCTAGAAATAACTAGAAGTGAAACAAATAAGGGTCCAGAAGAATTGAGAAAATTAAAAGGCGAAGATCAAAATGCTTATGCTCAGCTTTTGTATTATAAAAGAAAAAAATTAGCTGAATTGATTCATCTTAAAGGTTCACCTTATTTTATAAAAACTGAAATTATAGATGAAGATGGAGAAGAAAAAAACTATTTCTTTTCAAAACATGAATTCTCCGAAGAATCTATTTATTCTTGGGTTGCACCTGTCGCATCTATTCGTTTCGAAAATCCAGGCAAGGTGTCATATAAACTTCCTGATGGTTCTACAAAGAATTTAATTATAAAGAAAAAAGAACAATACATGATAGTGGATGGAAAAATTATTTTCTTCGCACTTGAAAACGAGGGTCAAGAAAGAGAATTAATTTATCAAGAGCATTTTACAAAACAAAAATCAGAATTCGCTTTACCTGAAATAGTGGCTCAAATGGAAAAAGCTCAAGATCAAGTTATCCGTGCTAATTACAGGGGACCACTTGTTATATCTGGCCCTGCTGGCTCTGGTAAGACAACTTTGGCTTTACACCGTGTTGCTTATTTAACTCAAGCCCCTGAAACAGCTCAATATTACAAAGACGGTTCTATTATTGTTTTTGTGCAGGATACAGGAACCAAAGAATATTTTTCCACACTTTTACCAGGGCTCGGTATTAATGACGTATACATAACTACATTTTCGGAATGGGCATTTAATATTCTAAATATAGAAGGGTATTCATATATAGAACGTTTTGGAGAAAATGACGAAGAAAAAGACTTGTATGAATATATGAAGCTTAAATCTCTCAGAGATAAAAATATAGTTTCATGGAATAAAAATATATTTAATACATTGAACTCTCAGTACAACGAATATTTCTCTAGTATTAATGAAAAAATATTTAATAAACAGAAAAAGGAAAAGAAATTAGATCGTTTTGACTTGGTTGTCCTTTTAAAATCTTATTTTGAAAAATATAAGAAATTCGAAATAAAGAGAAGTTATCAAACTTTTGTGAAAGATAAACTTGTTAGAAAAATAGAAAAAACTTCCGTTCTATATTCTCTTATGATTATAGATGAATTCCAAAATTATTTACCAGAACAATTAAATATTTTTAAAAATTGTTTAGATGAATATTCGAAATCAATTGTCTATGTGGGTGATATAGCTCAACAAGTAAAACTCGGCACGATCAAGAATTGGGAAGAAGTAGGTGAAATAGTTTTACCAGATAGAAATGTAAAACTTTCTAAGGTATACAGAAATACGAAAAATATATTAGACTTTATTAAAAGTCTAGATTACAAAGTAGAAATTCCAGAAAGAATTAAAGAAGGTCCAGCTGTTTTAGAAAAAAACTTAAATTCTTTTGAAGAAGAAATAAAACATATAAAAGAGCATATTCATCAATACGAAAAGGGTAGTATAGGTATCATTTCAAAAGACGATAGTTATTTATCTAATTTTAAAAATGAATTTTCAAATATGAAAAATATTCATATTTTATCTATGCTCGAATCTCAAGGTGTCGAGTTTGATTTGGTATTTATTGTTGGTTTAAATAGAGATTCTTTTAAAATAGATCATATACTAGATACTTCAAATAGTCATATAGAAGAAAGGAAAAGAATGCAAAAAGATTTGATTTATGTATCTCTAACTCGTGCAATTACAGAATTACATTTATTAGGTAAAGATAATCTAAGAGATATTTTAGAAACTATTTAATCTTTTCTATACTATAAGGCTCGCTGACATCTATCCACTTTATTTCAGAGTCACGTTTGAACCACGTCATTTGGCGTTTGGCGTATTGTGTATTTCCCAAGATTGTTCGCTCGAGCATTTCTTTTTCAGTTATTTTTTTGTTTATAAATAATAGAGGGTATAAATATTCAAAACCAAATTCTGTAATTCTTTTGTCTGAAAGACCAGATTTTTTTAGTTTTTTTACTTCATTTACTAGACCGTCTTTGAACATTTTTTTAATTCTTTTTGTAATATTTTTCTCTAGAAAATCATTTGGAGCATAGAGTCCTATTTTTGTGAATTCATATTGTGATGGAGATTTTTTAATTTTTGGAACATTACCTAGGGCTTGAGCTATTTCGATAGCACGAATTAAACGAACTTTATTTTTTGCGTCTATATTTTTTGCTCTAACTGAATCAAGTTTTTTTAATATTTTAAATAATTCGATGTCTGTTTTTTTATTAAGCTCTTTCCTTAATTTTTGATTCGGTTTCACCTTTGGGAGAATAATGTTATTCACTACAGCATCGATATAAAATCCTGTTCCACCACAAATAATAGGAGTTTTACCTCTTGATAGTATTTCCTTTATTTTTTTATCAGCGAGTATTTTGTATTGTGCTACTGTGAATTTTTTCTTCGGATTTGCAAAGTCTAATAGATGATGGGGAACACCCTTCATCTCACGCTCTGTAACTTTTCCAGATCCTATCTCTAGTCCTTTATATATTTGTCGTGAGTCAGCAGAAATAATCTCACCATTTATTTGTTTGGCGATTTTTACAGCAAGGCCACTTTTACCTGTAGCTGTTTGGCCTAATATTACTATTACTTTTGGTTTCATTTTATTGTGCCCAGAGAGAGAATCGAACTCTCATGATGTTGCCACCAATGGATTTTGAGTCCATCGCGTCTACCAATTCCGCCATCTGGGCTTAGTTTTGCACATTTATACTTTACTTTATTTTTATGCTAAAATCAATCTATGTCTAACTTATATTCCAATTCAATTTTCTGGGTTGATGTCGATAAAATCAAACCAAACCCATATCAACCTCGTAAAGAATTCGATGATGCACGTCTCCGTGACCTCGCTGATTCTATTCGCCAATATGGAGTATTACAACCTCTCACAGTCTCTCGTAATGAAGTAGAAACAGAGGATGGAGGACTTGTAACAGAATATGAACTCATTGCCGGAGAACGTCGTCTCCGTGCTTCCAAGCTCGCTGGTGTAGCCCAAGTTCCTGCTATTATCCGCGTTGGTGATACTTCAATGATGAAGCTCGAACTCGCTATTATCGAAAACTTACAACGTGAAGATTTGAACGTCGTTGATCGTGCTCGTGCCTTTTTCAGATTAATTGAAGAATTTAAATTTACTCATGCTCAAGTCGGTATCAAAGTCGGTAAAAGTCGTGAACACGTTTCAAACACTTTGCGTATTTTAACTTTGCCTGAAGAAGTTTTAAATGCTCTTTCCGAAGGAAAAATATCTGAAGGTCATACTCGTCCGATACTTATGCTCGCAGACAGACCAGAAGAACAAATAGTTTTGTTTAAAGAAATAATGTACAAGAAGCTCACAGTTCGTGAGGCTGAAAAGATAGCTCGCAAGATCGCTTATGACAGAGTTCGTAAGAAAGAGTATATGCCTGATCCAGAGATCACAGACCTCGAAGAAGAATTCCAAGAAAAACTCGGTACTCGTGTACACATCGAGAAAAAAGAAGTCGGTGGTCAAATTAAAATTGATTATTTTTCAGCTGATGATTTGCGCAATATTTTAGATATGTTGAATAAAACAACAGGGGATAAAAAGCCAGAGGAAATGATGCAGAATTTTATCGATAAAAATGCAGAACAAAATCAAACAGTAAATACTGTTAGTGATAGTGTTGTTGATGCTGAAATCCCTGCACCTGTTTCAGAAAATGGAAATCCTATTGATGATAGTAATAAAGAAGACGCTCAAAAAGACGAAGCCGAACTTTATAATATTTCAAATTTTAGCCTTTAATTTTTTAACTTCTTCCAAAAGATTTTAATTTGTTGAGCAAACTATTTTTTTCTAAATAAGATTTGATATGCTTTTTTGCCATCGTTGTCTTTGTATATTCTAACCATTTACTAGATGGGTGAGCAGTATCTTTTGTAATTATTTCTACTATGTCTCGGTTTTTGAGAGGTGTGTGAAGTGGAGACATTTTCCCATTTATTTTTGCAGCAGAAATGTGTTCACCGATGTCAGAGTGTATAGCATAAGCAAAATCAACAGAGCTAGAACCTTCAGGCAAATCTACAACATCCCCGATAGGTGTAAAAATAAAAATACGATCATTGAAAAAATCCATTTTTAGATGCTCTATGAATTTTTCAGAATTCCCTGCAATATCTTTCAAGTCTTTTAATTGCTCAATCCATTCAAATTTACTCTTGTCATCTTTGGCTTTTTTACTACTTCTTTCTTTGTATGCAAAGTGAGCAGCGATACCATAAGCCGCTTCGGCATGCATTTCTTCTGTTTTTATTTGAACTTCAGCCACACCTCCGTCACCTGTAAATATAGTCGTATGTAGTGATCGGTAGCCATTTGTTTTTGGTAAGGCGATATAGTCTTTGATTCTCCCTGGAACTGGTTTCCAAATAGAATGTACGACACCTAAAATACGATAACAATCTTCTAGATTTTTAACTATTACACGGAGTGCGACTATGTCATTTATTTTACTCAAGTCCATGTCATGACGAAGTAGTTTTTTATATAAACTGAATTTATGTTTTAAACGATAATCTATTTCCGTGTATTCTATTTTTTGTTTCTTTAATTCTTTTTCTAATTCAGTACGTACTTCATTTAAATTTTTTTCATAAGTGTCTTTCGTTTCTTTTATAATATCTTCAGTTTGAGCATATTCTTTTGGATAAGCATAAGGAAAAGCTGCGTCTTCTATTTCACCTTTAAGTTTTCCCATACCGAGTCGATTCGCAAGGGGAGCATAAACCTCAATTGATTCCATAGCAATTCTTTTTTGCTTGTCTTCTCTTACGTGTTCTAGTGTGCTGAGGTTGTGTAGTCGGTCTGCGAATTTAATAATAACTACGCGCAAATCATTTGCCATTGCGACAAAAAATTTACGGAGACTTTCTACGTGCCTCTCGTGCCCACGATATTTTAATGCTCCGAGTTTTGTTACACCATTCACTAGAAAGACAATATTTTTTCCAAATTCTTTTTCCATTTCTGCTTCTGTAATTTTTGTGTCTTCTAGAACATCGTGCATTAATCCTGCGGAAATAGTATCTGCATCCATACCGAGTTTTGCGAGTGTTTTTGCTGTAGCAAAAACGTGATTAAAGTATGGTTCACCACTGTTTCTCTTTTGCCCTTCGTGTGCCTTTTTTGCAAAGTCATAAGCCTTATCAATAAGCTCCATATCTTTGGGTTTCAATTCTCCTGTGAGTTCAAATATTTCTTTGATATCTGTAGACATATGGAAAGTATAGCATAAAATATTTTGCTTGCTAAATGTTATTTTTTGTGGTAATTTAAAGAAAAATAGTAAGTAAATAATCCTTTAAAAAACAGCCAGTGGAGGGGCTTAAAAATGGAAGAAAAATTAGAAATAAGTTCAATCGTATTAGATTTTGTTAATAAAAATCTTAGTAAAAAATCT
>JAPLXR010000008.1 GCA_026395955.1 Candidatus Nomurabacteria bacterium | reverse complement strand
TACTTGAGAGTTACCAGAAACAAGATTTGAATTACTTGTAGCAATATCAAACCATGTAGTTGTGGCACCACCTGTAGTATTAGAATATGCTCCACCTAGAGTTACAGTGTTAGCTGGTGAACTTGGTCCTGTGTTTGAGAGAATAGGACCTGCTGCAAAAGCAAAATTTGCCCCAAAACTAAAAATTGTGACTAAAGAGAAGACTGCTATTAATTTTTTTGTAATATTTTTCATAAATTTCATTAAAGGCTTTATTTATAATGTTTTCCCGCCTTTTTGGATTTTTTATTTATATAACCTATATATTATCACAACCGAATTTAAAAGTCAATACCTACACATATAGAGTGCTTGACAAATAGGTATCAAGTATGCTATACTATACCTAGTAAATGTTCTTTGAAAATTCTTTGTTTTTCTGACGAAAATAATTTTTTCATTTGAAAAGATGCTTAGATTTTTTAATTAACTAAAAAATAGACAATAAATCAATAATTAAAAAAAGAAAAAATGAAAAAAGTTATTATGGTTATCGGAATGTTATTGACCACGCTCATGACCTCCACAGCACAAATCTGGTTTTGTCACGCTGATACATCGCACACTATTGTGCCTGCTGTAACAGCGAATTCAGTAAATACCGCTATTACTTTTGGCGGAGTTCCTACAGGACATACGAGTATGTCTTTTGTCTTTAATGGAATGGATTTAACTTTAAATCAACCATTAACAGCACAAACAGTACCAAACTCTTTTTCCTCAACGGATACTGCCGGAGTATTTAATGCAATTTTTACAACAACTCCAGGTCACAGTTATTCTTTACATTTTGATATTCTGATTGGATATCCTTCGGGTTTCAATCCAGGTTTCATTATAGTAAATAGTGACACAATGTATTTTACTGCAGATTGTATTTCACCTGTTATTAACGTAACAGCCCCCACTACAACTATTTGTAATGGAGGTTCTGTTTTGTTAACTGCTAGTGGTGCTACAAATTTTTTACTTGATGGGGTACCTTTTACAGGTACTAGTGTTACTGTTTCTCCTGCATCAACAACAACTTATACCGTTACTGGGACGAGTGATGCATGCAGTGGAACAACAATAAAAACCATTACAGTAAATTCTGCTCCTAATGTTACTGTTTCTCCTACACAAACTATTTGTCGTGGAAGTTCTGTAACATTGTATGCTTCAGGTGGAACGTCTTATAATTGGCCGAATGGCTCGCATTATGATTCGTTACACGTTACTCCAAGTTATAGTACCAATTATGTAGTTTCTATTATACTTGGTACTTGTCCAAATGTTTTGGATACAATTCATGTAATTGTAAATCAACTACCAGTAATTGCTACTAGTTCAAACCAGACAATTTGTTCTGGTCAGACTGTAACTTTAATCGCAAATGGAGCAAGCAGTTATTCTTTAAACGGAATAGCTATGACAGGAAATAATTTTTCTGTTTCTCCTACAACTACCACTACTTATACAGTAGTTGGGACTGATGCAAACGGATGTAGTAACTCACACACAACAACAGTGACAGTTACTGGAGCTCCTACTGTAAATGTTAGCAATAGCACTATATGTGCTGGACAAACAACAACATTGACTGCTACTGGAGCAAACACTTATTTATGGTCAACTGGATCAATATCTCATTCTATTTCTGTAAATCCAATATCAACTACTACGTATACCGTAACAGGTACGACAAGTGGTTGCTCTGGGACAAGTACAGTTACAGTGACGGTGAATCCTATACCTGTTGTAAGTATTACAACTCCTAGCCAGAGCATTTGCCCTGGAAGTTCTGTAACATTGTATGCTTCAGGTGGAACGTCTTACGTTTGGTCTACTGGAGGTAATTTAGATTCTATTGCTGTTTCATCTGCTGGGACTTATACAGTTCAAGCAGTAAATGGTACATGTACTAGTTCTAATACAGCTAGTGTCACCATAACGGTGTCATCAATTCCAATAGTCACAGTAAGTAATGCTTCACCTTCGATTTGCTTAGGACAAACAACGACCTTAATTGCAAATGGAGCAAGCAGTTATTCTTTAAACGGAATAGCTATGACAGGAAATAATTTTTCTGTTTCTCCTACAACTACCACTACTTATACAGTGGTTGGAACAAATAGTTGTGGAGGCACTGCTTCAACATCAACAATAGTAACTGTAAATGGAATACCTAATGCTGTAATTTCAGCTAATGGTCCTACGAGTTTCTGTTCAGGTGGAGCTGTTACTTTAACTAGTCCTTCATCAATAACGGGTAGTAATGCGTGGTACGATGGTTCTACTGTACTTGGAACAACTTCAGCGATAACTGTGAATGCAAATCATGTCGTTGTATTAGTTGTTACTATTAATGGATGTAGTAATACTGCTCCATCAATGACAGTTACTGTAAATCCATTGCCTCCAGTGCCTACAATTAGTGCTGGTGGTCCAATAATTTTTTGTGCATATGCTAATAGTAATGTAGTTTTAAGTGCTACTGGTGGTCCATATAATTATTTGTGGAATAACACAGACACAAATCCTTCAATTGTTGTAACAACAACAGGGAATTACGGAGTAACTATTACTGATGCAAATGGATGTTCATCAACAAGTACTTTAACTTCAGTTACAGTAAAATCTTTACCTGCTGCAAATATAACTCCTTTGAGTGGTACAACTTTTTGTGCTGGTCAGGGTGTAAATTTACAGGCTAGTCCAGGTGCTTCGTATTTATGGAGCAACGGATCAACCTCTCAAATTTTAAATGCACAGGTATCAGGAGTTTATACAGTAACCGTAACAGGAATGAATGGATGCTCAGCAACTTCAACAAGTGAAAATGTTTCAGCTAATCCTTTACCAACTGTTTTTATAACAGTAAATGGTAATTCACAATTTTGTGAAGGAACTTCTTTGCAATTAATTGCAAATGGATCAAGTAGTAATACTTATGCATGGAGCAACTTCACAAATGGACAAGTTACTAATGTGACACAATCAGGAACTTATACAGTGACTGTAACAAATCCATCGACTGGCTGTAGTAATACAGCTGTAAGTCCAATTGTTATTCAATTGCAGGCACCAACTGTTTTTCCACAAAGTGTTGGAGGAGGAGTTGTTGTTGCTCATGCAACAGGAGGAACAGCACCGTATATTTATAACTGGAATCCAGGAGGTACAGGCCAATCAATGACCTACATAACTTCTACTAATTATACTGTAACTGCAATCGATGCAAATGGTTGCCAGGGTTCATTTAGTAGCCAAGTATTTGTAGGTATTGAAGAATATCAGAAAGGCAAAGAATTAAAAATTTTCCCGAATCCTTCCAGTGCAGATTTTACTATTGTATTGGAAAATCAAAATAATGATGTAAATCTTTTAAATATGCTTGGGCAAACAGTTCAAGAATATAAAAATGTAAAAGATGGAAACTTTGTTTTGTTCGGAAGTGATTTAGCGAATGGTGTGTATTTTATCCGTGTGAAAAATTCGGATGGAATTTCAAACCAAAAGGTAATCAAAGAATAGTAATAAATAATAATTTTAAAACCCCGATGCAGTAATGTGTCGGGGATTTTTATTGCAATTTTATATAAAAGAAAATCCCACCTTTTAAGGGGTGGGACTCTCATTTTTATACAGGTGCCTATAAGCCGAATTTTGTTCAATCCCTAAAAGGGAAATCGACAGTTATCTATCTAGGCCTCAAATTACTCGGAGGCTCAAGCGATTCTCAATGGCCGAAGCCAAAGCACGATCTTGCACACGTGTAAGTATTTAGCCGTTTCAGCCGGACTTAACCGGGTCGTTTCTGTTCGCAACTCTGTATCGCTACGGGAGGGAATTACCCTCTACATTTGTGAATTGAATCACTGTGTGTTCGGACTTTCCTCACTCTACAAAAGTAGAGCGCAACTGTCTGACACCTGTAAATATATCATACAATACATTTAGATATATTGCAATGGTAAAAGACTTGCTTTTTTATTTAGGGTATGCTATACTGTATTTGTGAGTGTGAGGATGTTTCCTTACATTATTAATGAACAACATAAGTGCCCAAAAAGTCCCCGCAAGGGGATTTTTTGTTTATGAAACTCCCTCTCATTTACAAGGAGAGGGCTGGGGTGAGGTTCTTGTTTAATCTATATTTTCGTGTTAATCTAAAGAAAAATTCATTCATTGTAAATAAAATTAAATATGGAAAAAGAATCTATCTTTAAAGAAGTTATTAAAAGTCTCAGACTTTCTATGACTATACCAGCAGGCCTTTTAGTTCATGTCGGTTATGCTATGGTAAATAAAACAACAAATTGGTTCATAGTATTTATTGTATTTTGTATTGCTTGCCTTACAATGATACAAAACGACTATCACGACAGAGATAACGACAAAAGAAAAGGTAAATATTTTGCTTTTAATCATGCAAAAGAATTACAAGGAGCACTGTATTTATTATGGGAAATTGTTGTACTTGTCATTGTTATTTGTTACAAATATTCCGTGATTAATATACCGCAATTTGTTTTATTAATTATTTGTATTTCTGTTGGGGTATTTTATTCATATTCAAGAAAATTAGTATTCATACCGTCAATGATTACCGCTCTTATAAGTGCATCACCATTATTATTTGTTTCTATGGAAGAATATTATTCTATTTCAATAATGCTTTTTTTGATTGTATTTTTATTAATTCTTGGTAGGGAAGTAATAAAAGATTATGAAGATAGAAATAATGATCTTAATTACAAGCAAACAATTTTCACTCAGAGAAGGATTACAGATCAGAATGGTTTAAAATTGGCTGGAATATTAATTTTTACAGCAGGATTGATAGCAATATTTTTACCTCCAGAAAAATTATTGATAATGACTTTTTATTATGTTGGTATCTTTTGTTTTTTTGCATCCGGTTACATGTTATTCTTTGCAAAGAATTCAGGCAGAGACAAAGATGTATCTAAATTAACATTAGATATAGGTATTTTTATAGTTATTATTTCTTTATCTTGTTTACCATGTGTTGGTAAATTTTAAAATAAGCTTATTTAAAGGGCCCATAGTATATATTGCTATGGGTTTTTTATTTTTATGCTATAATTTAAATACAAGTAAATATCGTATATTTATATACAGAATCGTTTTTATCTGTAGCGGGTTATCGCACTCACATAGGCACATATGTTGGAGGTTAGCCATGACCCGCTTCAAATGAAGGCGATTTTTTTGTTTGTAATTAAAAACTTTTTCATTTTTAGAGTACGGATATTTTTCTGCTGAAAAATTCCTCGTGCTCGCGCCGTCGCGCTCCCAAGTCTCTAAAAAATAAAAAAGTTTTTATTAAATATTTATTTTGTTTTTAATTTTTAATTTTATAAATATTTTTTTTAAAAAGTTATCCACAGTTTTGTTAAAAAAGTATTGTATTAATATTTTTTATGCGAGATAATTAATATAGTTCTTTGCAATAATTATTTTTTAGAAAAATATTTTATAAATTTTTTTCTAAGGTCGTTTTATTGCAAAACTAATTAAAAATTTAATTTCAATAAAAATTTTATGGCAGCAAAAAAGAAAGCAAAGAAAGTAGCAAAGAAAGCAGCAAAGAAAACTGCAAAGAAAAGAGCTTAGTCTCTTCTTTATAAAAACCCCGAGTAATCGGGGTTTTTATTTTTTTTATATAACTCGCAAAAAATGTCAATTTATGCTAATATACAGCTCATGGTATTCGGATTAAAAAATATGTTTGGAAATGCAAGCTCTTCATTTATTAAAGATGCTGACAAAATAGTTAAGAAAATAAATGCTTTAGAGAGCACTGTTTTAGACTTGAAAGATGAGGATTTTCCAAAGAAAACAGCTGAATTTAAAGATAGACTAAATAAAGGAGAAACTTTAGATAGTATTTTACCTGAAGCTTTTACTCTCGTTCGTGAAGCTTCAAAGAGATGTCTAAATGAAAGACATTATGATGTTCAGCTTATTGGAGGTTTGGTATTACATTCTGGAAAGATTGCTGAAATGAAAACAGGAGAAGGAAAGACAAACGTTGCTACTTTGCCTGTGTATTTAAATGCACTTATGGGTAAGGGTGTGCATGTCGTTACTGTGAATGATTACCTTGCTCGTCGTGATGCTGTACTTATTGGACAAATTTATAATTTTTTAGGTTTGTCTGTTGGAATTGTGAATTCACAAAATGTTTCTTATAAATACGACCCTACACACAAAGAAGAAGACAAAGAAAGAGATGTCGTAGGTCAATTTAAAATTATTTATGATTTTTTGAAACCATGTTCACGTCGAGAGGCTTATGAAGCAGATATTACTTATGGTACAAACAACGAATATGGTTTCGATTATTTGCGAGACAATCTAGCTACATCAAAAGATCAACTCGTTCAACGTGGTCATTTTTATGCTGTTGTCGATGAAGTTGACTCTATTTTAATAGATGAATCTCGTACACCGCTTATTATTTCTTCACCATCAGGTGATTCAGAGGATTTTTATATGCAATTTGCAGAAATTGCCCGTAAAATGAAAAAAGATACTGATTTTAAAGTAGATGAAAAATTAAAAGCTATTTCTCTGACAGATGAAGGTATTACAAAAGCTGAAGACTTACTCGGTATTTCAAATATTTATACAGAAAAGGGAATTAAATATGTTCACCATTTAGAAACAGCAGTAAAGGCTATGGCTATTTTTGAAAAAGATAAAGACTATGTAGTCAAAGAAGGTGAGGTTATTATTGTGGATCCATTTACAGGTAGATTACAACCAGGACGTCGTTGGAGTGAAGGCATACACCAAGCTATCGAAGCGAAAGAAGGAGTAAAGATTGAAAAAGAAACTCGTTCATCTGGTTCTATTACTTTCCAAAACTATTTTAGATTTTACAAAAAGCTTTCTGGTATGACAGGAACAGCTGAAACTTCATCCGAAGAATTTTTGAAAGTATATGGTTTAGACGTTATTGTTATTCCTACTCATCGTCCTGTGACACGTATTGATCATGGAGATGTTATTTTCCAAACTGAAAAAGGAAAATTCCAAGCGATTGCCAGAAAAATAAAAGAATTAAATACTTTAGGTACTCCTGTACTTATCGGTACTATATCTATTGAGAAAAACGAGTTACTTTCTGTGTATTTAAAACAAGAAGGAGTTCAACACACAATACTTAATGCTAAAAATCATGAAAAAGAAGGAGAGATTATTGCTCAAGCTGGACGCCTAGGTGCTGTGACTATTGCTACAAACATGGCTGGTCGTGGTATCGACATCAAACTCGGAGGAAATCCTGCAACAAAAGAAGAATATGAGAAAGTAAAAAGTGTCGGTGGTCTTTTTGTTCTCGGAACTGAACGCCATGAAGCACGCAGAATAGACAACCAGCTTCGTGGACGTTCTGGTAGACAGGGGGATCCAGGTGCGACACAATTCTTCGTATCACTAGAAGACGATCTAATGCGTGTTTTCGGTGCGGAAAGGATCAAGTCTATGATGGGACGTTTCGGTATTCCTGAAGATCAACCAATTGCAAATAAATTTATTTCTAAAACTTTAGAAAATGCTCAAGCAAAGATAGAAGGTTTCCATTTTGATTCTCGTAAAAATACTCTCGAATATGATGATGTTATGAACCGTCAACGTCAGACTATCTATGCTCGTCGCCAAAAGATGCTTTTCTCTGATAAAGAAGAAATTAAAAATATTTTGAAAGAGATATCTGATGGTGTTGAAGGTGCTGATAAAATAATTGAAAATAAACTTTCAAAAGTAGGCGAAGATAATTTTTATGAAACAGTACGTCGTATTGCATTGTATACTACAGATGCTTTATGGATGGAACATATCGAAGCTATGGATTATTTACGTTCTTCTGTGAACCTCCGTGCTTATGGTCAGCGTGAACCTATTATTGAATATAAAAAAGAAGGTTTGAAAATGTTCCGCGAAATGGAATTTACATTTAAAGAACAAGTTTTTTCTATGATTGAAAATATGAATGTTGAGAACGTTCAAAACGTTCAAGCAACTGTAGCAGAAGAACCTCAAGTTGTATTAGTAGGTAATAAAACTCCACAAAATGATTTTTCTGATTCTAGTGAAGTTGGCCGTAATGACCCTTGTCCTTGTGGAAAAATAAAAGAAGACGGTACTACAATAAAATACAAACATTGCCACGGAGCATAGAAATAATAAAATCCCCGAAACTATTACAGTTTCGGGGATTTGTTAGTTTAGAGCAAGCATTGCATTGCTATATTTTTTATCATTTGTTACATCTTTCTCTATTTGAAGGAAGTCAGGTAAAAACGTTGACTCATTCACATTTGTTTTTTCTCTTTCAAGTAAAACAAGCCCTTTGTTATGTCCGCTAAACACATCAACTTCAAAGTACTGATTTTTCCAAAGAAAACAATAGCGTACTTTGTATATTGTATGTCTAGTTAAGTCTCTTCGTAAGAGCAAAGCATAATATTCAGATTTAGAAATTGGATGATCTATTTCAACTCTTCCTCCATTTTCAGGTGAATCCATTTTTACTGTATGGAAATAAGAACTTGAACCTAGATAAGTTCTTTTTCTCACTCTTTCTGTTATTAAAGGATTTTCATTTACTAAATATGTTTGTTCAATATTGATACCTTCACATTTTATTCCTAAATCAGTAAGAACTTTTTTGTCGAATGTTTTTAAAACATATTTTTCTTCTATTTCTAGTGGAATAGGGTAGCCAAGTACACTTAATACTTCAGCAATAACATTGTTGATTTTTTGTTCAAATGTTATTTTATTACCGTGTATATCTACATTCGGTATTACTCTTAGATGTGGATGTCCAACCCAAACATCTTGAGTTTTTTTGTCTAAAGCTCTGGCTTCTTCTGCCGTTTCAGTTCTAGCATTGTTATTTGATAAAGTATAAAATTCTTCAGCACCATCAGCTGCAGTTACCATATGAATTACTGCATCATAACGAACTCTAACTTTTTCAATTTTTAATCCAAAATCTTTTAAAACTTTTTCATAAAAATAACCATCTCCGCCAATACCTGGTAAATACGCAGCACCTGTTAATATTCCTCTATCGCAAAACATTACTGGAGGTAATTGTAGATTTTTTGCAATTTCTAAAGCATTTCTTTTGAAGAAGTCTTCATTGTTAATTTGCATAGCTACAATTTCCTTTTGAAAAGGAATCATTTGTCTGTTTTTTGGATTAATTCCGTTCGTTATAAGTAATGTTGCAGCTTCGGGGACCATTACTGGTATAAACCCAAGTTTTATCATTTTTTCAATTAAAATTGATAGTAGTGTTGTTTTTCCAGAACATGGACCTCCGTCAATGCAGAATTTTTTAAAATTGCTCATTTTGTTAAAGAATTAAGTTTATATCTAACTACAAAGTATCATATATCAGTAGCTGGGTCAATTTTTGATAAAAAGCCCGGCCAAGGTTGAACCTTGGCCGGGCTAGGGAAGTATCCAAAAGATAAAACCCGTCAAATCTTTATCCCCAGAGCTAATATTATCCATATTTTAGGCTATTTTGTCAAATAAGAACAGTAAAAATAGCCTTATTTATCAACATATCTTCGATTTGACAGACCAAAAAAGTGTTGTTTAACTATTGACTTTTGAAACCCAATATGCTAGTATATAGGTATGTCCTTGTTACAGGGTGTAACCCTAATTAATAAGGACTTTTTGATTGATACGGGTTTTGCGGAGCATAACCGCTTGAATATGAAACATAATAATCTAATACGCTTTGCATTCGGTTTGGTACTTCTACCAGTAACAGGTCTTAACACATCTATGGTAACTCCTAAAGTAGAAAGTCCACAAAGTATATTGGTCCAAAAAATGAATAATGGAGTCGAGTCACTATTAGCTCTTAACCAAGCTACTGATGATAAGACTAAAACTTTACAGTTACAAGCAGATGCTATTGATGCTTACTTTACAAAGAGAAGTGCACCATTAGCTGGTTTAGGTATGAAAATGGCAGTTGAAGCCGATAAAAACGGCTTGGACTGGCGCCTTTTGCCTGCTATTGCTACTCGTGAATCTAATGCAGGTAAAATGGCTTGTAAGCGTGTCGCACACTCTTTCTTTGGCTGGGGTTCTTGTCATATTGCTTTTGATTCTGATGAACAAGCTATTGAAATCGTTGCTGCTCATTTGGGTGGTAATATGGATAGTACTGACCAGTACTATGAAGGAAAGACTACTTATCAGATTTTACGTAAATACAATACTGTAATTAAAAAATATCCAGAAGAAGTTATAAATATCATGAACATGATCGGTCCGGAAGACGTAAGTACTTCAGACATAACTCCAAATAAGACTGTATAAAAATCACCTTGAAAGAGGTGATTTTTTGTTTGACAATTTTATACTAAAATGGTATCTTCAGGTCAGATATAAATTCTTTAATATAAATATACACATGGAAAATAAAACAGCTATATTTCTTGTTGAATCAGGAAGATTAAAATTTGACCAAATGATTGAGATTGGGCTTCGTAAAAGTAATCCTGAAGTTTGGACAACAATTGTTAAAAAATTAATAACTACAGATCTTACTGCTGATGAGCTTATTAAAGTTGGACGTAAGGCTAAGGTTGCTTTTATTTGGGAACCTATCATAATGACAGGTAAATTGAATACTTCTCAATTGATTAAATTGGGGAAAGAAGCCAATCAACTCTCACTATGGAAACTTATTTTTGAAACTAAAAAGATAGACAAGAAGCATTTTAAAAAGATAATACCTCTATTGCAGAAGGAGAACGTATTGCCTTTAGCATTAGATGTCATTGCTATCCCAGGTATGATCACAAAACACCTTATTCAGATTGGTCATATTGTAAATAGATATGATTTATGGGAAGCTATCAGTCGCAGAATTAAATGGAAAAGTATATCAAAGGAACGTGCTTTAGAAATAGGTGAGGAGATAAATAATCTTCATATTTACACAATGATTATTCGCCATTTTCGTTTGAGTCAGGAAGAACTGCTTACTATCGGTAACTTCGCGGATAATAGGAGTGTATGGTATGAAATTGTTCAGAAGCTCGATTTCGAAAATTTTGATGTTAAAGAAGCATTGAAGATTGGCAGCAAGATACATGATTCAATTGTAGTGGAAAATATAATAATTGAAAAAAATATTAAGCAAAATCAGTTACTTAGATATATGTATCTGCTTAATGTGGATAATCACCTTATAGAGATCTTGACTAATAGAATTAATTTTAAAGATTTGAAAAAAGAAATTTTATTGAGAGTCTGTATCAAAACTAATAATATTATTTTATGGAATTATGTTTTTGAAGAAATAGAATTTAGCATAAGTGAATTATTTTATATTGGTAATAAGGCAAAAGATATGGTTGTGTGGGATATGATTGCAAAGAAAGTTAATCATAATCTATTAATAGAAGCATAAAAGTAAAGACCGCTCAGTAGAGAGCGGTCTTTTTATTTTTATATTTCCTTGATTGCTTCGATAGCTAGAGTTTTTTCATCGTTACGAATAGAGACTTTGGCAGTGAGGGCGACGCATTTTTCAGCTTTTATTATTTCAGCGACGTCTTTATAAAGTTTAGGGAAAACGACGGCTTCGATAGATCCAGAAAAATCAGCAATACGGATAAAAGCCATTGGTTGATTTTTCTTTGTGGTTACATTACGCACAGTTTCGATAATACCTGCGATAGTGACAGGGTATCCATTGGTCAAATGTTCTTTTATTCTTTTTATATTAACTTCTCTCTTTTCTAATTTCTCTCGAATACGGTCGAGTGGATGACCAGAGATATAAAGTCCTAGCAATTCTTTTTCCCAGATAAGTTTCGTGGCAGGTGCTGCATCTTCGGCTGGTTTCAATTTGAATGACGGTAACGTTTCTGCGGAAATACCACCAAAGAGTGAGCCTTGGTCTGCTGACTGTTTACCACTTTCTTTATTGTATTCGAGCATATTTTCTAGATTGAAAAGTAAAGTTCCACGCTCGGCGAATTCATCCATTGCACCTGTTTTGATAAGTGCTTCCATAGATTTCTTATTTACATTTTTATGTTTTACACGGTCGAGGAAATCAGTGATACTTTTAAATTTTCCATTCTTTTTTCTTTCTTCAATAATTGCATCACCGATATCAGAACCGAAATTTTTAATAGTATATAAACCGAAACGAATAGTATTACTATCGATACAAGTGAAGCCTTTGAAACTTTCATTGATATTTGGAGGTAGAACTTTTATTTTCATCTGCTCACATTCGTGAGTAATTTCTGCAATTTTTTCTACATCACCGGATTCTGCTGTGAGAATCGCACACATATATTCGACAGGGAAGTTCGCTTTCATATATGCTGTTTGATAAGCAACACGCCCATAAGACGCAGAGTGAGCTTTATTGAATCCATATGCAGCGAAAGGTTCAATCTGGTTCCAGAGTTCTTGAGCTTTCTTTAATGGCCATTTACTATGCTCCACACAACCAGTTATAAAGTGATCTTTTTGTTTAGCCATTTCTTCTGGAATTTTTTTACCGACAGCTTTACGGAATTTATCAGCTTCTCCCCAAGAATATCCTGCGATGTGAATAGAGATGAGAAGCAAGTCATCTTGGTAAACGAGCACACCATAAGTTTGTTTTAAAATTGGTTCGAGTGCTGGGTCCATGTATTTTACTAGGCGTGGATTGTGTTTACGTTCGATGTATAACGGAATGAATTGAATAGGTCCAGGACGATAAAGGGCGACCATCGCATTGATATCGTGAATAGTTGTAGGTTTCAATTGTTTCAAATAAGCAGTCATACCTCCGCCGTTTAATTGGAAGAGTCCCATAGTTTCTCCACGAGCGAGCATTTCAAAAGTTTTTTTATCAGCAACATCGACATTGTCTAAGTCCACATCTATATTGTGAATTTTTTTAACGATTTTTACAGCATCAGCGAGAATAGATAAATTTCTAATACCGAGGAAGTCGAATTTTGGAAGACCGACGTCTTCTATCTGATACATGTCGTATTGAGTAATAACATCTCCACCTTTCGGGTCGTATTGTATAGGTGTAAATTCATATAAAGGTTTCGGTGCGATAACGATACCCGCCGCATGAACGGAAACATGACGAACGCAACCTTCCATTTTTTTAGCGAGGTCAATAATTTCTTTTGTGATAGCTTCTTTTTTATATGCTTTTTCAAGCTCAGGAACTATTTCCATTGCATGTTTGATGGTCATCGGCATTCCTTGTGAACCCATAGGGATTAAGTTTGAAATTCTATCACCGATAGCATATTCATATCCGAGAGCGCGAGCCACATCACGCACAGAACCTTTGGCCATCATTGTACCGAATGTTCCTATTTGTGCTACACGGTCTGCTCCGTATTTTTGTTTTGCATAAGCAATCATTTCATCACGTCTGTTGTCGGCATAGTCCATGTCGATATCAGGCAATGATGGACGTTCAGGGTTTAGAAAACGTTCGAAAGGAAGTTTGTATACGAGAGGGTCAACATTCGTAATACCGATGAGATAAGTTGTGAGTGATCCAGCCACCGATCCTCTGATGTTTGTCAAAATTTCATTTTCACGAGCATAACGTAGGAGGTCTCCCACAACTAGAAAATATGTCGGATAACCTTTTTGTTTAATAATAGCGAGCTCGTATTCGAGTCTGTCTGTATAATCTTTACTTTGTGGTAATTTTCTAAATTCAAAACCAGCATAAGCTTGTTCTTTTAAAACTTCATTTGGGTCACGGTCTCCCTCAATAGGGAAATTGGGGAAATAAGCAACACCGAGTTCTATTTCATAATCTTCGCACATATCAGCGACGATAGAAGTATTTTCTACTGAGCCTGGTGCATCTTTGAAATATTCTTTTGCAGTTTTTTCATCAATCAGAGAAAAGTCATCATCAGAGAATTCAAATTTGCTAGAATCTTTTCCATCTGTCCCCGTATTCACTTGCAGTAGTGTGTGGTGAGCTTTGTGATCGTCTTTACAAGGGTAATGTGAGTCTTGTGTAGCAACGACAGGTATATCAAATTTTTTTGCCAAGGCGATGAGTTTATCGCGAAGCTCTTTGTCTCTATCTATATGTGGATGACTTTGTATTTCTATAAAATAATTTTCTTTACCAAAAACGTCTTGATGTTGGCGAATAATGTCTTCTGCCTTTTCCATATTATCGGCGAGAATTGCACGAGAAAGTTTTCCTCCCATACAGCCAGAAAGAGCAATGATACCTTCGCTATAAGTTTTCAGCATTTCTTCATCGACACGAGGTTTGTAGTAATACCCTTCGAGGTTTGCGATACTTACTATACGCATTAAGTTTTTATAACCTTTCAGATTTTTTGCGAGGAGAATAAGGTGGTATCTTTTATTATCGATACCTGGTTCTTTATCTGTTAATTTTCTTTCGGCGACGTAAACTTCACAACCGATGATAGGTTTAATTCCAGCTTTTTTACATTCTTTATAGAATTCTATTGCACCATACATATTGCCGTGATCTGTTATAGCCATAGCTGGCATAGTGTGCTCTTTCGCAATGCGTACCATATCCTCGACTTTTGAAAGTCCGTCTAGTAGGGAATAGTGTGAATGTGTATGCAAATGTATAAATTTTGAACTCATATTTTGTTCTCTAATAATAACATAAAATAATCCTTAATTTACTTAAATTTTAAAGCTAATTGTGTATAATTAAGAAAAATAAGTACAATAAAAACAAAAACTTAAGTCAATGAAAAAATGTGTTTTAATAGCTTTAGTTACCGGCTTAATGTTTGTAACAAAACCTTCTGTTGGACAAGGTTCTACAAGTCCATTTTTTACGAAAACAGCCCATATGTATGGTGGCTGGAAATATAATTCTGAAGAATATTATGGAGGAGTTTTTGGAGTAAGTTTGAATAACATCAAAAATACTTACAAATTCGACAGGAATTTTTATTTTGGTATTGTTGTTGCTTACAAAGCAAATGTCGGTGCTGAAATAGGTTGTTTAGCTCCGCTTATAGAAGGGAATAAATGTCAAAAGAATAGTTATGAATTAGACTTCAAGTATGGTCTTGAATATAACTATCGAACAGTATTCCACACTAACAATGGAACTAAGTTTGAAAACATTGTAGACAGTTCTGCTATTACCGACAAAATGGTCGGGAGCTTTCAGTTAGGATTAAATTTTCGAATTGGAAGATTTAATTTTTACACTACTGCGAATCCAGGATGTATTTGGACCCCGATGCCGGTGAAAGACATATCGACTCGAAATACTAATTTTAGATGTAGTTTTGAGTGCGGTATTAATTTACTTTTTGGTAATAATGGTAAACCGAAAAAAGAAGAAAAAGATTGTTGCCCTGGGTACAATCAAAGTCAGTTCAGTCCATAAAGGACAAATGCGTTACGAAAGTAACGCATTTTTTTTACCTATTTTTAACTAAATAGGTTGCAATAATTGCGGCAGTTTCTCCGCGGAGGATATTTGTACCGAGGGACATTTTTTTAAAATTATTTTTTTCAGCTAATTGCATTTCTTCTGGAGTCCATCCACCTTCGGGACCGATCCAAATTCCTTGTTTCGCAGATTTTGCGATAGCAGTATGTGCGAAGTCTTCTCCACTTGCGTCGAAGATGATATTTATGTCATCTTCTTTTGCTAGTCCTAAACTTTCTTCAAAAGAAACTGGTTCTAAAACTTCCGGTAAAATACTGCGCTGTGATTGCTCGCATGCTTCACGAGCTATTTTCTGTAAACGTTCCATATTGAGCCCCATTTTTATTGTACGGGTAGTAATGATAGGGATTATTTTGTCTACTCCGCATTCTGTTGCTTTCTGAACCACGAGTTCAAAGTTTTCTTTTTTTAATACTGCACAAAAAAGCGTCACGCTTTTTTGTGCAGGGGATTCTTTCACTATTTTCTCTATCTCAACTATAGTAGAGTTCTTACTAAGCGTTTTTATTTTTCCTTGTGCATTTGTGCCTTTTCCATCACAAAGTTCCACTTGCTCACCGATTTCAAGCTTCAGTACCTTTGCCATCTGATGCGCAATTTCGCCAGTGATTTCAACTTCATTTCCACTCAAGTCAAAATTGTCTATAAATCTGTGAATTTTCATATTTTTTATTCTAGCACATTTTATTTTGATTTTTGATATAATCCTAATATGGATATATTTAAAGTAATAAAAACAGTGGAGAATATTAGCAATAATGTAGGAGAAAGTTCGTCACAAGAAAAGAGTAGTAATTTTGGAGATATTGTTTTATATTTCTTATATTATTTTCTTTTAATCGGTTTAATCATTGCTTTGTATTCTTTTTTAATTTTTTCTTTCGGAGGAATCCTTGGTTTTGTGTTTTGGCTAGTTTCTGTTGTTTGTTTTAACTCGATAGCAGCTGGTTTTGTTTTTAGAGATGTTAAGAGAAATAATCTAAGAGGTGTAGACGTAAAAAATACTCCGTTTGGTTGGGCTGGTTTAACATTTACTTTTTCTATATTTGGTTTGAGTGCTTATTTGGCTGTTCGCAAAGTAGCTTTAAAAATCAAAACTACAAATCAAACTATTTTGCATGAATAATTAAACTTGTTGATATTCCTTGTTTATTGCTATAATAAACTCATTAAAATTTATATAAAAAAATTATGGCAAATACAATAAAAGTAGGAATAAACGGTTTTGGGAGAATAGGAAGAGCTTTTTTGAAAATCGCATGGGAACGCCCAGAGATCGAGATAGTAGCAGTGAATGACCTGGGAGATGTCGCAAACCTCGCATACCTTTTAAAACACGACACAGTATACAGGACTTGGAATCATGATGTTAAAGCAAATGGTCAAGAACTCGTTATTGATGGAAAAGTTGTAAAAGTTTTAGCAGAAAAAGACCCTGCAAACTTGCCTTGGGGTGCTATGGCTGTGGACGTAGTTGTAGAATCAACAGGTCTCTTTGTAACTTTTGATAAAGCGAATGCTCACGTGAAAGCCGGTGCGAAAAAAGTAGTTATTTCTGCTCCAGCAAAAGAAGGTGACGGAAGCGTGCAGGGCGAAACAATCTTACTCGGAGTAAATGAAGACAAATTCGGAACTTGTGCTGTGACAAGTAATGCATCTTGTACGACAAACGCAGCGAGTCCGCTCATCGCGATCCTCCACGAAGCACTTGGTATCGAAAAAGCGGTTTTAAATACTGTACACGGATATACTGCTTCACAAGGCATTGTCGACGGTCCAAATAAAAAAGATTTTCGTGAAGGTCGCGCTGCAGCACAGAATATTGTTCCAGCTTCTACAGGAGCTGCTATAGCAGTGACAAAAGCATTTCCAGAATTAACAAATCTTTTTGATGGTATCTCAATGCGTGTACCAGTATCAGCAGGAAGTATCGTTGATATTACTTTTATCTCTAAAAAAGAAACTACTGCACAAGAAGTAAATGATATTTTTAAAAAAGCAGCGATGGATCCAAAATGGAGTACTATTTTTGCAGTCACCGAAGAAGCACTTGTGTCATCAGACATCCTCGGTGAATCACATGCTTCAATAGCACAGCTTGACCTCACTCGCGTCGTCGGTGGAAATCTCGTAAAAGTGATGGGCTGGTATGATAATGAGATGGGGTATACACATACGTTAGTAGATCATGTTATTAAAACAGGAAGTAAATAAATATGAAAAAAACAACAATTATAATTTTAGTTTCCATATTTTTGCTAATATTTTTCTTTTTACCAATTATTCCTTCAGATGTATTACCAAAAACTCCAGAACAAGAAGTTTTTTGTCAGGAGCATGGTTGTGGTTTAAATTTCATGTATACACCATTTAAATTTGTTAAAATTCTTGTAACTAGATAATTACTTATGAAAATATACATCGGCGCGGATCATGCAGGATATGAATTAAAAGAAAAACTCAAAACATATTTGGGTGGACTTAAATATGAAGTCATAGACAAAGGAGCTTTTACTCTTGATCCATCAGATGATTATCCGACGTTTATTCATCCAGTTGCAGAAAGTGTAGCAGGAGATGAGACGAGCCGCGGAATTGTTCTCGGTGGTTCAGGTCAGGGAGAAGCGATTGATGCAAATCGAGTAAAAAAAGTACGTGCGTGTGAATACTATGGTGGAACTTCCGAAGTGGTACGAGTTTCTCGCGAACATAATAATGCAAATATATTATCTATCGGTGCAAGGTTCGTAACAGAAGACCAAGCAAAAGAAGCTGTAAAAGTATTTCTCGAAACTGAAGCTTCCAACGATGAAAGACATATTAGAAGAAATAATGAATTAGATAAATAACTCACCACTCTTAGCGATAGCAGAAAGTGGTGAGTCTAAAATAATAAAATGGAAATAATACCTACAATACTTACAAAAAGTTACGATGATTTAAAAAACAAAATCGCGCTTGTACGCGGAGTTGTTCCTATTGTTCAGGTAGACATCTGTGATGGAGTTTATACAGGACATTACACTTGGCCTTTCCGTTCAAATGGTTCCGACAGAGAAGTTGCTGAATTAGACTATCATGCACAAGCTATTTTAGAAGAAAGAGAGGGTATGCCTTTTTGGGAAGATATTGATTTCGAACTCGACCTCATGGTTTGTGATGCAGTTGAAAATTTTGATTTATATACTCGTTTTGGACCAAAGAGAGTTGTCTTTCATTTGGAAGCACAAAGGGACTTTGAGTTATTTCGTGATTTCCTAGAAGGTATGGATATGTATATTCGTGAGACTATTCAAATAGGTGTCGCTATCAAAACTACAACTCCAATAGAAAGTATTTTTCCAATCGTACCACATATTGATTTTATGCAATGCATGGGTATCGAACACGTGGGTATGCAAGGACAAGATTTTGATGAAAGAGTTCTCGATCAAATAAAAAAACTAAGAGAAAAATTTTCTGAAATAACTATCAGTGTTGATGGTTCTGTAAATACAGACACAGCGATGGACCTCATAAACGCAGGTGCTGATCGTCTCGTCATCGGCTCCGCTATCTTCAAAACTACGGATATCATAGGTACTGTTGAGATGTTTGAAGCTTTGTGATAATCTTTAATTAGAAACAATCTAAAATTAAATATCATGGCAAAACAAAAGAAATTAGAAATGTCTGACATTTTTGTTAAAGGTTTTAATCTTGAAGAACATATTGCTCGAATTAAAAATATTGATTTTAATTCTCCAGAAATGCAGAATAAAATGGCAGAATGTAGAGAAGAGCAAGAAAAAACTTTAGAAAGAAAAGACATAGATTGGAATAGGTTAGCCAATACCTATATCACAATTTAAAAAGGGAATAAACTCCCTTTTTTTTATTTTTAATCTACACTTGCTAGGTCTTGCCTAGCAAGTGATTGACAAACATGCATATAATATGCTATACTGTATTTAGATTCGTTAGCCAGTTCATCGGTTAAAACGACTGATAATTAACTTATATTTTTAACTAAAACAATTTAATAACAATGTACAAAGTAGATATTTTTAAAAAGTATGAAGTCGGAGATGATAACATACAGAAAGCAGGAACAGTCTTAGGACTTATTAAAGCTCGTGAACTTTTAGATGATATTCTTTCAAAAGAAAAGTATAAACTTTTGAATGAGATGCATAATGAGATTTCAGATTTTCTTATTAAAAGAACTGATAATCATAATTATAAACCACTTCGTATTGCTATAAGATCTTTCATGTGTCCGGGTCTTTATCTTAAAGGTGCGATAAAATGGACTTCTAGTGGTATTATGTTTGGTACTACAGTAACAACAGTTGATAAATCTATGTTTGAAAAAATAGAAATGTCAAAAGATGATTTTATTACAACTGTAAATAAATTATGGACTGAAGGTGAAGGTACTGAAGCTGTTATTTATGCTGAATTAGGTGATTGGCCTGATAATGATGAAGAAACTGTTTCATTTATATTTAATTTGTTAAGAATTAAATAAAATTTAAGGCACGACCAATTTATTTTGGAAACGGCCTTTTTTTATTTCCCAATTTTACATATATGATATAATAAAAGTATGAGTTTTCTAACCCAATCAAAAATTTTAGATTTAGAAAAAAAGGCGAATGATATTCGCATATCTATTATTGAGTCATTAATCGAAGCGAAGTCTGGCCACACTGCAGGACCGCTCGGTATGGCGGATGTTTTTACTCTTTTTTATTTTCATATTTTAAAACATGATCCGAAAAATCCTACTTGGCCAGAGCGTGATAGGTTAGTCCTTTCAAATGGTCACATCTGTCCTGTACTTTATGCGACGATGGCACATGCAGGATATTTCCCCGTCGAAGAACTTAAAACTTTGAGGAAATTTGGCACACGTTTACAAGGTCATCCACATCGTGAATATTTACCATATGTAGAAACTTCTTCTGGTCCGCTCGGCCTCGGCCTTGGTCAATCTGTCGGTATGGCACTCGCTGACAGGATGGATAACGTAGTAAATACAGAGAAATATATTTATTGTTTCCTGGGTGATGGTGAACTCGATGAAGGTTCAAACTGGGAGGCTGTAATGCTCGCAGGAAAAAATAAATTAAGGAATTTAATTGCTATTGTAGATAGAAATAATATTCAAATCGAAGGATACACAGAAGACGTGATGCCTTTGGAGTCTCTCGCTGACAAATGGCGAGCTTTTAATTGGCATGTTATAGAAGTTTCCGGTCACGACTTTCAAGCTTTAAATGAGGCCGTAGAACAAGCTCAGGCTATATATGAGAAGCCGACGGTAATAATTGCACACACAATTCCTGGGAAAGGAGTAAAAGAATTCGAGAGGGATTATCGTTGGCATGGAAATCCACCCGGAGCAGGTCCAGAAGACAAAATTAAAAAAGCCGAGCAAGGCGCTGTCGCATTAGCAGAACTTCGCACACTTGGCGGACAAATAATTAGTGAACATCAATAGTATGCTTAATCCAAATTTAAAACTTAATACTAAAATATTTAACGAAGATGTCGAACAAGTTCCGATCAGAAAAGGATTCGGCCTTGGTTTAGTGATAGCAGGAGAAGCAGATAAAAATGTTGTCGCTCTTTGTGCTGATCTGACTGAGAGTACACAAATGCATTTATTTAAAGAAAAATTTCCTGAACGTTTTGTCCAAGTCGGCGTAGCAGAACAAAATCTGGCGACAGTATCGAGTGGTATGGCTGCAATGGGGAAAATCCCTTTTATGTCTAGCTATGCGATGTTTTCACCAGGAAGAAATTGGGAGCCAATTCGTACAAGTATTTGTTACAATGATCGCCCTGTAAAAATTATCGGTAGTCATGCTGGTATTTCTGTTGGCCCAGATGGAGGTACTCATCAAGCCATCGAAGACATTGCTATTACTCGTGTAATACCAAACCTCGATGTAATTTCTCCTTGTGATGCACTTGAAGCAAAGCGCGCAACTATTGAAATAGCAAAAACAAAAAGTCCGACATATTTACGTCTTGCTCGTGAAAAAACTCCAATAATTACAACCGAAGAAACTCCTTTTAAAATAGGGAAGTCAGAAATATATTGGATGCCTGATATGGGTCTAGCACAAGTCGGTATCATAGCGACAGGTGCACTTTTATATCGTGCGATAATGGTTGCAAAAGAACTTGAAGCTGAAGGAATAAAAATAAAAGTTATGAATTTAGCAACTATCAAGCCAATAGATAGTGAAGCGATAGTTACTCTCGCAAAAGAAACTCGTGCAATAGTCACAGTCGAAGAACATCAAATAGCTGGGGGAATGGGAAGTGCTGTAGCCGAAGTACTCGCTAAAAATTACCCTGTGCCGATAGAATTCATAGGTGTAAATGATAAATTCGGTCAATCAGGAACTCAAGATGAGCTCATAGAACATTATGGTATGGGCAAAGATGCTATAAAAGAAAAAGTGAAAAAAGTCTTAAGTAGAAAAAATTAGTTTTGTCTTATTTTTCTATAAGTTTCATCTTCTTCTCTTTCTTCTATTTCTTTTAAATCAGATATTTCTTTTAATTTTAAAATGATTTCATCAAAGGAATAAATATTATTTCTAGTTTCTTTATATATTCTTCTTATTTCAGTGTCTAAATTAAGAATTTTATCATTTATTTCTTTAAAATCATCTTTTAATTTATTAAATTCATCAACACTTCCTGCTTCTTTAATATTGTCTTCAACAATATCAGCCTTACTTTTTAGATCCAAAAGAGTTTCTAATTTGTTTATTATTTCTTTATCAAATTTTTCTTTTTCTAATTTGTCTTTTAAATTTTTTTTATCTATAGACATTATTTCAGCACTTGTTACAAATTTTTTTTCTTCCATATATTTAATATAAATTATTAATTAAACTAATTTTTGAACTTTATAATTTTCAGGTGCTTTTGATAAATATTCTTCCAATTTATCCTTTGCTAGCAAACCTTTTTGTGCACCGACATATTTTACGACACTCATAGAATTAATAGGTCCCCAAAACAAAGCTTCTTGTATTGTTTTACCTTGTGCTATTGCTACTGTAAAAGTAGAAGAAAAAGCATCACCAGCGCCAGTTCTCTCAAATGGAGGATTACCATCATCATACATAGGAACATAATATATTTCTTTACCATCTGAAGCATAGGCACCTTTTGGTCCATCACTGATAGCTACAATTTTCGGTCCCAAATCATGAATACCTTTTACTAATACCTTAATGTCTTTATTTTGTATGTTTAAAATTCTTTCTGCTTCTTCTAAGTTGCAGAAAAATATCTCAGTACGAGAATAAATATCTTTTAATTTTTCAGTACCGAGTTTCATTTGAAAAGTCCCTGGCTGAAAAGCGAGTTTTGTTTCTGGGTGAGCTTTTAAATATTCTGCAATTTCATCATGATAATCTAGAGAATTTTCTGCCATTGATGAAAGATAAATCCATCCAACTTCTGGCATAGAAGGTAAATGATAATTAAATGCTTCGTGTTTAATTAGAATAGTTCTCTCAACTCCATACCAAAGTACATAGTGGTAATTTGTTTTTTTATCAGCATCAGTTTTCATGTATTCAGTTAATATATTATCTTTTTTAAGAGATTCTAAACATTCTTGACCGTTTCTGTCATCACCGATAGTTGATAATAGAGCAGTACGTAAACCAAGTCGTGATGCAGATACAGCAGCGTTTGGACTATTACCCACAGCATATAGGACGTCTACAGATTCATAAGGTACTTTGTCTCCAAAGCGTAAACATAATTCATCACTTTGTTCTCCATCTAAACCTTTATGTTCATGAGCATCATTTAGCTTTATAAAAGCATCTATTACGATATCCCCAATTGCTAAAAATTCAATTTTGTTGTTTTCTATCATATTGTTATAATTATAACATATTATAATAGTTAAATAACAACATCATCATGTCTAAAAAGATACTTTTGGTTTTGGTTTATATTATTACTTTTTTCTCTTTTTCTCATTTTGCTTCGGCTGATATAAAAATAAATGAGATTATGTATGCTCCTGTAAATGGGAGTAATTATGAATGGATTGAAATTTATAATTCCGGTTCAGATCCTGTTGATTTGACCAAGTATAGATTTTGTAAAGACTCAGCTTGTCAAAGCTCTAGTCCATTTTCTTTGAAACAAGGGAGTGATTCAATTTTATTGTCTAATAGTTATGCAATTATAGCTAAAAGTATTTCTAGTGGTTATGATTGGTTAAATTTTTCTGGAAAGATTTTTAGTGCTTCAGTGCTTTCTTTGCCAGATGATTCATCTAGTTATAATACCTATGTAGGAATTTCAGATCCAAATAAAGTTATTTTAGATTCTGTGACTTATGATACTAGTTTGGGTGGTAGTAAAGATAGCAATACTTCGTTATCTAAAATAAATGGTTCTTGGATTCCTGGAAATATTACTCCTGGTTTAGAAAATGTCGCTCATGTTGCAGATAATAATGGCAATAATTCTGGAGATGGAAATGGAAATACGAATGATACTGGGTCTTCTGGTGACAATACTTCTGGTTCTGGTAGTGGTTCTTCTACGAGTAGTCACACATCGTCTGGTTCTAGTACAAAAGAAGAGAAAATACAAACAATTAAAACAAAAGTTACAACAAAAAATAATGGATTTATAAATATTCCAATAAATTTTAAGGCTGAAACTTTTGGTTTTATTGGTTCTATTTCAAAACAGCTCTATGATGGTAGATATTTATGGAATTTTGGTGATGGAGATTCTAGAGAAGTCGAAGTTACAAATAATGAGAAATTTACTCACACTTATTATTATCCAGGAGAGTACACAGTTATTTTAGAACATTATCCTAATCATTTTACAGACACACCTGATGCAAATGATAAAGTAATTATAAAAATTTCATCCACTGTCGTTTATATTTCTAATACTGGAGATATAAACGACTTTTTTGTTGAATTAACTAACAGTTCTGATTTTGAAGCTGATATTTCAGGTTGGTCTCTTTCATCTAATAATAAATATTTTCATTTTCCTAAAAATACTATTATTCCATCAGGCAAAAAACTATTAGTATCTTCTAAAATTACAGGCTTAGATTTTATAGATAAAGATAATTTAAAATTATTATCACCGACAAATGAGACAGTTTTTGATTATGGAAATTCTATAAAATATATTCCTACGGTTTATATTCCAAAAATTTCAAATACTAGTAACACAGAACAACCATTAAATGATGTTCAAAATAATACTAATCAAGAAAGTAATGCAGATTTATCTGCTGGAGTAGTTAATTCTGTAAATTCAAATAATTATAATTTAACAGGAATAATTTTCTGGTCTATTTTAATTTCTTTTGCAGTCTTGTCTGTTTGGTTCTTACGAAGAAGGAGCTTTTCTTCTGGTGCTAAATCTTTAGGTAATGATTTTGAAGTATTAGACGAATAATCAATATTAGTATTTAGGTTTTGTTTTATAACATGATTATCTATTTTAATGTTTTTTATTTCTTGTACTTTTGTTTCTATATTATTATTTGTTTTAAGTGTATTTTTTTCTATTTTTGTATCTTTGTTTTGTATTTTTTCTAATAGTTTATCTATTCTTGTTCTGTGAATAACGATATCTTGATTTAGTTCTTGTTCTTGAAATTTTGCTACATCAGGTCTTACTTTCTTTATTTCAGCTAAATTATTTTTTATTTCTTTTGTTTGATTTTCAATATTTGTATTTAGTTCAATTTGAGTTTGAGGAGTTAATTTATTTAAATTCAATAAATCTTCTGTTTCTTGTAAACGAGTTTCTATGATTCTTTTTCTGTATGCTATTTTAGCTTCTGGAGTAAAAGATATAGCTTCTTCTATTTTCTCTTTTATATTTGTTTTTACAGGATATAGAGCATCACCAGGTAGGGCAGAAGCAGAAGCTCCAGAAATACCACCTATACCTAATACAACTATTAACATAGCTACACCTACTAATTTGCTAATATGTCCAAATGAAAAGGAAGAATAATAAGGAGATTTTACTTTAGGAGAAACTTTTTTTACAGCAATAGGATTGTTGTGTACAAAAGACATTACATTGTGTTTTGTAATTGATTTTTCTAAAGAAGTCATTTTATTTTCTTTAATTTTGTGTATTAAGTTGTTGAATTTTTCTTCTTTCATTTTATTTATTCTTCACCTAATATTTTCTTTAATTTATCCAATGCTCTATGTATTTTTACTGATATATTGTTTTCTTTTTCGTTTAATATTTTTGCAATTTCTTTTATTGATAAATCATCTACATATCTCATTATTATTATATCTCGATAATTTTCATCTAATTCTTGGATTGCTTCCATTGCTTTCTTGTTATCAAAATTATCTTCGTATTTTTCTTTTGTATTTTCTGTAGATATATCAAAACCTTGTTCTGTTAAAGAATCCAGCGAAGACTCTTTTTTCTTTCGATGATAGTCAATAATTAGGTTATTGGCAACTCTATATAAAAGAGCCCTCAAATTATCTATTTTTTTACCGTCAGCAATGTATTCCCATGTTTTAGTAAAAGTATCTGCTGTTAAATCTAATGCAAGTTCACGATTAGATGTTTTGTAGTGACAATATCTAAATATTGCATCAGAAAAATCATCGTATGCTTTACTAAAAGATTCTGTTAAATTTTCATTTTTTGCTTCCATATATATGACGTTTCAGATTTAATTTTCTTACATTAAGTATACTATGTAATAAAAGTAAAAAAAAGAAACCCGCCTCTATTTTAGAGTTGGGTTTTTCTTATTTACTTCTTTCTTTTTAATTGAAAGTGAGTTGTAACTAATGCTAAAAGTATCATTCCTGATCCTGCTGCGATAAATAAACCAAAGTGTTTTACGAATTCAATAATTTGATTTTCCATAATTTATTTTTTTATAATTGTTATTATATTTGTGCTATCTATGTATTATGACGGGTGAGATGATAAAATCTTACACTTTTGTCAAATAACCTTATTTTCTAAGCTTTTTTATTTGTGCTATAATGTACATATGCAAGAAAATATAGAAAAAAGAGTGCTTATTATCGGGGGTGGTTTTGGTGGGATACAGACAGCAATTTCTTTGGTTAAAAAGAATTTAAAAAATACAAAAATTACTTTAATTTCAGATAGAGATAACTTTCAATATTATCCAGGTCTTTATCGTGTAGTTACAGGTGCTAGTCCTATTGAAGTTTCAATTTCACTTAGTGAAATACTTCCTAAAAAAGTTGAGCTTATTATTGATCCTGTTATAAATATAGATTTACAAAATAAAAAAGTAGATACAAAAAATGGTAAATCTTTAACTTATGATACTGTCGTTGTCGCTTTAGGAAGTGAAACTACATATTTTAATCTTCCAGGTATTGCAGAACTTTCTTTTGGTTTTAAATCAGTTGAAGAGGCCTTAACTTTAAAGAAACATATTGTGTCTCTTTTTGAAGAACATGAAAAAGTAGAAAAAGGTGATTTAATTTTTCAATTCCATGTGATAGTTGTCGGCGGTGGGCCTTCTGGTATCGAAGTTGCTGGAGACTTGGCATATTTTATGCGTGATCTTGCAAAAGAATACAAAGTAGATCCTTCACTTATTACGATTGATATAGTAGAAGGTGGTTCACGTTTATTACCAACATTACCGGAAAAAGTTTCAGCTCGAATTTTGTCTAGACTTCGATCAATAGGAATAAATGTTTTTCTAAATCGTACAATGGAGAAGGAAGAAGTGGAACAAGTTTTCATTAAGGGTATGTCTATTAGATCAAAGACAGTTATTTGGACTGCAGGTACACAGTTAAATAGTTTGATACCTAAAATAGTTGGTTTGCAATTTTCTCCACGTAAGAAAGTAGAAGTAAATGAATATTTAGAAGCAAAAGATATGAAAGACGTTTTTATTATTGGTGATATTGCAAATACACAATATACAGGTCTCGCTCAGACGGCTATTCATAATGCAAAATATGTAGCCGAAGTTATTGCGAATCATTCTTCAAATAAAAATACGAAAATTTATAAACCAGAAAATGTAGCTTTTTCAATACCAGTAGGTATTGATTGGGGTGTATTTTCCGCTGGTAATATTAGTTTCTATGGATTTTTTGCTTATGTTGTAAGGCATGTGATTGACTTTGTATTTTTCTATCAAATCTTATCATTACCAAAATTATTTGGTTTATTCTTTAAAGGTTGGAAATATAGAAAATTAAAGGTAGAATAAATTTATTAATATTAATATATAAAAAAATGTTTAAAAATCTATTATTGAAGAAAATGTTAAAAAATCAAGGAATGTCTGAACAGCAAATAGACATGGTTTTAAATATGATGGAAAAAGACCCAGGACTTTTTAAAAAAATAGGAGAAGAAATTCAACAAAAAATAAAGAGTGGTCAAAGTCAACAATCAGCCTCAATGGAAATAATGAGAAAATATCAAAGTGATTTACAGAAACTCGCTTAATATATGAAAAAAAATATTTCAAAAGAGGCTTTAAAGCTTCATAAAAAACTTCGTGGAAAAATAGAAATAATTTCTAAATTAAAGATTAAAAATAAAGAAGATTTGTCTTTGATATATACTCCTGGAGTTGCAGATGTATCTACATATTTAGCTAATAATAAAAAAGAAACAAATAATTTTACTGCACGAGGGAATATGGTGGCTGTTATATCAGACGGTTCAGCTGTGCTAGGACTTGGGAACATTGGTCCTGAAGGAGCTTTGCCTGTGATGGAGGGTAAAGCAGCAATTTTTAAAAGTTTTGCTGATGTAGATGCTTTTCCGATAGTTTTATCTACTCAAAATACAGAAGAAATAATTCAAGCTATTAAAGCCATCGCTCCATCTTTTGGTGCGATAAATTTAGAAGACATTTCTGCTCCTCGTTGTTTTGAAATTGAAGAGAGATTAAAGAAAGAATTAAATATTCCAATAATGCATGATGATCAGCATGGTACAGCGATGGTCGTGCTTGCAGGACTTATTAATGCATTAAAAGTTTGTAATAATAAAAATATAGAAAAAAATAAGAATATAAAAATAATTGTAAATGGCTCGGGTGCAGCAGGTATAGCTATTACAAAAATGCTACTTGAATATGGTTTTGCTGAAATAATAGTTATAGATAGCCATGGAGCAATATATGAAGGTAGAGAAAATTTAAATGAAGAAAAAATAATCTTATCTAAAAAAACTAATAAACAAAAAATAAAAGGGGAGTTAGTTGATATTATAAAAGGTTCTGATGTTTTTATAGGTGTCTCAAAAGGTGGAGTTTTGAATTCTGAAATGATAAAAAGTATGAATAAAAAACCAATTATTTTTGCATTAGCAAATCCAATACCAGAGATAATGCCTGACATTGCTAAAAAAGCTGGAGCCTTTATCGTAGCTACAGGTAGGTCTGATTTTCCAAATCAATTAAATAACGCCCTTGGTTTTCCTGGTATTTTCCGTGGAGCACTCGATCATAAAGTAATAGATATTACAGATACTATGTTGGTTAAAGCTTCTATAGCACTTGCAAAATTAGTTAAAAATCCAACTATAGATAAAATAATTCCAAGTATTTTTGATAAAAATGTAGCTATCGTTGTTTCTAAAGCCATAAAATAAAAACCCCGGATGATTCCGAGGTTATATGGGTTTGTTTGTATTTTAAATTTTAAGATTTTAAATCAAGATGAAGTACACCATGAAATATTTCTTTTGAAAGTTTGTCCAAGGCTACTCCGCCTATTTTTACATCTAAATTTTTAGGAATATTTTTTATCGCACCTTTTTCTTTCGTAATATGGTACATGTTTTTATGTACTGTTGATTTAGAAATTGTTACTTTGTCTTTTTTGTATAAAATTTCTGCATTTTCTGCATGATTAATTTCAATACTTAGTTTTGTGAAGTTAAGAGATTTTCCTTTCAAGGTATCTAATTCAACTGTTTCTATTATTTGTTCCATCTTTAATATTTATGTTCAATTTATCTAAAATTTATATTAGCATTCACATGATAAAAAGTCAATCAAGGTTTATTTATATAAACTATGTTATCATTTAAAGATGAATTCTAAATCTTTAATCTTTATAGGCACTATAATAGGCTCTACTCTCGGGGGATATATACCTACTTTGTGGGGAGCAGATGCTTTTTCTTTTTCATCTATTATTTTTAGCTCTTTGGGTGCAATATTAGGAATATATATTGGTTTCAAGTTGAGTAATGATTAATGACTTTTTATCTTAATTTTGCTATATTTTATTCATGTCATTATCAATCGGAATCGTAGGTTTACCAAACGTCGGCAAGTCGACGCTTTTTAATGCGCTCACTAAAAAGGGTGTCCCAGCAGAGAATTATCCATTTTGTACTATTGATCCATCTGTCGGTATTGTACCTGTACCAGACGAAAGACTTTATAAGCTCGCTGATTTTTCTAAAACAAATCGTACCATTCCAGCAGTTGTAGAATTCGTAGATATTGCAGGACTTGTCGCAGGGGCAAGTAAAGGTGAAGGTCTCGGAAATAAATTTCTCTCAAATATTCGTGAAGTGGATGCAATACTCGAAGTCGTGCGTGTATTCGAAGATAAAGATATCATACATGTCGCGAATAAAGTTGATCCATTGCAAGATATTTCAATAATTAATTTAGAATTAATTTTAGCTGATCTGGAAACTGTAACAAAAAGAATTTCAAATTTACAAAAAGATGTAAAAAGGGGAGACAAAGTAGCTGTCGCTGAACATGATGTTTTAGTAAAAGTAGAAAAGACACTTTCAGAATCACACCTCGCTAGTGAAACTATTTTAGATGAAAAAGAAAGTGAAATAATAAAAAGTATGCATTTACTTTCTATGAAGCCGATACTGTATGCTCTTAATGCTTCAGAGGTTGCAGAAAATGTTATCGATAAGGTTGCATCACAAATACCAGGAATGTATGTGCAAATAGATGCTATTTTTGAAAAAGGATTAGAAGACCTTATTAAAAAAAGTTATGAACTTCTGGGTTTGGAAACATATTTTACTACCGGGGTAGAAGAAACTCGTGCATGGACTATACATAAAAATAGTACAGCACCAGTCGCAGGTATGGCTATACATACTGATTTTAAAGATAAATTCATCCGTGCAGAAGTTGTTTTTTGGAAAGACTTACTCGATGCAGGAAGTTATCCTGAAGCAAAAGGAAAAGGCAAGGTCCGCACAGAAGGAAAAGAATATATTGTAAAAGATGGAGATGTAATAGAGTTTAGAATATAATCAATCTTATGAAATTCGATATACAAAAATTAAAACCAGCGAAAGTAAAAACAAAAAAGACGAAAGCAGGACTCGGGCTTGTTGCAGATGCAGATCTTGATAAGGGTACATTTGTCATTGAATATGTAGGTAAAGCAATGACAGAAAAAGAAGCCTTTGCTCGTGGGGGGATGTATTTGTTTGAAATAAATAAAAATCTAACTATAGATGGAACAAATAGAAAAAACACTGCTCGATATATAAATCATAATTGTAAGCCAAACTGTGAAGTTGAAATTAAAAATAAAAGAATTTTTATTTTTACAAAAAAGAAAATAGCAAAAGGCGAAGAGCTCGGCTATGATTACGGTAAAGATTTCTATAAAGAACATATAAAACCTCAAGGATGTAAATGTGGTAATGAAAAACATTTATATAAATAAAAAATATCAGCCATGGAGTATATTTTGAAAGGCGTAATAAAAAGCCTAAAAAAAGACGGAATTGGAATAATACCGACAGATACGCTGTATGGGATTGTCGGCAGTGCTTTTTCTAAAAAAGCAGTAGAGAAAATTTATAAAATAAAAGGACGAGATGAAAATAAACCATTTATAGTTTTAATTTCTAGTATTAAAGATTTAGAAAAATTTGGAATACAACATCCTTACAAACTGGAGTTTGTAAGGATGTTAGAAAAGTTTTGGCCTGGGAAGGTGAGTGTTATTTTATCCTGTTCAAAATATAAATATTTACATAGGGGAGAAAATGCTATTGCGTTTAGGCTACCAAATAAAAAGTCTTTAATAGAATTAATTAAAAAAACTGGCCCACTCGTAGCGCCTAGTGCGAATCCTCAAGGTATGATACCTGCTAGTAATATAAAAGAAGCCAAGAAATATTTTGGTGACAATGTAGATTTTTATGTAGCTGGTGGAACTTTGAAATCTAAACCTTCGACTTTAATTAAGATAAATAAAAATGGCGAAATTGAGGTCCTTCGTGGTAAACTAAAAAGTAATGGAAACAAAAAATAAAAATAGTATAAAAATATTTTATACAGAGACAAAGAGTGATTATGAATTACTCGATACAGGAGAAGGACAAAAACTCGAAAGATTTGGGCCTTATACTTTTGCTCGTCCATATGAAAATGCTGTTTGGAATAAAACTTTAGATAAAAAAGAATGGGAAAAAGCTGATGGAGTTTTTATTGCTGGAAAAGCTGGAGCAAAGCCAACTTGGAAAATGAAGACTAAGCTTCCTAAAAATTGGGTAATGTCACATAGAGATGTAAAATTTTATGCTACACCGACGTCTTTTAGACATTTGTCTTTTTTTCCTGAACAAGCAAGTCATTGGGATTTTATAAATACAGAAATAAAAAATGCCGGACGAAGAATCAAATTCTTGAACCTTTTCGGTTACACTGGAGTGGCTAGTTTGTCTGCTTTGTCTGCTGATGCCGATGTCACACATATAGATGCTTCAAAAGAATCACTTACTAAATTAAAAGAGAATCAAGAACTCTCTGGTTTTTCAGACAAACCACTTCGCATACTTCTCGATGATTGTTTGAAATTTATTGAGAAAGAAGCAAAGCGTGGGAATAAATATGATGCAGTAATAATGGATCCACCAAAATTCGGCCGTGGCCCAAAAGGTGAGACATGGAAGATAGAGGAGTCACTACCGAAACTTTTACAAGGAGTCAAAAATATTCTTTCTGATAAACCACTTTTCGTAATTGTAACTTCATATTCAACTGATTCATCTTCGCTTAACCTAGGTCACGCGCTTCGTGAAGTCATGGCTGACTGTGCTGGTACAGTAGAACAAGGTGAAATGTGTGTAATAGAAAAATCTCATGGTCGAGCAATATCTATGGCTCATACTGCTGTATGGAAAAAATAAATAATATGCGCTACAAATTAATTTCAATTTTAAGTTTAATCTTCTTCTGGTCTACGAAAGCTTTTGCTCGTGGAGGAGGTGGTGGTTCTGGGGGAGGAGGAGGTGGTGGAGGAGGCGGTTTTGGTGGTTCTGGTGGAGGAGGTTCATCTGGACCATTTCCTTGGTTTTTATTTGTAGCATTTATTGTCATTGTAATAATTACAAGTTATTATTCAAAGCTTAAAGCTAAGAAAAAAGCCCAAGAATTAAAACAAGAAATAGCTAAAGCTAGTACATCAGATTCAAGCTGGAAAGAAGATTCTTTAAATAAGAGAATTTCTGAAGTATTTTTTTCTTTTCAAAAGGATTGGAGTGATTTGAATACTAAAAATATGCGCGATTACATGACTGAAGGATACTACAAAAGGATTGTTCTTGAATTAAATGTTTTACAAAATGAACATAGACAAAATTTGATGGAGAATATTAAATTAGAAAATATTTCTATCGAAAGTATTCATGATAATGATGGAAAACAAAATGATTCTTTTACAGCAAACATCTTTGCTAGAGCAAATGATTCTCTTGTTGATACAGATACAAAAGAAAAATTATATACAGACTCAAATTATTTTACTGAATATTGGGATTTTGTTCGTGAAGGTGAAGATTGGAAATTAAATCTAATAAGACAAGCAACTGAAAGTCCTCTCAGTATTTTTAATGAAATTAAAGATTTTGCTGATAAAAATAATTTCTTTTTTGATCCTGATTTTGGTTGGCTTATGATGCCTAATAAGGGTGTAATATTTAGTCAGAATAATTTTTTGGATTCAGATATAAATAATCATGTCGTTGGTTATTATAAAAATAAGATTGTTGAATTTTATACTTTTATTCCTGATACTAGTACAAATAATCCTATGAATTATATAGTGGCCCAAATAGTTCTACCTATTTCATATAAAGATATTTTGGTTCGTAGGAAGAGATGGTTATTTAATTTTGCTCCATACGGACTACGAAGAATAGAGACAGAGAGTAATGATTTTAATAAAAAATTCTGCCTTTGGGCTGATAAGGCTGATCAAATAAGTTCTTTTGAACTTCTCGCTCCTGATTTTATGGAAAAAATTTATGATCTACCTTTTGAATTAAATATCGAAATTGTTGGAAATTTTTTGTATTTTTATTCAAAACAAAAACCTGCTTATGTCTTTTCAAAAAGAGAAGACACTGTAAATTATGACAAAATGCTCGAAATCCTCTCTGATGCTTTTGAGTCTATGAAACAATAATTATTTATAAAAAAAACTGACACAGTATTGTGTCAGTTTTTTTTATTTCACTTTTACTTCGATGACTTCGACGTCTTCCTGAATCTCGTCGACATCTTTTTCAATATTTTCGACATCTTCTTGAATCTCATCCACATCTTTTTGAATTTCATCAACATCTTCAGAAATTTCTTCTACGTCTTCTTGAATTTCGTCGATATCCTCCTGAATCTCATCTACATCTTCAGAAATCTCTTCCAATTCTTTTGTATGTCTATTGATAGTCATTTGAATAAAAATAGAAAGATAGATAGCTTCGAGTGATACGACTGTAGTGAGTACGAGCATGACACGATCGAAAGGCGCTCCGAGTAAAATAGAAACAAAACAACCAGCAAAAAGAATTGTATGCACAACTAGTGAATAAGCAGAACCGATCCACTTTGTGGCTTTGTCTGCTAGGTGTTCGATGCCTTCTTTTTTTCTATTAATTCTGTCGCTCATATATACTTGAATATAGCACAAAAAAGGGTTATTATGAAGGATATGCAAAATAAATTTTCAAAATGGGCGCTCATTATTGGTATCGTGATTGTTTTTAATTTATTCATTAATTATGCAATTTCTCTAATTTACAAAGCTCCAGAATATACTCAATTTTTTAATACTGCTCAAGTCGTCGAAAATATAACTACAAAGGATGCTTGTTTAAATGTCGGTGGTCAATGGACTGAAAACAATATTGCTTATAATGATAAAACAAACCCTGTTCAAGTGGATGTAAATGGAAATAAAATTACAGGTTATTGTGATCCGAATTTTACAAAACAAAAAGATTACGATAATGCTTTGAAAGTTTATAATAGAAATGTTTTTATTGCACTTTCTATTCTAGGAGTTATAGCATTAATCTTTGGAATTTTTTCTACAAATATTATTTTGTCTTCCGGATTTTCTTGGGGTGGAGTTATTTCTCTAATTGTTGCTTCTATGAGGTATTGGTCTTCTGCAGATAATATTATAAAAGTTATCATCCTTGCTGTTGCACTCGGCGCACTTATCTGGCTCGCAATTAAAAAATTCAGTAATGAAATTAAATAGTAATGAAACAATACGATCATAATAAAATTGAAAAAAAGTGGCAAAAAGAATGGGAAGTAAAAAAAGTTTATAAAACTGAAAATTCTTCTAAAAAGAAAAAGTATTATGTACTCGATATGTTCCCGTATCCATCAGGTGCTGGACTTCACGTAGGCCATCCACGCGGATATATCGGTAGTGACGTCTATGCTCGTATGAAGCGTATGCAAGGCTACAACGTGCTTCATCCTATGGGCTATGATGCTTTTGGTCTTCCAGCAGAACAATACGCCATAGAACACAAAATTCATCCTCGCAAAGCCGTAGAAAAAAATATCAAAACTTTCCGTGGTCAGCTCGACAAGATTGGCTTTTCTTATGATTGGTCACGAGAAGTAAATACTACTGACCCAGAATATTATAAATGGACACAATGGATTTTTCTTCAGATTTATAATTCATATTATGATGAGCAAAAAAACAAAGCTCGACCTATTTCAGAATTAATTAAAAAATTTGAAAAGACAGACAAGAATTGGAAAAAACTTTCAGAGATAGAAAAAGAAAAAATCTTGATGAATTATCGCCTCGCTTATGAAGGCTATAGTGAAGTGAATTGGTGTCCAAAGCTCGGCACAGTTCTGGCGAACGATGAAATAGTAGATGATAAAGATGGCAATCCTGTTTCAGAGCGCGGAGGATATCCTGTAGAGAAAAAATCAATGCGTCAATGGTTTATGCGAATTACTGCGTATGCTGACCGTCTCGTTTCTGACCTCGATGGCTTGAATTGGTCTTCACATATAAAAGAAATTCAAAAGAATTGGATTGGTGTGAGTGAGGGAAGTGAAATTGAATTTAAAACTTCAATCAATAGAAATATAAAAGTATTCACGACTCGTGCTGATACTTTGTTTGGAGTTACATATGTCGTCCTTTCACCAGAGCATACAAATATCGGAGAATTTGCTGTACAATCACAAAATATGGCTGAAGTTACAGAATATATTCGTGAAGCGAAAGAGCGCGTAAAGAAAGAAGATATTACAGTGGAAAAAGAAAAGACAGGAGTAGAACTAAAAGGCATCAAAGCTATTAACCCTGCAAATGGTGAAGAAGTTCCTGTTTGGGTTGCGGATTATGTCCTCGCTTCATATGGTACTGGTGCTGTAATGGCTGTGCCTTTGCATGATGAGAGAGATAGAGAATTTGCTGAGAAGTATAATCTACCAATTATTGATAGACCTTTTGTTGATGCAAAAGAAATTACAGAAAAAGTTAATGGAAAATTGGTAAAGAAATATAAAATTCGTGATGCCGTTTTTGCACGGCAGAGATATTGGGGTGAGCCGATTCCACTGATACATAATGCAGATGGAACTATTAGAGATGTTGCAGATAAAAAACTTCCGTTAGTTTTACCAAGTGTTACTTCATATGAGCCGACGGGTACAGGAGAAAGTCCTTTGGCTGGAGTGAAAGCTTGGGCGAAAGCAGGATACGAGACAAATACAATGCCGGGATGGGCGGGGTCTTCTTGGTATTTCTTGCGCTATATGGATCCGAAAAATAAAAAAGCTTTTGCTGATAAAAAAATGTTGAAGTATTGGAAAGATGTCGATATGTATGTCGGTGGTCAGGAACATGCTACAGGACATTTATTATATTCTCGTTTCTGGCATAAATTCCTTTTTGATATGGGTTATGTTCCTACTGCTGAACCATTTAAAACTTTGAAAAATCAAGGAATGATTTTAGCGAGTGATGGTAGAAAGATGAGTAAGAGATGGGGAAATGTCATCAATCCAGATGATATTGTAAAGACATATGGTGCAGACACACTTCGCGTATATGAAATGTTTATGGGCCCATTTGAAGCGAGCCAGCCATGGAATACTGATAGTATCATTGGTTCTCGTAGATTTATTGAAAAGGTTTGGCGTATAGCAAATTCAGCGTCGCTAGATAATGCTTTCCGTCGTTCGCACTCTGTCTTGGAAGGGCAAGTACGATCTGGTCACAGCGAAGACTCCTCTAAGCATCATCTAGCTTTGCAAAAGTTACTTCACAAAACAATTAAAAAAGTTAGTGAAGATATTGAAAACTTTTCATTTAATACTGCTATTTCAGCGATGATGGTTTTAGTAAATGAAATGGATAAGGCTGAAAATATTTCTAGTGCCGATTTTAAATTATTTTTACAAATACTAGCACCATTTGCTCCACATATTACCGAAGAAATCTGGCGTGAGATGGGCGAGAAAAAATCCATAAATATCGCAACTTGGCCAAAATATAATCCGAAACTTCTAATCGAAGATACTTTAAAAGTTGTCGTGCAAATAAATGGAAAAGTCCGCGCAGAGATAGATATACCAGCCGATGCGAGTGAAGAAAAAGTTTTTGAAACTGCATTTGAGAATGAAAATGTAAAAAAATGGATTCCAAATACAAGTGAAATAAAAAAGAAAATTTATGTAAAAGGTAGATTAATTAATTTTGTTGTATAATAGATTAATTAATGAATAAAATTTTAAGAATTATAAATAAAGAGTTTGGAAATTTAGGTCAGGCAGCACTTATGCTTGGCCTATTTAATCTCTTGTCTCAAGTCCTAGGTCTTTTTCGTGATAGATCTATAGCACACTTCATCGGTCCATCACCAGCTCTCGATGCGTATTATGCAGCATTTAGAATTCCAGATTTTATTTTCGTTTCTATTTCTTCTCTCGTTTCTATTACTGTCATCGTTCCTTTTATTTTAGAAAAAATGAAAGTAGGTGAAAATGAAAGTGAAGTCAACAAAGAAGCTAGTGATTTTATTTCACAAATTTTTACAGTATTTTTAGTAGCTATTGTAGCTATATCTGTAATTATCTTTATTTTACTTCCATATATAGTGAACCTTACAGCGGGAGGATTTAATGCAGATATGCAATACCAAGTCGTAATACTTTCTCGTATTATGTTACTTTCTCCTATATTGCTCGGTCTTTCAAATCTTTTTGGAACTATTACACAATTATTTCATCGTTTCTTCGTATATTCTCTAAGTCCTATTTTTTATAATTTTGGAATCATAGCTGGAGTAATATTCTTCTATCCAATATGGGGGATTAAAGGTCTAGCTTTTGGTGTAGTACTCGGAGCAATTTTACATTTTCTTATTCAAGCTATCGCTTCTGCTATGCTTGGCTTCAAACCAAAATTAACTTCAAAAATAGACTATTCAAATATTAAAAAAGTTTTGAATACATCTCTTCCTCGTACACTCGGACTATCAGCAAATTCTATGGCTTTGATTGTAATAGTTTCCTTTGCTTCATTTTTGACCGCAGGTTCTATTTCTGTTTTTACCTTTGCGACAAATTTGCAAGCTATTCCTCAAGGTCTAATCGGTCTATCCTATGCTGTGGCAGCATTTCCATTGCTTGCCCGTGCTTATGCTAGTGAAAACAAAAGTGAATTTAAAAAACATTTACGAATTTCTGCTCGTGCAATTATTTTTTGGACATTACCTATTACATTTTTATTTATAGTTTTGCGTGCTCAGATAGTGCGTGTGATATTGGGCTCCGGATCTTTTTCTTGGGATAGTACACGTCTCGTTGCTGCATCACTTGCTCTATTTTCAATTTCTATTTTTGCACAAAGTATGATTTCACTTCTTTCCCGTGCGTATTATGCGACAGGAGAAACAAAAAAACCTCTGATAATAAATGTAGCTTGTTCTATGTTAATTATTTTACTTGCATATGTATTGATTCATGTTTTCAATGATTATCCTTTATTTAGATATTTTATAGAATCAATGTTTAAAGTTTCAAATATACCTGGTACAGCTATATTGATGTTACCACTCGCATATTCACTCGGAACTATTTTGAATTTTGTTTTACACTGGGTTGCAGTTCGAAAAGACTTTATGGAAGGAGAAACTTTTATTTTTAAATCTTTTTTTCAAAGTCTCGGAGCTTCATTTTTTATCGGAGCGACAGCATATGGAACTTTGTATATAATAGAACCATTTTTTGGAACGACGACATTCTGGGGGGTTTTATTCCAAGGTTTAATATCAGGATTTGTAGGATTAGTTGTCGGAGGTATTGTCCTGTATTTGCTTAAAAATGAAGAAATAAAAGAATTCGTAGAAACTTTAAAATCAAAATTCTGGAAAGCTTTGCGTATTTTGCCTTCTCAAGAAGAACTTTAGATTTAAGTTTATTTTTGATATTATATAGATATGAAAATACTTTTAACTTCAGCTGGGATTACAAATAATTCAATAACAAAAGCCCTTTTTGACTTGGTTGGTAAAAAACCAGAAGATACTTCTATTGTTGTTATACCTACAGCATCAAACTTAGAAAAAGGAGATAAAGAATGGTATATAAATGATTTAGTAAATCTTAAAAATCTAAATTTCAAACAAATTGATATTGCGGATATATCTGCTGTTGAAGAAAAAATATGGCGATCTAAACTTGAAGAATCTGATATTTTATTTTTTGAAGGTGGAAGTACCTATCATTTAATGAAATGGATAAATAAATCTGGATTAAAAGAGTTGTTGCCAGAATTATTAAAAACTAAAGTTTACGTTGGTGTGAGTGCTGGTAGTATGGTGACCAATAAAGATTTGAACCTAAAACTTTCACAAGTTGTTTATGAAGAAGATTTAGATGAAACAGAAAATATTTCTGGACTTAATTATGTAGATTTTTATTTTTTACCTCATCTGAATAATTCATACTTTAAAAAAGTACGCGAAGAAAATATAATTGAAGCTGTTAATGGAATGACTGAAAAGATATACGTTGTAGATGATCAATCTGCACTTAAAGTTATAGATGGAAAAGTAGAAGTTATAACTGAAGGTAAATATTTAGAATTTAACTAATGAATCACGAAGATTATTTTAAAGAAGCAGGAATAGAAGCAGAAAAAGCATTATGTCTACGAGCTAAATGTGGTTCAATTATAGTTTTAGATAGTAAAATAATTGGAAGAGGTTTCAATGCTCCTGTAAATAATGATTTAAGTCAAAGAAAATGCAGTCTTGATCTAATTGATTCTAAAAAACCAAAATCTGATAGGACTTGTTGTTTGCATGCTGAGTGGAGATCTATCATTGATGCTATTAAAAATATAAAAGATATAACAGGTAGTACTTTATATTTTACGAGGGTTGATGAAGAAGGTAATATTTTAAAATCAGGTGAACCTTATTGTACTGTGTGTAGTCGCCTTGCCCTCGATAATGGAATAAAATATTTTGCTTTATGGCATGATGATGGAGTAAAGCTTTATGATACAAAAGAATACAATGATTTGTCTTACGAATTTCATAAACAGTAATTTTGACAAATATACTAAAAAGTTATAATCTGTAATTAAATATAACTTTGTAAATTAATACTATAAAAATGAAAAAAATGACTGATTTAGAGATATTTTTAATGTCTCAGGAAATGGCTGGTTTAGAACCTTTTGTAAATCACTCAGATCGACAACTTGGATTTTCTCAAGGAGTTAGAATAGGTGCTCTAATTGTACGAGATTCTCTTTCTCCTAAAGAAGCTACAGAAAAAGCTCGTATTATTACAGAAAAATTTCATAAAGAATGGGCACAAGGTAAGTTTAAAAAAATAATTAGTGCTGAGGGATTAAAAAAAGAACTTCCTAAAATAAAAAAGGAGTTAGAAGCAATTGGCGCTAAACAGAAGAAAAAAATTATTGTTCATAAAATGAATACATAGTTAAAATCCCGAAGTAATTCGGGATTTTTTATTTGTCTGGTATAATATATTTATGAATACAGGATTTATATATGCAATAGGTGCGGCGATCATGTGGGGACTTGTATATACTCTTGATCAAAAAATTTTAAAGAATGCTTCACCGATAGCATTACTTTTTTTTGATTCAATATTAACAGCACTACTAATGTTACCGTTTTTATTTTTTAGTCATTCTATAAAACCTATATTACAATCAGGTAAAATAAACTTAGCTTTAATGATACTTTCAGTTATATTGGCAGGAATAGCGAGTTTTTGTATTTTTTCAGCTATAAAGATTATGGGTTCAGCTGATGCTTCAATTATAGAGATAGCATATCCATTTTTTGTAGTTTTATTTACATATTTATTTTTTAAATCAACGCCAAATATTTATTTTCTACTTGGTGGACTTTTAGTATTCGCTGGGTCAATAATAATAATAAAATTTTCATAAATGAAACAAAATTTAGAATTAAAATATTTTTGTAATGATTTCAATAAAATACGAAGTGTATTAAAAGAAATTGGAGCTAAAAAGGAAATTATTAAGAATCAGAAAGATTATTTTTTTAATTTACCTATAGATAAGACTAGAGTATTTCCTAGATTAAAACTTCGTGTACAAGACAAAGAACTTATTTATTATGAACGACCAAATTTTGTAAAAGGTAAAAATACATTAGCAAAGATAGAAGTTTATAAAGTAAAAGATGCAGAACTGTTACCATTTCTAATTAAAGTTTTTGGAGTACGAGCAATAGTAGAAAAGAAGAGGGAAATATGGAGGAAAGATAATACTGTTTTTTATATTGATAAAGTTAAAAATGTCGGCAATATTTTTGAAGTTGAAATGCAAAAAAATAGTGCAATGACACAGAAAGATAAAGAACTATTTGAATCTTATAAAAAGAAATTATTACCACATCTCGGAGCAATGATCAAAGGCTCAAATATAGATTTGGTTTTAGAGAATTATAATAAATAGAATTATCTATAGTTATAAAAAGAACTGTATTTTATGTTGACAAAAGCATATTTAATATGTTAATATATTTTTGAATTTAAATATAAATATGAACCTTTAAAAATTAAGAAATGTTGAAAACTAAAAAGAATATTTATGCAGGAGAGATTTTACCTCCGCCCTTTTTACCTTTTGATTATCAAGTTCCAATCATAAAAATAATGACTGAAACTATACTTAATGGTGAAAATGGGCTTGTAGTTCAACCTACAGCTACAGGGAAAAGTGTTGAAGCTTCTTTTGTTGCTCGTAATTGTATTCTTATTCATAAAATGAAAGGATTATATTTATACGATGAAAATGAAGGAGTTGATCAGGCACGAAAGAGATTTGAGTTGATTTTAGGAGAAAATAAAGTTAGAAGTGCTAATTTTTTTGGTTATGGTAAGGACGATTTTGTAACAGAAGCCGATATGGTTTTTGCTTCATTTCAATCTTTAAATAATCAGTATGAAAAATGGTATTTAATGTTCAATCAAGAACATTTTGATTTTATTATCGTAAATGAAGCTCATGGTGGACAAGCTGTGACTTACAAAGAAGTGATTGATTATTTTATTTGTTCAAAGATAGGAATGACTGCCACTCCAGAAAGAATGGATGGTAAAAATATTCTAGATATTTTTGATAAAGTGATTTATGAAATTACTCTCGAAGAAGCAATTGCAAAAAATATGATTGCAGATATTGAATATCATATTTGTTCTCATGGACTCTCTACTCAAAAATTAAAACAAATTTGCAAAGAAGTTTTAGAAGAAGGTAAAAGGATTTCAATTAAACAATTAAATGAAACTATCTTTATTGATTCATTGGATGAAAGTGTATTTGAAGAAATTTTTAAATATGCTTTTCCTGAAAATGATGAGCCACGTCAAACACTTATTTTTTGTGAAAATATAATTCACGCAGAAAGAGTTTTTGATAAGTTAAAAGAAAAAGGGAAAAATGTTGAAGTTATTCATTCTAAAATGGGTAAATCTCATAATAGAAAGGTGATGGAAAATTTCCGTGCAAATAAGGTACAATTTTTAGTTTCAATAAATAAATTGAACGAAGATATTGATGTACCTAGTGCCGAGATTGCTGTATTCTTACGTGCAACAGATTCTTTAACGGTATTTCTACAACAGTTAGGGAGACCTTTACGAAAATTAGATTCTAAAAGAAAGGCTATTTATTTAGATTTTGTTGCGAACGTAGAGCGTTTAATTTTTGTAAGAAATCTTATGGATAAAGTTGTTCAATTCTCTCAAACATTAGAAAAGTTAGGTAATCAGCCAATTTTTAGAGATAAACTTAACGTTTCTGGAAAAGGTTTTGATTTCAGGCTTACTGATGATTTGGTAGATGTACTTGATTTAATCAAAGCATTAAAAGAAGGTTACTATGAGACTTGGCAAGAGGCGAGTAGCGTTATTATGCTAGCCAGTATTCGTTCACAGGAAGAATACAAAAAATGTTATCGAAGAATCAGCTTACAATTACATTCAAATCCGCAAATGATTTATACAGATTTTCCAGGTTGGAAAGTTTTTCTTGGAACTAAGTATCAAACTTGGCAAGATGCAAGCGTTGCTTGTAAAAAGTTAGGTATATTAAGTTCTTCTGATTATGAACGTATTAGAAATTTTCGTTTAGAAAAAAGAGACAGTAAGTTACCTAAAAACCCAGAAATATTTTATTCGGATTTTCCTGGTTGGAAAAATTTTCTTGGTTTTAGAAGTCCTAAAAAAGGATGGATACCATGGGATATTTTTATAAAAAAGAATGGTAAATTTTCTAGTATTGAAATTGAAATTAGCCTTAGCCCAGAAATTATAGACAATAGATATGTTTGTTTTTTCTGGAAAGATGACCGAGCAGTTAAATATGTTTTAGAATCGAAAGTTTTTAAAAATTAATTAAAACAAAAATCCCGACAATTAAGTCGGGATTTTTTAATTAATATTTAATTTATAGCGAAGCTGGCTTTGACTGTTACCATGATATCTTTTTGTATTTTTGAAGTATCATATGAGCCATAGTCTGAAACTTCAACAGAGTTTGCAGAGAGAACTTGAACTACACCAGATGATGCAGATTTTATAGCTCCGATTTTATTTCCTCCAGCAGTGGCGATACTTTCAGCACGAGCTTTTGCATCAGCGATAGCTTCAGGTAAGAGTGATACTCGCATATCAGCTAATTTAGAATAATAATATTCTAGAGAATTTGTAGAAAATAAAATTCCTTTTGTTGTTACGAGTGTTGTATTTTTTGAAAGGTCTGTGATTTTTTGTATATCACTAGATTGAACTTCAATATTTTGAACTAAATTATAATTCTTTTCTGCTTGAGCGTTTTGATCATATATTTCATTCATAAAAATAGGAGAGATAACTATATCTGTGTCATTTATTCCATTTGTTTTCAAAAAATCTTTTACTGCAGTTAGGTCAGCATCCATAGCTGTGTACCCGTCTTTTATAGTACTTGCTTTAGCTGTACGTGTAATACTAGAAGTCCATTTTACTTTATCGGAAGTTACTTCTTTCATAGCAGAGCCTGTTACAGAAATAGTGTCTCCTGTACGAAGTTTGTAAAAAGTATAAGACCCTAAACCGAAACTTATAATAATAGAGAGACCTAATATTAAACCGAAGCTAGTTAAACTTTGTGTTTTATTTTCCATATACTATAATAGTAGCATGACTCAATTTTTTACACAAAATAGTGATATTATTATTAAACTAGTTTTATCTATGACTCTCGGTATGGTGATAGGTATTGAAAGATACGTTGCTCATAAGACTGCAGGTATGCGTACTTATGCACTTGTTGCTATGGGTTCAGCTCTCTTAATAATTATTTCTGAATTAATGGTTTTAAAATACTTACCGTTTTCAAATATTAGTATTAATCCTTTTCAAATAGCTGCAGCTGTTATCACTGGTATGGGATTTTTAGGTGCTGGAGTTATTCTTCATCAAGAGTCTCGTATTATAGGTATTACATCTGCGTCAGGCCTTTGGGTTGCTGCTAGTATAGGTATTGCTGTAGGTTTTGGCCTTTATGATTTAGCTATTATAGCTACAATACTCGCACTGTTTATTTTTATTGTACTTTGGTTTTTAGAGAAAAAGATAATCGATAGAATTTCAAATAAATTTGACGGTAAATAATTTTTGTAAAAACGTCTCTTTTCTGCTAATATATAGGAATGCAATCAAGTGAAATACGAACACGATTTTTAAAGTTTTTTGAGGCTAGGGAGCACAAAATAATCCCTTCTGCATCACTCGTTCCAGAAAATGACCCTTCTGTGCTTTTTAATACTGCCGGAATGCAACCTCTAGTACCATATCTCCTTGGCCAAGAACATCCAATGGGTAAAAGAATCGCTGACGTACAAAAATGCGTCCGTACAGGAGACCTCGATGATATCGGAGACAATCGCCATTTTTCTTTTTTTGAAATGATGGGGAATTGGTCACTCGGAGACTATTTTAAAAAGGAAGCAATCTCATGGTCTTATGAATTCTTAACTAGTAAAGAAGAAGGTCTCGGCCTCGATGTATCACGTCTGTATGTGACTATTTTCGAAGGTGATGATAATGCACCTTATGATCAAGAATCAAAAGATATTTGGATGAGTCTAGGAATTCCAGAAAATAGAATTTATGCATTACCTGCAGAAGATAACTGGTGGAGTCCTGGCGACAATGGACCTTGTGGCCCTTGTAGTGAAATGTTTTATGATATGGATGGAACTGTAGGTGACCTTATTCACGAAGGTTTTCTCGATGCAACTAAAAAAGAAACAGTCATTGAAATTTGGAATGATGTTTTCATGGAATACGAAAAGAAAGATGGAAAAGTTATCGGTAAATTGAAACAAAAGAATGTAGACACAGGTGCTGGACTCGAGAGAATTACTGCTGTTATGCAAGATAAAAAAACTGCATACGATACAGATATACTTTCAGATGTAATGAATTTAATAAAAGATAATGCTAAGAATTATTCTGAAAAATTAGCACGCGTAGTTACAGACCATATTCGTACTTCAAGTTTCCTTATTTCTGATGGAGTTATTCCTAGTAATAAAGATCAAGGTTATGTTCTTCGTCGTCTCATACGTCGAGCAGTTTTTAAAATGAGTGTTTTGGAATTTGATTCACATTTAGCTGAGAGAATTATAGATATTTTTGTAGATAAATACGTAGGAACTTACGAAAATTTAAATAGTGAATTTGTAAAAAATATTTGGAAAGAAGAAGAAAATAAATTTTCTAAAACAATTCATGAAGGTAAAAAAGAATTTGAAAAAGGTGTAGATGCTTTTATTTTAGCTACTACTTATGGTTTTCCGATAGAATTAACCTTAGAATTAGCTGATGAAAAAAATATAAAGGTAGATTTGGAAGATTTTCATAAAAAAATGAAAGAACATCAAGAACTTTCTAGAACTGCATCTGCTGGGATGTTTAAGGGCGGACTCGCAAATCATAATGAAAAAACTGTCAGACTTCATACCGCACACCATTTATTACTCGCAGCGTTACAAGAAGTAGTAAGTAAAGATATAAAACAACGCGGAAGTAATATTACTGAAGAGCGTTTACGTATCGATTTCGTATGTGATCACAAACTTACAGATGAAGAGAAGAAAAAAGTAGAAGATTTAGTAAATGAAAAAATAAAAGCTAATTTAAATGTCGTCCGTCGTGAGATGCCGCTTGCTGAAGCTGAAAAAATAGGTGCTCAAATGGAATTCGGAGCAAAGTATCCTGAAACTGTATCTGTTTATTTTATAGGCGAAGAAAATCCTTCGACAAGCTCAGGACGCGCTTTTAGTGCGGAATTTTGTGGTGGGCCTCACGTTTCAAATACATCTGAACTTGGTCACTTCAAAATCCAAAAAGAAGAAGCTGTAGCACAAGGTATCCGCCGTATAAAAGCGATTTTAGAATAAAACTTTTCATATTTTATTTTTTGTATGATACAATTATCATATGAATCTCTTTTCTAAAAAAGAAAAAAATGAATTAGTTGCAGTTTTTGATATTGGGTCTTCCAGTGTCGGTGCTGCTCTTTTTTATAAAAACTCTTCCGGTAGTCCAGAGATTATTTTTTCTGTTCGTGAAGAAATTCCTATTACTGAAAAATTAGAATTTAATAGATTTTTAGATTTAGGATTAAAAGCATTAGAAGAAGTTGCAAAGAAGATAAGTCTATCAGGTTTAGGTGCACCAAAAAAAACATATTGCACACTTTCTTCTCCTTGGTATGCGTCACAAACACGTACGATAAAATTAGAGAAAAATACACCATTTATTTTTACTGCAAAAATGGCAGATGGTTTAATTCAGAAAGAAATTGCTTTATTTGAAGAAGAACATATCAATCAGTACGCTACAACAGATAAAAAGGCTCGTATCATTGAGTTTAAAAACATGAAAACTACTTTGAATGGCTATGTTACTACAGCTCCGATAGGAGAAAAAGCTAGTAAAGTAGAGATGGTTTTGTTTATGTCTATGAGCCCAGAATCTGTCTTGCAAAAATTCGAAGAATCAATAGGACGACATTTACATTCAAAAGGTATAATCTTTTCGTCTTTGGCGATAAATTGTTTTACCGTTGCTCGTGATATGTTTATAATGCGTGAAAGTTTTTTACTTATAGATATCGGTGGGGAAGTTACAGATATTTCTATGGTTAAGAAAGAAATTCTCTGTGAGTCTATATCTTTCCCTATGGGCAAGAATTTTTTGTATAGAAGTTTAGCTGAATTACTCGGTCAAACTATTGATCAAGCTAAATCACTTTTTGCTTTATATAGAGAAGGTCATGCTGAAGAAGTTTTAAAAGTAAGGATAGATGAGTCTTTAATAAAAGTTAAAGCTGATTGGTTGAAAAACTTTCAAAATTCTTTGGTAAATCTTTCAAATGACATATCTATACCTTCAGTTATTTTCACTACAGCAGATGAAGACGTGTCTAATTGGTTTGTAGAAACTATTAAAAATGAACAATTCAATCAATATACTCTAACTGAATCAAAGTTTAAATTAGTTGTTTTAGATACACAGACACTTCACGGTATTGCTTCATTCAAAGACGGTATTTCTCGAGACCGATTTATTATTCTCGAATCTATTTATATTAATCGTTTCCTTAAATAAAATATTATTATGGCAAAAAATTCTTTTCAAGACATAATTACATCTAAAAGTGTAAAAAATAAAACAATAGAAAATAAAGTTATGGATTTGAGTCCAAAACGTATTGTTCAACATAGAAAAATAGAGAGTGATGATTTTTATGACGACAATGAAAATAAACCTAAAAAAACATTGTGGTTTATAGCTATTATTGCTATTGTGTTTTTAATATTTTCAATTTCTACCTTGTTCTCAAGTGCTAGTGTCACTGTATCACCAAAAGAGAAAAATTTTAACTTAAGTTCATCTTTTAGTGCTGTAAAAAATTCTTCATCTGACGTTTTGAGTTATGATTCAGTAATTTTATCAGGAGAGGCAACAGAAAATATAGCTACAACAGGTATGAAAGATAGTACAGTCAAAGCTACTGGTACAATTATTTTATATAATAATTTTAATACTACTCCACAAGTTCTGCTAGCTGGTACTAGACTCGAAGGTAGTAATGGAAAGATTTATAATTTAAATGCAAAAGTATCTATCCCTGGTATTACAAAAGACAAATTACCAGGTTCTATAGAAGCTGGAATTACCGCTTTTGATTTTGGTCAAGATTACAATAGTGATCCATTGGATTTTAAAATTTTAGGATTTAAAGGCTCTCTACAATACACAAAGATATACGGTAGATCAAAAAATCCTATTGTAGGAGGTTTTAAGGGTCAAATTCCGATAATTGATGATATTGCTAAAGCAAAAGCCTTAACAGATCTACAAAGTTCATTGAAAGACAAGCTTTTAAAGAAAGCTACAGATCAAATACCAGATGGTTTTATTCTATATAAAGATGCTGTTTTCTTTGATATACCTGCTGATGTGCCTACACCAGAGGTAAAAGACAATCAAGCCGTGTTTACATTAAAAGGTACTATATATGGTTTTATTTTTAATGAGAAGAATCTAACTATTGCTTTAGTAAATAATTTAATACCTCAGTTTGATGGTAGCGATGTTTATATTTCAAATATTAAAGACTTAATCTTTGCATTGTCATCAAAAGACGGTGATTCATTCTCAAATACCACAAAAATAGATTTTACTTTGACTGGATCACCAAATGTTATATGGAAAGTAGATACAGACAAGCTCGCCACAGATTTATTGAATAGTAGTAAAAAAGATTTCAACACTACTCTATCAAAGTACACAAATATCTCTTCTGCTGATTTAGTACTTCGTCCCGCATGGAGAACTACATTTCCTGATAAGGTTAAAAATATAAAGATTACAGTAAATTATCCTAAAATATAAATAAAAAAACCGGAATAATTATCCGGTTTTTTGCTTGTTTTGTTTTACTGTTTTATTAATAAAACAAATAGCTTTTTCGTTTACTGTGTTGCTTTGTTTTTTTATTTCCTTACGTTCTTTTCTATGTTTTTGTCCTTTTATTATTAATATAATTATAGATATTAATACAGATAAACATCCTAAAAATACAAAAACATATTGAGTGTTTGAATTATCGTAACACACATAAGATATAATAAAAAAAATACCAGCAACTATAAGTATCCTAGCAAAAGCTTTAACTTCAGGGCTAACAGAAGTGTCCTTTTTTGTTGAATTTTCTGGTTCCATTTTCTTGTTTTTTAGTTACATTTATTTATATATACTTTATAATTTTTAAAAATTTAAGTCAATTTGTATTAAAGTCTTATAAAATATTGTTATTAACATAAAATGTTTTGACTTTATTATTTTATTTTGTTACTATGTATCTATATCCATGAGTGATTCCAAAAATGATAAAATTTTAACAGCCAGAGGTGAAGTAACTGAGGCGTTACCTAGTACTCTTTTTAGAGTTATGATGGAGGATAATAAAGAAATCCTAGCTTATCTTTCAGGAAAAATGAGGATGAACAGAATCAAAGTTTTAATCGGAGATTCTGTAGAAGTTGTTCTAGATCCTTACGGAGGAAAGGGTAGAATAACGAAAAGGTTGTAATTTTTTTAACAATAGTGTATACTGAATCTTATAGTATTTAAATGGTTTTAAAACTGATTAAATAAGGGTTTTTTCCCTTATTTTTGTCTTGTTATAATATATATGAAAATAAAATCAGCAGTTCAAAAAATTTGTGATAATTGTAAAATCGTAAGACGTCAAAGACATCTACGAGTTATTTGTACTAACCCTAAGCATAAACAAAAACAATAATTATATGAGAATCCTAGGTATAACAGTTCCAAACGAAAAAAGATTAGAAATTGGTTTAACATGCCTTTATGGTATTGGTATTCCTATGGCTCGCAGAATTCTAAAGCAAGTCAACATCGATCCTGGTACAAAAGCAAAAGACTTGTCTCCAGACGATGAAAACAAAATCCGTGCGATAATCGAAGCTATGACTATCGAAGGTAACCTAAAAAGAGAAATTTCAGCAAACATAAAAAGATTAAAAGATATCAAGAGTTACAGAGGAAGTCGTCATACAAAAAGACTACCAGTACGTGGACAAAGAACAAAGACTAATTCTAGAACAGTTCGTGGAAATGTCAGAAAGACAATGGCATCAGGAAGAAGAAAAGAAAGTAAGACATAATTAATTTAAATAAAATGGCTAAAACAACAAAAACAACAGAAGAGAAAGTAGAAGTAGCAGAAGTAAAAACTCCTGCACAAAAAGTTCCAAAGAAGAAATTAACTTCTGGGATTTTGTATGTTGAAGCTACTTTCAATAACACAAAGGTTTCATTTACAGATAAAAATGGTAACGTTATCTTTTGGTCATCTACTGGAGCATTAGGATTCAAAGGTGCTAAGAAGGGTACACCATTCGCTGCTTCAAAAGCTGGAGACGTTGTAGGTGATAAAGCACAAACACTTGGAATCAAAGAAGCTGATGTAGTTGTAAAAGGAGTTGGCTCAGGACGTGAACCAGCTATTCGTGCGTTCATGGCTCACGGTATAGAAATAACTTCTATCAAAGATGCTACACCTGTCCCACACAATGGTCCAAAAGCAAAGAAACCTCGTAGAGTATAAAGTTAATTTTTAAAAAATATTATGATATCAAAACCAAAATTCAAAATTTGTAGAAGACTAGGCCCAGGAGTGTATGACAAATGTCAGACAGCTAAATTCGTAGTTGCTCCAAAAGGTAAAAAAGGTGCTCGTCCAAAGGCATTGTCTGAATACGGTAAAGCTCTAGTAGAAAAACAAAAAGTTCGTTTTTCTTATGGTATTACTGAAAGACAACTTTCAAATTATGTAGGTGATGCTATCAAGGCAAAAGGTGCTGGTGCAGCTGATAAACTTTACGAAAGACTAGAAGCTCGTTTAGACAATGTTGTATACCGTATGGGTCTCGCTCATACTCGCCGTTTAGCTCGTCAAATGGTATCACACGGTCATTTTATCGTTAATGGAAAGAGAACTACTGTTCCATCATATGAAACAAAAGCAGGAGATGTAATCACTATCCGTGAAGGAAGTCGTGGTTCAGTACTTTTTAATAATTTAGGAGAAAAATTAAAAGAATACAGTGCTCCAGTATGGCTCGGATTCAATGTAACAAAAGGTGAAGGGTCGATCAAGGATAAACCAAAGAATGTTGAAACTTTCCTTGACCTTAATGCTGTCCTAGAATTTTACAGTCGTTAATTAGCTTTTAAAGATAGGTTTAACATTTTAAAAATAATAATAATTTTTATAAAAAAATATGATTGACTATAATATAATCTTACCTTCCAAACCACGAGTTGTTTCAGAAGAAAACAACAAAGGAATCTATGAAATAGATGGTTTTTATCCTGGCTATGGACATACTCTTGGTAACTCTCTACGAAGAATCATTCTTTCTTCTTTACCAGGTGCTGCTATCACATCTATAAAGATAGATGGTGTTAGTCACGAATTTTCTACACTAGAAGGAGTTAAAGAAGACGTTATCGTTATGATTTTGAACTTGAAAAAAGTTCGCTTTAAGATTATCGGTGATGAGCCTCAAACAGTTACTTTGTCTGTAAAAGGACCAAAGTCTGTAACTGCTGCTGATATTACAACAACAGGACAAGTTGAAGTTCTAAGTCCAGATCAACATATCTGTGAAGTTACAGGTAAAATTAATTTAAATATTGAACTTCGTATTGAAAAAGGCCTCGGCTTTGTTCCAAAAGAAGTTATACAAAAAGATAAAGTAGAAATCGGTACTATTGCTGTCGATGCTATTTTCACACCTATTCGTCGTATTTCATATGAAGTAGAAAATATGCGTGTTGGTGATAAAACAAACCACAATCGTCTACGTATTGCTATCGAAACAAACGGAACACTTACTCCACGTGAAGCTTTAACTCGTTCTATCGAAATAATGATTGAACAATTAAAAGCTATTGTTGATTTCAAAGATCCAGTTGAAGTAGAAGAAAAAATAGAAAAGAAATCATCAAAAGATACAGAAGAAAAAATGGAAGACAAAGAAGATGATAAAGATATGTCAGAAGTTTTGAAAACTCGCACAGATAACCTCGACCTTTCTACTAGAACTTTGAATGCTCTTACAAATGCAAATGTCCGCACTCTTGGTGGCCTTGCTCGCAAGAGAAAAGAAGATTTATTAGAAATCGAAGGAATGGGTGAGAAAGGTATAACAGAAATCAAAAAAGTTTTAAGTAAATTTGGTTTGAATTTGAAAGATTAATTAAAATACAATGAGACATCATAACAAAAACAGAAAATTCGGAAGAGAAAAAGTACAACGCAGTGCGTTGATTAATTCACTCGTACTCAACTTGATCGTACGTGGAAAAATCAAGACTACTTTGCCAAAAGCAAAAGAAATCCGTCCTATCGTTGAAAAGCTCGTAACTATAGCAAAGAAAGGAGACTTAGCTTCACGTCGTGTAGTTATCGCTCGTCTTACAAATCGCAGTAAAGAAGTGAAGAAACTTTTTGATATTATTGCTCCACAATACGCTGACAAGAAAGGTGGATACACAAGAATATTAAAATTAGGAGTAAGAAAGTCTGATGCGACAGAAATGGCGCAAATAGAATTTGTATAATTATAAAAAAGAAAAAACATTATGAAAAAAGAAACAACACAAATAAATAAAATAGCTCCAAAGGTCATCGATGCAAGTGGACGTACACTAGGACGTGTAGCTACAGAAGCAGCTATGCACTTGATGGGAAAAACTTCAGCTAAATTTGAACGTAATGTTTTTTCTGGTTTACCAGTTACTATCGTTAACGCTTCAAAGTTAAAAATAACAATGAAGAAGTTAGAAGAAATACAACATACTAAATATTCAGGATACCCAGGGGGACTCCGAATTACAAAAGGAAAGGAAACAATGGAGAAGAAAGGATTGAAAGAATTAGTTAAACTCGCAATCTACCAAATGTTACCAGATAACAAGCTTAGAAGAAAAATGATGTTAGGGTTGGAAATAACAGATTAATAAAAACAATATGACAAAAGAAAAATACATAGAAGCTATAGGAAGAAGAAAAACATCTACTGCGAGAGTACGTATTTTTGAATCTGCAAAACCAACTTTCATTATCAATGGTAAAGATGCAAAAGACTATTTCAAGACAGAAGTAGAAAAGGGAATAGTTATGGAAGCTATCGTAAAAGGTAAGCCAAACAAGAAATTCTCTTACGAAGTAAAAGTTTCAGGAGGAGGAACACATTCTCAAGCTGAAGCTATTCGTCATGGACTTACTCGTGCTCTCGTTGCTGATCAACCAGATCTACGTGTCGCTGTAAAGAAACTTGGTTTCCTAAAGCGTGATCCTAGAGCAAAAGAACGCCGTAAATTCGGACTCAAGAAAGCTCGTAAAGCTCCACAATGGTCAAAACGTTAAGAAAGAAAAAAATCCTCGCAAGAGGATTTTTTTTATGCTAAAATGACTTTATGAGCGAAGAAAATGAAGAAATAGTACAACAAAATACTGAAATCCCAGCACAATTTCCCGATGAGGTTACAGACGACAGTGAAGTCGTCGAATTTGAATTTAATGAAGATGGGGAAGAAGATTTAAAGAAAACTTTAAAGAAACTTCGTGCTGATTTAAAACAGGCAAAAGCAGAAAAGGAGGAATACCTTACCGGCTGGCAGAAAGAGCGAGCAGGTTTTGTGAATTATAGAAAAGAAGAAGAAGATAGAAATACAAATTTTAAAAATATTATCCAAGAAAGAATGATGGATAAATTTCTTTCGGTGATGGATAGTTTTGATATGGCTTTTGCCAATAAAACTGCGTGGGAGAAAGTAGACGCAAATTGGCGCACAGGTGTAGAATATATTTATAATCAAATGAACTCTGTTTTTGAAGACTACGGCGTGCAATCTATCGGCAAAGTCGGCGAGAAATTTAATCCAGAACTGCATCAATCAGTCGAACATGTGCCGACAGATGATCAATCAAAAGACGATACTATATCTCAAGTTTTACAAAAAGGATACAAGTCAAAAGACAAAGTTCTCCGCCCAGCACGAGTGAATGTATTTGGTTACAAGGCTTAAAAAGTATTTGCATTAAAATAATAGCTAGTAGTATAATATATTTATGAAAAAGGTGGTCAAGAAAACAACTGAAAAATATGTAACTGAAAGCACTTTTGAAAAAAGTATGCAGTCTGTTGCTAGGTCTTTTGAAAGAGTTGAAGGAGCTTTAGATATAATCATAAAAGAAATTAAAACTATTCATGATGATAATAAAAATTTTCGACAAAGTATTTCTAGTTTAGATAGAGATAACTCATATAACGATAGAAGAATTGAGAACCTCACAATGAGAGTAGAAAAATTAGAGAAAACAAAATAAAAAATCCCCATTACGGGGATTTTTTATTTTCCGAAAGTTTCAAATAAAACTTTTTTGGTTTCTTCATCGATGTGTTGAGTGACAATAATCATCATCTCTGTCGTGAGTCCTAAATCCTTTTTAATATTTTCGAAAAGATATTCATACGGAAAAGGGGAGATCCATGCAGAATTTTTCAGGCACACGAAGCCGGCCTTTTTTAATAAGTAGCGTAAACTCTCGCGTTCGCTTTTGCGAGCTTCGGGAAGGTCGAGCAAAATAATTCTCCAGAATCCATCCCATGAAGTATTCACGAGCATTGTGTCGCTATCGAGCTTCAAACTGTGCATTTTCTTTTTTCCTTCTTTTGTCAGGCGAGCGTAATCATTTTGCCCACTGGAAATATGCTCCACCAGCCCCGCTTCGCGGAGGTTTTTGAGTGAACGGGTGAGTGCGTATTTTTCATTTATTGGGCCGTCTACGAGGTTTTGGACACTCACAGCACTCTTTTCACCTAGTATTTTAATGATTTTCTTGGTATGGCTTGACATGCTTCTATATTATCATATATACTCATTTTAACAAGTATTCCGCGACCACGAAATACTTGCAAAATTATTAAGGCTTGTATATAATAGGTTTATTATGGAAGAAAATGATTTTAATGATAAAGTAAATAGAATCTTAAAAGAAGCAGAAAATTCACATCTTACGGATAATACAGCTATGAAAGCAAATGCCTTCGCTTCTCAAAATGTAGCTTTATCTGTCCAACAATTAAAGTCCGTAATCGCTGATTCAGTCAATGAGTTAATTAAATCAAATACTCAACTTTCTATCAGTAATTATAAAAGATCTAGAGCAATGAATTGGTTAACCTTTGGACTTGTATTTGTTGGAATTCTCCAATTAATTTGGTCAATTATTAGTTTTTTTATTAGTAATTAATTATAAAGATAAAATATGAAAAATATTTATAAAATTACAAAAAGTCAGCTGGCAGTATTGTGGTTGTTTATGATCACCCTGTTTACTTTGATTGAAAAAAGTGCAGGTTCTTATTATTGTTATAAAATAGATTTTGGTAAAAATTGCCATCAATATTTCCAAAGTTTCTTATTGTTGTTTTTACCTTTTTTAATAATATTTTATTCAATAGGTTGGAACAATTATAATAAAAATAGAAAAGAAGATATCAAATAAAATTATTAACCATTAAAAATTAATCAAATAAAAAATATATGTCAAAAATAATTGGAATAGACTTGGGTACAACAAATAGTGCAGTAGCAATCATCGAAGGAGGACAGCCGAAGATTATAGAAAATATCGAAGGAGCTCGAACGACTCCGAGTATCGTTTCTGTTGCAAAAAATGGAGATCGTCTCGTAGGTTTACTTGCAAAAAGACAGGCAGTGACGAATCCGGAAAATACCGTCTACGGTATCAAGCGTTTTATGGGTCACAATTTTGAAGATCCAGAAGTGCAAAAGGATTTGAAGAATGCTTCATTTAAATTACAAAAAGGAAAAGACGGAGGAGTAGAAGTAATGATCGGCGACAAATGGATGCGCCCAGAAGAAATCTCTGCGATGATTTTAGGAAAAATTAAGGCTGATGTGGAAGCAAAGATTGGAGAAAAAATTACTGAGGCTGTTATTACAGTTCCAGCATATTTCAATGATGCACAAAGAAAAGCTACAAAGGATGCAGGTATGATCGCAGGACTCGATGTAAAGAGAATTATAAACGAGCCTACAGCCGCAGCTCTCGCTTATGGTTTCAATAAAAAGAAAAATGAAAAGATCGTTGTGTATGACTTCGGAGGAGGTACATTCGACGTGTCAGTTCTTGAAATTGGTGACGATGTTATCGAAGTAAAATCAACAGATGGCGACAGTCACCTCGGAGGCCGTGATATTGATCACAAGATTATTGCTTGGATCGCAGAAGAATACAAGAAGACTTCAGGTGTAGATGTCCGCAATGACAAGCTCGCATTACAACGCCTCGATGAAGCTGCTGAAAAGGCTAAAATCGAGCTTTCTACAGCTATTGAAACAGAAATCAACATCCCTTTCATTACTTCTACAGAAGCTGGCCCACAACACTTATTACTCAAAATGACTCGTGCGCAACTCGAATCAATTGCCGATGAATATATCACTCGTTCTATCGAGATAACAAAGCGAGCTATGACTGCTTCTGGTTTCAAAATGGAAGAAATGAATGAAATAATAATGGTCGGAGGACAAACAAGAATGCCAAAGATCGTGGAAGAAGTGAAAAAAGTTTTTGGAAAAACTCCAAACCTTTCTATCAATCCAGACGAAGTCGTCGCCCTCGGTGCTGCAGTGCAAGCTGGAGTATTACAAGGTGATGTGCGCGACGTTTTACTTCTCGATGTTATTCCACTTTCACTCGGTATCGAAACACTTGGAGGCGTGGCTACAAAATTAGTTGAGAGAAATACAACTATTCCATCCTCTAAATCACAGACATTTTCTACAGCAGCCGACAATCAAACAAGTGTAGAAATCCATATCGTTCAAGGTGAACGTCCAATGGCTGGTGATAACAAATCACTCGGAAGATTTATTCTCGATGGTATTCCACCAGCACCACGCGGTATGCCACAAGTCGAAGTTTCTTTCGATGTAGATGCGAATGGTATTCTTAACGTCACTGCAAAAGATAAAGCTTCAGGTAAAACTCAATCAATTAAAATCGAAGCAAGTTCAGGATTGAAAGATGAAGATATAAAGAAGATGCAAGCTGATGCTGAACTTCATGCTGAAGAAGATAAACAGAAAAAAGAATTAGCAGAAATAAAAAATTCTTGTGAAATGACTATTTACTCTGCAGAAAAAGCTTTGAAAGATAATGAAGCAAAAATTCCAGCAGAAGTGAAAGATGGAGTGAATGCAAAAATCACAGCACTTCGCGGATTAAAAGATGGTACAGACTTACCAGCTATTCAAAAAGCTCTAGAAGAACTTTCTACAGAAATGTCTAAGATCGGTGAAGCTATGAGTAAAGCAGGTGCAGAGGCTCCATCCGGAGGTACACCCGAAGAACAAGCAACCGAAGTCAAAGGTGAGGAGGTAAAGCCAGAGGGTGAAGAACCAAAAGCATAGCAAGAAGAGAAACTGAAAGAATTTTTTCTCGGGTCCTTGGAAGGGGGTCAGCCAGACCAGCTCGAAAAAATACTTTCAATTTCTCTAACAAAAAAAGCTTTAAAAAGCTTTTTTTGTTTTTAATAACTGATATAATCATATATATGGATCCAATACAATTCCCAGAAAATAAAGATATCACATATCTAGGTGAAACAACATTTAGAAATAAAAATCAGCTTTTTGGTATTAAAAGAAAAGATCGCAGACAGCACGTATATATTCTAGGAAAATCAGGAACAGGTAAATCTGCTTTTATGACAAATATGGTTATGCAAAACATCATCAATGGTGAAGGTGTTTGTGTTGTCGATCCTCACGGTGAACTCGTAGAAGATATTGTTTCTAGTATTCCTCCACATAGAATGCAAGACGTTGTATATTTCAATCCAGCTGATACTGATTATCATATTGGGTTAAATGTTCTCGAACTCGTCGATCCTCAATACAAACATCTCGTAGCTTCAGGACTCATGGGAATCTTTACGAAGATCTGGGCGAATGTTTGGTCTGCTCGTATGGAATATATTTTGAACAATGCTATTTTGGCATTGCTTGAAACTCCTGGCACGACACTCCTCGGTGTGACTCGTATGCTCGTAGATAAACCATATAGAAAAACAATTGTTGATAATATCAAAGATCCTATCGTAAAAGGTTTTTGGGTAAATGAATATGATACTTGGCAAGACAAATTCCGTAATGAAGCTATTACACCTATTCAAAATAAAGTCGGACAATTTCTCTCAAGTTCTATTGTGCGTAATGTTGTCGGTCAATCAAAAAGTACAATCAATCTTTTTGATATTATGAACGAGAAGAAAATTTTCCTCGTGAACGTTTCGAAGGGACGTATCGGTGAAGATAATTCAGCATTGCTCGGAGGTATGCTTATTACAAAAATCCAACTCGCAGCGATGGAGCGTGTACGTATTGCTGAAGATCAACGTAAAGACTTTTATTTATATGTAGACGAATTCCAAAACTTCGTAACAGATTCTTTTGCAAACATTCTTTCTGAAGCTCGAAAATACCGTTTAAATCTAACGGTTGCACACCAATACACTGCTCAACTCGTTTCTGCAAATGGTTCAGCTGTGCGTGATGCTGTTTTCGGTAACGTCGGAACTATGATTGTATTTCGTGTTGGTGCTGAAGATGCAGACTTTTTAGAAAAAGAATTCGAACCAGAATTTATGGCTCAAGATATCGTAAGTCTTCCAAACTATAGAATTTATTTGAAACTTATGATCGATGGCGTAACAAGTCGTCCATTTTCTGCACGCACATTACCACCGATGATTACAAAGAGAAACTTACAAACAGAACAAGAAGTTATAGATATCTCTAGAAAACTTTATGCTCGCCCTAGAGAAATTGTTGAAAAAGAAATCAGTGAATGGAGTGGAATGTTTTTAAATCTTTCAGCCGCGACAGCTCCAAAGGGAAATAAAGATGTAGAACAATTCCCAGTTAAATGTTCTATCTGTGGTAAAGATACTTTGGTTCCATTCAAACCAGAAGCAGGACGACCTGTGTATTGTAAAGACTGTATTGCTAAAATGAAAGAAGGTACAATCAAGCCTTTACCATATGTCGCACCGAAACCTCTAGAAGAAAAGAAAGAAATAAAAGCACCAATAATTACTCCACCTGCTCCTGTACAACAACCTACACAAACAACTTTTAAACCAGTATATAAAGCTCCAACTCCACCAGTAGAACCAAAAGTATTTAAACCAGCTCCACAACAACAACCAATACAAAATATTCAAAGACCAATGTCTCAAAATAATGCTTTGAAAGATATTTTAAATAAAGCTCTTTCGGAAACATTGAAAGAAGAAAAAGTTGTTCAGCCTCAGCCTTCAATTTCATTAAATTCATTAAAAGGTCAAACTAATCCTTTACCAAATAATTTTCCAAAAGATAAAGGTGCTAGTAGTGATGACATGAATAAATTTAAAGATTTTATTGCGCAGAAAACAGAAGCCACCACCCCAGCTAAAGCCACCCCTCCTCAACAAGGAGGGGAACAATCTAAACCTCAAATCAAAGAAGTTCCCGAAGACGTCTTGCTAAAAATTTTAGAATAACTAATATATAAATATGTCAAAAGATTACTATGAAATACTAGGTGTAAATAAAAGTGCCTCAAAAGACGAGCTGAAAACAGCTTTTCGTAAGCTTGCGCATCAACACCATCCAGACAAAAACAAAGGAGACGACAAGAAATTCAAAGAAATAAATGAAGCTTATCAAACTCTTTCAGATGATACGAAACGTGCTCAGTACGACAGATTTGGTTCTGGGTATCAAAATATGGGAGGTGGTGGACAACAATACCAAGGTGGGTTCGGTGGTGGTTTTGAAGGTTTCGACTTTTCTGGTTTCCAAAATGGTGGCGGAGTAGAATTTGATTTAAATGATATATTCTCAGATTTTTTTGGAGGTGCACGAGGTTACAAGAGAACCCCAAAAGGAAGAGACATGCAAACAGAAATAGAAATATCTATGATTGATGCAATACTCGGTGCTGAAAGAAAAATAATTATTACAGGTCATAAAGAAATAAAAATAGTAATTCCATCAGGTATTCATGACGGACAAATGTTGAAAATGACAGGTATGGGTGAAAGTATCAAGGATGGAAAACCAGGTGACTTGTATATAAAAGTCTATGTAAAAGTTCCACACAAAATATCTAAAAAAGCCCGCGAACTTCTCGAAGAATTAAAAAAAGAGGGGATTTAAAATTCCTTTTATAAATTTATTTCAAATGTTATAATTAAACTATGAAAAAAGGACGAATTTTTATATTTGTATTTCTACTAGTTTTTTCTTTTAGTTATAAAATATCTTTTGCTCAAAATTCTACAAATGCTGGTTTTATTCCTTCAAATATTTGGTATTCAAAAGATCCTTTTGAAGAAGGTGATAATATAAAAATATATACTTTAGTTTTTAACTCAGACTCTCGTCAGCTTTCTGGATCAGTTTTATTTTTTGATAATGATGTCCTCCTAGGAAAAAGAAACTTTACAGCAGGATCGAGTCAAGTGTCTCAAGTTGGTCTACCATGGCAAGTTACTGTCGGTGACCATACTATTTTTGCAAAAATAGAAAGTACTCGATATCTGACATCTAATGGTACATATGTAGATGTATATCTACCAGATAATCAGTCAGATACTAGTAAGAGAACTGTTAATAAGAAAATTGATACGGTAGCCAATACTGACACAAATACAACTACGAACAATCCAATAAAGGATTCCAGTAATTCACTTGTAAATACAATAGATGATAAAACAACTAGTGTAGCTAATACTATCAAAGATAATGCTCCGACATTTATATCAAAACCCGTAGCGTATGTCGTAGATGGAGTAGAATCTTTCCGACAATCTGTAGAAAATAAAACGACTTCTTTTAAAGATAAAATAAAAAGTAATATTCAAACAATAAAAGATAATATAAAAAATGGTGCATCAAATGCTAGTGAAAAAGGTAAAAGTAAACTCAGTAAGCCGTTCGAATATATAAAATTATTCTTTGCAGCGATACTATCTGCTATTTTCGACTTCAAAATAATCTTTTATGGTTTGTCTGTATTAGTTATCTTTTTTGTGTTAAGGTATATCTGGCGAAAGTGGAAAAATAGATAATATGGCCTACAGAATCCTAACATCAATAATACTCTTGTTTTCTATGCTTTTTATGCCTTTTTGGCCGTCTATTTTGTTATGTTTTATATCATTATTTTTATTTAATTTCTTCATTGAAGTTAGTATTTTAATGCTAATATCTGACCTACTTTTTGGAGTACATCAGAAAAATTTATTTACTGCATTTATAGTTTCATTAATTTTTATTCTCGCTATAGAAATTATTAAAAAGAAAATAAAATTTTATTCAAAAAAATAATATTTATAATAAATGATCAGAAAAATTTCAAAAAGTAAAAAAATAAAGAATGCAAACAACTATGTCGCACCAGACGAGATTTTTCTTGATTCACAAAATATTGGTAATTTTGATATTCAACAATTCGAAGGTCGCATAGAGCGTCCTGTATCAAAAAAAACGATCTTCTTCTTGGGAACTTTCTTTTTTATATGTGGTTGTTTGTTTGTGACACGTTTAGGAATTTTACAAATTAAAAAAGGGGAGGCTTATTTTAAAAGAAGTCAAAATAATACTTTAAATAAACAAATATTATTTGCAGATAGAGGAATAATTTATGATAGGAATAAAAAAGAATTAGCTTGGAATAAAAAGGGTGATTTAGCTGATTTTTCTTCTCGTGCATATTTAGCTAATGGTTTTTCTCACCTTGTAGGATACGTATCTTATCCAGCAAAAGATAAATCTGGTAATTATTGGAGGCCAAACTTTACAGGTAAAGACGGTTTAGAAAAACAATACGATACACAACTCCAAGGTACAAATGGAGTAAAAATAGTAGAAACAGATGTACAAGGAAAAATATATTCTGAAAATATTGTAAATGCACCACAGAGAGGTGCTGACTTAGATTTAACTATAGATTCTAGAATTCAATCACAATTATTTTCTTCAATAAAAAATCTAGCTAATCAAGTTTCTTTTAAAGGTGGAGCAGCAATGATCATGGATGTAACAAATGGCCAGATTCTAGCCAGTGTTTCTTATCCTGAATATGATTCAGATATTTTGTCTCAAGGTAAAGACGCAGTCACAATCAATGGATATTTAAATAATAAAAATCAGGTTTTTATGGATAGAACATCGTCTGGATTGTACACACCAGGATCTATTGTAAAACCAGTCATCTCTATGGGAGCATTACAGGAAAAAGTAATTGACCCATTAACAAAAATTCTTTCTACGGGATCTATTTCTATTCCAAACCCATATGACAAAACCAAAGAAACAATCTTCAAAGACTGGCGTCCACAAGGATGGGTAGATATGCGAGATGCTATCGCAGTGTCTTCTGATGTTTATTTTTATGAAATAGGAGGAGGTTTTCAAAGTCAAAAAGGTCTCGGTATTGCAAATATAGAAAAATATTCTCGTATGTTTGGTATTGGTGAAAAAACCGGAGTAGATTTACCAGATGAAAAAGAAGGTGTTATTCCTAGTCCGGAATGGAAAGCAATAAATTTCCCAAAAGACTCCGCTTGGAGAGTAGGAGATACATATCACACAGCTATCGGGCAATACGGATATCAAGTTACACCTATACAGATGGTTCGTGCTATTTCTGCTGTCGCAAATTATGGAAAACTTTTAACTCCACATTTCTTACTTAATGATATTGAAAAAGAAAATCAAATAACTAATTTAGATTTTAGTAAAAGTTATTTTGATGTTGTTCATGAAGGAATGAGAAGGAGTGTTTTGACAGGAACTTCTGTAGCATTAAATGTACCTTATGTACAAGTCGCTGCAAAAACTGGTACGGCCCAAGTCGGTGTCGCAAATGACAAAGTTAACTCTTGGGTTACAGGATTTTTCCCATATGATCACCCACATTACGCATTTATCGTAATGATGGAAGCTGGGCCTACAACAAATGGAGTTGGGGGAGCATACATAATGCGCCAGCTTCTAGACTATTTAAACCAGAATATACCTGAGTATTTAAAGTAATAATATATTTTAATGCTATGCATAAAAATTATACAAAAATTCTTGAAAATATTTTGAAGGTTGACCAAATAGCTATTAAGGATTTTTATAATCAAAAAATAACTCAAACAGAATTAAGTGATATAAATAATAAACATTTAAACATATTAAAAGAAATAATTGAAGAAATAGGTTTTCCAACTATAAAAAAGACTTCAGAATCTGCTTACACTGCTGCGATTTTAATTACGCTTCATTGTGGTGATTTATATTTTATACAGAAAGCGCTTAATTTATTAGAAAAATTTAAAAAAAATGAAATAAATCTTTCTCATAAGGCTTACTTAATAGATAAATTTAGAGTTCTTAAAAATTTACCACAAATATATGGTACTCAATATAAAAAAGACTCGAAAGGGAATATAGAATTCCTACCTATTTTAAACATAGAAAATGTTAATAAATTAAGAAAAGAGGTTGGATTAGGCTCCCTTAAGTTTATTCTATAAATATTATGATATACTAAATACATGTCTTGGCTTTTAATCGCTATATGGGCTCCATTACTTTGGGCTTTTTCAAATCATATTGATAAGTATTTGATAACTCGTTTTGGAGAAGGAGTAGGTATCAAGGGTTTGATAACATTTTCATCTCTTTTTTCTATTTTTATAGTAATAGGGACTTATTTACTAGATCCAAATATTTTTTCTATTATACCACTCCATATTTTGCTATTGATAATTTCTGGTATTTTATATACTGTTGCAATATTGCTATATTTATTTGCACTTTCTAAAGATGAAACATCTATAGTAACTCCTACTTTTCAATTAATTCCTGTTTTAGCATTTATACTTGGATTCATTTTTTTAGGAGAATTAATGACAAATAAACAAATGCTTGGCGGTTTAATAGTGATATTGGGTGCTGTTATTATTTCTATCGATTTTTCTAGTTTTAAATTTAAGAAAAATATTTTTCTACTAATGATAACATCATCTCTTTCTTATGCTATTTATCAAGTGTTATTTAAAGTAGGTGCATCAGAAAATTTTTATAATTCAGTTTTTTGGCAGTCTGTAGGAATATTTATTTCAGCTATAGTTTTATTTTCTATAAAGTCCTATAGACAAGAATTTTTCACGATTTTTAAAAAAGATGCTTTAGCTATATGTGGTTTTAGTGCTTTAGTTGAATTAACTACTGTTGCTGGCAACTTACTTATATCTAAAGCTTTAATGATGGCTCCAGTTGTAGCCATGGTTCTAATGGTTGAAGCCTTTCAACCTATATTTGTATTTATATTAGGAATTATTTTTACAGTTTTCATTCCTTCTTTTGGAAAAGAAGATATTAGTAAGAAAGTTATTCTACAGAAAGTATTTGCAATGAGTATTATAATTTTTGGTAGTTATTTCTTATATTTTTAATTTAAAATATGTTAATATAAACCTATGCCAACAGAAGATAAAAAAACACACAATATGTTTCTATATACATTAATTATAAGTTGTCTTATTAGTATTGTTGTTTCTTTTTATCTTTTTTATTTTAAAAAAAATTATGACTTTATAGTTGAAACTAAATGCGATTCAACAACACAAACATGTTTTTATCGTGATTGTTCTATAGCTGGAAATTGTCCTCCAAATAATCTTTCTTATTACAATACTTATACAATGAGTGCTAAAGATTTCGACAAATGTGCAAATGAAGATTGTACAGATTTTTGTACAAATAATACCGCTTGTGTAAAAACAGAGTGTACTGATTCAGATATAGTGGATGGAACTTGTGTTTTACCTACACCTACAACTACCCCAATAAGTGACATTACACCTATTAGCAATACAGCAAATTAATTATGACTTCAATAGGTGATTACAATACAATAATGTCAGATAGAAATATCTTTAATCAGATAGTTTATACGCCACTTTCTGAGGCACTTCGTTTGCTTGAAGAAAGACAAAAAGATCCAGTATTAATAGCCAGAATTGAGGAATTACTTAATGGTGATATACCAGAAGTATTGAAAAATAAAAAATGTGGTGTTTTTGCTAGGCAAGTAGCAACTCCAAATGTTGATACTCAACATTTTATTAAAATAACAAAAGAAAATAATTTAGAAACTATACTTTTTGAATATCCTGACGATAAATTTACTTCTAAAAATAATTTTAAACATTCACTTTGTCAAATTAGGGTACATAACGGAATAAATAAAAATGGTAATGATTTGTTTGAAAAAATAAATATAATAGATCTCGTTAAATACGATGGAAAAAAAATAAGAGATATAGTTACTTTATGGGAAGAACCACTAATTGATTTTCATAGAAAATTATTCAAACATTATGAATTACCTGAAGATTTAATCTTTCATGATATTTCAGGTTGGTACGACAGGAATGGTAATGATGCTTCACATTATTATACAAATTTTTTACTACTCTTTGTTTGTCATGGAATTTTATTTGAAAATTTCTTAACTTCTAAAGATTCTGAAGGAGATTTTACTAAAAACATAGTATTACCATCAATAAATGAAATAGAAAACTTAACAGGAGTAAAACCATTAATTGTACCAATTTCATTATTAGACATTGAAAATGAAGAATATTGGATTAGTCATCCTTCACATATTAAAAAATTAATACCTAAAAAATAATTTATGAATTCCTGCTATTTGTTTGTAACAACAATAAATAAAGACTTAGTTGTTTTAGCTAGTTATGCTCATATAATTCCAATAATTTTATCATTAGCTTTAGCTATTTTTATATTTATAAAAGCAAAATTCAATATTTATTCAAAAATATTTCTAGCCTTTGTAGTTTCTTTCTGTTTATGGCTTATAGGTGATTTGATAACTTGGACAACAACTGATTATCATGTAATTTATAGTGTTTGGTCATTTTTAGATTTTATTGAAATTATATTCTATGTTCTAGGTTTATATTTTATAATTACTTTCGTTCAAGAAAGGGACACTAAATGGTATATCAAATTAATGTTTACTTTGTTATTAATAACACCTTTTTATTTAACAATAACAGGACAATCTGTAACAGGGTTTAATCAACCAGCGTGTGAAGCCAATAATAATAATTTTCTTTCTAATTATAAATTAGTGGCTGAAAGTATCATTCTTTTAATAATACTTTTTTATATAGTAAGATCATTTTTCAAACAAAAAGACAAAAAAATACGTAAGGCTGATATTATTGTATTAAGTTCTATTTTTGCTTTTCTTTCTGTTTTTGGTATCACTGAATATATTTCCTCTATTACAGGAGTATATGAGTATAATCTCTATAGTCTTTTTATACTTCCGTTATTTTTAGTTACAATTATTTATGCTGTATTTGAACTTGATATTTTTAACTTTAAAATGTTAGGTACGCATTATCTTGTAGCGGGGCTCGTAATATTGATGGGGGGACAATTATTCTTCGTTAACGGTGCAGCCGACCAATTATTGACTATAATTACAATTATTATTTCTTTAGCTATTTCTATAATTTTATACAGAAACTTAAAACGTGAATCAGATCAACGTGTTCATATTGAAAAACTATCAGTTGATTTAGAAAGTTCTAAAATGAGACTTGAAGAATCTAATGTAAAATTAGAAAATGCGAATGAAAAATTACAATCTCTAGATAAATTAAAGACAGAATTCCTTTCTCTCGCTTCACACCAACTGCGTAGTCCTTTGACGGCTATTATAGGATACACATCTATGCTACTCGATGGATCTTTCGGTCAAATGGATGACAAACAAAAAGAAGCTATTGATCGTGTATACCAATCAAGTCGCCATTTATCTACAACAGTAGAAGATTTGTTGAACGTTACAAAAATAGAACAAGGTGGAATGCAATATATAATGGCAGATTTTGACTTTGAAAAAGCACCAAAAGATTTAACTGCAGACCTATCTGTCACAGCAAAAAAGAAAGGATTGAAATTGACTTTCGAAACAGATAAAAAATCACCATATATGGTAAAAGGTGATATGGAAAAAATTCGTCAGGTTATCTTAAACTTTATAGATAATTCTATTAAATATACAAAGACAGGAACAATAAAAGTTATTTTAACTAAAGATGAAGCTACAAAGAAAATTCGTCTATCTATCAAAGATACTGGCATGGGAATGACTCCAGAAATAAAAGCAAAGCTATTTCAAAAATTCTCTCGTGCTGAAGGTGGAAAAGTAAATGCTGGAGGTTCAGGACTCGGTCTATATCTCGCAAAGAAAATTATTGAAGAAGGACACAAAGGTAAAGTTGGTGTCGATTCTGATGGCCCAGACAAAGGTTCTACTTTCTGGATGGAATTAGATGCTATTTAAATCTTAAAGATTTTATAACCTTCAGAAGAGTCTTTTATTTCATAACCTAGTATATTTATTTGAACACGGAGTTCATCTGATTTTTGGAAATCTTTATTCTTACGAGCTAGTTCGCGTTCTTCGGCAATAGCTGTTACTTCATCTGAAATATTGTCTTCTTTTAATTTTTCTAAACCGAGGCCGAGTACTTTATCAAAATCTAATAATGTAGCTTTTTTATCAGTATTTGAGATTTTTTCATCTTTCAAAAGATCCCATATTAAAGTTAGAGCTTTTGGAGTATCTAGGTCATCTGCTATGTATTCTTTGAACTTGTTTTGATAGTCAGAATTCAAGGTTCCAAGGTCATTTCCAAGGTCTATATAAGCCCTAAAAAGGCGTTTTAAGGCTGTTTGAGCACCTTCTAGTGCTTCCCAATTGAAATTCATTTTAGTTCGGTAGTTGCCCATTAAAAGCCAAAAACGATAGGCAAGTGGATTGATATCTTTTTCTTCTAAGAGTTTTAGACGCAAAAAATTGTCACCTGATTTTGCCATCTTCTCTCCAGCCATATCGAGGTGTTCATGATGAAGCCAATATTTTACAAAAGGACTTTTACCTGTAGCACACTCAGACTGAGCAATTTCATTTGTATGATGCACTGGTATATGGTCGATACCTCCAGTATGAATGTCGAATTGTTCACCTAAAAATTTTATTCCCATAGCAGAACATTCGATATGCCAACCAGGAAAACCTTGACCCCAAGGTGAAGGATATCCTATCTTAGGATCGAATTTCCACAAAGCAAAATCTGCAGGATTATGTTTTTCAGAATTTACACCGATTCTAGATTCCCCGTCTTCATTTTTTTGAATTCCATTTCGGAGTACTCCATATTCAGGGAATTTTTCCGTATCAAAATATATTCCATCAGTTATTTTATAAGTAAAACCATTTTTTTCTAATCTTTGAATAAGTTCAACATCTTCATTGATATAATCTGAAGCAAAAGCGAGAATGCTCGGTGTGAGAATATTTAATTTCTGTAAATCCTCTTTGAATCTATCAGTATAAAATTCAGCAAGTAGTCGCATGTTTTGTAAATTTAATTCTTTACCTTCACGAAGTAAGCCTTTAGTCATTTTATCATCACCGGAATCAGCATCACTAGCTAGGTGGCCGATATCTGTAATATTTACAACTTGTTTTACGTTATAATCAAAATATTTTAGAGTCCTGCGTAGAGTATCTGCAAAGACATACGACCGTAGATTACCTATATGAGCATAATTGTAAACTGTAGGCCCGCAAGTATACATACGAACCTCTTTTGGATCTATTGGTGAAAAATCTTCTTTTTCTCTCGTAAGAGTATTATATAATTTGATATTCATTTTATTATTTAAAACCATTTCTTAACTTTGAAGAAGACAAATACGGCAATACTAGTGAGCAACATTGAACCTAATATTATATAGAATTGACCCATTCCATGAATAAGAACAAAGTCTGTATTCATCATAAAAATACTAGATATAACACTAACAGGAGAAATTAGAAAAGTAATAATTGTCAGTATTTTCATTGTATCATTTGTTTTGTTTGCGAGCAGTGAATCATTTGTCTCACGTAAATCAACTATTATTTCTTTATTTGAATCCATCACACTTTTAATTTTATTATATTCACCTATGATTGCTTCTAATTGAAAAGCGAATTCTGGTTCAAAGAATTTTTTACCAGCTGATTCAAAAGATTTTAATGCTTCATAGTGATAACGCATTGCTTGTTTGAAATTTAATAATTTTCTATTCACGTCAGAAATTATTCTAACTGTTTCTCTTTCGCGACCTTCAAAAATCCCCATTTCTATTTTCTTAAGTTCTGGATGCAAAGCTTCTAAGTCTTTTGCTACATTTTTATAAAGCTCTTTGATAATGTGATAGAAGAGGTACCCAGCATGATCTTCTTTTAGATTTTTATCTTCTTTGTTTAATAAAGCACGAACTTCAAATTTCTTGAAAAATTCATGTAATGGGTTTACGAGTTCATAGTGAATAGTAATAAGGAACTTTTTACCGACTACGAAATCTATCTCTTGTTCAGATCTACCATCTTTTTTCATATGATCGATAGGGAAATGTAAGACCAAATAAATGAGATTATTATAAAGGTCTACTTTTGAACGAACTGTTTCTGTTATAAATTCTTCAGCAACCATCGGTGCTATAGAATATTCATCTACCAAGCTAGCTACTTCTTCGGCTGTTGGGGATTGCAAATCAATCCAGTCAATGCCATTAAATGTATATTTTGAAATCATGAATACATTATAACAAAAGCTTTCTTTTGCTCCAAATTTAAATAAGTTAAATAGGACTTGCATTTTAAAGCGTTTTCGTATAATATAGAACTTATGGAATTCGCAGTTATAAAAACAGGTGGAAAACAATACAAAGTTGCTGTAGGCGACGTTGTTTCTATCGAGAAAATAAAGGGTGAATACGCAAAAGGAGATAAAATATCTTTTGATGAAGTATTACTCACTCAAGACTCAAAAGATACTACAATCGGTACTCCTTTTGTTTCTGGTGCGAAAGTAAACGCTGAAATTGTTGAAATAGGCCGTCTCCGCAAGGTTATGGTTATTAAATACAAACAAAAGTCTCGTTACCTCAAGAGAAACGGACACCGTCAACCATTCTTTAAAGTAAAAATTCTATCAATAGCATAAAAATCCCTCGTTGTGAGGGATTTTTTAATGCCTATTTTGTAAAGCGTTCTTTATCGTTTCATTATCAGAATACTCGAGTTCAGTACCAGTGGAAAGACCACGGCCGAGGGAAGAGATTTTTATGTTCAAAGATTCAGCCAATTCTCGGAGTTGGCTTTTTATATACATGTCAGTATGATCACCTTGAGGTGACAGGGAGAAAGCAAGGATTATTTCTTTTAAATTATTTTTATTGTTATTTATTTTATCTTTTAATTCATTCAGGCGGATTCTGGTTGGAGTACTTTTTTCTACTATTGGTACGAGTCCACCTAGAACAAAATATTTTCCATTATAATTTTTACTCTTTTTAACACTTTCTAAATCAGAATCCTTTTCGATAATCATTAGCATACTAGCGTCAGTTTTCGGATCAACACAAATACTACAAATATTTTCCTGGCGAAGTCCAACATTGAAAAATCTAAAGCATTCATTACACTGAGAAATTTCTTTTTTCAAATCTAAAATTAATTTAGATAAATTTTCAGAGTAATTTGGATTACGTGCCATTAAAAAATACACAAAACGTTTTGCTTGTCTTTCTCCAATACCAGGAAATTCTTTGAAGTATTCTGTTAATTTTTCGATACTATCCATAATTAAAATTCATCGAGAGCACCACTAGATTTTGTAGCAGAAAATTCACTCATATTACTCTTTTCCAAATTAAGGAATGAAGTAGTTTTATCATCAAAGTATAGGTCTATTTTACCGGTAGGTCCATTACGATGTTTTTCAATTAATATTTCTGCGATATTTGTACGTTCGGATTCATCTTTACCTTTATCTTCACGGTGAATAAACATAACTACATCGGCGTCTTGTTCGATAGATCCAGAGTCACGAAGGTCAGAAAGACGAGGTTTACCACCACGAGATTCCACAGCACGAGAAAGCTGTGAAAGAGCTAGCACAGGAACGTCGAGCTCTTTTGCGAGACCTTTTAGTGAACGAGATATTTCAGTAACTTGGTTTACCATAGAATCATAACTCTTTGATGTAGTCATAAGTTGCAAGTAGTCGACAACAATAAGATCCAAACCTTTTTCAGCTTTCAAACGACGTGAAGCAGCTTTCATTTTTGCAATAGAGTTACCAGCTTGGTCATCGATAAATATTTTTGCTTTTGAAAGTTTATCTAGAGAATCACGAAGTTGAGAAAATTCTTTATCTGAAGACAGATTACCAGTACGTAAATTCCAAGCATTTACGCGTGATTCAGCAGAGAGCATTCTATCTATTAATTGTTGGGTAGACATTTCAAGGGAAAATATACCTACAGATTTATTGTGTACAGTTGCCGCGAGACGTGCGATGTCGAGAGCAAGAGTTGTCTTACCGACAGATGGACGAGCTGCGAGAATAATCAAATCTGATTTTTGGAAACCAGAAAGCATATTGTCTAAATCTCTAAAACCAGTAGGAATTCCGCGCATTTCACCTTTGTTTTCATGAAGCTTAGACAGACGATCAAATGCTTCAGGTAATGCATCTTTCATACTTACGAATTTTTGATTTTTTGGAGAAGAAACAACAGAGAACATTTTCTTTTCTGCTTGATCTAGAATTTCTTCCATATGATCATCGCCTTCATCAAAAGCAAGTTCAGAAACATAATCTGCAGCATCGATAAGAGAACGGAGGATGAATTTCTTTTGTACTATATCTGCATAATGGCGAACGTTTGTAGAAGAGGGAACAACGTTTACAATTTCAGCTAGGTATTGGTTACCACCGACAGCTTCTAAAAGTTTTCTTTCAGAAAGTTTTGTAGAAAGAGATAGCATATCGATAGGTTCGTTTGCTCGAGCTAGGTCTATCATAGTGTCAAAAAGTATTTTATGTTTTTCAACATAAAAAGATTCACCAGTTATTACATCTTCGATATCATTGATAGCATCTTTACGAAGTAGTATTGAACCGAGTACTGCTTTTTCTGAATCAATACTTTGTGGTGGAATACGAATTTCATTTTTTCTTAACTTTTGCATACAAGCATTTTATCATAGTGAAAAAATAGTGAAAGGCGACAAATAGCATAACTATGTTATTAAAATGGGGAAAAGATTTATGCTGAAAAATATTATATTTTATGATAATATATAAATATGGAAAAAGACCATATAAACACAAAAGAAAAAATAGTTTTAACAGGCGATAGACCAACAGGCAAGCTCCATTTGGGACATTTTGTCGGTTCTATTCAAAACAGACTTAAACTTCAAGACGAAGCAAAGAAGTCTTTTTATATGGTTGCTGATATGCAAGCCCTCACTGATAATGCTGAAAATCCAGAGAAAATCCGTATCAATACACTCGAAGTCGCACTCGATAACCTCGCTTGTGGACTCGATCCAGCTAAAACAACAATGTTCATTCAATCCCAAATTCCTGAAATTGCAGAATTAGCTCTTTTGTTTATGAATCTAGTAACTCTTGCTCGTTTAAAAAGAAATCCAACAGTAAAATCTGAAATGCAACAAAAAGGTTTCGGTGAAGATGTCCCTACAGGGTTTCTAGTATATCCAGTTTCTCAAGCAGCAGATATTTTATTTGCAAAAGCAAATTTGATTCCAGTTGGTGAAGATCAAAAACCAATGATTGAGCAAACAAATGAAATAGTAGATACTTTCAATCGCATTTACGGAGACACTTTTAATAGAGTTTCACATTTAGTCGGAGAAACTCCACGTCTCGTCGGCACTGATGGTAATTCAAAAATGTCTAAATCTTTAAACAATGGAATCTATCTTTCTGATTCAGATGAAACAATAGAAAAGAAAGTTATGGAAATGTATACAGATCCAAATCACATACATGTTACTGATCCAGGTAAAGTAGAAGGTAATGTCGTATTTATGTACCTAGATATTTTTGATACAAACAAAGAAGAAGTTACGGATTTAAAGAAACAATACGAAGCTGGTGGTCTAGGTGATGTCGCTATTAAAAAACGTTTAGCAAAAGTTTTATCTGAAATAATAACTCCTATTCGTGAGAAAAGAGAAAAATTAGCAGAGAATCCAAAAATGGTTATGGATATCTTAGAAGAAGGTACAGAGAAAGCTCGAGAAGAAGCAATTCAAACATTAAATGAAGTTCGCCGTGCAATGAAAATAGATTTTTTTTAAAAGTTAACTAAAAAATAAAAATGAATAAAGAAAAAAACAAGAAAAGCTTTATAGCTCAGATAGTTAGTTTGTTTAAACCATTCAAAAAATATGTTTTTATTGTTTTTTTTATTACTATTTTTAGTCAATTAATAGGAACATTATCTCCGTATTTATTCGGAAAAAGTATTGACGCGGTTAATAAAAACAATGCATCAATGGCATTTTATTTTTTAATCTTTGCATTTTTATTGTCAGCTTTTCAATCTATATTTTTATCATGGTATAGAGAAGGTATCGAGATTCAAAAATTAGGAAGCAATATAGATAAATCTTTTTCAGTATTTTCTTTAAATAAAATGTTGCAATTTTCTATCGGTCAACATATCAATGAACACTCAGGAGTAAAACAAACAGTTGTGAACAAGGGACAAAATTCACTAGACCAATTAGTTGAAGCAGTACTATACAATATATTACCTAACGTTGTTCAAATGTTAGTTACATTAATAATATTAGCAATTATGGATTGGAGAATAGCTTTAACTGCTTTTGTTTTTGTTGGTATTTATATATATCTATCGTTAGAAAGAAATAAAAAAGCATTTCCAGAAATAAATGAAATAAGAAAGAAACATCAAGCTCAAGGAAAAATGCAGTCTGAATTATACAGAAACTCTACATTAGTTATTTCTGAAGCCCAGGAATTACCTACAGTTAAAAATTTCAATAATTTTTGGGACAAAGTAACTATTTTTGAAGCAAAAACTTGGATGGATTATTTAAAAAGTTTCTATCCACAGAGAGGATTTATTATTGTAGGTCAATATTCTTGTTTAGGTTTAGGTATATGGTTAATACTAACTGGTCAACATTCTGTAGGTATGATCGTTACTCTTATGTCATGGTTAGGTTTTATATTTGGAAACTTATTAAATATAATGAGTACACAAAGAAGAATGCTTTTTCAAATTGTTGAAATACGAAAATATTTTGATTTACTAGATATCGTTCCTGATATTGATCCAAACCCAAACGGAATAATAATAGAAAAATTACAAGGACAAATAGAATTCCGAAATGTAAATTTCTCATACCCATATCGTAAAAATGCAGAACAAGAAGAAAATGAAGAAGAAATAGAAGGAAGTAATCCAGATCACACTGTTTCAAATATTAATTTCACAATTCCAGCTGGAGCCAAGGTCGGCTTCGTAGGTATGTCTGGTTCAGGTAAAACAACAATTGTAAATCTTATACGTAGATATTATGAAGCAACTGATGGAGAAATTTTAATAGATGGAGTTCCATTAAAAGAAATTAATTTAAAATGGCTTCGTTCACACATAGGTAACGTCGAACAAAAAATAGATTTATTTGATAGAAGTATCAAAGATAATATTTTATTTGGATTACCGGAAGGACAAAAAAATGTTGAAGATAAAAAATTACAAAAAGCAGTAAAAGATGCTTCTTTGACAGATTTTATTGAAAAGTTAAAAGACCATGGACTCGAAACAATGATCGGTGAAGGGGGAATCAAAGTTTCTGGTGGTGAGAGACAACGCATAGGTATCGCTCGTGCATTAATTAAAGATCCTAAAATACTTATTTTTGACGAAGCTACAAGTGCCCTCGATTCACACAATGAAAAACTCATTCATGATGCGATAAATAAAGGTTCAAAAGGTAGAACAACTATTATCATAGCTCACAGACTTTCAACTATCGCTGATGCTGACAAAATATTTGTTGTAGCAGATGGAAAAATAGTAGGAGAGGGGACTCATGAAAAACTTTCAAAATCTTGTAAGGAATACAAAAACCTTTTGAAACATCAACTTTTTGGAATGTAATCAAAAAAGATTTTTGACATATTTAATTAAAAATGTTACATTATAATAAAATATAATTGTAAATTACAAATAAATATGCAAGGAAAATCACCTTATGTAGTAAAAGTAGATTCTGATATTGAATTAAGAATCAGAACAGAGAATGAAGCCGAGGAGCTTTTTAATTTAATTCAAAATAACAAAGAACATCTAGGTAAGTTTTTATATTGGATAAACAAAGCAAATGCTTTTTCTTATATTAAAGAATTTGCACATAAATACTTAATAGGATATGAAGGAGGAACTAGTTGCGATTTTGGAATTTATTTCAAAGACAAAATGATTGGCTCTGGAGGTTTTCATCGTATTAACCAAACACATAAAAAAGGTGAAATAGAATACTGGATATCTGAAGAATATGAAGGAAGAGGTATTGTTACTAAGGCAGTTCAAAAAATTATTGAAATCGGTAGAGAAAAATATAACTTGCATCGTATAGTTATAATGATTAATACTGAAAATGAAGAAAGCAAAGCTATTCCAAAAAAACTTGGTTTTAAATATGAAGGAACAATGGAGTATGATAAATACATCAATGGAAAATTTATAAGTACAGAAATATGGAGTTTAATACTTTGTCCTGTAAAAAAAGAAATAAATAATAAAACAGAAGACCATAAATGCAACGGCAAATAGCCTAAAGCCTTTCAGTAATGAGAGGCTTTTTTATTTTGCCAAATTATGATAAAGTTTAAACATGCAAAATAGAACATATATTAAAGATTTAAATACAAAAGTAGGGGAAGAAGTTATCATTGCTGGATGGGTAGATATCCGTCGAGACCAAGGGAAAATGGTCTTTTTCGATATGCGTGATATGACTGGGAAAATACAATGTGTTACTTTGCCAAATAGTGAAGCCATCACTTTAGCCAAAGAAATCCGTCCTGAATGGGTTTTGAAAATTAATGCAAAAGTAAACGCTCGCCCTGAAAAGAATATAAAAATTGGAGTTGTAAATGGTGATGTAGAACTCGAAGTTTTAACTATTGAAGTTTTAAATGAAGCAAAAACTCCACCATTCCAAGTAAATGAAAATACAAGTGGAATTAATGAAGATCTTCGCATGAAATATAAATACCTCGATCTTCGTACAGAACGAATGCAGAAAAACTTACGTATGCGTGACAAGATCGTGACATTTTTCCGTAACTACATGCATGAAAATGGATTTCTTGATATTGAAACTCCGATTATGACAAAAGGGACACCTGAAGGTTCTCGAGAATACTTAGTACCATCTCGACTTGAACCAGGAAACTTTTATGTGCTTCCACAATCACCACAACAATTCAAACAGCTCGCAATGGTGGGTGGTTTAGAAAAATATTTTCAAATTGCAAAATGTATGCGTGATGAAGATACTCGTGGTGACCGCCAACCAGAGTTCACTCAACTCGACTACGAGATGTCTTTTATAACACAAGAAGAAATTATTTCTTATACCGAAGAAATGTTTATTAAAATGGTGCAAACTGTTTATCCAGAAAAGAAAATTCAACAAATTCCATTTCCACGTCTTACTTATGCAGAATCAATGGAAAAATACGGAAATGACAAACCAGACCTTCGTGAAAACAAAGAAGATTCAAACTTACTCGCATTCTGCTGGGTAGTAGATTTCCCAATGTTTGAAAAAGATTCTGAAGGTGGAGTGCAAGCAGTGCACCATCCATTTACTTCACCAAAAGCTGAAGATGCGCACTTACTCGAGACTGATCCGCTTTCTGCTCGTGCAAACGCTTATGATATCGTTCTAAATGGTTATGAACTCGGCGGAGGAAGTATTCGTATTCACCAAAGAGAATTACAAAATAAAATTTTTGAATTATTAGGACTTTCAAAAGAACTCATCGAAGCTCGTTTTGGTCACATGCTCGAAGCGTTTGAATACGGTGCTCCACCACACGGAGGCTGTGCACAAGGAATTGACCGTATTGTTATGTTGCTTCAAAATGAACCAAATATTCGTGAAGTAATTGCTTTCCCAAAAACTGGTGAAGGTAAAGATTTGATGATGGGTGCTCCTTCTCTTGCATCCGATAAACAACTCAAAGAACTTGGCATACAATTAAAAAAATAGTAAATTTTTATTAAAAAATAAAAAATGCTATTATATAAGGATGGAAGAGGAAATCTCAGAAAATTCTTATATAGTTAAAACTACAGGTTTTGAAGGTCCTTTTGGACTGCTTTTAAGCTTGATTGAATCGAGGAAACTTTTCGTGAACGAAATATCTATCGCTCAAGTTACCGAAGACTATATAAACTATATTAATAAGTTAGACAATTTAAGCCCAGCTGAAATTTCCAATTTCGTAGTTGTTGCGGCAACCCTAATTTTAATCAAATCAAAATCACTCCTTCCAAACATGAATTTAACTTCTGAAGAAGAAGGGGAGATAGTGAATTTGGAAGATAGACTTCGTTTGTACGAAGTTTTTTCTAAATTAGCAATAAATGTAAAAGAACAATTTGGAAAAAATATTATTTTCTCTCCCCTCGAGAGGAAACTTGAAAAAGAAATATTTGTACCTGATATACATATAGATATACAGACAATGTATACATTGGTATCAGAAGCTTTAGAAAAAATTCCTAAAAAGGTTGCATTGCACGAGGTAGAAGTAAAGAAAGTCATCAGTATTGAAGAAATGATAGATGATCTGACTCAAAGAATTCAAAATTCATTACAATTAAATTTCAAAGAATTTACAGGACATAATGGAGAAAGGAGAGCTTTTACAAAAGAGGAGAGAGTGGTTGTAATTGTTGGATTTCTTGCTATGCTTGAAATGGTAAGGCAAGGTGTGGTAAATGTAATTCAAAATGAAAATTTTCAAGATATGATAATAGAAAAAGAAACATTAATAGCTAACGAAAATAATTTATAATATGGACTTAGAAGCAAAAATAGAAGCAATACTTTTTTTCAAAGGTGAACCTGTATCAATACATAATTTGAGCAGTCTTTTAAAAGTTTCAAAAGAAGAAACAAAAGAAGCCGTGATAAATCTATCAACGAGATTACAAAATAGGGGAATAGTTTTATCAGTAAAAGAAGATGAAATAAATCTAGGTACTAATCCTGAAATATCTGAATTAATAGAAAAATTACAAAAAGAAGAACTCAACAAAGACCTTTCAAAATCAAGTCTAGAAACACTTTCAATAATTTTATACAAGAATGGTATTAGTCGCTCTGAAATAGACTATATCAGAGGAGTAAATTCAAGCTTTATCTTACGAGCACTTTCTATTCGTGGACTTATCGAAAAATTAACTGATCCAAAAGATAATAGAAAATACATCTATAAACCAACTTTTGAATTACTTTCATTTATGGGAATAAAATCAGTAGCTGAATTGCCAAATTTTACGGAAATAAATCCTAAGATAGAAACAGAAATTCAAAATTTTGAAAAAGAAAACGAGTCAGAATCAATATAATTTGATATACTATTTTTATGATTACAAACTTAATTAAAATATTTTTACCTACAACAATAGCATTCGTATTTGGTATTTTTTTCACACCATTTGCAACACATTATTTTTTTAAATATAAAATGTGGAAGAAAAAACTTCGAAACAAAGAAGATGATATGTCTTTAGCTTTTCAAGCAATTCATGAAAAAAAAGAAAAAGGTGAAGCATCTACGCCATGCGTAGGAGGAATAATAATTTGGGTTTCAGTTTTATTTACAACATTACTATTCTTTATACTTTCAATTATTTTTCAAAACGATTCATTCGCTAAATTAAATTTTTTAAGTAGGTCTCAAACTTTTATCCCTTTTACTTTATTTATATTGGGTTCAATTCTAGGACTGATAGATGATTTACTAGAAATAAATGGCAAATCAAATATTACAAGGGATTCTAATTGGTATACAAAATTAAAACTTTCAATAGTGACTTTATTTGGTCTTTTATCAGGATATTGGTTTTTCTTTAAATTAGGAATTCATTCTATACATATACCATTCGGCGGATCTTGGGAGTTAGGATTATTAATAATTCCTTTTGTTATTTTAGTAATGCTTGGGTCTTTTTCTGGCGGAATAATAGATGGATTAGATGGACTTTCAGGCGGAGTACTCGCTTCTATTTTTGCATCATATTCATTTATCGGGATATTGCACAATCAGATAGATATAGCAGCATTTTGTGGGGTTGTAACAGGAGCAATATTAGCCTTCTTATGGTTCAATATTCCGCCAGCACGATTTTATATGGGAGAAACAGGGATAATGCCATTAACTATAGTTATAGCAGTCCTGGCTTTCCTTACTAATACTGTTTTAATTTTACCTATAATTGCTTTTCTTTTAGTTATAACATCTTTATCTTCAACTATTCAAATAATATCTAAAAAATATTTTGGTAAGAAAATATTTAGAGTTGCACCACTTCATCATCATTTTGAAAGTCTAGGTTGGCCTAGCTATAAAGTAACTATGCGTTATTGGGTTTTATCTGTAATTTTTGCAATTATTGGAATAATTTTAGCTATGATAAGTTAAAATGAAAGAAAAGAAAATAGATAAATTTTTCTTAGGAATAATTATTGCTCTACTTATCATAGGAGTAGCAATGTTTATTTCCGCTTCACTTGGAATTTTAGTAAAAAATCAACACACTTTTTATTCTGTACTTGTAAGTCAACTAATACTGGGTCTCGGTTTTGGTACTATCGGTATGATTTTTTGTTTAAAAATACCATATAAATTTTGGCGTAAAAATGCATTCTATATTTTTTTAGGAGCGATTATTCTAACAGCCATGGTTTTCGTTCCACATTTAGGATTCAAACATGGAGGAGCACAAAGGTGGATAGCCCTCGGTCCAATATCTTTTCAACCAAGTGAAATTCTAAAATTTTCTTTTGTTATTTACTTTGCAGCATGGTTAGCTTGGGCAAAAAATAAAGTTGAAGACTTTAAATATGGGATGTTACCACTTGGAATAATGCTCGCGATTATTGCTGCAGTATTATTTAAACAACCAGACACAAAAAGTTTTATTTTGATTTTCATAACAGGAGTATCAATGCTTTTTATTTCTGGAGCATCATGGAAATATATCGTAGGTATTGGTTTATCTATTGCCTTACTATTAAGTGGGTTGGTATTTTTCACTCCTTATTTAAAAGCTCGTGTAAATACTTTTATACATCCATCAGAAGATTCACAAGGTTCGTCTTATCAACTACAACAAGGACTTATTGCTATTGGTTCAGGTGGAGTTTTTGGTAGAGGTTATGGACAAAGTATTCAAAAATTTAGCTATTTACCAGAACCACAAGGGGATTCTATTTTTGCAGTTATAGGAGAAGAACTCGGATTTGTAGGTAGTGTGAGTATTATATTTCTCTATGTACTTTTTGCTTTTCGTGGGCTTCGTATTGCAAACCGTAGCCCAGATCCTTTTGGTAGACTTTTAGTCTCTGGAATTGTTATACTTATCACAGCACAATCATTTATGAATATTGCTTCTATTACAGGAGTATTTCCTTTGACCGGAGTACCATTGGTATTTATGAGTCAGGGAGGGACTTCATTTATGATAGATTTGATGGCAATAGGAATAGTATTGCAAGTTTCAAAATTACAACGAGAAAATAATAAATAATTACAATATATGAAAATAGTTTTTACAGGTGGTGGTACAGGTGGGCATTTTTATCCGATAATTGCTGTTGCTCAAAATGTAAACAAAATAATAGATAAAGAAAAAATACTAAATGCAAAATTGTATTATATTTCTGATAGTCCTTATGATAAAGAGGCTTTGTTTGAAAATGGTTTAATCTATGAAGAAATAAAAACAGGGAAAATGAGAACTTATTTTTCTATGAAAAATTTTTCTGATATGATTAAAACTTTTTTAGCAATTTTTTCTGCAACATATAAAATATATTCAATATATCCAGATGTTATTTTTGGTAAAGGTGGGTATGCTTCATTTCCAACACTAGTAGCAGCTAGAATATTAAATATTCCTGTAGTAATTCATGAATCAGACTCTGCGCCAGGACGTGTAAATCTTTGGGCTGGAAGATTTGCTAAAAAAATAGCTATTTCTTTTGAAGAAGCTGGACTTTATTTTCCAAAAGATAAAACAGCTTGGACAGGTCAACCAATAAGATCAGAAATTACACAAAAAACTTCTAGAGCTGAAGCTTTGCAGTATTGGAAATTGGAATCCAATATTCCAGTTGTTGTAATTCTAGGTGGTTCACAAGGAGCTGAATTAATAAATAATGTTATTTTAGATGCCTTACCTAGACTAGTCGAAAATTTTCAAGTTATACACCAAACAGGAGTTAGAAATTTTAAAATGGTAGACGAAAGATCAGAAGTTGTATTAGCTAATAATGTAAATAAATCTAGATATCAGAAAAAAGCATTCTTGAATAATCTTGAATTAAAGATGTCTGCTGGAGTAGCTAGTATTATAGTTTCTCGTGCAGGATCAGGTCTTTTTGAAATATCTACTTGGGGAATTCCTTCTATTTTAATTCCAATTACAAAAACAAATATGGATCATCAAAAGAAAAATGCTTTCAATTACGCTCGCGCTGGTGCTTGTAGTGTAATAGAAGAAATGAATATGACTGCAAATATTTTAGTTGCAGAAATAGAAAGAATTTTAGGAGACAAAATTACTTATGAAAGAATGGCAGAGAGTGCTAAAAATTTCAACAAAATAGATGCTGGAGAAAAAATAGCAAAAGCTATTGTTGATATTGCACTGAAACACGAAAAATAAAAACTTTTAAAATATAACAAAAAATGTTATATTATCTAAATGTCAGAACAAAAAGTCATAACTAGGTTCGCACCGAGCCCTACAGGTAAATTCCATGTTGGAGGTATCCGTTCTGCTCTTTATAATTACCTTTATGCTAGAAAATATAACGGTAAATTCATTCTAAGATGTGAAGACACAGATCCTGTTCGTTCTAAAAAAGAATACGAAGATTATTTCTTAGATGTTTTTAAATGGCTGGGTTTAGAATATGATGAATATTACCGTCAATCAGAACGCACAGAAATTTATAAAAAATATTTACACAAACTTTTAGAAGAAGATAAAATTTATATTTCCAAAGAAGAAGTGAAAGAAGAAGGACAAAGGAGTGAAGTCATTCGTTTTAGAAACCCAAACAAAATAGTTACTTTTCGTGATGAAGTTTTAGGAGAATTATCTTTTAATACTACCGAGTTGGGTGATTTTATTATCGCTCGTGACATAGAAAGCCCACTTTATCATTTTACTGTTGTAGTAGATGATTTTGAAATGAATATTACACACATCATTCGTGGACAAGAACACGTTTCAAATACTCCAAGACAGATATTAATTCAAGAAGCTATCGGTGCTCCACGCCCTGTATATGCTCATGGTTCAGTAATTTTAAACGAAGAAAGAGCTAAACTTTCAAAACGTGATCCATTAGTTCGTCCATCTCTAGAATATAAAGATGAAGGATATCTACCACAAGGTTTGATAAACTTTATGGCATTTTTAGGATGGAATCCAGGAGGAGAAAAAGAAATTTTTACATTAGATGAATTAATTCAAGAATTTTCTTTAGAAAGAATGCAAAAACCAGGAGCTATATTTAATCCTGAAAAACTAGAATGGGTCAACAAAGAACACATCAAATTATTACCTGAAAACAAAAAAATGGAATTTATTTTAAATTTTATTCCAGATAATGTAAAAAATCTTCCAGAATTTAATAACGAAAGAATTCAAAAAATGTCTAATATTTTAATAGATAGAATTACTCATTTTGGTCAAATTAAAGAACATTTTGAAATAGGGGAGTATAATTTTTTCTTTACAGAACCTATTTATGATAAAGCAAAATTAATCTATAAAAACACAACAGCTGAACAAACAAATGCAAATATAAATTCAGCTATTTCAGCTTTAAAAGAAATACCAGAAAATAATTTTACGAAAGAAAACACAAAAGAAGTATTGATGAAAATAGCCGATTCATTATCTAGCAGAGGTGAATTATTACACCCAATACGTTTTGCTTTATCAGGGTTAGATAAGTCACCAGATCCTTTTATTATTTCAGAAATTTTAGGAAAAAATGAAACATTATCTAGATTACAAAAAGCTTTATAAATTAATATTCAGTTTTATTATTTTAGGGTTTTTTGTATGCACAAACATACAAATATACGCTCAAACAGCTGAAGATTTACAAAATCAAATTAATCAACGTAACAACGACATAGCTAATCTAGAAAAAGAGATTAAATCATTTAATAACCAATTAAATGATTTAAGTAAACAAAAAGATTCATTAAATGTATCTTTACAACAACTAGATTTAAGTAAAAAACAACTTACTGCAAATATTTCTGTAACTCAAAAAAAGATTGAAAATACAAATTCTAAAATAAATACTTTAAGTTCTCAGATTGGAGACAAGCAAGATTCTATAACAAATAATACTGAAGCTATAAAATTAGAATTAAAAAACATAAATGAAGTTGAATTAAATTCAATACCAGAAATATTAATATCAGAAAATAATTTTTCTGATATTTGGAATGATATAGATAATATTTCAACAATTCAAGAAAAAATAAGGACTAGAACAAAAGAATTACAAAAAACAAAAAATGATTTAGAAGACACTAAAAAAGTTACCACTGATGCTAGAAATGAACTAGTAGCACTAAAAACAAAACTTGCTGATCAAAAAAAAATAGTAGATCAAAATACAGCAGAAAAAAAGAAACTTTTAGCTGACACAAAAAATAATGAAGCTAATTATCAAATCTTATTAAAAGATAGATTAGCAAAAAAAGATGCATTTGAAGCTGATATTAGAAATTATGAATCTCAATTAAAATACATTCTCGATCCAAAAAAATTACCAGGGAAAGGTGTTCTTTCTTGGCCTCTTGATAATGTTTATGTAACACAAATGTTTGGAAAAACAGAAGGTTCAACACGTTTGTATGCAAGTGGAACACACAATGGAACTGATTTTCGTGCAGCTATTGGTACTCCAGTCAAAGCTATGGCTGATGGTGTAGTAGCAGGTACAAACGATACAGATCTACAATGTAAAGGTGTATCTTTCGGCAAACTAATTCTAATAAAATATGATAATGGTTTGGCTAGTACTTATGGCCACCTTTCTTTAATAAAAGTTTCAATAGGAGAGAGGGTGTCGAGAGGTGAAGTAGTAGGTTATAGTGGTAATTCGGGTTATTCTACCGGCCCACATTTACATGTTTCAATGTATCCAAAAGATGCAGTAGAAATGAAAACTTTACCTAGTAAATCTTGTCCTGGCAAAAATCTAACTCAACCAATAGCAGCTATTAATGCCTATTTAGATCCTATGTATTATTTACCATCATATAAATAATTGTCTTATATATTAAAAATATGTTAAAATTTAATCATATGAAAAATCAACAAGGTGGTTTCCTCCAATTAATAATATTTATCGTTGTAGTAGTATTCCTAATGCATTATTTTGGTTTAACGCTCACTGGTATTTTCAATTGGTTCGCTGGTATGTTTCATAGTATTATTTAAAATAATTTAATGAAAAATAAATACAAAAAAGGTGCTGTCAGTATATTGGGCGCGATAGTTCTCGCTATATTTATTTTTGTTATTTTAAAAGAATACTTACATATAGACCTACAAGCTATTTTTATTAATGATCAAGTAATAAATACTTATCATCAAATACAAACTTCATTAATTAATTTTTGGAATCAATATTTGCAACATCCTGTTAATTTTTTTTGGAATGCTTTTTTAGAAAATATGCAAAAAATTCATGATGGACAACCAACAATTTTTAACGAAGTTGGCCAAAATTTAACAGTACCTCTACAGATACACTAAAATGTCTTTCACAAAAAAAGAAATAAGTTTATTAAAAAAATTAAATACTCCAGCAAAAGTACAAGATTTTTTAAATTCTATTCCTTTTAATTTTGAAAAAAATAAAATAGATACAATAAAATCTCCAATTCGAACATTAAGAGAAAATAATGCTCATTGTTTTGAAGGTGCACTGCTTGGTGCATATATATTATCTTTGCATAGTTATGAACCATTACTTTTGTATTTACAATCAACTAAAAATAAGAAAGATTATGATAGTGATCATGTTATAGCTCCATTCAAAGAAAATGGATATTGGGGCGCATTATCAAAGACCAATCATGGGGTTTTGAGGTATCGTGAACCAATATATAGAGATATACGTGAGCTTGTAATGTCTTATTTTCATGAATATTTTTTAAATAATGGAACAAAAACTCTTCGTAAATATTCAGAAATTTTAAATTTAAATAAAATAAAGACTGATTGGATTAATTATGAAAAAGATTTATGGATGATTGATAGGGAATTAAATAAAAGTAAACATTTTAATATTTTACCTAATAAAATAAAAAATCTTCGTAAGGCTGACAAAATAGAAATAGAGATGGGTAAAATAACCGAATATAAAAATTAAAAGAAGTCCTTTCGGACTTCTTATTTTTTTATATTTCTTTCATTATATTTTTTAGAAACACTCCAAGTTTTTCAGATGATTCATTTGCTCTTTTCATATTCTCTTCGTGAGAATGAGTTTCAATTGAATCATTAGAGATAAAAGCTACGGCTAATACTTGTGTATCAGGATACAAAGCTGCAATACACGTCTCGGGTCTAACGCTCATGCCGACAATATCAGCTCCGAGCATTCTTAATGCTTGTTTGTCTTTTTTGCGACCTTCAAAATCAGGACCGAGCAACATTGCATAACACGCTTTTTTTATTGGACCGTATGTAACAGTTTGTTTTAGTGCAATTTGAATTAATTCTTCAGATAAAATATCTTCTGGAGAAACAAATTCACCAGCCCATAAAGGCATTGGTGGACCCAATAAACTCATAAAGCTATCAATAATAGCTAATTCTCCAGTTTCAAAACCACTTTCAGGTAATGCACCAGCAGCACAAGTAACAATTAATTTCTTTACTCCTAATTGCATTAGAATTTCAACTTGCAATCTTGCCAATTTAGGAATATTTGAATCTGTTGGATCTTCATTTAAATGAATTCTTCCATTTAAAACTAAAATTTCTTTGTCTTCAATAAATCCATGTTGGAATTCTCTTTTATGACCCTCAGGTCCAGGAGTTAAGTGCTTTAACCCAAAAACATCTTTAAAGGGGACAGGGGTAGATGGATTATCAAGAATCAATTTATCACCCCAACCAGTACCCAAAATAATACCAATTGGATTTGAATCTTTTTTTAAATTAAATTTATTTCTTAATTCATCAGCAGCTATTACTGCATCTCTTTGACGTTGAGCATTTCTTTTCATAATAATATTTAATTAAATTAGAACTTTGTTTAATTGAATACTATATCAGAAGAACCAATTTATCAAGCCTTATTTTACTTATCTTTATAGTATATACCATACCGAAAAGATATATTGTGCGACGTAGTACCTATTCTAATGACAGCTACTAGAAAGCTCATAACCAGCACTTTGAGCCTCTTCCCCAGTGTTAAAATATATTTTATTTGATTCCTTGATAGTATTACCAGCAGAACAACCAACTGGATAATACTTCTTCCCCCGACTGGATGCGAAAAAATTTCCAGATTTATTAGAATTATTTATAACTGTATTTATAGTACTTTTTTGAGCTATATTTGGCTCATTTTGGCTATTTTGAGCATTTTCTAGGCCATTTAGAGCATTTGCCTGATTTGAGCTATTTTCGACCTTAAATTGACCATTTTGAGCCTTATTTGATAGTCTACCTAGTATAAATGAGCCTAAACCAACTAAAACAACGATTAAAATTATGAGAATGTCTTTTCCCTTTTCACTTAGTATTTTATCGTCAATAAAAGACTTGATTTTTTCCATAAGATGGTTTATACTCTTCCTATACGAATATTTTATCATTTAATTAAAAAATAAAGCAATGGCACATAGAAAAGCCGGCGGAACCGCCTCCAACTTAAAAGACTCTAATCCACAGTACCTCGGTACGAAGCTTTATGATGGTGAAAAAGCTCAAGCAGGATCTATAATTATCCGCCAAAGAGGTACAGTTATCCTCGCTGGTACAAATGTATCAATGGGTAAAGATCACACTCTCTTCGCTCTCAAAGACGGTACGGTAAAATTCGGACGCACACGCAAAACTTCATTCAACGGAAAAACTGCAGTAAAGAAAGTTGTAAACGTAATCTAAATAAAATACAAATAAAAAAGTCCCGATTAATTTCGGGACTTTTTGTTTTACTTCAACAAGATTGCCTGCTGAGAAAACTCTAAAAATTTTTGTTTTACTATACTACATGAATCTTTTGATTTAATATCAAAAATTTCATCAAATAAATGAACTTCATCCTTTTCAATCAATCCTGGGGCCACAGTATAAAGTATCAAAAAACAATTAATATTTTTTGACTTAGCATTTTTAGCTAAATTTAAAACTCTATCTGTTCCCCTTTTTACAGGAATTTTTCCAGGAATTAATGCTTCTGTTAATAAAATACATTTTTCATTTTCTGGCACAGCACACAACGCATTATCTGCATTGTTTGTTGTGATAATTTTAAATGGAAAATTTTTATATTCCAAATAATTAACAATACTTTGAAAGTACTTCTTTGAATTACTGCAAAAAATAACTGTTGCTATCGTTTCTATGTCTTCTTTTTTCATTTATTAAAATTAAATTGTAAAAAACTAAACTCCTCATAGTTTAGCACATCTTAGACCTATTTGTCAAAATTAAGCTTTTGTGATTATTACCTTGAAACTAGATTTATGATGTTTTATTTCAACTCCAATTTCAAACTCCCCTACTTCTTTTAGTGGTTTATCTAGGACAATAAAATCTTCGGTAATTTCTGCTTTATGATTTGTTTTTAGTGATTCAATTATTTCTTTTTTATGAATTGCAGAAAATAAATGACCCTTGTCATTAGCTTTACCTGAAATATTTACAACAATATTCTTTATATCAGCCAAACTCTTCAATATCAATTCTTCTTGAATTTTATTATCTAAAAGCACTGAATTTTTCTTTGCTTCTAATTGAGCTAATGCTTTAGGTGTCGCTGGTTCTGCGAATTTCTTTGGGAACAAGAAATTACTAGCGTAACCATCATTTACATCTTTAACATCATTTCTGCGTCCTACTCGTGGTACGTCTTTTAAGAATATTACTTTCATATTTTTATATTAGATTATTTCCAATTATTTAACAATAGGGCGGCTTTATTCATTTGTGGGTCTATTTTTGCCTTAGCATCTTTAATAGTAAAAGGTACTATATAGTCTGGGGTAAGTCCTTTTTTAGAAATTGAAGTTCCATTTGGAGTTAACCATTTTGCAACAGTGACCTTGAGTACAGTATCTGGAGTTAAACTAATAACTTCTTGAACAGATCCTTTTCCATAACTCTGCTCTCCTACTAATTTTGCTCTATGGTTGTCTTGCATTGCACCTGCGAAAATTTCAGAAGCAGAAGCAGAACCACCATCTATCAACACAACAAATCTTAATTTGTCATTGAAAACATTATAACCTTTACTAAAATAAATATTCGGTTTTTTATTTCCACCATAATCTTCTGTAACAACTCTTTGATCAGCAGGTAAAAAGAAACTAGCCATATCAATAGCCGCATCTAAATATCCTCCTGGATTACCACGTAAATCAAAAACTAATTTATAACTTCCTGAATCAGCAAATTTTTTCAAAGCATCACGGAAAAGCTGAGCAGAGTTTGCAGAAAAACTATACAAAGTAATAACAAAAATTCCATCTTTACGCATTTCTGTGTCTATCGTAGGAGCATTGATAGTGTCACGAATCATTTTTATTTCTCGTGGTTCTTTTTCTCCTTCACGGAAAATAGTTATACTCACAGGTGTACCTTTTTCTCCACGAATTAATTTGACTGCTTGCTCGATCGTTAAATCAGTTGTAATTTTTTTATCAATTTTTAAAATTTTATCTCCTGGTTTTATTCCCGCTTTATATGAAGGTGTATCCTTAAGAGCAGAAATAGCTGTAAGTATTTTATCTTTAATACCTACTTCCATTCCAATACCAGAAAAAGATCCAGCAATATCGTCTTCAAAAAGCTTAGCTTCATCTGGACTAAAAAAAGTAGTATATGGATCATCTAAAGAACCGGCTAAACCTTTTATCGCTCCATATATTTTATCTTGATCTGAAATTTTTTTAGCATCAGGATTTTTTTCATTAATAGTATTCCAAGCTTTCCAAAAAGGTGCAAAATCAGCACGAGTATCTACAGAAACTTCTTTATTTTTTATATCAACTTTATCTATCTCCGGAGTTTTACTTTGACCTATTAAAATTCCTAATATAAAAAATCCTACTACGGCTAGTATTACATAAGGATTTTGTTTTTGATTCAAGAATTTTTTTATCATCTAAATTCTAGGTCTAAAATTATCTTGAGCATAATCATCATTTCGATATTCAGAAGAAGTATCAAAATTAGCTGATTCTACATTTTTCATATCGAGTTTTTCTTTCTTGTAAATCATATATGCGAAATACATTATACCTAAACCTGTAAGAGTAGAAATGATTTGTTTCCAACTATATGGAAAACCGAGGTATGGCAATATCGCCACCCATATACCTATAATTAAAAATGTTCGTGCTTTTTTCATATGTTTCTATTATACCAAATTAAGCGACTATTACAACAAATTCACCTTTTTGTTTTACTGTATTTTTTGTGTAATATTCGAGCAATTCTGCTGGAGTTCCTGTTTTAAATTCTTCATAAATTTTAGTAATTTCTCGAGCTACGCAGACTTTTTTATTTGGTGTAAATTTTACCAAAGCTTCGAGAGTTTTAAGTATGCGATGTGAAGATTCATAGAAAGCTATAGTCCTCTCTGATTCTGCTATTTCCTTAAACAATGTTTCCCTTCCCTTTTTATGCGGAAGAAATCCTAAGAAAGTGAATTCATGTATTGGAAGTCCACAAGCAGAAAGTGCTGTGATGATTGCTGATGCCCCAGGAATCGGAATAACATTTACATTATCACCAAACTTTTCTTTTATTTGAGACACGAGCAAAGCTCCCGGATCTGAAATCCCTGGTGTGCCTGCATCTGAAACTAAAGCAATATTTTTTCCTTCTTCAAGTAATTCAAATATTTTATCAGTCTTACCGATCTTGCTCTGTGCATGATAACTCATTGTCGCCTTTTTTATTTCATATTTATTTAGAATCTTTTGTGTCATACGAGTGTCTTCACACAAAATCAAATCTACTTCGCCGAGAATACGAATAGCGCGAAGTGTGATGTCTTCCATATTACCTATCGGTGTCGCTATAACATAAAAATTACTCATTTGTTGATTATAGCAAAAAAGCTTTTCTTTTATTATTGACTTTTTAATACAATATGTTAATATTTAAATAAACAAAAACAATTTAGAACTTTAAAAATGAAGAAAAAAATATTGGTGATATTGATCACCTTTGCAACATTAAGTGCATGCAACAGAAAAGAGATTGTTATTCAAGACAATCCAAATGTAAACAAAAAAACTGATTTAACTTTTTCCATCACAGATGGAACATTTATCTGGAAAGATAATTGTTTAAAAAAAGACAGTGGAAGTTATTCAACTGAAATTATTCAAAAAATAATAATTTACTTAAGTATGCAAAAGGGTCAAGACTTACAAGGAGAAAAATTTGGGTTTTATCAAAATGATGGCCCAGATTATGGATATGCAAAAGGTACTGATCATAATATCGCCTTTTCTGTTTATGGAATGAGTAGGCATCGTTCTGGTGTTGCTGTTCTATTAGAAAATAGAAAAACTAAAAAATTAACTGCTTATAGATTTCATTTAAATGGAATCTATTTAGAAGAAACAGAAAATGTTACCATGATAAAAAGAATCACGGAATATTCTAAAAATGGTGAAAATAATACTAAAGTTATTATTGTTTCCTTAGGTATAGGAAATGGAAAATTTGTTCTACCAAACAACAACATTAGCCTGACTAGGTATTATCCAAAAGACTAGTGAGTCTTAACCCAGCTCACACAACCGCTCGAAATACATAAAGTATTAGAGCGGTTTTTTTATTTTGACAAATGAGAAGCGAGTAAAAATTTATTTTTATATCGTTCGAGTGCAGCCAAAAGAAGCTTAGCTTATTTTTACTTCCTATATTTTCTAGTCTTCCACTTATCCGCGATTTTGACGCGAGTGAGGGAGCGGTCGAGCTCTGTTGCAAAGTGTTCGAAGTCTACGACTTCTTTGTTCTCGGCGAGTTTCTGGAGCTCTGCTGCGCGGGCTTTTGCTTTCTCGATTGCTTCATCGGTGATGTCGGCAATGTGTTCTGCAAAGTCGGCAAGGATGGCGACAGTTGTCATGCCGTCCTCCTTTTTTACTTCCACAAAACCCCCAACGACTGCATACGGAATATGTTCGCCGTTTGCGAGAGCCACAATATCGCCGGATTTGAGGCCTGCGATTATCGGCACGTGCTCGGGCAAGATCGTGATCTCCCCTTCCAGCGTCGGCAACGTCACGCTCTCAACAAGCTCTTCTAATACGAGCTTTTCCGGGGTGACTATTTTTAGTTTTAATTGTTTTGCCATATTATTTTTTATTTAAATCTATTTCAAAAACACTTTCTTCTTTTGGAACTTGAAACCCTCCTATAAAATATTTTCCTTCATCATAAGTCTTTATAAACTCTTCATATTTTTCAATAACTTTAAGATTAACTATCAACTCATACCCTTCATCAGCTAATTTTTTCCAATTCGCACTTGCTGCAGTACCAACACTATTATCACTCTTGATTCCTTTAAAACCTTTTTCCTTTGCTAAATCTATAAGTTTTTTATAAAGAACAATACCTAAATCTTTATTTTTAAACTTATCATCAAGAGCAATCATTCTTATCTTAAAAAGTTTTTCTTTCGCATCTACTTCTGGATAATTAAATTGAATTTGACCAATACGTTCTTTACTTTCATCTAATAAAAACATTACTTTTTCTCCATAAGGCCATTCAGTGTTATCTATTTCTTCAGACAAAGAGAAAACTGACTTGTCTAAAGACTTGTCACTTTTTTCTCGGAAAAGTTTAATGTCCTTTTTCGTAAAATTAATTTTTGGTATTTCATCAACCATATTTTTAATTACAACGCACCCTTCATATAAAACTCATTCTCTGGCTTGTCATCATGCTTACCATCGAGGATTTCTCGGAATGAACGGATCGTATCTGCGAGCGGGACGTATTGCCCTGGAGCGCCGGTGAATTGTTCTGCCACGAAGAATGGTTGTGAGAGGAATTTTTGGATCTTACGAGCGCGGGCGACGAGCTCACGGTCGGCATCGGAAAGTTCTTCAATACCGAGGATGGCGATGATGTCTTGCAAATCCTTGTATCTTTGTAGAACTCTTTGTACTTCACGAGCGACTTCGTAGTGTTCTTTTCCGACGATGTTTGGATCGAGGATTGTAGATGATGAGTCGAGCGGATCGACAGCTGGGTAAATACCGATTTCAGAAAGTGAACGGTTGAGCACCACAGTAGAGTCAAGGTGAGAGAAAGTAGTAGCTGGAGCTGGGTCGGTGAGGTCGTCGGCTGGCACGTAGACGGCTTGGACAGATGTCACAGAGCCTTTGTCGGTCGAAGTGATGCGTTCTTGCAGATTTCCCATTTCTGTCGCAAGCGTCGGCTGGTATCCCACGGCACTAGGAATACGGCCGAGGAGCGCAGAAACTTCGGAACCCGCCTGTGTGAAGCGGAAGATGTTGTCGATAAAGAAGAGGACGTCCTTGCCTTCTTGATCGCGGAAGTGTTCCGCCATTGTGAGTCCTGAGAGGGCCACACGGAGACGAGCACCTGGTGGTTCATTCATTTGACCGAAGACCATCGCCACTTTGTCGAGGACTTTTGAATCTTTCATTTCGTGGTAGAGGTCGTTACCTTCACGAGTACGCTCTCCTACTCCTGCGAATACAGAATATCCGCCGTGGTTTGATGCGATGTTGTGAATGAGCTCTTGGATGACGACAGTCTTACCAACGCCAGCACCTCCGAAGAGACCGACTTTTCCTCCTTTGAGCACAGGACAGATGAGGTCGATGACTTTGATTCCAGTTTCCAAAATTTCAATTTTGGTAGATTGCGAGACGTAGTCTGGAGCTTTGCGGTGAATTGGTGAAGTGTCAGCATTTACCGCTGCACCGTCGTCGATAACAGCGCCGAGGACGTTGAAGATTCTTCCAAGTGTTTCTTTACCGACTGGTACTGAAATAGGCTTGCCTGTGTTTACGACTTCTTGTCCGCGAGCGAGACCGTCAGTAGTATCCATAGCCACTGTACGCACGACTCCTCCGCCGATGTTCTGCTCGACTTCGAGGATGATCTTCTTGTCACCGTTCATAACCTCAAGCGCACTGTAAATCTCTGGGACTTCTCCTTCGAAAGCCACATCCACAACCGGTCCGATTATTCTTTTTATTGTTCCTTTGTTCATAATAATTTTTTAATGATTCTTATAATAAATTGCGTCTCTTTCTCTGGCCATATCTCTTTGTCTTTGATTATAGTCATCTGCTCTTTTATTTGATTGCACCATATTTACCACACTCCATATTCCTAAACAAAAAGTTGCTAATAAAATAAATGAAGCAAAATAATTTTTCTTTCCAACTTTTGTTGTTCCTTTTACTATATTCATAATAAAAAGTATAAACCCCCATACAATAAGAATAGATTCTATTGTTCCCAAAATATATGCTGGCGTACCATTTCCACTAAATGCTCCCGCAATAACAAAGTAAATCATAGGTATGAATAAAGCAATCTGTATAACAAAAACATACAATGGGTCAGTCATGAATGATTTAAATTTTGAATTTTTTTGTGTAATATTTTCTTCCATAAATTTTTAATTAATTATAATCTTTCTAACTTACTGAAGCCATACCTGCACTGATTTCTGAAATTTCTTGGGTGATGCCGGCTTGGCGGGCTTTGTTGAATACGAGGGTGAGGTTGTCGATCATTTCTCCTGCCGCCTCGCTCGCATTCTTCATGGCTACCATTCGGGCCGACTGTTCCGAAGCTCCAGATTCGAGGAGCATTTGGTATACTTGCATCCTGATCAATTTCTCGGCGAGCATTTCTATCAATTTGTTCGCATCGCCTTCGATGAGATAAGGGATTTCAGAATACAACCCCTCCTGCCTCCCCTTATCAGGGGAGGTTCCCTGCTTCTCGATCTCGATTAACTCTTTGAGTTCTTCACGGGAGATCGGTAGCAACTTTCTCACATTCGGCTTTTGCGTGAGTGCCGAGACGAAGTCGGTGTAAACGACGAAGACTTCTTTGTATGTTCCCTTTTTGTATTCATTTAAAATCAGAGCTGAAATAGGATTTACATTTTGTATTGAAATATTTACTGGCAAATCGGTAAATGCGGCGATGATATTCTGCCCAATCTTTCGCATCGCATGGTCGCCTTTTTTGCCGATTGAGATAAAGTCCACAAGAACCTCACCCCCACCCCTCTCCTTATTAAGGAGAGGGGCTTTAATAAGCTGCATCGCTTTCTTGATCGCTTGCGCATTGTAGCCGCCGCAGAGGGAGCCGTTTGAGGTAATGAGGACGATCAAAGTTTTTCCGTCTTTTGGAGATTCAAAAAATACATTTTTTACTTCATCGAGTTTCCCACTCAAAGAAGTCAAAAGTTCCCAAGAGTATCCTGCATATGAACGCGAAGCAAGCGTCGTCGCAACCGCTCTACGCATCTTCGAAGCCGCCACCAGCTCCATCGCCTTGGTGATCTTTTTCGTATTCTTGATACTCTTTATTCGGTTTTTGATTTCTTTTGTTGATGCCATAAAATTTAATTACATTGTTGCAAAATAATACATCCATAATTAGTAGTTCCTCCTGCAAGAGACATAAATATAAAAATTAAACTAACTAATAAAGAAATAAAAGCAGTTAGTATAATAAATATTTTAAAATACTTATTTGCAGAAAAATTTGCATTAAGTAAGTAGAGTAAACCTAAGCCTGCACAAACGAACATAAAAAGCAGACCCGCGTTCATACTAACAATAAGCAAATTAAAATTTTGTTCAGAAAAAGAACGAAAAACTGGAGAATGAACTCTAAATTCAAAAATTACAAATGGAACAATAACAAAAAGCGCTATTATTGTAAGTAGAATATTAAATATTTTCTTTCTATTACTAATCATAATTTTTTAACTCAAAAATCCTGCTTTGTAATCCCCGATTGCTTGTTTTAATTCCGCTTCACCTGCATCAGTCCACATTTTTGTCTCGCGGATATCTTTGAGGAATGTCTTCGCATTATTTTCCGCATAGGCGACGAGGCCTATTTCGAATTCTTTGATCTTCTCTACTGGCACTTCATCGATCATGCCTTTCACGAGCGCATAGAGCGTGATGATCTGATGTTCAACAACTATCGGAGAATATTGTGGTTGCTTGAGCATTTCCACTGCGCGCTTGCCTCGCTCGAGCTGGCGCTTGGTAGCGTCATCGAGGTCGGAACCGAATTGTGAAAAGGCTTCGAGTTCACGGAATTGCGCGAGGTCGAGCTTCAAAGTTCCAGCAACTTTTTTCATACCTTTGATTTGTGCAGATCCTCCCACACGAGACACAGAGAATCCGACGTTTACCGCCGGGCGCACGCCTTTGTAGAAGAGATCAGTCTCAAGGAAGATTTGTCCGTCAGTGATCGAGATGACGTTCGTCGGAATGTAAGCGGAAATATCTCCAGCTTGCGTTTCGATGATCGGGAGCGCAGTGATAGATCCACCGCCGTAATCTTTATTTTTTCTACAAGCACGCTCGAGTAAACGTGAGTGCAAGTAGAAAACGTCTCCAGGATACGCTTCACGGCCCGGCGGACGGCGGAGCAAGAGCGAGATTTCGCGATATGCAACAGCGTGCTTTGAAAGATCATCGTAAATGATGAGCACATCTTTGCCTGCATCCATAAAGTGTTCAGCAATAGCGACACCGGTGTATGGAGCGATGTATGACATAGCAGAAGGTTCTGATGAGCCGGCAGAGACGATGATCGTGTACTCCATCGCGCCACCTTCAGCGAGACGAGTTTCGATTTTACGGAGCTTGGAATCTTTTTGACCGATTGAGACATAGACACAGATCATGTTCTGACCTTTTTGGTTCAGGATCGCGTCAATAGCGATAGCAGTCTTACCAGTCTGGCGGTCACCGATGATGAGCTCGCGCTGTCCGCGGCCGATAGGAATGAGGGCATCGATAGCTTTAATACCTGTCTGCACTGGCTGGTCGACTGATTGGCGACTCATGACGCCGGAAGCCACGCGCTCCACTGGATTTGTCTTGTCTGTCTTCACAGCACCTTTGCCGTCGATAGGCATACCGAGTGCGTTGAGCACACGACCAATTTGCAGGTCTGAGACAGGCACTTCGAGGATTTTACCGGTAGCCTTCACTTCATCCCCTTCGCGAATTTTAGAGAAATCACCGAGCACGATGACACCGACAGAATCCTCTTCAAGGTTAAGTGCAACTCCTTCCACACCATTTGCGAAAGTTACCATTTCAGAAGCTTTGATATCTGAAAGTCCTGAAACTTTTGCGATACCGTCGAAAACTTCCACAACGTGGCCGATCTTTTCAGCCTTTGTATCCGCTTTGAAGTTTTCTATTTCTTTTCTTAAATTTTCTACAATGTTATTTTTTGTCATATTATTTATTGATTAAGTGGGTTGCTAATTGGTCAAGCTTGTTTCGGTATGTAGTATCGAGTATCTCATCTCCGACTATTATTTTCATTCCTCCGAGTAAGTCTTTGTCTTCTAGGTACTCACTCACTATTTCTTTGGCTCCGTATTTGTGTTTGATATTTTCTTCGATTTCTTTTTTATCGTGACCGTCTAAACTTTTTGCAGATAAAACTTTTATTCTCACCACACCGTCTTCTTTGTCTATTATTTTTCCAACAGCATCGAGGATCTCGTCTGACCTGCCGAGCAATTTCTTTTTACTCAGGAATTGTATCGTGTCTTTATTTGCTCGCTCCAAATCTGCGCCAGCTTTGCCTGCTGTGTGTGATGCTATCGCCTGCGCTATGTTTTGGATGGAAATTTTAGACATATAATTAATTATTTTTTCTTAAAAAGAACAATATACAAACCATATATAAAAATAAGAGCTATTAAAATAACAAGTAATTTAAACCCAAAACCTCCCATCATCTGAAAAACCATAAAACAAAATATTAAAGCAACAAAAAATATCGTTCTAAATATTTGAGAAGAAATTGGAGTTGCCTTACCAGTAACTGTATTACCTGTAGTTTCTTTAACTTCTTTTAAAATTCCAGTTTTTTCAATACCTTTATAAATTAATTTTTGGATTAAAAATAATAACAAAGCAGCAATTACTAATCCTATCCATATTTCGATAAATTGATTATTATATTTCATAATTATTTATTCTTTTCTACAAGAATCTTCTCTGTAGCAGCTAATGCAAGGCCTGCGACTTCGTTCTTGAGTTCAGTCATCATTTTTTCTTTCTCTGCATCTAAAGTCTTTTTACCTTGAGCGAGCATATCTGAAACTTCTTTTTTAGCGTTTTCAAGCATTTCTGTCTTTTTATTTTCTACTTCTTTTTTAGCTTTATCAAAGATTTCATTTGCTTCATTGCGGGCCTTGCGCATAGCTACTTCGGATTCCTTTGCAGTATTTTCAAGCATTTCTTTATTTGCTTTTGCATCATCGAGACCTTGTTTTATTTCTGCTTCACGATCACCCATCAATTTCTTGAGTGGCTTTGCAGCGATAAAATAAAGCGCAATGAAAACGAGAGCAAAGTTGAACAACTGTGCAATCATTATTTTGAAATCTATGTGAAATGTTGATATTAATGAATCCATAATTTTAATTTTTTATTTTTTAAATTTACTCTTTTAATATTGAGCAAAACACAATGCTCCTAATGAGCACTGAGGTTCTAATCATTATTTGATTGAGAAAGCGATAACGAGACCGTAAATAGCCACAGCTTCAGCGAAAGCAGAAGCGATAAGCATAGGAACGAGCACTTTACCTGTAGCTTCTGGATTGCGTCCGATAGCTTCCATGGCTTTAGCACCGATCATACCGATACCGAGACCGGCACCGATTGCTGAAAGACCGATAGCAAATGCTTTTGCTAAAGGAGCTAAGTTTACTACTGCACTACTAACTGTATTTGTATCCATAATATTTTTTTAATTAACTTTTAATAATTTCGACTTATTTATAATAATTTATGCATGCGCTACATTCTTGTCATGCGAACTATGTTCCTCTGCATGCTCTTCATGTTCGTCATGATCCTGTGCAGCTATTGTGAAATAAACTGCGGCAAGAAGACTGAAAATGAGGGCCTGTATCAAACCAACGAACACTTCTAAAAATAGAAATGGTGTCGGCACGAGGTACGCAAAGATTGCAGACATTGAAGCGAGGAGCACTTCTCCGGCAAAAACGTTTCCGAATAATCGGAAAGAAAGAGAAGCAACTTTCGCCATTTCTCCGATGAGTTCTAGTATTCCAACAAAAAATGTAATCGGAGCAACAATGAGAACACTCGGATCCTTTCTAACTTTTGTAAAAATAGAACCAAGCGCTTTTAGATTAACATATTTATTGAAACTTTTCCATGCACCAATAGCGAATATTCCGAAAACATTTGAAGCTATTACAACCATCAAAGAAAAGGCTAAAGTAGTATTTATATCAGCTGTTCCTGAACGGAAAAGCGGTACAAAAGCACTATGTCCCCCTTCGGTAGCTATGAAACCAAAAGATCCAAGTATCGGCATAAGTCCGAGCCAGTTTGAAACTAATATGAAAAGGAAGAGAGAGAAAACTAGTGGGAAGATTTTATTTGAAATTTTTCTGTCATTGGTAACTTGGTCACAAAGAGAAAGTGCACCTTCCATCATTATTTCAAAAAAGTTTTGCAATTTACCAGGAACTTTTTTCATCTTCTTTTTTAAAACAAGTAAGAAAGAAATAATTATTAAAACTGTGAGCCATGAAGTAAGAAGAGAATTTGTAATTTCAAAATTCCTAACCTTGAAAATAGGTTCTGCGTAAATAGTCACATCGTGACTGACAGGTTGAATGACAATATTATTTTGTACTTGATTTGTATTTTCCATAATATTTATTTTAAAGTTTTTTTATATTCTTTTATTTCTTTATAAATTCCAGAACAAGTAATACCGAAACCGAGAGCGAGTAAACCTAAATACATAAAATTACTTTCTTGTATTTTAAAGAAAAATTTATTAGCGAGGATGACTAGAAGTACAGGCAATATAATCCAAGATGTCGTTTTAACGTAAAAAACCATCACTGGTTTCCATATGGACATATTTGATTGTACTTTCTTTTCTTCCATGGTGAGTGTGGAAGGAATCGGACCTTCGACCTCTGTCTTATCAGGACAGCGTTCTACCACTGAACTACACACTCATTAATAACAAATACACATTTTTATATACCCTTATACATAAAAATGAACCTCTTTAAGAGGCTATATAAATATACCAAATATAAGCTAAAAAGAAAAGCCCCGCTATATTATTTTTTGCGGGTACTTTTAAGATTAAGTTTTCTTTCTTTTTCTTTTAATTTATCGATTAATTCAATATCTTTAAAGAAATTACGAGTTAAAAAACTCAGTATAGTTATAACAACTATAAAACCTAAACAACTTTTTTGTAAATATCCTACGTAAATAGAATAGACGATTACAAATATCCATGTAAAGAACTTTAATTTTTTCATATTTGAGAATTTAAGGTAAATGTAAAAAATTATTAAATATACAATAACATTTTTAATAAAAATTAGCAAACAAAAAACACCCTATTGCTAGGATGTTTTTTGTTTAAGAGAACTAATTAGAAACTAGTATTCTCGGCGACCACCACCGCGGTTTGCACCACCGTAGCCACCACCATTTCCTCCGAAAGATCCACCAGTTCTTGGTGGACGAGCTTCCATAGGACGAGCTTCGTTAACTGTAAGATTTCTTCCTCCGAAATCTTTACCGTTGAACATTTCTACAGCTGCTTGCGCTTCTGCGTCAGATGACATTTCAACGAAACCGAAACCTTTTGAGCGACCAGACATCTTGTCCATGATAATAGTTGCTGATGTTACTGAACCAGCACCTGCGAAATGAGCTGAGATCTCGTCGTTAGTAGTACTGTAAGGTAAACCACCAACATATAGCGTTGTTGACATATTATTATTTCTCCTGTTTTAAAAAAATCAGGCAAAAACTATTTA
>JAPLXR010000010.1 GCA_026395955.1 Candidatus Nomurabacteria bacterium | reverse complement strand
GATCGTGAAGAAGTGAAACAAGTTTTCGCTGGAGAAATCGCAGCTGCTGTAGGACTCAAAGATACAATTACTTCAGACACACTTTGTGATGAAGCAAACCCAATCATTTTGGACCGTATCGTTTTCCCTGAACCAGTTATCTCTCTACGTATCGAACCAAAGACAAAAGCTGATCAAGAAAAAATGGGTATGGCACTTAACCGTCTCGCTCAAGAAGATCCAACTTTCAAAGTTTCAACTGATCAAGAAACAGGAGAAACAATCATTGCCGGAATGGGAGAACTTCACCTTGAAATTATCGTTGATCGTATGAAAAGAGAATTCTCTGTGGAAGCAAACGTAGGTAAACCTCAAGTTGCTTATCGTGAAACTATCACTGGCTCTGCAGAAGTAGAAGGTAAATACATTAAACAATCTGGAGGTCGTGGAAACTATGGTCACGTGAAGATCAAGATCAAGCCGATGGTTCCTATGACAAAAGAAGAAGTTGCAGACTTACCAAAAAATACAAAGCGTTCTGGAGAATTCGAATTCATCAACACAATCAAAGGAGGTGCTATTCCACAAGAATACATTCCTGCCTGTGAAAAAGGATTCAAAGAAGGTCTTGATCGTGGTATTCTCGCTGGCTTCAAAATGGTTAATGTCTCTGTCGACCTTTGGGATGGATCATTCCACGAAGTTGACTCTAACGAAATGGCTTTCAAGATCGCAGCCTCAATGGCCGTACAAGATGCTTGTAAGATGGCTCGCCCTGTTATCCTAGAACCTATGATGAAAGTCGAAGTAGTGACTCCTGACAAGTTCATGGGAGATGTTACAGGTAACCTCTCATCAAAGCGTGGACTTATCGAAGGAATGGAAGACCGTGGTATGAACAAAGTTGTTAAAGCTATTGTTCCATTGTCTGAAATGTTCGGATACATGACTGGCCTACGCTCTATGACAGAAGGCCGTGCTTCATTTACTATGGAATTCTTACGTTACGATATAGTTCCACAAAACGTTGCAGATACTATTATTGCCTCAAGAAAGTAATAGAGAAATAAGCCTTAAAAAGCTCCGCGGGCATTGCCCGCGGAGCTTTTTATTTGCTTTTATTTACAGTAGTACTATACTTTAAGTAGACGTTCGTTCCTTGTAATATTTATAGGGAAAAATTTAAAATCATTAAAAAATGATAACACTTGAAATTGATTTCAGTAATTTGGTCAAAGACCATTTTAACTTGTTTATCGGTGCTGTTATTGTTCTAGCCTTAGCAATTACTTTAGTTTCATCAATTATTATTAATAAATTGCTTACAAAAAATAAAGTAAAAACTATCGTTCCTGTTCATACAGGAAATTCTGGAAAAATTAAGCACACAACTCATGACCCTTATTATAAAAACAAGGGCAAAAAAAGAAAGCTACTAACAAATATAAAAACAGTAGCAGCATAATAAAAACAAAAAAGACGAACATATTGTTCGTCTTTTTATTTTGATTTTTATACCCAACCGATATATATATCTTTACATTAAATCACTATGGTATAATACAGTCATTATTATTGTTTCCTATAATTTATAACCCTATGAAAAAAATCCCATTATTAAGTCTATTCGTCGCTATTATCTTCATCTTTAGCTTCTTTGGCCTAACACCAAAAGCTTCTGCTTTTAATCCGTTTGTGACCGACTGGCATGTGTCAGATGGTCAGACTATTACACTACCTATCACAGGAACAGGATACAATGTCGACTGGGGAGACAGTACAACTGATAATACTACTTATACAACTTCAGCTAGTCATACATATGCTACAGCAGGAACATATAGAGTATCTGTTGACGGCATTTTTGATAGTATTAACTTTTTAAATAATCAAGGAGATAAAGATTATATTTATAACATTCATCAATGGGGAACTGCACAGTGGAGTTCATTGGAAAATGCTTTTTACGGATGTTCAAATCTTACTTCGGATGCTTCTGATGCTCCCGATCTATCACATCTTACGAATACAAGTATGGGTGCTATATTTTTTCACGCTTCATCCTTTAATGGTAATATTAGTTCTTGGAATGTATCTCACGTTACAGATATGCATTATATGTTTCTTGGAGCTTCATCTTTTAATCAAGATATCAGCAGTTGGGATGTTTCTTCTGTTACAACTATGGAACAAATGTTTCAAGAAGCTACATTATTTAACAACGGAGGACATGCTTTAACTTGGACAACAAACGGAGGAACGCATCTCGTTCAAAATATGCATGCTATGTTTTTAAATGCTTCTTTTTTCAATCAAGATATTAGTTCTTGGGATGTATCTTCTGTTCAAAATATGTCTAGTATGTTTCTTTCTAACCAATTTTTCAATAACGGCGGTCAAGCACTCACTTGGATTACAGGTACAGGGACACATAATGTAATTAATATGGCTGGTATGTTCCAAGGTGCCTCAGCTTTTAACCAAAACATCAGTTCTTGGGATGTATCTTCTGTTCAAAATATGTCTGCTATGTTTGAAAATTCTTCCTCCTTTAACCAAAACATCAGTTCTTGGGATGTATCTTCTGTTCAAAATATGTCTGATATGTTTTATAGTGGTGTTCATTCTTCTACGTTTAATAACGGTGGTGTGGCACTCACTTGGGGAAGTCATACTTCTTCTGTTCAAAATATGTCTGATATGTTTGGTAATGCCTCAGCTTTCAATCAAGATATTAGTTCTTGGGATGTATCTTCTGTTACAAATATGTCTAACATGTTAACCTCTGCCACAGCATTCTCAATAATAAACTACGACAAATTACTTACAGCATGGTCATTACTTACGTTACAACATGGTACAGTTGTAACATTAGATGCACCAAACACTCACTATTGTAATGCAACAGCAGGAAGAAATACTTTAACAAGTGCACCAAATAACTGGGTTATTAATGATGCGGGTTATTTGTGTACATATACTCTTACTGGTCCTAATAGTGGACCCGTAAATTCTCAATCAATAAACTTTACAATAACTCCAAATATTCTGTTTACAGGTGATATTTCTATTGCAGTTTCAGGTGGAGGATTGGATACTACAATAACTAAAACATTTTCAAATTCTGCTACTCCACAGACATTTACAATTACACCTACAGACGGAACTAGTCTTGTAACTCTAATACCTACAAGTAGTGGAAGTTTAACAAATCCTTCTACTTCATATTATTTACCTGAGGCAACTAGTTACACTGTAACTGGCCCAACTTCAGGAAAAGCACATATTCAAAGTACTTTTACAATAACAACAAATGGATTTAACGGAGAAGGTTCACATGTTATAGTAACTCCATCTGGTGGAGGTTTATCAACACCAATTACTGTTGATATTTTTGGATATTCTCATTCTACAACATTTAGTGTAACTCCGACATTAACAGGAACATTGATATTTGCCTTTAGAAATAACATTGAACTTTTAAATTCCGATAACTTTACATACAGAGTCACATCATCATCTACAGGTGGTAGTGTAGGGGGAGGTGGTGGTGGAGGTGGAGGAACTATACTCCCTACAGCTCCTGTTATTACTCCAATAATTACACAGATATTAAATGCAACGACAACACCAGCAGTTGTATCATCAACTTTCCCATTTAGAATCCTTATAGAAGGAATGATGGGAGATGACGTAAAGTACTTGCAAACATATTTAAACACTCACGGCTACGTATTAGCTACTACAGGACCAGGTTCACCTGGTAATGAGATTACAAGATTCGGTAAATTAACTAAGTCTGCAGTTATCAAATTCCAAACAGATCATAAGCTACCAACATTCGGAATCGTAGGAAAAATGACTCGCGGAATTATGAAGTGGTAAGGTTGATTTAAAATAGACAATACAAAAAGCCGTTCAACATAGCTGAACGGCTTTTTGTTTGACATTTTTTTATAAATATATAGTATTGTGCTTAGAATAAATAGTAATAATAAAAACAAAATAAAATGAAAGAATTAACTTTTTTAGAGAAGCTTGAACTAGGTTTTGAGCAGAAAAAGTATGTATGTGTCGGATTAGACACTGATTACAGTAAAATGCCCGATGCTATTCGCAGGTCTTGTGTCGGTATTGAAAATCGAATGTTTTCTTTTAATAGAAATATTATAGATAAAACAAAAGATTTAGTTTTGGCTTATAAACCAAATTTTGCTTTTTATTTAGACCAAGGCGTAGAAGGTCTAAAAGCACTTGAAAAAACTGTTGCTTACATGAGAAATGTTGCACCTAACGTAGTTATAATTCTGGACGTAAAATGGGGAGATATTGGTAATACCAATAATCCTTACAAAAAATTTGCTTTTGAAACTTTGAAAGTAGATGCAGTTACTGTCGCACCATATATGGGTTACAAAGCAATGAAACCTTTTCTTGATTACAAAGATAAAGGAATTATTGTTCTATGTAAAACTTCAAATGAAGGTGCAGATGAATTTCAGGATTTTAGTGTTATGCCTGAGAATGGTTCATCTAGTATTCTTTATGAAGAAGTTGCACGTAATGTTTCTAATCCTGAAAAATGGAATTATAACGGTAATTGTCTGCTTGTGGTTGGTGCAACTGCTCCTGAAGATGAATTATATGATATTAGAAGGATAGTAGGAGATATGAATATTTTGGTTCCGGGTATTGGAGAGCAGGGAGGTGATTTGAAAAAAGTTGTTAAAAACGGCTTGAATTCAAAAGGTCATGGACTAATAATTAATTCTTCTCGTGGTATTATTTTCGCTTCTAAAGAAGATGACTTTGCCTTAAAAGCTCGTGAAAAAACAATCGAACTAAATCAGCAGATTTTGAAAGAAATAGAAGATTTGAAAGAAAAAGTTAATGAGTTTTAAATAAAAAACGCAGAACAATTGTTCTGCGTTTTGTTTATTTGTAGAAGTTTTCTTCTCCAAATTGGTCCCAAGCTTCGATTCTGATGCCTGGAATGTTTAGTGGTTTTAAAAATGCAACCGATCCGATAGATATACTATCTGCACCAGCTTTCTTTAGTTTTCTAACATCTTCTTTGCAGAGAATTCCTCCTCCTGCATTTATATGTTTAGTAAAACCTTTTAATTTTAATTCCTTAACTTGTTCTATTACTAAATTAAGCAGTGGTGTACCAGAAAGTCCTCCTGCTCCAGGAACATGTAACTTCCTTTTGGATAAAGGTGAACCATTTGGGTAAATTTTCTTCCAGTCTATTTTTTCAGGCATTTTACCAAATGGTACTGTATTGGAGGTTGTAATTGCATGACAGTTTTTGTGTCTTCCGAATTCCAGAATAGTGTCTGTGGACATTTCTACTGAAACCTTCAGTATAATAGCCATCCCTACAGCAATTAAAGGGTCACATAAATCCAGTATTCTTAAAGTTTCTTTTAGTTTAGGATTTTCATGCCCGGTATTAGGGCACGTTATGTTTAACTGAAGTCCTATTGGAGCTTTAAATCTGCTTTTTTCACTGAGCAATATTTTAATAAATTTCTGAAATTCCCAGATCCTGTCTTCCTCTTCTTCTTGGACGGACATGAAAGAAATTTGAAATGGTTCAGTTTTATTGTGTAGCTTTTCCGAAGATAATATTACTTTTGCTCCAGGACCACTTAGGCTAACTGCATTTAAAGCACATTTATGTTTTCTATTAATATGAATACTTTGCGGTATCCATTCTTTAGGCATAAGGTTTTCTTTTAAAGGCATATTACCCAAACGTTCCTCTAGTGTTGTGGTTTTTGAAACAAAGGTTAATCCTCCGAAATCTAGACCTATTAATAATTTATGATATGGCCAACCTTGGCCATAAAAATTTAATGTTCCAGATGCGACCCAACAGGGTTCAAATTTAATGTTGTTTATAAAAACTTTTCTGTGTATTGGCATTTTTAAAATAACTTTTTAATTTTTTTCTACCTGTACCTTAACACATTTAAATTTATTTGACAACTTTTTGTTTAAATGTCTATGTTTTTTTGACTATTTTTAATTTTATAGTTAAACTAAAGAAAATTGAACTTTAAAAAATAAAATTATGAATAATATTACAGGACTTAAAATAGGAGGGTCTAATTTAAGAGATTTGGAATCAGTTAAAAATATTGGAAATATCTTAAAAGAAAGAAACATAGAAAGACCTTATTTCATAGTTGTTTCTGCTATGTATGGTATGACTAGATTATTGGAAAAAATCCATAATGCAAACATTGAAAAAAATAAAACTGGTAAAAAGCTTGAAATGGTTAAATTTTACAATGAATTCATCGATTTTCATGAGAATATAATGAACGGTTTGTTTGCGGGCAAAAACCCTAAAGCAAGTTTTAGAAAATTAATCGAAGATTTCGATGAGACTATTATGACAGCAGGCTTTTTTTCAGAAGCTTTAGTAAAAGCAGAAATTTTATCGTTCGGAGAAAGATTCTCCTCTTTAATTTTGAGTAATTATTTGAATTCTCAAAATATTAACAATACCTTGATTAGAGCCTTTGATTTCATGGTTACGAGTAATGATTTTGATAATTCTATTGTTTGTTCTGAAAAAACTAATCAAAATATAATAAATCAGTTTACAAATTTAATGCAAAAAAATGGAATTGTAATTACAGAGGGTTTTATTGGAAGAACTAAAATAAATGGTAATCCATATTATACTAACCCGGGTGGTTGGAATGGTTCAGATTATACTGCTAAAATTATAGCTGATGCTTTGGATGCTAAGAAACTTATTTTCTATAAAGATACATTTTTAATGGATGTAAATCCAAATGAGCCTGGTGGTGAAAAGGCTAAAAAAATTAACTCTATTTCTTATGAGAATTTAAGGGCGAAAATTTTAGATAAATCTGCTGGAACAATATTACATGAAAAAGTTCTTTTAGGTAAGAGAATTCCAATAGAAATTCGTTCTTCTTTAAATCCTAAAGAAGAGGGAACTAAGGTTTTCTGATGTTATTTTTGCCCGACTTCGTAATACGAAGTCGGGCTTTTATTTTATTAGTTTTATATATTTGACTTTAAATTTTAATCTGATAGTATGGAACTAACTGCACTTTTGGCAGTTTTTGTTTGCATTTTTTTATAATTTATTAGTTTAATTAAAGTTAGTAGCCTAAATTTAGCAACTTCTCGTATGTTAAGTTTTAACTATTAGCTAGAAAATATATATGGCAGCAGAAGAATTTAAAAGAGACAAACCACACGTAAACGTTGGTACAATCGGTCACGTTGACCACGGAAAGACTACTTTAACAGCAGCTATTTTGAACGTTCTTAATTTGAACGGTAAAACTGTTAAAATGAAGGGTGTTGGAGATATCGACAATGCTCCTGAAGAAAAAGCTCGTGGAATCACCATTAACATTTCTCACAATGAGTATGCTACTGATGCTCGTCACTACGCTCACATTGATGCCCCAGGACACGCTGACTACATTAAAAACATGATCACTGGTGCTGCTCAAATGGACGGTGCTATCCTTGTAGTTGCTGCTACTGACGGTGCTATGCCACAAACACGTGAACACGTTCTCCTTGCAAAACAAGTTGGTGTTCCAAAGATTATCGTTTTCTTAAACAAGTGTGATATGGTTGACGATAAAGACATGATCGACCTAGTTGAAGAAGAAATACGTGAATTGCTTACAAAACAAGGATTTGACGGCGCAAATGCTCCAGTTATCCGTGGATCAGCTCTAAAAGGACTTGAAGCTACAAGTAAAGACGATGAATGGGCAATGAAGATCATGGATCTTGCAAACGCTCTTGATTCATACATCCCAGTTCCAGAACGAGATACAGCAAAACCCTTCCTTATGGCTATAGAAGACATCTTCTCAATCGAAGGACGTGGAACAGTTGTTACTGGAAAAATCGAAAGAGGAATAATCAAAGTTGGTGAAGACGTTGAAGTTGTTGGTATTAAAGCAACAGCAAAATCAACAGTTACTGGTATTGAAATGTTCAACAAGAACCTTCAAGAAGGTATGGCTGGAGACAACGCTGGTATCCTTCTACGTGGATTAAAGAAAGACGATATTACTCGTGGACAAGTTCTTGCTAAACCAGGAACAGTTACTCCACATGATCACTTTACTTGTGAAGTTTACATCTTGAAGAAAGAAGAAGGTGGACGTCATACTCCATTCTTCAAAGGTTACAAGCCACAATTCTACATCCGTACAACAGATGTTACTGGAGAAGTTGAATTAGCAGAAGGAGTAGAAATGGTTATGCCTGGAGATACAGCAAAATTCACAGTTAAATTGGTTACTCCAGTTGCTCTAGAAGATCAACAAAGATTTGCTATCCGTGAAGGAGGCAAGACAGTTGGTGCCGGAGTTGTTACAAAAATCATCGCTTAATACTTAGGGCTACGGCTCAAAATTATGACAACATCAGAAACAAAAACAAAAAAGCCTAGTAAAACAGTATCTGCTAAAGCTTCAAAAGCTAAAGTAAAAGAAGAAGGCAGAGAAGTGGTACTAAGAATCCGAGTTCGTGCTTACGAGAGCAAGATTTTGGATGCGTCTGTAAAACAGATCATTGATACAGCTATGCGTTATGATGCTAAAGTTGTCGGACCTGTACCTCTACCTACTGAAATCAAGAAATATACTGTAAACCGTGCTTCTTTCGTTTACAAAAACACTCGTGAACAATTCGAAATGAGAGTACACAAGAGAGTGATAGATATATTAAACCCGAATGCAAAAACTATAGAATCTTTAACAAACCTTTCACTTCCATCTGGAGTTGAAATAGATGTAAAGATGATATAGCTTAAAATATAGAAAATTTATGAAATTTATACTTGGAACAAAAGTGAATATGACAGAATACTTCTCCGAAGCCGGAGTAGTAATTCCTGTAACTATAATTTCAGCTGGACCTGTGAAGGTTGTAGCTGTGAAAGAACAAGCTAAAGATGGTTATAATGCTGTCCAAGTTGGTTTTGGAGAACAAAAAGAATCTCGCGTAAATAAAGCTCAAAAAGGCCAAATGAAAGGAGATTTCTTCAAAGTTATGAAAGAATTTCGTTTGAAAGCAGGGGACAAATTCGATGGTAGTGTCGGAGACATGTTAGATGTTTCAGCTTTTGAAGCTGGTGACAAATTACAAATCTCAGGTACTTCAAAGGGTAAAGGTTTCCAAGGTGTTGTAAAACGCCATGGTTTCAAAGGAGGTCCAAGATCTCACGGTCAAAAACACTCTGAACGTGAACCAGGATCTATCGGTGGAGGTCTACGTACACACGTTCCAAAAGGAATGAGAATGGCTGGCCGTATGGGATCAGATAGAATTACTTATAAAAATTTGAAAGTTGTTTTCGTTGATAAAGAAAATAATACAATGCTTATCAAAGGAGCAATTCCAGGAAAGAGAGGAAGTTTAGTTGAAATCATAAGCAGATAAATTTTATGTTAAAAGCAAAAATATACAATCAAAAAGGAGCAGATGCTGGATCAATCGATTTACCAGAGAAGATTTTCAGTGCAAAATGGAATGCCGATTTGGTACACCAAGTTGTAGAATCAATCCGTGGTAACAAGCGTGCAGGTACAGCAGATACAAAAGGCCGTGGAGAAGTTCGTGGAGGAGGAAAGAAGCCTTGGAAACAAAAGGGTACTGGTCAAGCTCGTCATGGATCTACACGTTCTCCTATTTGGGTTGGTGGAGGTGTTACTCATGGTCCTCTTGCTGAAAAGAACTACAAGAAAAAGATAAACAAGAAAATGCGTGCAGGAGCTCTCTTCTCAGTTCTTTCAAAGAAAATGAAAGATGGAGAAATAATCTTTGTTGATTCATTAGAAATGAAAGACATCAAAACAAAAGGAGCTGTAGAAGTAATGGCAAACCTAGCCAAAGCTACAGGATTCAAAATGATCTCTACTTCAAAGAAACCAAAAATTCTAGTTGCTATTTCTTCAAAGAATGAAAAGACATCAAAGAGTTTCAGAAATATTCCTTCTCTCGAATTGTCTTTGATCCAAAATATCAATCCAATGCAAGTGTTGAATTATAAATATCTTTTGATCGAGAATCCAGAAACAGCAGTTAAATTCTTGTCTTCACGTATAGATAAATAATAAATAAAAATAATTTTATGGCAGATACAAAAATAGAAAAAAAAATAATTAAGAATCCTAGAGTTACTGAAAAAGTAGCGACTCTTGCTGATAAAAATATTTATACTTTTGATGTAAGTTCAACTGTAACAAAGAATGAAATAAAGAAAGATTTTGAAAAGAAATACAAAGTAAAGCCAGTTAAAGTTAACATAACAAAAATACAAGAAAAGATAGTTATGAGAAGAGGCAGAAAAGGTATTAAAAGTGGTGGTAAAAAAGCAGTCGTTTATTTAAAAAAGGGAGACAAGATAGAATTTGTATAGAAAATAAAGATTTAAAAAGCCATGAAAACATATAAACCAACAAGTAAATCACGCCGACACATGACAAACATTGATTACCGCAATGTTTTGACTAAAACTACACCTGAGAAGTCTTTGACTCATGGCTTTAAAAGAGCTGTCGGAAGAAACAACCTCGGACGTATTACTACTCGTCACAAAGGTTCAGGCCATAAGAGACTTTATCGTGAAATTGATTTCTTGTACAACAAGAAAGATATTCCAGCTAAAATCACAAGTATCGAATACGATCCAAACCGTTCTTCATTTATCGGTCTTGCTGTTTACAAAGATGGTGAAAAGAGATATGTTATTTTGCCTCAAACAGTAAAGCCAGGAGATTCATTTGTTGTTTCAGAAAAAGCTGAACTCAAAGTCGGAAATCGTCTACAACTCCGCCACATCCCAGTTGGAACATTCGTTTACAATATCGAAATGAAAGCAGGTAGTGGAGCAAAGATCGCTCGTTCTGCAGGAATCTTTGCACAAGTTGTAGCTAATGCTGACGGATACACAAACGTAAAAATGTCATCAACTGAAGTTCGTAAAGTTTCTGAACTAGCTTGGGCAAGTATTGGATCTGTATCAAACGAAGAACACCATTTAGAAAACTACGGTAAGGCTGGACGTTCACGCTGGAAGGGTATTCGCCCAACTGTTCGTGGAACTGCTATGAACCCTGTAGACCACCCATATGGAGGAGGAGAAGGACGCCAAGGACGCGGAACTCGCCGACCAAAGACACTTTGGGGTAAAGTTACAGGAGGACGCAAGACAAGAACTCCAAAGAAATACTCAAATGTCTTCATCGTATCTCGCAGAAAGACAGGAAAGAACAAATAATTTTAAACAATAAAATCCCCGAAAGGGGATTTTATTGTTTTTAAGCCTTATTTTATAAGCTTTTTAAGCTTGACTTTTACACTGTATTGTGCTATACTTAATTTGGATACGGTTCGTTGAAAAAAGTTTTTAAATTGGGTTGTATAGATTACTTTAGAACTAAGAAATTGGTTTGTGGGTAATCTATATGACTATCTATAGAGATTATGATAAATAATTTATATAAAAACAATTTTAAAAAACAAAAACAAAAACAAAATGAAAAAGAAAATTAGTAGTACTATCGTTGCCATAGCGGCTCTAATCCTAGGTTTGGCTTCCTGTAAGTCTTATCCAAATGCACAATATCCGTTGAGGGTAAAGTTTAACTCCCTGAAAGTGCTGTCGCATGTTGTTCATCAGCATGATACGCAAATCAATACTGTCGTAACAAAAGATACTTCGACAAAAGACCCCTTGGTTTATATGGGCCAGGTTACTATCCCCGCTTTCAGAGGAAGTTTCAATATTTCAAAACTCTTTTCCTCCCGATATGAAAAAAGAGACAGACCAATATCAAACTTTGACCAGTATGACCACAGTCCGGATTATTGGGACGATTATTTTAAGGCAACGAATGTTTCTTTCAATAAGAGCTTTACTTTGGATATTTGGCGGACAACAAAGTATGGTATCACTGATTCAGTAGTAAAGTATTTTACCAAAGAGCAATTGATTACTGATACGATGTCCTACCAGGCTTTGACCTATTTGATAGCGAAGCAGCCAAATGGAGGACGGGGAACATTACAGAGAGACCGTCACTATGACGGTGGTTACTTCTATAAATACAATGTTTTCCACGTCAAACGAAGTGATAATGGTAAGTTTCTTTCAGTATCCGCAAGTTTTTTTCCTTACGACAAGGCATGGTATATCGCTTTGAATCAAGTTGCCCCTATAGAGGAAGATTGTTATGTGTTTACTCTAAGGGAATAAAATACCCGATTTTGTTAGAGCATTAGTCACACATTGAATAAAGCCCTTCTTCATGAATTTGAAGAGGGGCTTTTTATCACTTGACTTTTTATGTTATTTATTCTATTATATTATGTAAATGTAAATTAAAAAATCTTTTAATAATGAGTCTTGGAAAAGAAATAAAAGTAAAGTTTGTAAATCCGAAAAATCTTTATGATTCTATTGAGGATTTTAATAAGGAAAATGAAGGGGAACCTGTTGCTATATTAGTAGTTGCTGATTCTAATGAAAATAAAAGTAAATCTGTTTTAGCTTTAGCTGCTGAAAGATTTATTGGAAATCATTCAGAATATATTATGATTGTTGGACGTGTTGGAAATGGTGCTTCAATTCATGCTAGACAAATTCATCATTTAGGAACAGCGTTAGTTGATTCAGTTCCCTTATTAATAAAGGAAGAAGTTAAAAATCCATTATTGATAATTAATTTTAAAAGACTTTTTGAGGAATCAGAGTTAGTTTCGAAGTTAAAAGTTTCTACTGATTTCAGAAATAAATTTACTGATAGTGATAAGACTATCAAGAAAATGACTAAGATTAGACAAAATTTCAATTCGGATATTCCGAAGAAATTTATCAAAAGGGGAGGCAAGGTTCATGCTATATAGTGTAAATCTTAAACGCATTAGTTAATATAACTAATGCGTTTTTATTTTGCTATAATATCTTTATGGAAAAAATGTCAGAAAAAAAGAGGTTTTCTATTGTTGCACGAGCAAAGAGTTTCACTCATGCTATTCGTGGAATAGCTATATTTATTAAAAGCACACACAATGCTTGGATACATATTGTTGTCGCTTGTATTGTTATATATTTAGGCTTTATTTTAAGAATTTCAAAAACTGAATGGATTGAATTAACTTTTGCTATTGGTTTTGTTTTAGTTGCTGAAGCTTTTAATACAGCTATTGAAATAGATATCGATCTCACTAGTCCAAATTATCATCCCTATGCTCGTGATACAAAAGATGTTTCAGCTGGAGCTGTATTGATTGCTTCTATAATTGCATCTATTGTTGGTTTAATAATCTTTTTACCAAAGATTATTATATTTTGTTTCTAATTTTATTGCATAGTTTATTTTTTACTAGTATAATATTATTACTTTAATTAAAAGTAAATTTTAAAAATATATGGAAGAAGAGAAAATAACAATAATAAAAAAACCTAGGAAAAGTTCAACTTCTAAAAATGAAGCTGAAGTTTTAATAGAAAATAATTTTTATAAAAATATGAGTAAATCAAAAATATTAGAAGTAGCTCTCGGTGTCCTGTTTGGGGGAATATTATTATTTGGTGCATATACTATGTATCAAGATCATACTAAACTCCAGTCTGTTATTGATTTCTTGAATACTCAAATTCAAAAAACTCAACAAACTCAACAAACACAACAACAGCCTCAACAAATGATGCAGTTACCACAAGCTGTACAATTAAAACAATAATAAAATAAAAATAAAAAACCTTTAGCAAAAAGGTTTTTTATTTGCTATATTGTATGTATATGCGTTTGTATTTTAAACATAGTATTCTAATACACAGTATAGTTACTATCCTGATTGTTGTTGCAGGTTTTTCTTATTTCTTAAAGAGCGTTCAAGCTTCTAGTCATATTGTTGTAGGTAATAGACCATTTTTTTCAACTCTTTCTGGGGATAATTTATATACAAATGATATATCTTCAAATATTATTTCGGTCGTTGATACTAATACAAATACTGTAATAGGTAACATCGATGTTGGAACTAGTTCTTACACTTCTACTTCTGCTGGAAATAATTTATATATTAATGGTAAAGATTCAGATAGTGTTCCTGTTATAGATACGAATCCTTCAAGTCCTAATTATAATACTGTTATTGCAAATATAGGTGTCGGAACTACTCCTCAGTATTCTCTTCTTGTTGGTACAAAATTATATGTCACTAATTTTGGTTCAGGCAATGTTTCAGTTATTGAAACTGACCCACTTAGTCTAGCTTATAATACTGTAATAACTACTATAACTGTTGGAACTTGGCCTTCTAATTTAGTAAAAAATGGAAATAATTTATACGTAGTTAATTCTGGATCAAGTGATGTTTCTGTTATAGATGTTAATCCTATAAGTCCTACTTATAACACTGTTATAGGAGTTCCTATCGCTAGTATCGGTTATCCTTTTGGAATTTCATCTTCTGGAACTCATGTGTATGTAGATAACTATAATGGTAATAGTGTTTCTGTTATAGATGCTGATCCTCTTAGTCTTTCATTTAATACTGTTTTAGTTACTGTTCCAGCAGGAAATAATCCTCAATCTTCAGTTATTTCAGGGCAATATCTATATGTAAATGATTTTGGTGGTGATACTGTAACTATAATAGATACAGTGAATAATTCAGTTGTTAATACTATTAATGTTGGTTATTCACCTTACTCTTCTACTGTTGCAGGAACGAATGTTTATGTAAATAGTGTTGGTTCCAATGATGTTTATGTTATAGATACAACAAATAATACTGTTAGCGATATTCTACATGTCGATGGTGGGGGATACACATCTACACTTGTCGGTTCAAAGATTTATGTAAATAGCAAGAATATATTTGCTCTATCTGTAATAGATACAAATACAAATACCATCTTGGACGCTGGAGGCCCTATTTTAAATATAAAAGAAATAAATTATAAAACAATCACTCTTACTTATGATGAAGAATTAGATACAGGCTCAATCCCAGCCACTGGAGATTTTGTAGTAAATGTAAATGGAAATCCTGTAACAATATCTAGTGTTAATGTTGTAGATTCAACAGTTATACTTGTGTTAGATACTGCACCTCTCCAAGGAGATACAGTAAATATAAGTTATACAAAAGGAGCTAATCCTATTCAAGATTTAGCAGGAAATGATGCCTTAGATTTTTCTAATCAATCTGTGTCTTTTCATGATTGTGGAATTGTTACAGTTGGAAATGAACCAGTTAATTCAACCTTAGTTGGAACAAAATTATATGTTGTGAATCAAAACAATGATACTGTATCAGTTGTTGATACAAATACCGATGTGGTTACTTCTACTATTAATGTAGGATCAGTACCATCTTCTTCTATAGCTGTCGGTACAAAATTATATGTAACCAATGATAGTGGCAATACTGTATCTGTTATCGATACAACGACTGATACTGTAATTTCTACAATCCCTGTAGGATCAGCACCAGGTTTTCCTACAGCTGTCGGTACAAAATTATATGTAATTAATAATGGTGACAATACTTTTTCTGTTATCGATACCACTACTGATACAGCAATAGGTAGTCCTATTTCTGTTGGTAATAATGTTAGTTATTCAACTTTAGTTGGCACAAAATTATATGTAAATAGCGAAGGTGATAATACTGTATCTGTTATCGATACAACGACTGATACTGTAATTTCTACAATCCCTGTAGGATCAATCCCGTCTTCTTCTTTTGCTGTTGGTACAAAGTTATATGTAATAAATAGTAGTTCAAATGATGTTTCTGTTATAGACACTTTAACAAATACTGTTGAAGGTAGTTCAATAACCGTTGGAATTAATCCAGTAGCAGTGACTTTGGTTGGTACAAATTTATATGTAAATAATGCGTATGATAATACTGTATCAGTGGTTGATACGACTACCAATACGGTCACTTCTGTAATTAGTGTAGGATCACAACCATCTTTATCTTCTACGGCTGTTGGTACAAATTTATATGTAAATAATGTGGCTGATAATACTGTTTCAGTGGTTGATACGACTACCAATACGGTCACTTCTGTAATTAACGTAGGATCAGAACCATATTCTTCTACAGCTGTCGGTGCTAAATTATATGTAAATAATTATAATAGCAACACAATTTCCGTCCTCGACACCGTCACCAACGCCCCATACATTTGCGGTACTTCATATCATTCTCTCACATACACCTCAGACCCACATGGTCATATAACAGGAAATTCTCAACAATATATTACTGATACTCATGATGGTGCAGAAGTAACAGCAACTCCAGACACAGGATACACATTCAACGAATGGTCTGATCACAACACAAATGCAACACGTACAGACACAAACATCACCGGAGATCTTTCTTTTAATGCGAGTTTTGTTCCAATTCAATATTCTGTAAATTACACAGCAGGTGATCATGGTTCTATAACAGGGGATACTTCTCAAACAGTAGACTATGGTACAGACGCAACTACAGTTACAGCAGTTTCGAATACTGGATATGAATTCAAAGAATGGTCAGATCACAATACAAATGCTACACGTACAGATACAAATGTTACGGGAGTTATTTCTGTAACTGCAATTTTTAAATCAAAACCAATTATAATCGGTCAATCTTGTGGTAACTGTCCTCCACCAAATCCACCACCAATACAATTACCACCGACAAATCCAATCATAACAACTAATCCAATAATAATTCCTACACATACCACCCCACCACCAACCACACACACAACTTCATCCAACCACTCTTCTTCATCAACTACAACCATCCTCCCAACCCCCACAACCACTCCAATACTAACCGTAGCAACTCCAACACCTCCTACACCACCAACCCTCCTCCAAAAGCTAATCACTAAAGCAATCACAGTAACAGTAGTAGTAGGAGCTCTAGCCACAACAATGGCTTC
>JAPLXR010000006.1 GCA_026395955.1 Candidatus Nomurabacteria bacterium | reverse complement strand
TCTTGTTGTGGGGGTGGTGGACATTTTGTAGGATCTTCTGGACATGTTTTGATAATTTCTTTTTGGATACATGAAGATGGGTTTAAGGTACAAGGGTCTGGTGGTGGAGGTGGTGGACAGTTGCCACAGGTTTGGCCGATTGGTGAGGGTGGAGAGGATATTTTGAAATCGTTTGAAGTAGCAGGATTAGTTAATTGCCAATTATTTGCACTAATAGTAAATTCACCTTTTTCAGAAAATTTTACAGCTTGTGTTAAAACACCACCAACAAAAGGAACAGAAGTACCAGAACCAGACGACATAGTTCCAGTAGAAGTAATTTCTGCTGTGTCACCTCCCATATCAACAGTATTATTAAAAACATCTTGAGCTGTAATAACAATATTGAATTCTTTATTTATAAGATGATTTTTAATATTTTCAAAAGAAAAATGATCCAGTGGTCCTGGTAAAATATTTACATCAGAAATAGAATGTACAGGAGAACTACCAGAAATATCATCAAGAAAAATAAAATCTAAACCTGGTTTTGTACCTGCAATAGTAGGATTTTTAATACCAGTAGCAATACTAAAAGAAAGATTAAAAGGCTGAGTAATAACTATTGGATTAAAAGAAATAGTTATTGTGTTATTGATAGTGTCACCTATTACACTAAGAACACCAATATGAGTATTATTAAAACAAAGATAAGACCAATCATAATAACAAGTGTCTGGATAAATACTAGCGGTAGTTAAATCTCCATCGGTAATGATATATCCTTCAGGAAAAGTTATTGTAATACTACTCAAATTTCCACTTGTGGCGGTACTAAAATAAGAAAAATCATAACCCGCATCAGGCAAACCAGAAATATCATTCCCTCCAACATTTCCGACATAAATTGAAGCAATAGCGGAAGTATTGCCATCTATAATATTAAAATCATATGGCATAGAAACAACAGAAAGAGGTGTTGGATTTACTGCTGTAATAGGAAATGTACCAATAGTCAAAAAATCAGCAGGATCCAGATCAACAGTCAAATTTGAAGAATCTACATATGTCGTATTTCTATCAATGCCATTAAAACGCACAACAACATCTGGATTAAAATCTGCACCAGTAATATCTACTGTTGTATCAACATCTCCTAATAATTTAATATTTGGAGTTATAGTATCTATTTCTGGAGTCAGAGTATCTCTTAATTTTAAAATATTACTAAGACCACCAGAACCAGTTTCAGTAGATGAAACATACAAACCACCATCAGAACTAAAAGCAATATCACCTCTATATGTTCCAAAATAAAAATTATCTTTAGGATGTCCAAAAGAACTAGATAAAAAATTACCATCTGTATCAAATTTTTGAAGACGTTGTGGTCCAGCACCATTATCAAAAATATAAAGATTGTCAGATGAATCTATTTTTATACTGGTTGGCCAAGAAAATTCACCATCATTATAACCATTAACTCCCCATTGAGATAAATAATTTCCATCTATATCAAATTTTTGAATACGATTATTTGCTGTATCTGCTACATATATATTACCTAAAGAGTCTAAAGCAATACCTTCAGCTAAATTAAATTGTCCGTCACCAGAACCAGTATGACCAGTAGTACAACCAACAGTACAAATCTGAAAAACATTACTTCCATCTTGAACACCCCAACCAAATGTTTTTACAAATGTTCCGTTTGAATCAAATTCAACAATACGAGCATGACCTCGATCAACAACGTAAATAAAATTTGAAGAATCAACAACAATACCGAAAGGATTCAATAATGTACCTGCCCCAATTTGAGATAAATAGTTTCCATTTGTATCAAATTTTTGAATACGATTATTTGATGTATCTGTAACATACAAATTATCACCAGAATCATGAGCAAGTCTAAAGGGTGAAATATTTAACTGATAACCATTAAACTGTCCATTACCATTACCAACAATCCCAGCTCGGCATCCAGATGTACAAATCTGAAAAACATTACTTCCATCTTGAACGCCCCAGCCAAATGTTTTTACAAATGTTCCGTTTGAATCAAATTCTTCTATTCTTCTATTTAAACCATCAGCAACATATAGATTTCCCAATGAATCAACAGAAAGTCCCATAGGGAAATAAACCTCTCCTTCAGAAGAACCTTGAGATGCTACAACTGAATCTTGAGTAAAAGATGGAAAAGCTTTAACGTTTATTAAAAAAATTGAAAAGCCTGTAAATACAAGCAAAATTACAATTAAGCTATGCAACAATATACTGTGTTTCTGATATTTTGAAAACATAAAATTATTATATCATAATAAATATACTTGATAATACTAAAAAATACGTATTATTAGAGTTTTTGGGTGTTTTATTTTTTTACTGGAATTTTTGAAGTTTATTCAAAACGTAATGCATCTATCGGATTAAGTGACGCTGCACGACGAGCTGGATAATAACCAAAAACAATTCCTATGATAGTTGAAACTCCGAATGAAAGAAGGATTGAATTGAGTGATACTGTTGCCTGTAAAATTCCCAGCTTCGTTACTGAGAATGAAACAAGCCAGCCTAAAACTATTCCTATAAATCCTCCGATAAAAGTAAGTGCTATAGCTTCTATTAAAAACTGTCGGCTGATATCTTTTTTCTTTGCACCGATAGCTTTTCGAAGTCCTATCTCACGAGTTCTCTCTGTAACGGTCGTGAGCATCATATTCATAATTCCTATACCTCCAACTACTAGAGAGATTCCCGCTACAGCAGCGAGTAACATCGTAAAAGTACTAGTAACAGAAGACGCAGTAGCAATAATGTCTGCTTGGTTTAGTGTAGAAAAATCAGCGGAAGAACTCATTAAATGATGTCTGTCTAAAAGCAAAGCTGTGATGTCTTGTTGTACTTGTGCAGTAGAAGCAGAATCAATAGCTGAAACGCTGATAGATGTCACATATTGATCTCCAGAAAAATATTGTTGAGCTGTTGAAATAGGAATATATACCATATCATCTGGATTACTAAATCCAGATCCGCCTTTTGCTTTAGTAACACCAATAATTTTAAAATTAATTTGTTTAATACGAATAGTTTGACCCAATGCTTCAGAACCAACACCAAAAAGATCATCACGAGTTGTTGGACCAATAACTGCAACTTTAGCCACACTTGAAACATTTTGATCACTAATAAATGAACCTTCATCCACTTCAGTATTACGAACTGTCGGATAAGTAGAAGTTACTCCATCGACTGTCGTATTTGTATTTGTCCCTTTAGCTGTGACTTGATAACGACCTGAAACTTCAGGAGCAACAGCAGAAATATTTGTAACACTTGTAGCTACAGCATCAGCATCAGCTTTCGTTAAAGTTTTAGCAGAACCACGCCCACTACTGATCTGCATTCCTGGACCACGCTGGGCACCTGAAGTAACTATTACTAGATTTGAACCTATAGATTGAATACTGGATTGAATACTAGTTTGTGCACCAGCACCGATGGCCGTCATCGCTATAACAGATGCAATGCCGATAACGATACCGAGCATCGTCAAACCTGAACGTACCTTGTTCGATGATAATGAATTATATGTTTCTTCTAAAATATCTTTTGTAGTCATATTATTTTTTATTTGTTTTAGTATCACTAAGTACTACACCGTCTTTGATAAAAATAATTCTGTCTGCATGTTCTGCGACATCTTTTTCGTGAGTAATTAAAACAATAGTGCGTCCGAGTTCACGATTTAATTTTTGAAAAGTTGAAAGAACAATCTCCCCTGTTTTAGAATCCAAATTCCCTGTCGGTTCATCAGCTAAAATAAGTGACGGATCATTTACGAGCGCTCGCGCAATAGCTACACGTTGTATCTGACCACCAGAAAGTTGATTTGATAAATGAGTAAAATGCTGTTCATCTAGCCCTGAAGCAATCAAGGCTCTCTTTGCTCTAGCTTCACGTTCGTCACTCGGTATACCTTCATAAACCATCGGCAAACAAACATTACGTAAAACTGTCGTTCTTGGTAATAAATTAAAAGATTGAAAAACAAAACCTATTTTATCTCGACGAATATCTGCCAATTCATCATCTGAAAAAGTAGATACATCTTTTCCATCAAGTAAATAAGTTCCTGAAGTCGGACTATCGAGTGCTCCTAATATATGCATCAATGTTGATTTACCAGATCCAGACGGACCCATAATGGCTAAAAATTCTCCATCATTAATAGTAAAAGAGACTCCTTTCAATGCTTGAAAAGCTGATTCACTATCAGTGTTATATGTTTTAGTAATATTTTTTATTTCAATCATCTTTTTAAAACTAATTGGCACGAAGTGCTCTTGTTCCTCCACCAGCACCACCAGCTCTATTGCCACCAATAGCATTCAATAAACTAGGAGTAGTTGTAACGGCAGTAGAAGCTGTCACAGTTTTCAAAACAACTTGATCACCTTCTATGATTCCAGAAGTTATTTCTGTTGAAGTATCATTTGAAAGACCTGTCTGTACCGTTACCTGTTCGGGAAGAGTTAAAGATAAAATACCTGCAGAATTATTATCACTACCTACGAGTGGTGGAGTAAACATTTGAACATAACTAACACCACCTTTTGTTTTAACAGCACTATTTGGAACTAATAATGCATCCGTTTTTACATCTGTAATAATATCAGCAGAAACACTCATACCTGGTTTTATTCTATTATCCTGAGTATCAAAGCTAATCTTTACAGTATAATTCACAACACCAGAAGTTACAGTACCTACGGTATCTATTTGTGTAACCTTACCTGTAATAGAAAGATCTGGTATTGCGTCAAAGGTTATAGTGGCTTTTTGACCTAATTGTATTTTTGCAACATCGACTTCATTTAGAGAAATTTGAGCTAGCTGACTATTTGTAACAATACTAGCAACAGAGGAAGAAGAAGCAGTATCCCCAACTTTTACATTTATCACAGAAACTAATCCAGAAAAAGGAGCTCTAATTGTATAATCTGCTAATTTATCTTTTGCGTCTTGTAATGCATTTTCTTTTTGTGTCACAGAAAGTTGTGCTGATTGAATATCTAAATCACTACTTTGAAAAGTATCTTTGCTGTTTTGAATGTTTGTTTTTATAGATCCTAAACTAGAAAAATGATTATTCATTGTAGTTAAATAATCAGATAAGGTTGTTTGATAACCAGAAAAATCAGAACTTTTTCCAGTATCTTGTGCTATATAATCTACAAAGATTTTAGCGTCTTTTAATGTATCATTAAAAACCTGAGTAATTTGATATGTTTCATTTATAATATTTTCTATATCAGAACCATTGGAAGATAAACTAATAACTGCAAAATCTTTAGAAATCTTTTCAAATAAATTTTGTGTTTGATAATAAGAATCGTCAGTTTTTGTCCTATAAGCAACAGCTGTTGGACCGTTTACGTGTACAGTATTATAAGAAAGATTTTGTTGTAACAACATGTTATTAAGTCCTATCATCTCTGAAGTAATATCTGAAAAAGTACTAGATACAACAGAAAGCCCATCACTATATGCTTTTGATAAACTATTATTTAAGTTACTATCAGAATTTTGAAGTTTTAATTTTTCAAGTGAAAGATTTGCACTATCTAATGCTACCTGCGCATCACGTACAGATTTTTGTGCATCAGTAGAATCGATAGAAAGGAGTGCTTGTCCTGTATTGACTTTATCTCCACTATTTACACCTATCCACATTATTTGACCACTTACTTTTGGTTTTATATCAATTTGGTTTGAAACAGAAACTTGCCCACTTCCAGTAATAGAAGCAATAATTGTTCCTTTTTGAACAGTAGTAGTTATATATTTTATTTGTCCTGAAGTATCAGTAATTTTTTTATACGAATAATATCCAACAACAAGCAAGATAATAATTATTATAATACTGATAGTTTTATGAGCTATAAAAAAAGACTTAATTTTACCTAAAAGATTTTTAACCATATTTATATAATATCACATTAATTATGAATTGCAGATGAAGTCTATTTAATACAAATATACACAAAAGCAGGTGGGAAATTTGATACAACTTTTGTTTTTTTAACCTCTTTAAAAAAAGACTCTAATATATTTTTAAAATTCTTACCATCTGGTAGATTGTTTAATGGAAAATAAGAAAAAGTTAAAAACATACCTCCAATTTCTAAAGAATTATATATTTTAGTAATGATATCTTTTTGCATTTTTTCATCAAAAGCAGTCCAAGGTAAACCAGAAATAACTCTATCACATTTTTTTTGATCAATTGTTTTCAAACATTTATCAATATTTTCTGCAGTATCATGAAAAATTAATAAATCTGGATATTTATTTTTTAATTCATTTACAAAAAAATCATTTATTTCAATTACAAAAAATTTATTTTTCTTTTTAATTCTTTTTAAAATTTCACCAGTAAAAATACCGTTACCAGGTCCAATCTCAACGATAGTTTTTGAAGTATTTAAATTTGCCTCTTTAACTATCAATAAAGCTAGCTTTTTAGAACTAGGAGCAACCGCACCATTTATTTGTGGGTTTTTTATGGTTTGTTTAATAAAGCTAACGAAATTTATTATTTTTGAAGCCATTTACGCTAATGAGTATAGCATAAAAAAGATAAAAACTAACTAAACAATTCCCCTTTAAAATCAGCTGATTTTTCGGTAGAAAAATCAGCTTTTACTAGAATATACTCAAACTTATAAAAAGAATTTAAAATTTCTGCTGGTACAAAAAATAAACAAGTTGCTATAGAATCAGCAAGTAATGCAATATCAGCCACAACCCAAACAGCGATAATTTCAGTAGCCGGAGTTAAAGTTTTTGGATTCATTATATGATTAAACTCTCCCCATTTACGACGACTACCAGCAGAGCCACAAATACTACCACCAGTAAGTGGATATAAACCTATAACTTCTTCAAAATTTTTAGGATTTTCTAAACCGACACGAATAGGTGTATCATTTTTATATAAAATATCTCCACCAGCATCGATACAATATTTTAAAATATTATTTTCTTCTATTACTTTACTAACTAAATCTATTAAATATCCCTTGCCTCCTGCGCCAAAGTCTAATATCACTGGTTTTTTTATATTTAATTTCGGGAATTTATAATCCATTACTTCTTCCCATTTTGGAGGAATTTCTAAATCCTTTTTTTGTGATAAAGAGTATTTAGCATCATAACCAGCATCAGAAAGTAGATTCCCTACTAATGGAGTAAAAAGTCCATCTGTACGTTTATATAAATCATAATACAAAGACATCATAGGGTCAGCGTCAGAAGGTAAATTATAAATACCTATTTCTTTTGACATCTTTGTAACCAAAGAATCATCTCTGAAACGAGAATAATCTTTATCAAAGATATCTATTCTATTTTTTATACTAGAAAATAATTTTTCTTCTGATTCTTTAGTTAACTCTTGATATATTTCAATCTGCCATTTTGTACCTATACCTTCAAAGCTAAATTCAATCATAAATATTTTATGCTTTTGCTTTTGACTTTATTTGATCGAGAGCATCATTGAATCCAATTGGTGTTAGAGAAGCACCAGAAACTCTAGATAAATAGATATCATCTATTTTTTGACCAACTACGTATTGCTTGTAACCAGAAATAAATCTGTCCTGATATCTTGAAGAAGTACCATCTCCTGCCATATTAGTTACATTTATATCAGTAATAGTATCATTTTTTAACACAAGAGAAACTCCAAGTTCATCATATCCTCCAGGAGAATTATAAGATCCTGTAGCTGAATATGAACCATCTTTATAAACAGATTGTTTTGTTGTAACTACTGGAGGTGGTGGTGTTAATACCACTGGTTTAGTAACTGGAGCAGGATTTGATATTGGAGGTGGTGTTGTAGTAATTGGTTTAAAAGAAATAGTATCTGTAGAATTATTTCTACTAACAGGAGTAGAGACTTTGTCACCATTACTATTTGTAGGAACATCATTTTTCTTACCAAACATAAATGTTGAAAGTAGAACTAAAAAGACTACTCCGACACCGATAAATAAACCTAAATTTTTTTGTGATTGATTTTGCATATTTTTATTATTATATTTTTTTAATTTGTTGTAAATTTTGACCAACAGTAGTATTTGAATAATTTATTTTTTCTTCTGTTTCTTCTTTTGTTTGGTAACACAAATAGTCTGCTCCATTCATAAATATCACAAATGTTGCTATAGCTAAACCTAAATCACGTATACCTATTTCTCCATAACCGACAACATACATAATATCAAAAAGATGTAATGAAAGTAAAAGTGCTGCGAGGCGTGTCTGCCATCCTAAAACAAGCATAATACCAAATACTAATTCAAATACTGCATTAAAGTAAACCAATGTAATAGCGCTCAAATGTGTCATAGCTACCGCACTATCTGGAACATAAGCTGTCCAAATATTAGCATGTAAAAATTGTTGAATACTAAACCAAAGTATTACAAAAGACATTCCATAACGTAATACTGCCCCACTATTTTTTTCTAAAATATTTATTATTTTATTCATATATTTATTATATCACCACTATAGCAAAAGGTTTGTGAAGATTAAATGAAGATTATATTCCTATAACTCCAAATATTTTTCCTACTCCAAATGTAACTATCATAGCAATCAAACCTCCAACAACAACACGTATCACTGCTGTAGTACGATGAGCACCACCAGCATTTGCAGAAAGCATACCCATAACAATCAAACCTAAAAATACTGAAATGAAAACTACTGGAATTCGAATAAATGCAGGAGAAATTAAAACAGCAATTATCGGAATCAAGGCTCCACAGAAAAAAGAAATTCCAGAAGCATAAGCTGCATGCCAAGGATTAGTCAGATGGTCAGGATGAGTTCCTAAAACTTTTTCTGTATCACGTTGAGAACTGACAGATACATATTCACCTACAGACATAGCCAAAGCTCCAGCGACAAGACTCGCTACTCCAGCTGTTAAGATAAGATTTTTTACATTTGTTGCTCCAGCCATGCCTAAAACTACAGAAGATACAGAAACGATTCCATCATTTGCTCCGAGTACAGCAGCACGAAGAGAATTCATTTTAGAATTGGCTTCATGTACTTCCAAGTCAGAATGTATTATTGGATCACGAAAAATAGACATGCAATTATAATAGCATAAAAAACAAAAGTTGAATAATTAACTTTTTTGCGTTACTCTTAAGTAGTTAAATGGTTTTGCGGGATCGTCTAGTGGTAGGACGTCGCTCTCTGAAAGCGAAAACCTTGGTTCGACCCCAAGCCCCGCAGCAATATTATTCAGTGTCATCTATCATCTTGCCTTGCATCATGGCACGGAGGGTTTTGACTGATAGGTATGTAGCAAAGAAAAACATTAAAGCTAAAGCTTGGTTAATCCAGAAAAATGCGACACTCATTGAGTTTGCATTTGATAGGTGTTGATATGTATTGAAGGCATAATATTCAAACATTGTCAGAGCAAGTACTGGAATAATAGAACCAATTATAAAAATCCATTTTGATAAAGGATTAATAAGTCCACCGATAATAACGAAAAGTATTATTGTAAAAATAGAAACAGGAAGTGGTAAATTTACCAAATTACTAAAGAATGGAAAAGTAATAAGCATTACAAGCCCACCAGTTATAAAAATAGTGCGAATTATTTTTCCATAATAATGACCTTGATAGTTTATTTTGTTTTCATTGTTATTTTGTTCCATATATTTCAAGTATACTCTTCGTATTTTTTTAGGCAATACAAATAAAAAGACCTTATTTCTAAGGTCTTTTTATTTGTATTATTTTTTCTTTTCTTTTATACAAGCTTTTATGAAAGCAGTGAAAAGTGGATGCGGTGTTAGTGGTCTAGCTAAGAATTCTGGATGAAATTGTGTCGCCAAAAAGAATGGATGTACAGATTTAGGAAGCTCTGCTATTTCCATCAAATTTCCATTTGGAGATTTACCAGAAAAAACCAAACCTTTCTTTTCTAAACTTTCGACATAGGCATTATTTACTTCATAACGATGTCTGTGACGTTCTATAATTTCTTTTTTACCATAAGCATTTTCTGCTATAGTTCCTTTGCCCAATACTGCCTTATAATCACCGAGCCTCATAGATCCTCCATAAGAATTTTTCTTCAAAAGTTCTTTTTGACTTTCCATAACGTCGACAACCATATTTTTTGAATTAGGATTTACTTCTGCAGTATTTGCATCTTTGAGACCGAGCACATTTCTAGAATATTCAATAACAAGTAATTGCATACCATAACAAAGTCCAAAATATGGAATTTTATTTTCACGAGCATATTTAATAACATTGATTATTCCTTCAACTCCGCGAGATCCGAAACCACCAGGAACTATTATACCGTCGTATTTTTTTAATTCTTTTAATTTTGCTGGAGATTTCTCGAAATCTGTAGAATTAAGCCAAGAAATAACTGGTTTTTTATTTTGCATATAAGCAGAATATTTTACAGCTTCTATAACAGAAAGGTATGAATCAGAAAGAACAAAGTCTCCTGTTTCAAAATATTTACCAATCATAGCAATATTTAAAGTTTCTTTTGAATTGTGTACTTTTTTTACAAAAGTTTTCCAGCCAACCCAATTCTTCTCGTCTGGCTTTTTACAAATTACACCCATTATTTCACAAAGTTTGTCAGATAATTTTTCTTTTTCAAAATTTATTGGAACGTCATAAATACTTTCTATGTCTGGAGCAGAAATAATTCTATCTGCCGGAATATTACAAAACATTGCGAGTTTTTCTTTTCTTTTCTCGTCGAGAGGTGTATCAGCACGAGCAATCAAAATATCTGCTTGAATTCCAGAACCATTGAGTAAACGTGAAGCATGTTGAGTTGGTTTTGTTTTCATTTCTCCTACCTTTGATGGTGTCGGTAAGTATGAAACCATTACAAAAGTCACATCATGTGGATTTTCAATTTTCAACATTCTAGCAGCTTCTAAATATAAAATATTTTCATATTCTCCGACAGTTCCACCTATTTCAATCATAACTACATCAGCTTTTGCATCTGTTGCAGCTTTTTTAATACGACTGACTATTTCCATCGGTATATGAGGAACGACTTGTACGCATTTACCTTTGTATTCTAAGTTACGTTCTTTCTCAATAACGGCTTGATATACACGACCAGTAGTCATATAGTTTGTACGAGTAAGATTAATATCTAAAAATCTTTCATAGTTTCCCATATCTTGATCAGTCTCATCACCATCAGGTAAAACAAAAACTTCTCCGTGTTCTGTAGGATTCATTGTTCCTGCATCCACATTGATATATGGATCAATTTTAATCGCGGTCACATTTAGACCGCGATTTTTTAATATCAGACCTATTGATGAAGAAGTAATACCTTTTCCGACCCCAGAAATAACACCACCTACCACAAAAATATATTTTGTATTTTCTTTAGACATTTTTTTATAAAATTATTTATTTAAATACTTACGTACTGCAAAAAAAGATGAGATCATCCCTAGCAGAATTCCTGATAATAAAACGATAATGAAAATTTGAAAGAAATTGGATGTGAAGTATTCATGTATATTCATACCTAAAAATGAAGACATATTATTACCAAAATACACAGTTGTCGGCCAGAAAATAAGCATTGTTAGGACAGTAGCAATAAAACCATATATCAAACCTTCTATCATAAATGGACCACGAATACGGAATTTACTTGCTCCGACTAAACGCATAACAGATATTTCTTCACGAGACATAAATATAGCTAGACGAATAGTGTTATAAGCAATGATCAAAGAAATTAAACTTAAAACTAAAGTAATAATAAAACCGAGTTTCTCTGCACCACCGATAATAGAACTGAGTCTATCTATAACTAATTTATTTTGATTATAGTTTACTTTATCTACGATAGAAGTAGAACCAGAAACCAATGCATCATCACCTTTCAAAAAATTTGCAATACTTTCATATTGATTAACTTCTTTTGCTTTAATATTTAAATAGCCACCGAGTGGATTTGAACCAATTTCATCGAGGGCTTGGATAGTAGGATAATCATTTTGATGACGATCACGGAATGTTTGCAATGCTTCTTCAGAAGAAACATATATAGTACTTGCGACTTCTGGTAATTTTTCTATATTAGATTTTAGAGACATTATGTCTGACTCTTGAGCTTCTGTAGTGAAATAAACAGTTACATCAACTTTATCTTTTATTTGATCGAGGGATGAGTGTAAAACTGCTTGCAAAAATATAAGTGAAGTTATAACAGATAAAGTGATAGTGATAACAAGAACGGCAGACCATGAAATAATCCCGTTTCGAGAAAAATTTACAAACCCTGCTTTTATAATTCTTTTTAATTCTGTCATAACTTTATATTATGTATTTACCATCTTTATCATCTCTAATAATTTTACCTTTTTCCATGGTCACTACACGTTTACCTATAGATTCTATCACACCTCTGTTGTGAGTGGTTAATATTACAGTAGTTCCCAAATCATTGATCTTTTTTAGAATTTGAATAACTTCAAAAGCATTTACTGGGTCTAAATTACCTGTCGGCTCATCGGCAATTATTAATTCTGGTTGATTTATGATCGCACGAGCGATAGCAAGACGTTGTTTTTCTCCACCAGACATTTGGTGAGGAAAATGGTCCAATTTATTAGCCAAATCAACAAGCTCTAATACATGAGGAACATCACTTGCTATTTCTTCGTCTGTTTTTCCAGCAGCTTCCATAGCAAAAGCTATATTCTCATAAGCAGTTTTGTTTGATAAAAGACGAAAATCCTGAAATACTGCGCCTATTCTTCTGCGAAGATTGGTTAAATCTTTATTTCCTAATTTATGAATATCTACAGATTCAAAAAATACAGCACCTTCTGTAGGATGTTCATCGGCGAGAATCATTTTTATTAAAGTAGATTTACCAGCACCAGAATGACCAACTACAGACAGAAATTCTCCGGATGAGATGATTAAATCAATATCGCGTAGTGCCACAGAATCCTTACTATATACTTTTGAAACTTTCTTAAAATTAATCATAATCAAATATACATCCTATTATATCAGAAAACAAAAAAATTAGACAAGCATAAAAAAACCATAATACATTACATATCATGGTTTTGTTTTTTCTAATTCTTTCCAAACTTCATACGGCATTGACGTTAAATGCCAAGCACTGCATTTATCACACTCATATGAACGTATTGGTTTTTTATGTTCTTGTTCTCCTGTTTCTCTTATTCTTTTTAAATGAAATCTAGCTTCTTTTCGAGAAACATAAGCGATCTTATCACATTTTATTTCAACAGTTTTTTTACCACTCGACCTAGCTTTAATTTTATCAATATTTTCTTTTACATATTCAAACAATTGTTTATCGTTACGATTGTTTGAATTATAAATATTTAATAAATATTTTACTGGAAGATTTTTAACAAGTGTAAATTTATACTTTCCTGATATGATAATTGAATTATCACTATATTTTGATTCCATTTACTTTATTTTTAAATGTAAAACTTATTTTTATTACTCTACCATTAAAACATATACAAGTAAAGGTTATAGATTCTTCTCAGCTTCTATAAATAAATCTAAATAACCTTCTAAAACTGCATCTACGTTTGAGGTCTCTGCTCCTGTACGATGGTCTTTGACCATTTTATATGGATGGAAGACATATGAACGAATCTGACTTCCCCATTCTATTTCAGTACCTTTAGAAATCTTCATACTTTCTTCAAAAGTTTTCTTTTCTTCTTCTGCTTTTTTAAAAATCTTTGCACGGAGGATACTCATCGCCCTTTCACGATTTGCTTCTTGAGTTCGTTCACCATTTGCATGCGTTGATAATCCTGTAGGAACATGAACTATCCTCACTGCTGTTTCTCTTTTGTTTACATTTTGTCCACCCGGACCACCTGCACGAGAAAATTCTATTTTCAAATCTGAATCAGGAATAAAAAAATCTTTTTCATCCATTTTTGAAAACTTTGGTAAAACTTCTACGAGAGAAAAAGAAGTGTGACGCATTTTTTTTGCATTAAAAGGTGAAATTCTTACGAGGCGATGAACACCTGATTCATTTTTTAATTTTCCATAGGCACCCTTCCCAGATATTTCAAAAGAAACATTACGATATCCACCATGATCATTTTGATGCTCATCAATAAATGAGACATCAAAATTAGCATGTTTTGCATAATTCATATACATTTCAAAAAGAATTTTTGAAAAATCTTCTGCATCATCTCCACCTGCTCCAGAAAAAATACTTATAATTGCAGAACCCTTATCATACTTGCCGAGGCCTTCTTTTTTATCTTTCAATTCTGCAAGTTCTTTTAAGGTAGCTTGAGCATTCAATTTGTCAGACCAAAAATCTGGAAGAATCATTTTTTCTTCTAATTCTTTTATTTTATTTTCGATTTGATTTGTATCTTCTAACATATAAATATTCTATCATTTTAGAGCCGAGAGCGGGAATCGGACCCACGTTACTGCTTTACGAAAGCAGTGTTCTACCACTGAACTATATCGGCTAACTATATTATGTTAATATATCATTATGAACGACCAAATCAAATACATAGTAGATAATATAAAAACAAGTAAAAGAGAATTGATATTCCAAATACTAATAGTTTTTATTTTACCAGTATTATTTATTGATCTAGGAATTATTTCTCCATCTCAAAGAGTCTATTTATTAGTTATACTCGTCAGCCTTTTGATGGTTGTACTCACAGCTGAAAAATGGACTTTCTTGATGCTCGGTATTAGTAAATATAGAATTAAAAAATATATTATTCCCTATACCATATTTACTTTAGTAGCAATAGTTTTAGTTAGTTTCTTTGGAGAAAAAATAGGACAAGAAGAAGTTTCCAGATGGTGGACACATAGTCATTTTATTTATGGATTCTTCATAGTTTCTCTTTTTCAAGAAGTTGGATACAGAGGATACCTTATACCTGCTTTAAGTAAACTTATACCAAAACCTTGGATAGTAGTAACTATAAATGCTTTAATCTTTATGTTCCTTCATTCTATATTTCCAAATACAATCATCGGACTTCCATTAGCATTTATAGGAGGGCTTGGATTCGCTATTATGTATATGAAATATCCAAGTTTAATATTAATAATACTTAGTCATTCACTAATAAATTTCTTTGTAGTGCTTTATGGATTTTTTGTTATACCTGGAGTGACTTATTAATTTAAACCAAAAATATTTAAAATAAATCCAGCTATTGGATCAGCTGTAGTTCCATATACAATAGCTCCACCTAAAATACCTGTCACAAAAATAGCAATAAAACCTAAAATTGCTAATATTTTTGAAAAATTTTTATGACACAAAACATCTTCCAATTTAATTAGTAAACCTTTTATTTTTTCAGATTTTATTTTTGAAATTATATTTTGATAAGAATTGTTTAAAACAGAAACAATTTCTCCAAACAAAAGAGCTCCATAAAGAAAAGTTGCTATACCTGCAAAAGTAGAATGTATTTCTATTAATTGACGTTTTGATCTATATAAATGCTCACCCATATCCCCTGTTCCTAAAGAAAGAAAAGCACCACCAACACCAAAAAACAATAAAGCTCTTTCTATTTGAACCCATGCAATATCCGGCAACCATTTTTTAACAGGAAGAACTTTTATAATTGAATATATAAATAATAATGCTATTGGGAAATGCACGAAAATCGGATGTATATTGTAATTCATATTTTCAGTATAACAAAATAAAATTTTATTTTAAAGTGAGCCGTTGGTGGGAATTGGACCCACGGTCTCGATATTACCAATATCGTGCTTTACCACTAAGCTACAACGGCATACGAAAATACTAACCTATTTACAAAAAATTTCAAAATAAAATGCCCTGCGATTATAATAATCGCAGGGCACATTTTAAACATCCCATTTTACAAAGTCCCTAGTACAAGGACCAGTACCCACATAAACAATTCTAGCTCCGACAGTTGAAAGTTCACTATCAAGATAATTGATATAATCTTGCAACTCAAGCGGAAATTTTTTCGGGTCAGTACCTTCAAATTTATGTTTACTCCAACCTTTAAATTTTCTCGTTTTTTTCGTAACTACACTTGTTAAATCAAATGGGTAGCTTTTAATTTTCTTCCCATTCTGATCGAGATAGTCAGTAATAACTTCAATCTCATCCACAGGACAAACGTCAATTTTGTTAAGATAAATTTCAGTTACTGCACTTAACTCAATCGCATATTTCAATGCAACCAAATCAACCCAACCGCAATCTCTTCTTCTTCCTGTGCTAGCACCGAATTCTTTTCCCATTTCTTGAAATTTTGACTCTACAACATTGTCTTCAATTCTAGAAATAAAGTGACCACCACCAACTTTTGTTAAATATGGGGCTTTCATAACACCATAAACTTTGCGAATCATTGTATGTGGAACACCAACACCGAGGCATAATGCAGCAGGCAATGTATTTGAACTTGTCACACTTGGATAATCTCCAAAATCAAAATCAAGCATAATAGCTTGCGCGCCTTCGGCAAGAACCTTAGAGCCTTTTTGATTTCATTTCTTAACAAGAAAGAAGTATTACGAATATCAAATTTTTTCATTTCTTCAAGAGCAATAAACCATTTTTCTCTAGCTGTAGCAATTTCATTTTCAGGAAAAGAAATACCATACCCATCTTTGTACATGCGCAATTCAGCTAATAATAAGGTCTCATATTCTTTCATCTTTGTTTTAAAATTAGGAAAAAGAATATGACCTATTAAAGGAGATTGCCTTCCACGAGCATGACGATATGAAGGGCCGATACCTTTTTGAGTAGTACCAATAGGATTTTTTAAACGAAGCTCTTCCGCTTTATCTAAAAAAACATCGAGGTATGTGACCATCTTTGCACGTTCTGAAATATAAAGTTTTATTTTCTTTATACCTTGAGCAGCTAATTCAGTTACTTCTTGAATTAATGCGACAGGATTTATCACTACCCCATTACCAATAATGTTCTTTGTTCCTTCACAAGCAACACCCGAAGGCAATAAATGTAACACAAGTTTTTTTCCATCAAATTCTATTGTATGACCGGCATTGTTTCCACCCTGTCCACGATAAACTACTTCATATTTTTTTCTTTTTACCAAAGAATCGATAACTTTACCTTTTCCTTCGTCTCCGTATTGTAGACCTACTACAATATCGACATTGTTATAATTTCTAAACATAATTTTTAGTTGTTAAATAATTTTTTTCCTGGTTATTTATACTAAATACATACAGACAAGTCAAGTAAATTTTGGCAATAAAAAAACCTCACTTTCGTGAGGCTTTACTTCAAAAAATTACTTTTTGAAATTTGTTTTACTTTCAATCAAAACAGCAATGGCTTCGGAATCAAATGCTTCTTCGATATCGAATATATATTTCTTTACTTCACTGTTATGGCAATACAATGCCGGAATCCATTTATTAAGTCTGGATTTTAACGTTGTTCCAAGAAACAATAAGAAAATTACCTTTTCTTCACCATTAGTCTTGAATCGATCATCAATCAAAGAAGGATTTCTGAAAAGTACTTCCTGTATTTCTATGCCCGCAGGATTTTTACTTTTTACTTCTTTAATGTAATCCCAACCATTTATTTTTGTTCTATTTTTTGATTTTTTAAAACAATATGTAAACAGTTTTTCCGGAACGATATTTAGCATCGGTTTACTATCTTTCCAAATTTCAAAACCTACACGCAGTTTGATTTTAAATTCGCAAGAAATACTTTTTTTGAATTTCTCATGATTTTTATCACACAGGTGCATGTGACTCCTTATCAAAGCTTTTTCTGCTTCTTTTTTTGTTTTACCTAAAGCGATAGCTCTGAGAGCTACTTTAGGTTTTAAAATAACCTTTCTTATTACAGAAAAGCCTTTTTGGGTTCTTTTTGCCATTGTTTCGTCTTTTTTTGTTACTACTTTTTTTTCTAATACTTCTTCCATACTTTTTTAATTTTTTAAAAATTTTTTTTGTTTTTACTCTGATGTAGCAAATAAAGACGCCATGCCAGTTTCGCCACCAGAAGAAAAAATTCAAAAAATCCTTTCTTCTGGTGACAAATTATTTATATTTCAATGAACGAAATTACAGTCTACTATATTATAATATATAAGTCAAGTTTTTATTAGATAAAAATAAAACCCTAGATATACATACGTATATCTAGGGTTGATTAACCTACAATAGATTACCAGCTAAAGTTGCTAACTCAGAACGCTCTCCTTTTATAAAATTTATATGAGCATAAATGCCTTGTCCCATAAATCTATCGATCAAATGACTTAAACCATTTGATTTCTTGTCTAAATAAGGATCATCTATCTGATCAGTATCTCCAATCAAAATAAATTTTGCACCTTCACCTGCTCTCGAAATTATTGTTTTTATAACCTGAGGAGTTAAATTTTGAGCTTCATCTATTATGAAAAATCTGTTAGGTAATGTTCTACCTCTCATAAAATTCACCACTTGAATTTTTATTTTTTCATCTTTCTGCAATTTATCAATTACACTAATAGCATTTTGTTTTTTTGAAACTGTTTTAATAACACCCAAATTATCATACAATGCCTCCATGTACACATTTACCTTATCGGATATATCACCAGGCAAAAATCCTATTTCCTTACCTCCAACAGGAATAACATGTCGAGTATAAAAAATATGATCATAAGCTTCATGTTTTTCCAAAGCAGCAGCTATTGATAGAAATGTTTTACCAGAACCAGCCTTTCCGTTCATAGAAACAATTTTAACACTTGGATCTAACAAAGCATACAAAGCAAAAGCTTGTTCTGAATTTTTTGGTTCTATTCCAAAAGAAGTTACTTCTTTTTTATTAAAAGCGATAATTTCATTTTTAATAACCTTTCCTTCTTTATCTTCTTCTTTTTTGTAAACAGCCAAACGAGTACCAGATTCCTCCTTATTATTTGATAATTTCAATATAAGAAACTCATTTTTAAAAAAAGTTTTACCTTTTATTAAAGGATCTGTAAGAAAATCTAATTTGCCTTTAGAAAAAAGAATAGTACTAAGCTCAGCATTCAATTTAATAGTTTGAACACCTTTTGTTAATATGCTTTCATCTGAAATAGAATCAGTTTTGTAACCTTCAGTTTTTATACCTAAAGATTTCGCTTTAGTGCACATATACATATCTTGAGACACTAATACTATTTCCCTTTTAGCATTTTTCTTTTCTTTGTTTTCTACATAAGCAGCATTAATGATAATGTCATCGACAGTTTTTTCAGGAAAAAGAATTTCAACATCTTTATGAAATTCCTGACGAACAACAATTCTTATTTTACCCAAACCCTTACCAAGAATTGCACCCTTGTCGAATGCTTTTGCTGGAAGCTTGCTCGCAAAACGTGCAAACTCTCTAGCATTTACATTTTTCATTTCATTACCCTTTTTAAAGTTTTCTAATTCTTTAATTACTGCAATGTGAATAACAATATCGTGCTCTTTAAAGCTAAAGATGCTTTTAAAATCACGAAGAATGACATTTGTGTCTAAGACAAATGTTTTTTGCTTTTTAGTTCTTACTGACATACCTATTAATTTAAGAGTTTATTTATTACTTTTTTCAAAGTACATTACTAGCCTTAGCTTAGCAAACTAGGTAGATAAGTCAAACAATAAAAATAGCCTGGCCAAAGCCAAGCTATTTTTATTTTGCGCGATCGACCGGATTTGAACCGGCAACCTCCCGCGTGACAGGCGGGTGCTCTAACCAGTTGAGCTACGATCGCGTATGTAAAACTATAAACTATTCTTTTATAAAACACTATCGTCCGCCTAGGCGAGTGCTCACTATATTCTAATTTGAGTTGAGCTACGATCGCGTATGTAAAACTATAAACTATTCTTTTATAAAACACTAATTTCCGGCGAGCCGGATGGTGTCGGCGACAGGGATTGAACCTGTGACCTTAGCTTTATGAGTGCTATGCTCTACCAACTGAGCTACGCCGACAAATACAAAACTGACTAACTATTAGACTTTATCATAAATAAATTTATTTTTCAATATAAAACTAACTGCGGGCGATGAGGGAATCGAACCCCCACCAAAGGTTTTGGAGACCTTCGTTCTACCACTAAACTAATCGCCCACGTCCTCCGAAAAATTCGGAGGAGCAGGGGTAAACAAAAAATAATAATTTAAGTACCCCCTAAGGTCTAACCCATTACGGATTGACCTATATAATAAAGAACAAGCAGTACACATGTACTGCTCCGTCCATTGTAGCATAAGAATAAAAAATTAAAAATAAAACCGCCCGAAGGCGGTAGTATTTGTATATTTATCCAGTAATTTTTGCTTCTTTGTGTTTAGTTTTCTTTTGACAAGTCTTGCAATACTTTAAAAGCTCGATCTTTTTGGTGACGAGTTTCTTGTTTTTAGTACTGTAATAATTGGCATTCTTGCAAGTACTGCATTTTAATCTAAAAAGTCTATCGTTTGACATATGTGTATCTTAATATAAAAGTCTAAAAAATGCAACTAATAAAATTGGTGCGCTGTACTAGAGAACGTTAGAACTGAACTAATAAAATCTAACGTTATTCCGTATATACCTAATCTATCATATTGGGCGCAAAAGATGAAGTGATTTTACCCTACACCCTTGTGCACTATATATCACTTGTAGATAATGCTTATATATTGTAAAATTAACGCATGAAAAAATATTTACAGTTTGGGCTATTTATCGGAGCCGTTGTCTTGGTTATCATTGTTGCAAAGCTCGGTTTCAATGTCCCACCGACAGATAATACTGCAACTGTAGTAAACAGCGTAACGAGTACTACTTCTACGCCTCTAACTCAAGAACAAAAAGATACAATTATGAAGTTACTCAGTCAGACTGGTACCAAAGGTCTTTCCTTAACAACAGATACAAAAGCTACTACTATGCTTACAAAGAGCACTACTGCTTCAAGTGGTGCAGTAAAATCGTTAACTGCCGCGACGAAAGATGCAACTACTAAGACAAATACAAAAACAGCGGAAGTCACTACAAAAGCAGTTATGCAAAAAGTTGATTCTAAAACCTCGGCTATTGTATCAACAAAAAATTCTGAAAAAGAATATAGCGGTATTTTAAATCTTTCGCATGGTGACATTTTTGGCAAAAATGGAACTCTCAGTAAAGAAATACCAGTAGCTCAATTGTTACTATCAGACGGCACTAGTTTAAATTTAACTTCTTCTGACAAAGAACAACTTACTGACGAAAATCCATTAAACCGTAAGCAAGTTGTTATTATCGGAACACTGAAAGGTAAAATACTTTCAGTGAATAAAATATTTGCTTCATCTGCTAAATCAAATCAACAAAAAAGTCTTCAAACCACTGGAGCAAATGCAGGAGAATATAAAATTGCCACAATACTTTTTAATTTCCAAGATAATGCAAGTACTGCTGTTGCAGCTTACCCGATAAGTACTGCACGAGAATATATGTATGACAACGAACCGAATAATATAAATAGTATCGCTGGTTTTTATAGGACAGCTTCCTATGGAGTGATAAAATTAGTTGGCAAAAATAGTGTTGATGGTACTAATGATGTATATGGATATTATACTTTGCCTCATGGCAGCGCTGGTTGTACGTATCCTACATCTCAAAATAATTGGGCTAATGAAGCAGAAGCTATGGCCATGCAAAATGGATTTGATCCGAATGGGTACGATGTAGTCGTTCTCGTTGCACCTTCTGTTAGTTGTCCTGTTGGTGGTTTTTATGGAATAAGTACATACGGACCTCGTGCAGTTTTATACACTACTAGTTCTTCAGCAATTATTCATGAAATGGGACATTCACTTGATCTAATGCATGCAAATTCACAAAATTGTGTTGATGCTTCTGGTGCGCCTGAAGCGTATTCGTTTTTTGACGGTGGGCATTGTACTCACATAGAATATGGAGATCCTTTTTCAGTCATGGGTAATGGATGGGATCCAAAACTACTTTTTAGTGTGTTTGAAAAATTAAAATTAGGTGTAATTGGAAATATATTGCCGACCGATATAACTACTCTTGGTCCTACTCAGTGGGGACAATTTCCCCTGTACCCTCAGGCAATTTTTCAAAAAGCACTTCGTTTCCCGACACAAGATAATACAGGTAATAGTGCATATTTTACACTCGAGTACAGGAGACCTTACGGTGTTCGGGATACATACTCTTCAACTGATCCAGTGATGAATGGTGTTTCTTTACGTTATGATAATAATCTTATTGACACTATGCCAAATACAAATACTTTAAATGATGCGCCACTTACTGTAGGGCACTCATATATTGACCGAGCAACAGGACGCACTATTACCACGATATCTACAGATTCTATTCACGCTGTTGTTTCTATTAGTGCACCTAATCCAAGCCTTGCTGTTTGTAGTTCAGGACACCCGACATTAAATATTCCAAGTTTTCCTGTTTCCTCTATTGATTTAAGCAACGGTCCGTTAGTAGTAAATGCGACTATTACTAACACAGATAGCTCAATATGCTCTACATCAACCTTTACTCTTCCTTCGACCATAACACTGAATCGGCTTTCAGCAGGATCAAATGCAGTAACCATAACCATAAATACAACCCAACAATTTACGCTTGCTCCAGGTCAATCACAAAATTTTTCTACTACTATTAGCGCTGGAGCGTCTTTGCAGTATGGTAACTATATTATTGGTGGCATTTTTGGAGTGAATTTTGTTGTTGAAGATCAATCTAGCCTCGGTAATACTAATTCGTACAGTAATGGTGGTCTTGTTTATCAAATACCAGCGGGTGCTGCTATACATGTTGATTTTCCAAATGGAGGAGAATATTTTAGTGTAGGTCAAACAATCACTATATCTTGGACATCTTCACTGATTCCTGTTTCTGCACCAATAGGGATCTTTATAGAGAATGTAATGAGTGGTAACTCTATTTATTTCGTTACAACAAATACGGGTAGTTTTACTACCAGCTTAGCTGGTCTTTCTGCTGGAATAAATGAATATAAGATTACTATGTTTGATGCTAACGCACCGTCAGTTTCTGACTTTTCAGATCTTAATTTTAGTATAAATTAAATTTGAATCAATTTAATGTTTTTAAATTGCCATTCACTTTTGGTTTTAATGTTACGTTCGTGTCAGATTTTAATGGTATGATGGGTCAGTTACATCCAAACTTCGCAGCTACACCTTCAATGTCAGGGACTATACTACCTTTATAGCCCCCTTACCAAAACCCCCGCCCCGCATTCCTCCCGCACTCTCCTGTGGAACGGAATTTAAATTTTAAAAATATTAGTTTCAGATTTATATATTTTCTGAAGTTCCAACCCTTAAACAGGGTACAAAAATACCCCTTGAAAATAGGGGTATTTAAAGTGTGCGTCGGGAAGGATTTGAACCTTCGTAGCCCGAAGGCGACAGATTTACAGTCTGTTGTAATTGACCACTCTACCACCGACGCATATAAAAAAGATATCATAAAATTAAATTTTTTGCATCTTTTTTATATTTTGTTTTACTTACTCTTTTCTTCTTTAGCTTTTGAAACAAATGGGCTTTTTATCTTTTCTTTTTTAGTTTCAATATTGAGCTCATTATTTTTCATAGTTACATAAACCTTGTCTCCTTTCTTCACGCCCTTGCTAATTATGTATGAAGCCACAGGATTAAGTATTTTAGTTTGAATAAGTCTGTTTATAGGGCGAGCTCCGAAATGCGGATCATAACCTTCTTTTGCTAGATAATCTAGCGCTTGCTCTGAAATTTCAAAACCTATTTCTTTTATTTTCAATCTCTCAGCAACAACTTGAATTCTCAAATTTACAATCTCACGAATTGCTTCTGGAGATAAAATATCAAAAACAATAGTCTCATCTAGACGATTCAAAAATTCTGGAGAAAAATTATCTTTCAAAGACTCCATTACTTTATCTTTTGTTTGAGAATAATTTTCACTTGCAGAATTATTTGAGAAACCAATTGATTCCATTTTTTCTACAAATTGTGAACCGATGTTTGAAGTCAAAATAATAATTGTATTTTTAAAATTTACAATTCTACCCTTTCCATCTGTGAGGCGTCCTTCATCTAGAACTTGCAGTAGCATATTGAAAACTTCTGGATGAGCTTTTTCAATTTCATCAAAAAGTATCACAGCATAAGGACGATGACGGACTGACTCTGTCAGCTGTCCAGCTTCTTCATAACCGACATATCCTGGTGGAGAACCGATAAGCTTTGAGACACTATGACGCTCCATAAATTCAGACATATCGACACGAATAAGTGCACGATCATCATTGAACATAAATTGAGCTAAAGCCTTTGTAAGCTCTGTCTTTCCTACTCCTGTAGGACCGAGGAATATAAATGAACCTATTGGTCTATTTGGGTCTGAAATACCAGCACGAGAACGGCGTATAACGTCTGCTACGCGAGTAATAGCTTCCTTTTGACCGATAACGCGTTTAGCCAATTCTTCTTCCATTCGGGCTAATTTTGCTCTTTCTTCTTCCATCATTTTTGTAAGTGGAATACCAGTCCAACGAGCTACAACTTCGGCAATATCTTCCGCTGTAATTTCTTCTTTCAGTATTCGGCGAGACTTTTGTAATTTTTTCAAACGAAGAAGTTTAGTTTCTAATTCTTTTTTCAATTCAGGAATTTTTCCATAACGAATCTCTGCTGCGAGAGAAAGATTTGCACGCATTTCAGCATTCTCTGCATCGAGGCGTAAAGTTTCTAACTCTTTTTTAATAGAACGAATTTCGATAACTGTAGCTTTTTCATTTTTCCATTTCAATTCTATTTCTTTTGTTTTTTCTTTTAGATTGGCAATAGCATCATCGATATCTTTCACACGATTTTTAGAATTTTTATCAGACTCTTTCTTCAAAGCTTCTTTTTCGATTTCCAAACGCATTATTTTTCTATGTGCTTCTTCGAGAGCTTGTGGTTTATTTTCTAAAGCAATTTTAAGTGATGAAGAAGCTTCGTCTATAAGGTCGATAGCTTTATCAGGCAAAAATCTATTTGTGATATATCGAGCACTCAAATTCACAGCAGAAAGTATCGCATCATCTGTAATACGCACACCATGGAAAAGTTCATATTTTTCTTTGAGGCCACGGAGTATTGCTATCGCGTCTTCGGTACTTGGTTCATCTACATAAACAGGTTGAAAACGACGAGCCAATGCTGGATCTTTCTCAATATGTTTTTGATATTCTTTTAAAGTTGTCGCACCGATAGCACGGAGTTCTCCACGAGCAAGTGCTGGCTTTAACATATTTGAAGCATCGAGAGTTCCCTCTGCTCCACCTGCACCGACGATAGTATGTATTTCATCTATAAAGAGAATTATTTTTCCTTCAGCTCTTTCTATTTCTTTCATTAAACCATTCAAACGCTCTTCAAATTCTCCGCGGTATTTTGTGCCAGCAATCATAGAGCCGAGATCAAGAGAAACAATTTCTTTATCACGGAGTGATTCAGAAACATCCCCTTTTGCAATTCTATTTGCAAGGCCTTCTACAACAGCAGTTTTCCCTGTACCAGCTTCACCTATTAAGATAGGGTTATTTTTTGTACGACGAGAAAGTATTTGCATTATGCGCATTATTTCAGTATCACGACCAATAACAGGATCGAGCTTATCTTCACGAGCAAGTTTTGTAACATTACGAGTATATTTTGTAATTAATTTATTTTTCTTTGGAGTGGAAGCATTGTCATGACCTTGCACGCGTAATTCTGCCAAAATTTTTAAAACAGTTTCTTTAAAGATTTTAAAACGAGCGAGCATATCGTGCGCATCACTTTGTATTTCGAGTAATGCAATAAAAAGATGCTCTGTAGAAACAAATTCATCTTTCATTACTTCTGCAGATTTTGCAGATTGTTCGAGCGCTGACGCCATGTCTGGAGTTAAATAAATTTGATATGCAGGTGAAAGAGTTGCACGTGATTCAGGCATTTCTATCGCTTCTAAAGTAGAATCAGTCAAAAGCATAGTATCTATTTCCATTTTGTCTAGAATAGAAAGAACAATACTTTCTTCTTGCAATAAAAGTGCTGTTAGTAAATGCATAGAAGAAACATGATTTTGTCCACGTTCAATAGCGAGCTCGTGAGCTTTTTTAATCGCTTCTTTTGCTTTAGTTGTAAAACGGTTTAATGGTGGCATATTTATACAAAATAACACTAATTATTAATAAATCAAATTACTGAACTGGAACTATAGATGAATTGTCGCTAGAATTTGTATTAGAGCTTGGTGTTGTATCTACTGGGGCTAGTTCTACAACAGTAAAATCTTTGTCAGCTGTAAGTTTTGAAATTTTTTGTTCTCCCAAAACACTTTTTACAATATATATTTCCCCGTCTTTTGGCTGAGCTACAACAGAAGAAATTACAACCTTATCATTACCTAAAAACAATCCAGTGCCTAAAATTTTATCATTTGTATTTTTAGTAGAATCTCCTTTTGAAACAAGAGTTACAGTGAGAGGCTGAATCGCTTTTAAATTTTCAAGTAATTTTTGTTGATCTGCTGTAAGTGCATCCCCTTTTGTATCAGATGGAACAATCTTTTCGACTGTTTGCCTAACTATTTTCTGTATGGGAGTAGTTACTGAAGCAGGAGCTTGTTGCATAAGTGTCACAGCTGAAATACCTGTGGCGATAGACGTCACAAAAGAAATCAGCAACGCCAATAATATTAACTGGGATTTATTTAATTCTTTCATATCCATAACCTAAGTATACCACTTTTTTAATTTAGACAAAATTTGAGAAAGAGACTTTAAAGTATAATCAATATCTTGTTTTGTAGTCTCACGTCCCATAGAAAAACGAATAGATCCATCAACTTCTTTATTGAGTAAGGACTCCCCTTGCTCAGATTCTCGTATTGCTTGGATAACATGCGAAGCTTTTTCATCCCCTGACTTACAAGCACTTTTCGCAGACACCATCACACCTCGAGCTGAAAGCTCTATTACAAGCAAATCACTCGGTATTTTAGGTATAGTGATATTTATATTATTTGGTAATCTGTTTTCCAAATCCCCATTAATTTTAACTTTTGAAGAATTAAAATTGTCGAGTGTCTGGTTGAGCGCAGCGACCCGAGGACCGAGAGAATTTTGATTCTTCAAAAGTTTATTCACAAAATATTCTTGTAATTTTTTTAATCTTTTATTTTCTTTATCTTTTATTTTTTCTGTAATTTTCAAAGCTTCAGCAAAAGCTAAAATAGCTGGTAAATTTTCTGTCCCTGCACGTATTCCATTTTCTTGATCTCCACCAAAAATTATTTTTTTAATCGGAGTTCTACGACGAATATACAAAGCCCCTATTCCCTTCGGTCCATAAATTTTCCCAGCATTGAAAGACATAATGTCTACACCGAGCCTCTCAACATTCATATCTAAATAATTCACAGCTTGTGTTGCGTCAGTGTGAAATAAAATTTTTGTATTATTTGTTTTATTAAAATGACGAATTTCTTTCGCTATTTCTTTTATGGGTTGTATTGTTCCAATTTCATTATTTGCATACATTACAGAAACCAATTCTGTTTCCAAAGTCAGTGCTTTTTTTATTTTCTTCGGATCTATTATTCCACTTGCTTCAACTCCGACAAAAGTAGTATTTACCAAACGAGCAGGTTCTAGTATTGAAGCATGTTCTATATTTGTTGTGATTATATTTTTAAAATTTTGAATTACTATATTATTACTTTCAGTAGATCCACTCGTAAAAATAATTTCATTACTATGAGCATCAAAAAAACGCGCGACATCCTTGCGAGCAATATCCAAAACCTTCTTGTTTTCGACTGCCATATCGTGAATAGCACTAGCATTAGCAAAATTTTCCTTCAAAGCTTTATTGAACACTTTCAAAACATCTCCGTCTATTGGAGTGGCTGAAGCGTAATCTAAGTATATTTTCTTTGATTTTTTCATAAAAAAAGTATATACTATTTACTCATATGAATGCAAAGTTTCAAATCATCTTTTTTGCTATTTCAGGACTAGGGATACTCTCTATTGTTTTTTGGATTATCAAAACAGAAAAGCGTTTAACCAAATTTTTCCTTGGTAAAAAAGCTAAAGATTTAGAAGAAACAATAGCTGTTTTAGAAGCAGATATTGAGACTTTAAAACAAGCTCGCAGTAATATTGAAAAAGAAATCGTTGTTATAAACAATAAACTCAAACAAAGTATCCGTGGACTCGAAACAATCCGCTTCAATCCATTCCCTGACCAAGGTTCAAATCAAAGTTTTGCTATCGGACTACTTAACGAAGAAAATGATGGTGTCGTTATTTCAAGTTTATATTCCCGTGAGAGAATGAGTGTGTTCGCAAAACCGATAAAGGCTGGAAAATCAGAATACGAATTAAGTGCTGAAGAAAAAGAAGCTTTAAAGAAAGCCGAAATTAAATAATATTATGGAAAATAAAAAAAATAATCTAATAGAATGCCCACCAGTCGTCGCAGTGATGGGTCATATCGACCATGGTAAATCAACATTGCTAGACTATATCCGCAAGACAAATATTGTTGATCGTGAAGCCGGTGGTATTACTCAACACATTTCTGCTTATGAAGTTATTCATAAAGATGAAAAAGGAGTAGATAAAAAAATTACTTTCCTCGACACACCAGGGCACGAGGCTTTTTCAAAAATGCGCGAACGTGGTGCAAAGATTGCAGATATTGCAATACTTATGGTTTCAGCAGAAGATGGCGTCAAACCTCAAACTATTGAAGCTTATAAAACTATTGTTGCAAGTAATACACCTTGTATCGTTGCTATAAATAAAATAGACAAACCAGGTGCTGATATAGAACGCACAAAGATAAACTTGGCGGAAAATGAAATCTATCTAGAAAACTTCGGAGGGCAAACTCCTTTCGTACTAGTATCTGCAAAAGTCGGTACTGGCGTTGATGAATTGCTTTCACTTATATTAGTCTTGGCAGAAATAGAAAACTTTACAGGAGATACATCCTTGCCTGCTAGTGGTTTCGTACTTGAATCAAACCTAGATTCAAAGAGAGGTATTCAAGCAACACTCATAATTAAAAATGGAAGTATTAAAAAAGGAATGGCTGTCGCAATAGAAGATGCATCTTGTGGTACACGTATAATGGAAAACTTTTTAGGGAAAGCTGTAAATGACGCTACTTTTTCATCCCCTGTCCGTCTCGTAGGCTTCGACAAAGTTCCAAAGGTTGGTGGTGAATTTATGTCTTTTGAAAATAAAAAAGAAATGGAAGAATACTTAAAAGACTTAAAAAATAATCCAGCTAAAATAAATCAAAACAGAGCAGAAGATACAGGAAAAAAAATGATTCCTATTATTTTAAAAGCTGATGCTGGAGGATCCCTCGAAGCTATAGAAAAAGAAATAGGTAAAATAAACAGTGAAAGTGCTGAATTTAGAATAGTTCAAAAAGGCATCGGGCCAATTTCTGAATCAGATGTAAAAAATGCTATTGCTGGAGAAAATGCAATTATCATTGCATTCAACATGAAGGCTGATAAAAATGCTATCGACTTGGCAGAAAAATTAAATATCACTCTTTCTACTTTTGATATTATTTATAAAATGACAGACTGGCTAAAAGAAGAAATGGAAAAAAGACGTCCTAGAGTAGAATCAGTAGAAACTATCGGTAAGTTGAAAATCATCAAAGCTTTCTCTCGTACAAAAGAAAGACAAATAGTCGGAGGAAAAGTAACAGAAGGAAAAATAATCCTAGACCAAGTCGTAAAGATACTACGTCGTGATTTTGAAATCGGTCGTGGAAAAATAGTAAATCTAGAAAAAGGTAAAACAAAAACAAGTGTCGTCGAAGAAGGAACAGAATGCGGGATGATGATCGAATCAAAACTCGACATCGTCGCAGGTGACGTTATCGAATGTTTTGCTGTAATACAAAAATAATATGTCTGAAAGAATGGAAAAAGTAAATAAATTAGTCAAAGAATTAACTGCGAATTTTTTAAATCGCGAAAGTACTTCAGCTTCATTAATTTCTGTCACAGACGTTTCTGTCTCCCCTGACATGAAGAAGGCTAAAATATTAATTTCAGTTTTACCTTCTAATCAAGAAAAAACTGCTCTCCTTTTCGCAAAGAGAAAGCTCGGAGAAATGCGTGATTATTTAAAACAAAATATGGAAACAAAACATATACCATTCCTCGAAGTTGATATAGACAAAGGAGAAAAGAATCGTCAAAAGATTGACGAATTACTCCGAGAAAAATAATTCTAACTTTTTGAGGCCTAGGACGGAATCGAACCGTCGTATAAAGATTTTGCAGATCTTTGCCTTACCACTTGGCGACTAGGCCACTGTGCTGGAGGAGGGACTCGAACCCTCAACCCTTGCGGGACTAGTTCCTAAGACTAGCGCGTATACCAATTCCGCCACTCCAGCAGTTTTTAACTTTTTAAACTGTTGCTTTGTTACTAGTACAAAAGACTAACTATATGTACCAATTCCGCCACTCCAGCAGTTATCTAAATATACTTTATATTTATTGTGCGCCCACAAGGGATCGAACCTTGGACCTTATCCTTAAGAGGGATCTGCTCTACCAGCTGAGCTATGGGCGCATTATATTAAGTTTTGGTGCCCGGAGTGGGGGTCGAACCCACATCCCTTGCGAGACACGATTTTAAGTCGTGCGCGTATACCAATTCCGCCATCCGGGCAATATTATTGAATACCTATTATACTTCTTAAATCCTTAAAAAACAAGACCTAAATAGGGCTTGACATTTAAGATGTAATATGCTAGTATATAAGTATGACTAACATATTAAATAAAACAATTAAATATAACACAGTGATATTATTGAGTGTTTTAGCTCTAATAGTGTTTTCTTTTGCACCAGCTAAAGTTAATGCTGGAGGCCCTGGTTACTACCTAGGTAATCCTACAAGTGTTGATAACAACAATAATACAAATAATTATTATAATGTGGCTACACCAATTATTTATTCAATAACACCGAACAGTGTTTCAGATTCAACTAATGCAAATGAAGTTATAAATATTACAGGTGCAAACTTCAATCCAGGATCAGTCGCTCGTTTAGACGGATCAAATAGACCTACAAAGTATATAAATACTACTCACTTAAGTATGGCTCTATACCCTTCTGACGTAGCCACATCTGGAAGTCATGTAGTAACTGTATATAATCAAGACACTGGACATGTCTCAAATGGAGTTTATTTAAACATCACAAAAACAACTACAACCGTAGCCCCTAGTACTGTCGGAGATTATCCACCAGCAACTACAAATACACCAGCAAAGGCTACTCCAGCAAAAACAACAACTGCTAAAAAGGCTTTAACAGCTTCTGCCATAAATAGCACAGATTGTAACGGTCTCACAGCAAATGCTTTCGGTTCAGGATTTATGCCTACAACATTCATACAATGGTTATTGCTTATCATCTTAGTATTAATAGCAATATTCTTAGCTAGAAAGCTATATATGGGTGATACAAAAAAAGAACCTGTAGCATTAAAGAAAGCTTAAAAAAACCACCTCACCCCCTTGCCCCCTCTCCTTATTAAGGAGAGGGGGTTTTGGTTTAAATGGCTTGACTTTTTATGTTGCATATGATATACTATAAGTATAGAAATGTATTTTAAAAAATAATTAAAAACAATTTAATTCATAAAAAAAATGGCACAATTAGAAATTTTGGGGACTACTGTCTCTAACAAAAAAAGGACAACTGATGTCCCAAAAACAATTACCCCATTAAGCGTAATAGCATTACATGTTATCATCTGGGTTTTACTTATTATCCTGTTAAAAGTTAAGCTTGTTTTGTTTGGAATAACTGGGGTTGCTTATGGAGTATTGATATTTACTGGAGTACTTGCAGAAACTGTTAAAGACTGGAAGTACACAGTTACATTCAATACATTCACAAAAAGAAGACGCGTACTTTTCGCTGGATTTCATTTTCTCGGTATCGAAACAGTAGAAACTTCAAAGAGTCAAAAAATTTTTGACAGCTTAAAAACTGTAATGCCTTTAAGTGCAAACATTCCACTAACAACTAATGATAGTAATATTGAAATGAATGCACAATTTTCAGGAACAATGTGGATAGATACAGAAGGCACAGCAGATGAAGTAACTGAAAATGTAATCAAATCTAAAAAATTTGAAAGCCAAGAAAAAATGGTTGAATTATTTTCTGATATGATAGAAGGTGTATTTTCTACATATTACAGTAAACATCCATCATCACATTTGGTAGACGAAGAAGCTGTTATTAAAGGAGTTTTCTTTGGACCAAATAGTACTGGTTTAAAAATTTTAAACGAATTCCAAGAAGCAAATGGAGTTGGAATAAAGTTTACTCTTAAAGACAGTAGCTTGAGTTCAGAATCAAAGAAAATTAAGTTACCAAAAACAAGAGCAGAAGCCTTTGCAGAAGCAGTTAAAATAATCATGAAAAAAACTGGTATGTCCATTGAAGAAGCGACTAAAGTTGCAAAACTTCAAGATCCAAATCAGGAGTACACTGAAAATGAACAGACTTCTAATTTTAAATTTACAGGTGCACCAGAAGGAATGCATACATTTATTGGCACAGGAGGTAGTTTTGGTGCAGGAGCTGGAAAAAAGTAAAAATATAAACTTAAAAACTTATTTAAATGGATGCAAAACAGGTAATTGGTACTATTGTTATAGTAATAGCAGTAGCTCTATTTGGTTGGTTGTACTTCTCAGGTTCTGAGAGTACTTCCAATCAACAATCAAACAGTACACAAAACAACAATACTCAAACATCGAGTAACGTTGCACAACAGACAGTAGTAAATATCGGCAAACAAAGAAGAAGTTGGACAATAACATCTTCTGGAACACAGATCTTCTTAAAAGAAGGTTGGACTGCTTACCCTATCGATGGAGATTATGATATATACAACTCAAGTGGAGTTTGCATATCTCACGATGGACCAAATAAAGTAGTACATGCTGGTTATCAACCTACAGATACATATACATTCGTATCTAGAGGTGGACACAAAGTCGATACAATCGACTAGGCAAATAAGGTTCTAGCCAAACCACAGTTAAAAAACAAAAACTCCCTCGCAAAATGCGAAGGAGTTTTTTTAATTTATGTAATTTTAATTAAATATCTTAATGCAGAAATCCGGATGGTGTAGAAGGAGTATAATCATTTAGATGTACTGTACCCTGTTGTGGATTTATTTCACCACTACTTATATTTAAGGTATTAGTAATAATTCCTAAAATAGTCCACACCGCCAACATAATGGTGATACCAACAATCCCAAATAACATATGTTTTTTACCATCACTACGAGCTTTTTCATTGTCGGTATTTGAAATAAGTTTAAATACTCCCCAAAAGAAATAAGCTGTAGCTAGGCCAAAAAGTAATATTATTAATGGATTAATGATAAGTTTATCAACATTCTTTATGAATTGATCTAAACTTTCACCAGCATAAGCTACATTAATTAAAGACATAATAAAGTATTAACTAAAATTAACAAACTGTACCATCTGAGTTAATACAAGGAACGAATACTGTGTCAGTATTACCAGCAGAACTTATTCCGAATGAACTTTGTAGAATAGAAACAAGTCCCCAGATAGAAACGATAACTAGGAGGGCGATAAGACCATAAATGATTCTTGCCTTTCCTTCTTTCTTTGCTTCTTCTTCTTTTGAAATAGCATAAGAAATAACACCCCAAATAAAGTAAACAACTCCTAATGCGATAAATAGAGGCACGAGTGAGTTGATAATATTACTTACCCTACAAATCATGTAAGGGATATCTGTGCCACCTGTAGGTACAAGACAATTTTGAGCAGCAGAAGCAATAAAAGGAACTAATGCTGACAATGCGACCAAACTAGCTGAACTAATTAATTTTTTCTTCATATTTTTTTCTCGATTAATCGAGTTAATAATAATTAATAAACAAAACGACCTTCTTAATAATAATATCCTAAATGATTAGGTTACTTTAATTATACCATAAATAGAAAAACAAATGCTACTGGGTAACAGACTGAATAGTGGGATTAGCGTGCCCTATACTAAAACTATTGGTTATTATGGTTATTAACCCTAAAACAGAAATCATGACCGTAAAAGCTATTAATCCCCAAACTATAAACTTTCTACCTTCTTCTCTTTTCTTTTCGTCTTGAGCATTTAATGCATATTGAACAGCACCCCAAGTAAATACAGCGAGAGCTGAAGCAAACAATATAGGGAAAATGCCTCTAGAAATCAAACAGGTACTAAAGTCAAAAATATCACCTATTTTTGGACTTGAAGCTAACGGACATACAGCAAGTAAATTTTTATAATTAAAATTTTTCATATTATATTGAAGTATTTTGAACTTGAGGAATAACATTCTGAACACCGAAAGTGTTTCCTAAAACAGCCACAAAACCCCAGATAGATATCATAACAGCCAAACCAACAATACCCCAAATCATGAACTCTCGCCCTTTAGTTCTTTTTGTTTCTTCGTTTGCTCCCAATAAGTACTGAACAATTCCCCAAAAAAATACAGCAAAAGATAAAGCCATAATAAAAGGAATTATAGATTTATTTATATTACAAGAAATAAATTCTACAAAACTTTTAAAAGTATTAGGTGGTGTAAGTACACAAGCTGCAAATAAATTTTTTAAATTTTTGTTCATTTTATTATAAAGCTAAAACTGTCTCTGATACAAGCTGTGCTAAAGCCCAAGCACCCAATAATAATGCTGCACCGATCAATGTATATAATATCGCCTTTTTAGCTGTTTCAAGTTCTTTTTCATTACCTTGTGCTTTTACGAAAAGAAAACCACTATAAATAATTGCCAAGGCAATTATAGGTATACCTATCTTTATAGCACCTTCTAATATTGCTTTTATAAATTCATTTAGAGTACTAGCACTGATAGGGTTACAAATTTCACCAGGATTACAAGTATAAGTAACAGCAAAAGAAATAGTTGGATACAACAAAACATAAGTAGCTAAAGATATCTTATATATATTTCTTTGAAAAAGATTATTTATTTTCATAAAGTAATTATATCACAGGTCAATTAAAACCCAAGTCTATCACCAACAAAACCTAAAGTAGTCAGTATTATATTTATAATAAGCCAAGCGGCAGCTGAAATAACAAGACCTATCAGAACAGAAGTAAATATACCTTTTGCTTTTGTAAGATCTCCAGGATTTCCACCAGATGTAACAAGCAAAAAACCAGCATACATAAACATAATAGCTGCTATAGGAATTCCTAGATCAAAAAGAATAAATTTAACAACTTTATTTACCAAAGACATTAAATCTGCCCACTGACAACCTCTTGCATTAGTACATGCTGGAACTAAACCACCAGCTGGGTTTGATAGATTTGACGCAGGTGTAGTAGAAGCTACACCACTACCGGATCCAGCACCTATTATAAGGGGGTCTGTAGCTAAAGTTGAAAATGTAATAGAAGGAACAGCATTATTAGAGGTATTTTGATCTATTAAATAAGCAGTATATGAACCACTAGGAGATAAACCTGGGAAGGGTGATTCTCCGTCAGTTCCATCTGTTGTTGCAGGAATTCTCGTTTGATAATATGATGGTGTTCCAGTATTATTGTAAACAGCAAAAAGATAGCTTCCTGTATTAGAAAGACCTGTCGCATCTAATGTAACCATAGTTGAAGTAGGATCATTAGCTACCATAGATCCATTTGTAGTAGGACCACCAGTAGGAGGTGGTGGTGTTCCCCCACTAGAGGAATTAATTGTATAAGTTAAAGAAGAAATAGTAGAAGCAACTCCATGGGGATCGCAAGCAATAGCTTTTATTGTTGTTGTAGTACTAACACTCATAGGATTCGTAGTAGAACCTAAGGTACATGTAGGAGTAGAAGCATCTATAACATATCTAATTGTTGCACCACTAGTAGAGCTAGAAAGTGTTACAGGCGTAGTTGATGGAAAAGTACCAGGTGGAGGTGTACCAATAGGAGCAGCAGTAGCACCAGAACCTGCTCCTGTTACAGTAACAAAAGCATTTGCTTGTCCTGCAAAATTACCTGACGCATCAGTACAAGAAAGAGAAAAATTATTAGAAGCTACAACTGAAACTAATTGTGTCCCGGAAAGTGCTTTATGTGGATTATCCCACACAGCTATAATATTTGGATTACTAGCAGCGATACAACTACCGGTAACATTTGTCGCTGTCCAAGATAATGTTGTTGATTGTCCTGATGCAAGAGTCGAAGGTGTTGCTGTTAGGGTTACAGTTGTTGGAGCTGTCGCTGTAGTAAAACTAATAAGACTTCCAACGGGAGTTCCATTTGACTGAAGAGTTGCCATTAAATCATAATTATGATGTTGAGTCAAGTTAGTAAAACTAACCCCAAAAGTACCCAAGGTAGTACAGGAAGTAGAAAGAGTTGAACAAGCAGTAACGAATGTATGATTAACTATACCTAATGTATCAGATATAGTAATCTGATAAGAAACACCAGGAGTAAATCCTCCACCGCCAACAGCAACAGAGGTTGGTGTTATATTAGTAGCTACTAATGTAGCAGCAAAAACATTTTTTGAAAATCCAAAAGATATCAAAAACAAAAATACTACTAGAGCTATTTTCATTAAAAAGTTTTGTTTAAATATTTTCATAAATTTTTATTTTAAAATAAAGTCTAATTTAGATGAAGCATCTAAAACAGCTCCTTTTGGAGTTAAATTATTTGATAAAGCATTGTCTATCATTCCACTAAAAATAGCATCTGTTTTTTCTGAAGATGGATCTGGCCAACTCTTTGAATACAAAGCAGAACTATAGAATATAGGATTATAAGCATCTGTAGGTTTTTTTGCTAATAAATCACGCCTCGCAGGAGCAACTAAGAGTGCATCAGAAAATTGTTGAGCAAAATCACCAGAAGCTAAAAGTGAAGCAACCATAAAAGCTGAATTTTTATTTTTTGAAGCTGATGATACTGCTATACCTTGAGTTCTACCAAAAGTAACTTTGAAATTAGAATTTTTTATTTGTGGAATAGGAGCAACATAAAAATTTAGATTTGGATTTTTACTAGTCAAATAAGGTAATTCACTAGCATAACCGAAATAGAAATCTAGAGCTTGAGAAGAAAAAGCGTCTCTAGAATTTTGTAAAGATCTATTCCATGAATAAAATTGATTTAATGGATCAGTAAACTGCGTATAAAAACTTAAAATCGATCCTGGGTCTATTTTATTATCAACCTTATCTAAGGTTGAATAAAAAACTCCGCCCTTATTTTCAGCGATAGAACTACCGGCCTGCATAAAAAGAGTAGCGATAATGTCTTTAGCATTATTAATATTACTAAATTGACCCAACGCAACAGCACTACTTATTAATTTGCCTGATGAATCTTTTTTAGTAAGACTTGGAACAATATTTTGTAAATCATCCCAATAAGATGGAGGAGTAGCAATATTATTAGCATCCAAGACAGCTCTATTGTAATACATTATTAAAGGATCCACTGATATCGGTAAAGCTAAAACACCATCTGGAGTCAGATATACTTCTCCAGCACTAGAAAAAGTATTTTTAAAATTAGCTAAAGGATATGAAGGGTACGGAAAAATTGAGATTTTATTTTTATAATGAATGATTAAATCATCTGACAAAATAAATAAATCTGGACCACTTCCAGTAGCTAATGCTTCGAGTAAATCTTGATCAAAAGTTGCTGGATTTTTTTGTACGTATTTTAAAGAAACATTTGAATTTGCATTATTAAAAATAGTTATTGCCTTACCAATAGAAGATGTTTTTTCTGTACCCCAAAGAGTAACGACACCAACAGGTCCTGTTTTAACTGGCTGACCTATTGGAATGAGTCCAGCAAAAACTAAAATACCAAATAACCCTGCTACTATAAACACGACGAGAATTATAAGTTGAAAATTATTTCCTTTCATTTTATTTCTTTCTAAATATTATACCATAATGGTGTTCACCTGCAGGTATGTCTTTTTCATAAGTAAAACCAGCAGTAGTAAACATCTCTTTTGCTTGAACTGGATTAATAACAGAACCTGCACGTGGTCCGAGAGCTGAAGAAGTGTCAGACCAATCTATAAATAAAACTCTACCTTCATATTTCAAAATTCTTTTTGCTTCTTCTAATAATTTCTTCTTGTTTTCAGCCATAAATAAAACATTTGAAATTATCACGACGTCAGTAATTCTGTCCCCTATTTTTGTTCCACCTATTTTTTCAATATCACCCCAAAAATATTCTAAGTTTTTTAAATGGTCTGTCTCTGCTTTTGTCTTTACTGTTGTTAAATAATCTTTTTGAACTTCTACTACATAGACTTTTCCATTTGGAACCATTTTTGCAGCAGCAATAGAATAAAAACCTGAACCTGCTCCGAGGTCAGCGACGATCATACTGTCTCCTAAACCAAAACTTTGTAAAATTTTCACTGGATCAACAAACATATATATAGTATATCATTTTATATCTTAAAGAATAGTTTTATACCCTTTTCCAATAAACCTATAACTAAGTTTTATATTTAATTCTGGAAAAGCATCCAAAACCCATTGTAAATATGTATTACTATTTGGACCAGTTAAAACATATTTATTCAAATGTGGATATGTATATTTAGAATTTTCAATAAAATAAACAGCCTTCTCTGCAGAAGAATTTGCACCACCTTCTAAAAATCCAATGAGTCTTGATTTCCAAAATAAATTTTTAAATGAAGTAGGGAAAATTCTGATACCTTTGTGTGGTGGTAACGCGTCGACATGAACATGACCGAAACTCTTTTTCGGACAACAATCTTTTTTAAAAACAACTTCATAACGAGAAATGTTTTCCTTTTTATTTATTACAAACCATGGATGTGCTGCGAAGAAAAATGGAAAATGTGCTTTTGATTCAAAAACAAAAACCTGATATTTATCTTCTTTTATTAATTTTTTAAATTCTTGTTCAAGCATTTAAAAATTAAGCACAAGTTAGAGATGCGATACCATCTCCAGCACGGAGACGCATGATTGTTACGCCTTGTGTTTGACGGCCTAGAGATGGAATATCTTTTAGCGCTGTACGAATTACTTGTCCCTTTTTAGACATAGCGATCAGTTCTTCTTCATTACCTGTGATAACTTTTGCAACGATTAGTTTACCTGTCTTTGGAGTTACTTTTGCAGTTTTGATTCCAGATCCTCCACGGTTTTGTACTTTATATTCTTTGAGTGATGTTTTCTTGCCAAGTCCATTTGCAGACATTACTAGGAATGAACCGTCTTTATTTTCTTTCTTTATAACATCTACACCGATGATACTATCCCCTTTATCGAGCTTCATTCCGCGTACACCTCCTGCTGTACGTCCCATTTCACGTATGTCTGATTCTTTGAATCTGATTGATTGACCTTCAGAAGTTGCGAGCATTACTTCATCACCCTTTTCTGTAATAAGTGCTGAAGCGAGTTCATCGCCCTTGTCGAGTTTGATAGCAATAAGTCCACTACGGCGAACATCCTTGAACGCTTCCCCAGCCATTTTCTTTGCAGTACCAACTTTTGTTACAAGCATAAGTGAAATAGGATTTTTCTTTAGTTCTTTTGGCATTGGTAAAATAGCCATTACTTTTTCATCACCTGCCAAAGACAAGAAATTCATAATTGATTTTCCTTTTGTAGCACGGCGACCTTCTGGTATGTCGTACATTTTTATTTGATATGCTTTTCCGAGATTTGTGAAGAATAATAGATCACTATGTGTAGAACCCGAAACAAGCATAGTTACGAAATCTTCTTCTTTTGTTTCGAGGTCTACAACACCGACACCTCCACGCTTTTGTGAATGATATTCAGATGGGTCAGTACGCTTTACATAACCGCCAGCAGTAAAGACGAGCATTGTATCTTTTTCTGGAACGAGATCATCTTCTGAAATTTCTTTCACTCCACCTTTTATTATTTTTGTTCTACGATCATCAGCATATTTCTCACGAATTTCTTTGAGTTCATCAGAAACAACTTTCAACATTTTCTTTGGACTTGCGAGCAATTCTTTTATAGCTTTTATGAAAGCTTGTTTCTCTTTCAGTTCTTCTTCGATGAGTTTTCTTTCGAGGCCTGCAAGCTTTTGCAATTTCATATCCAAAATAGCTTGAGCCTGAAGATCAGAGAATTTGAATTCTTTCATCAATGCGAGCTTTGCTGTAGCTCCATCTTTTGATGCACGAATAGTTTTGATAACTTTATCAATAAAATCGAGAGCTTTTTTCAAACCAAGTAAAATATGTTCACGTTCTTCTGCTTTACGAAGTTCATAAAGTGAACGTCTTTTTACCACTTCTTTTCTGTGGCCAATAAATTCTGAAAGAATTGATTTTAATGATAAGGTTTGTGGTACACCATCTACGAGGGCTACCATGTTGAAATTAAAATTTTGTTCGAGCTGAGTATTTTTGTAAATATAATTCAATACTTTTTCTGGATATGCTCCAGCTTTCAAATCTATAACAATACGAATATCTTTTGTAGATTCATCACGAAGACCTTTTATACCTTCTATCTTTTTTTCTTGTACAAGTTCAGCTATAGACATTATCAAATTTGCCTTGTTTACACGAAATGGAATAGAAGTAATTATGATTTGGAATTGTCCGCCTTTTTGTTCAACTATTTCAGCTTCACCACGAGTTACTACACCCCCACGTCCTGTGGAATAGGCATGCAACATGTCTTTTTGACCATATACGAGACCACCAGTCGGAAAATCTGGACCCTTAACAAATTGCATCAGGTCTTCTGTAGTTGCGTCTTCGTTATCTATGAGGTGTACTGTTGCATCTACAACTTCAGCGAGATTGTGTGAAGGAATATTTGTCGCCATACCAACAGCAATACCAAGAGTTCCATTCAATAAAAGACTAGGTACAGCAGAAGGAAAAACTACAGGCTCTTTTCGAGTCTGGTCATAGTTTGATCTAAAATCAACTGTTTCTTTTTCTAAATCACGAAGTAATTCATTTGAAACTTTTGCCATTTTAGCTTCGGTATAACGCATTGCAGCAGCATTATCTCCATCGATAGAACCAAAGTTTCCTTGACCAATAATCAAAGGGTAACGATAAGAAAAGTCTTGGGCCATGTTTACCATAGCATCATAAACAGAAGCATCGCCATGTGGATGATATTTTCCAAGTACATCTCCGACTACTGCAGCTGATTTACGAAAACGTGAAGAAGAAGTAAGCCCCATTTCATTCATCGCGAATAAAATACGACGATGAACTGGTTTCAATCCATCACGCACATCAGGAAGAGCACGAGAAGTAATAACAGACATCGCATAAGCGAGATATGATTCTTTCATTTCTGAAACGATATTTATCGGAATAATTCCATCGTCCATATTTGTGCGCACAGGTGTTTCAATTGGTGGTAATTTTTTAGCCATAATTTATTTATCTTATCATATTAATTACTGTTTGCTTTAATGCTCTTGTATCCGTCTGACAAATTATCTTTCAAAACTGTAAATGGTTGAACATCTTTTTTGATAGAAGTTTGAATATCTTTATTTGTTAACATTTTTCCTAAACTAACAGACCAAAGTAAAAATAAAATAACTGCACACATAAACGTAACCCAGTAAACAATTTGCTCACGAACATGAATTGGTTCTTGTCTCAATCTATGAACTGTTTTGTGTATATGTTTTATCATAATTATTTATTCTGCAAATTTATTTATATTGTTTGTAATACTATTACATCACCCTCTTTTCCATCTAAATCTTTTCTCTTTAAAGTAAGCTTGTCTACTACTTCAGCATTTTCAGCACCCATTTCTTTCAAAAAATGCTTTAAACTTTCCTTATCATAATCCATAGGGATAATAAGTTTCGGCTCGAGAGATGAAGCCAATTTCGCAGAAGTTTTAGCATCCATAACACCATTACCTCCGACGGGAATAAAAAGAACATCTGGTTCATTTATGGCTTCACGAGCTTCTTTTGAAATATCTCCATCAGATAATGCCCCGAGAAATGCAATATTTATATTATCAATACCTAGAGAGTAAATAGTATTTATGTATTTTTTATCACCTAAATTCGCATCTGACATCAGACCTTTTATAAAAACTTCTCGAACTTCATAGTCTCCAGGACCAGTAACAGCAAAAGGTTCACGCTCTCCATGAGAAAGCTGACCGAGGCCGTTATAGTCTTTGTGGTTTGTAGTAACGAGTGCAATATCTGAGCCGAATTTTCCACCATTGAATACTTTTGATTCTTTACTGATTGGGTTAAAAGCGACAGTCATCTCCCCTTGCTGAATCTTAAAAAATTGTTTTCCGAAATATGTGATTATCATAAGTATAATTATAGCAAAATATATAAACAATACCAAACCCGCCCCTCCCCATTTTAGAAAAATAGAGAGGGGAAAATTCAAAAGCATTTCTCCCTTCTCTAAAACCTTCAAGTTTTGGAGAAGGGTAGCCTTTAGGTCGGGATGAGGCGGGTTGAATTAATTCTAGGAATTCCCCTCACCCCCTAGCCCCCTCTCCAAAATAAGATTTTAGAGAGGGGGAACAAAATGCTAAAATTAAAATATGTCAAAACTACAAGAAATGACAAAAGCTCGTTATTTGCGCAAAGAAGAAACCAAAGCAGAGAAAATACTTTGGGAGGAAATTAGAAATAACAAACTCGGTATAAAGTTCCGCCGTCAGCACCCAATAGATAGATTCATCATAGATTTTTATGTACCAAAAATAAAACTCGCAATTGAGCTTGATGGTGAAATTCATAAAGAAAACAAAGAATACGATAAAATGCGAACAGAATATTTAAATTCTAAAAATATAAAAGTCTTGAGATTTTGGAATTCTGAAATAGAGACGGATTTAAAAAAAGTTTTAGATAAAATAAAAATCACCACAACAAATATACAATCTGTTGTGGTGATCAATAATTAAGAATTTACTCAAAAAGAGTACCAAATGCCTTAACAGAAGGCTTGATATCTGTTTTATTGTGAATATCTTTTTTTTCATAAACTCCTGAAGGAGGACTAACTTGTCGTTCAAGCTCACTTGATTTCCTGTTTGAATTAAAAGTAACATTGATAACAGTAAGCAAACGATTAACAAATCTGCATCTTTCATCCATGTAATCATACCAGTCACTTTTACTTTCTATTTTTACATCTTTGTAATACTTTTTATCACGAAAATTGAATTCTTTAATTGTTTTAACATAAAATTTTATTTCTTCTTCTGAAAATTTTGAAATTTCATCTTTAATCAATTTATAAATTTCAGGATCCATTTCATGATACATAATCATAAGCTCTTCAGCTTTTATTTTTTCTAATTTTTTTACAATTTCTAAAATATCCACAATCCATTGTGGTAATTTTTTGTAGGACAAGTTTTTTCTCATTTGTTCAATATTTAAAAGGTGAATTAATACTTATTAGAATTCAACCGAACTATAGTTTTTCTAACTAAAAACTACCACATTAAGTTAATAATATCAATATTTCCCCCTCTCTAAAATCTTCAAATTTTGGGGAGGGGTTAGGGGTGGGGCGAGTTTGAATTTATGGGTTGCATTTTCTCCTCTTATATAGTAGTATCTAGATATTAAAAGCACTTTTAGGTTAACACCCGAGGGAATACCCAAGGACGCCTAAATTTTAATATCCGCTTTTTAGCGGACTTTTTTAATTATATATATGAAAAAAACAGCAGTAAAAGAAGAAGTAACAGTCGAAGTAGATTCACCTTTAAAGATAATGTTAGACAAAAGTCTAAATCATCCAGAAGTTGATTCATTAGTAGAAGGACCAGTTATCTTGGTTCAAAAATCTTCAGTTTATGTCGACCTCGCGCCTTTCGGTACAGGTATCATTTACGGACGTGAGTTCATGAATGCAAAAGACATAATCAAAAAAATTGCTCTCGGTGATATCATCAAAGCAAAAATCGTTGAAGTAGAAAACGAAGATGGCTATGTAGAACTTTCACTCAAAGAAGCAAAGCAAGCTCTAATCTGGAGTGATGCTGAAAAAGCTATCAAGAGTAAAGTCATCATGGACCTCGAAGTTAAAGATGCAAACAAAGGAGGACTTATTTTGGAATGGCAAGGTATCCAAGGATTCTTACCAGCTTCACAATTAAAAGCTGAACACTATCCTCGTGTAGAAGATTCTGATAAAGATAAAATCTTAAAAGAATTAAAGAAATTAGTTGGAACAAAATTATCTGTAATGATGATTTCAACATTACCAAAAGAAGGTAAACTTATCTTCTCTGAAAAAGATAACAATCCAGAAGAAAAACAAGAAATCGTTAGTAAATATGCATTAGGAGAAGAAGTATCTTGTACTATTGCAGGACTTGTAGATTTCGGAGTTTTCCTCAAACTAGAAGAAGGTCTAGAAGGATTAGTTCACATCTCTGAACTCGACTGGGGCCTCGTAGAAGATCCTCGTACAATGTTTAAGGTTGGTGATAAGATCAAAGCTAAAATTATTGAAATAAAAGAAGGTAAAATTTCTCTTTCAATAAAAGCTTTAAAGGAAAATCCTTGGAAAGAATACGAAGGTAAACTAAAGAAGGGTGACATCATCAAAGGTGTCGTTATCAAATACAACAAACACGGTGCATTAGTTTCAATCAAAGAAGGTGTTGCTGGATTAGTTCACAATTCTACATTTGGTTCAGAAGCTAAACTTCGTGAATCATTGGAACTTGGTAAAACTTACAGTTTCCAAATAACTCTATTCGAACCAAAGGAACACAAAATGACTTTGACTCATCTAGAAGATAAGAAATAATTTAATCAAAAAATCCCCTTACGGGGATTTTTTGATTTATGCTATTATTTTAATAAACGTAGAACTTTTAATTTTAAAGCAAAATGAACTCAATAGAATTAACAAAATCCTTTAGAGGTAATCTTGCTGAAAATGGTTTTAGTGAGAAAAAAGTAACTTTAGAAAAAGACAGCATGTCTATCGATTTTTATAAAGAAAACATAAACCATACTGAATTTTTGAATTTAATTATTAATTTTTATAAAGAAAATAAATTTGAATGCTTGAGAAATGATGGATTCAGATTAATTTATGAAAAAAAGTTATTAATAATAAAAATTGTATTTATTCCATATTTTATGACTGATAAATATGGAACATATACATTTCTTAAAAATAGAGGTGGGGCAATATTAAAAATTAAATATATATAAAAACTTCTGTAATTACAGAAGTTTTTTAATTAAACAAACTCATAGCCTTGTCTTTACCTCCATCATATATAGTATCCACTGCTTCAGCTATTTTTTTACTTTCTTTTTTAAGTATAGCTATCTCTTCTTTTTTAAAATCACCAAGCAAGAATTTCAACACTGCTTCTTCCCCTTTTGGTTTCTTTAATTTCCCTGTTGGAGTTGTAGGACAAATCCCCACACGAATACGTAAAAATTCTTCAGTCTTTAAATGCTTTATTATTGATCCAACACCATTATGACCACCAGAAGATCTATTAAAAGAAATCTTAATTTTTCCAAGAGGTAAATCAACATCATCATATATAACAACTAAGTCACTCAAATCTTTTTTTGATTTAATAAGTGGTGCCACAACTTTTCCAGAATTATTCATAAAACTATCTGGCATTAAAAATTTTACTTTTGTATTTATTTTATCTTCTATCATTCCAATGATAATACGACCCGTATTATGACGAGTATTTTCATATTGTTCACCTGGATTTCCTAAACCTACAATTAATTTCATATTTTATATAATAACATTTACAAAATATTTTTTTTCTCTAAAAAAACTACAGTACAAAAATAGGTATTGTGTCAAGGACATTATATGCTAAAATAGACAAATGGAAACACAAAATGAAGATTTAAAGGGTCAAAAAACACAAGAAACCATAGCTCAAGAAAAAAAACAAACCTTCAAAGAAAACTTTTGGGAATTAGTACGCTTTGCTTTTATAGCAATAGTCATAGTTATTCCTATTCGTATATTTGTCGCTCAACCATTCGTAGTGTCTGGAACATCGATGGTTCCAACATTTCAAAATGGACAATATTTAATAGTAGATGAACTTACATATAATTTTAAAAGTCCACAACGTGGTGATGTTGTAGTTTTTAGATATCCAGGAGACACATCAAAGTTTTTTATAAAAAGAATTATCGGACTTCCAGGTGAAACAGTAGATGTAAAAGCGGAACAAACAATAATCACAAACAAAGAACATCCAGAAGGATTTGCACTCGATCAGTCTTACGTTAAAAATCATTCCGAAGATAGCGCCCATCGAGTCTTAACAAATGACGAATATTTCGTAATGGGAGACAATAGATCAGGAAGTTCAGATTCTAGATATTGGGGACCAGTTCCAAAAAAGTTACTAGTCGGAAGAGCTTTAATAAGATTATTACCAATTACAAAAATATCTTTTTTACCAGGTTATTATAAGCAATTAAATTAATACTATGACTAAAACAACAGCAGCGGCAACAAAAAAAGCAGGAAAAAATCTTTCTTCTCCAAAAGGAATGAGAGACATAATGAATGAAGAATATTATAGTTTCCAAGGTTTCTTCGAGAAGGCTCAAGAAGTGGCTATTTATTATGGTTTCAAACCTATTGAAACTCCAATGATGGAACACGAAGAAACTTTCACTTCAGGTATCGGTGAAGGTACAGATATAGTAGACAAAGAAATGTATACCCTTAAAACAAAAGGTGGTGATCATTTAGCTCTTCGTCCAGAACACACTGGATCTCTAATGCGTGCTTATATAGAACAAGGGATGCAAAATGTACCTCAACCTGTAATGTTCTATCAATATGGCCCAGTGTTTAGACATGACAATCCTCAAAAGGGTCGCTACCGTCAATTTAACCAATTTGATCTAGACTCTCTCGGTAGTGAAAAAAGTATTATGGATGCACTCGTTATCAAAGCTGGAATGAGTATTTTAGAAGAAGCAGGTGCAACAAATCTTTCAATTGACATAAACTCTATCGGAGACAAAGAATGTCGTAGTGGATATATCAAAGAATTAGTAAATTATTACAAAAAGAATTTAAGTAACTTACCAGCAATTGACCGTGAAAGATTAAAGACTAATCCCCTACGTATTCTAGATTCAAAAGATCCAAAAACAAAAGAAATAAATGAAAATGCGCCAGACGCAGTTTCATTCCTTTGTCCTTCTTGTAAAAAACACTTCAAAGAAGTTCTAGAATACTTAGAAGAAATGGGTATTCAATATAATTTAAACAAATGCCTAGTACGTGGACTTTCATACTACACTCGTACAGTTTTTGAAATTATCGATGAATCAGAAAGTGAAACAAAAGGTATGGCTATCGCTGGTGGTGGTAGATATGATTATCTCGGAAAACAACTCGGTAGTAAAAAAGACGTACCCGCTGTAGGAATTTCTATTTCTGCTGATCGTGTGTTATTAATGCCTTGGTACAAAAAACTTGCTCCACGTATTTTAAAGAAACCAAAAGTTTACTTTATTCAACTCGGTAGTGATGCAAAATTAAAAAGTCTAAATGTTACAGAAACACTTCGTAAAGCACATGTTCCAATGGCTCAATCTCTATCAAAAGATACATTAGGTGCTCAGCTCGCAATTGCAGAAAAATTACAAATTCCTTATGCTCTTATTTTTGGACAAAAAGAAGCATTAGAAGATTCTGTTATTGTTCGTGATATGTCTAATCGTTCTCAAGAAACAGTAAAGTTACCTAAACTCTTAGAGTATTTGAAAGATTTAAATAAACATGAGTAAAGAGATTCTTCAAAGAGATGAAAAAGTTTTGCGAGAAATTGCAAAAGAAATTCCGATAAAAGACATCGGCTCTTTGAAGATAAAAAAGGTTTTGAAAGAAATGGATCAAGCTCTTGCACAGCAAGACGATGGTGTAGCCATAGCAGCTCCTCAAATAGGATATTCCTTGCGTATTTTTACTGTAGCTGGAAAAATATTCTCTGAAGATTTTATGAAAGACAGAGAAGATAAAAAACTTACTGACAAGAATATAAAATATAAAAATTTAGTTTTCATTAATCCTAAAATTTCAAAACTTTCCCGTAAAAAAGATTGGATTCCAGAAGGATGCCTGTCTGTAAGATGGCTCTATGGTAAGACATATAGGTCAGACAAGGCTACTGTAGAAGCCTACGACGAGCTTGGTAACAAATTCACACGTGGAGCTAGTGGTTTACTCGCTCAGATATTTCAACATGAAACAGACCATTTAAACGGTATACTTTTTCATGATCATGCTAAAGATTTAAAAGAAGAACACCCAGAATAGAAATGAATAACAAAGACATCAATTTTGTATTTTTTGGTACACCAGATGTAGCTAGTGAAACTTTGGAAATATTAAAACAAAGTGGTTTTTTACCTTGTTTGATAGTCACCGCTCCAGACAGACCAGCCGGTAGAAAAATGATTTTAACTCCCCCTCCGGTGAAAACTTGGGCTATAGAAAACAACATTCCCTTTATTCAGCCAGAAAATAAATTAACAAATAAAGAAATCTATGATGCTTTGGCAATCCTTGGTAGGAGCGACGACGACGGACAGAAAGAATTTTCAACAGAAAATTCTCGTGGTGAACAAAGTATTATAGATTTCTTTATTGTAGTAGCTTACGGAAAAATTTTATCTGAAGAAATTATAAATATGCCAAAGTATGGCTCTATTAATATTCACTATTCTCTCCTTCCAAAATATCGCGGTGCTTCCCCTGTCGAATCAGCTATTTTAAATGGTGACAACGAGACAGGTATAGCTATACAAAAAATGGTTTACAAAATGGATGCAGGGCCAATAATTGCTATGGAAAAAGTAGCAATAGATCCAGATGAACATGCAATAGAATTACGTAAAAAATTAATCAAAATCGGTGGAGATCTTTTAGTAAATACACTTCCAGACTTTATAAATGGAAAAATAAATCTAACAGAACAAGACGAAACAAAAGCTACAAACTGTAAGAAAATTAAAAAAGAAGATGGTATTTTAAATGAAGCTGATTCTGAAGAATTAAAATACAACAAATTCCGTGCATATTCCCTATGGCCTAGAACTTTCTTCTTCAAGGAAGATAAAAGGATTATTGTTACAGAAGCCCAAATAGAAGATAGTAAATTCGTAATCAAAAAAGTTTTACCTGAAGGGAAAAAAGAAATTTCTTATCTAGATTTTATAAAAAATAATTAGTATTTAGAAGTAAAAGGATTTCTCTTTGAAAGACCTTTCATCATTTTCTTCACACTACTTGCTCCTCTTTTAAAGAGTGTTTGTTTTTTGTCTTTATGTGATGTAAACTTTCTATTCAATTCTTCTTTTGCTTCATCGATAGCTTTATACAAATCATCAGTCTCACAACTAGCAAAAAATTGTTTATCTCTACCTATAACTATTTCTGCTTTATATACATCTCCGTTTTTATGATGATTTGTAGTTTTACCAATTTCAACATGAATTACAGAATCTGCAGTATTGATGAATTTTTCTAAACTTAAAAGTCTCTTGTTTACATATTCTTGTAAAGAATCTACTAATTCGATATTTTTTGTTTTTATGTTTATATTCATATTGTTACAAGATATTAATTATAATACTTTAATTATAGCACTTTTAAATTTATTTAAATCTAGTGGAAAAGTTACCAAATTTACAAAACAAAATAAAAAAATACCACCCTATCGGGGTGGTACTGGTTTTCTGCTTCCTGAAGATTTTACAGGCTTATCTGCCTTTTTATCTTCTTTTTTAGGCTGTTCCTTGTTTCCTGCTGGCTTATCAGTATTATCTTTTTTCATAAGATTATACAACTGATTTAAGTCATCACTTTGAGGCGCGGTAACATTTTCTGTAGACCCTTCAGGAGAAGTAGCCGATACTCCTGTAGTATGCTCCTCCTGAATATCAGAGGATTCGTCTATCTTAGGATAGAAAGCAAGATAAACAACTTCATCAGCAGCATTTGCTGAATATTGTTCATTTTTGTAATCAACCCTCCTACCATCAATATCATTTCCTCCTGGTCTTTTGAAATGGTATTGTCCATTTTTACTGTTCAGCATAAAAGTTACGTATGCATTCATACCATTAATGTCTACCTGACATGAGAAGGACTTTCTACTAAAATCAATAGGTCCTACAATTTTTACTTTCGTATTATTGTCTATAATTGACCTTTTAGTATGAACAACATGTTTAATGACAACATTACCATCAGCATCAAATGTTTTTGAATTATCCTCACTTACACGGGTCAAGGTAATTGAACCACCATAAGTAAAGAATTGAGCACCCAATATGTCTTCAGCGCTCCAAGGAGCTTTTTTACTCGTTAAAATGTTATACGTTACAGGCATAACATTACGTGCCGGTGGAGCAGTTTTAACCTCTGGTTCAGTTTTTGCAAGCTCCTGAGTAGGTTTACAAGAAAATAAGGCTGTTACAGCCAAAATAGCTGAGAAAATAACGATTTTTTTCATTTTGTTTATATATTAAATTTGAAATTTACTTTGATACTATTATACACCCTATATATTAAAAAGTCAAGCTTATTTTATTGACATTTATAGCCATAAATAATATAAATAAACAAAAGTAAATTAAAACAAAATAAGAAAAAATGGAAGAATTATTCACCTTAGAACAAAATGCTCAAAACAATTTTGAGGCATTACGTAAAAATTCCTACCCTGGCCGATTCATCGGTATAGGATTGGACGAAACTGGTACAAACCTAATTCAAATCTACGCTATTATGGGACGCAGTCCTGGAAGCCGTGGAAGACGTTTTGAGGAATTAAACAATGGGTATATCGATGTACGAGTACTAGATGAGACCAAAGTATCGCCTCAAGAATTAGCACTCATACAATACCCTGCTATGGCTCAAAAAGGTAAGTACTTTGCAGTGAGTAATGGAGCTCAGACAATGGATGCACTTTCACGTAGCATGAATTCATGCTACGGATTAGCTGACATTGCATATCGTGATGTATGGACTTATGAACCTGATGAAAATACAACAGCACGAATAACTGCGACAAGTGTACTACTCGATAATATGAAGTATTCAACTGAAATATTATTGTTACAAAAATCAGTATTCGGAAATACTTGTGTAAAAAGTTTATATAAGTGTGATGAATTCACACCGGGTTTTGGAGTATATGTTAGTACCTATGATGGTGACGGAAATCCATTACCGACATTTACTGGCAGTCCGAGGCTGATACCATTTACTGGAGGTCAGGATATGGTCACTAGAAAATTTTGGGATGCACTGAATTCTGAAAATAAAGTTTCGATTGTAAGTAAATTCATTGATATCCGTACAGGCGAAAGTACTGTACAAATTATAAATAAACACGAGCTCGAAGTTGCAAAATAGTAACTTCAAAAAACCACAGCAACTGCTGTGGTTTTTTATTTAAATAATTCTTTTAAGACTTCTTTTATACCTATTTTCTTCATAGCAGAATACGGGATGATGATATGGCCTACTGTCATATCATCTATTTTCTTTATTTGTTTTTTAAACTCGTTAGTTTTCAATTTATCTATTTTGTTTGCAATTATTACCACATCTTTACCTGCATCTTCGAGAGCATGAAGCATCCCCATATCAGTATCAGTGAAACCTACAACAGCATCGATAATCAGTACTACTATCTTTTGTTCATATGTAGAGTGAAAAAAATATGAATTAATAAGTTCCGCGAGTCCTGCTCTATCATCTTTAGACATCTGAGCAAAACCATAACCAGGCAGATCAGCAAAATAATATTTTTTATTAATTAAAAAAAGGTTAATCTCTTGGGTACGTCCTGGGAAAGAACTCGTACGAGCTAAATCCTTTACTCCTGTGAGAGAGTTTATCACACTTGATTTACCGACATTGGAACGCCCAATAAAGGCAATTTGTGGAATACCATTGCCGAGGATTTCGTCGTCACCGACGACTCCTTTTACGAATTTTGCAGAAGTTATCTTCATGTAAACACTATAACAGAAAGTTCTAATATTTACGAATTACGGCTTTGACTATCGCTGTCACCTTTAAATCATATTTAGGATAAATAGGTTTAAAATTTTTGTTGGCTGGCTCGAGCCAAACTTTGTCACCCTTTTGTTTAAAATATTTCATTGTGAATTCCCCATCCACTTCGGCTATCACAATGTCGCCATCTTTGGCTTTATTTGTACGTTCAGCTAAAACCATATCACCATTTTTAATATGTGCATCGATCATAGAATCACCATCAACTTCGAGCATATATGTGGAATCTTTTTTCTCTATTAAAAAATCATCGAGGTTTACTGTATCATTAAAAGTTTGTTCCTCGACATCGCTCGGAAATCCGGCTTTCACAGAACCGAGCATTACTACTTCATTTAAAAATTTATCGGGAATTAAACGACCAAGGTGATCCTTGGCGACGAGTCCGGCTTCGATCATTTTATCGACGACTCGGGCTACGGCATTCTTGGACTTGAAAGAAAACAGCTTCATCATTTCTGTGTATGTCGGCATTCTTTTGTTCTTTGAATAGAAACTATTTAGTTTGTCTTTGTAATCGTTTTGCATAGATTTATTGTATCACGTTTTTATCTTTACTCTCGCTCTTTGATTTTTTAACGAAAGGACAAGTTGGAAGAAAACAATCCTCCAAATATTTTACTAAAAAAACTTTGACCTTGAAATTGACGAGCCTTTCTGAGAAGCAACTTGTGTTCACGTGCTTCGCGGAAATATTCTTCACCTCTGATAATCTTCACGTCGATCTTCTTGTTAACCTTTTGCAATTCCTTATTGATGATTTTTAAATATTGTTCTTTACTCATAAATTTTTATATATTATTTCTAATACACTCATTATAAGTGAACGAACGTTCACACGCAAGTAAATACCTGTGGATAACTATTTCTTGTCGACCTAGCAGGTCGACAAGTCTTTATTTTAAATAACTATCGAACCATATAGCGTGACATGTATAGCCACCGGGATTCTTTTCTAGATAGTCTTGATGGTAATCCTCTGCCTCCCAGAACTTTGCAAAGGGCTCGAGTGTCGTGACGACAGGACCAGGCCAGCGTTTTGAATCATTCACAATTTTTATAAAATCTTCAGCTTCTTTTTTTTCTTCTTCATTACCATAAAAAATAGCGGATCGATATGAAGTACCTTTATCATTCCCCTGCTGATTTAGCGTTGTCGGATTATGAATTTGAAAAAAGAAATCTAAAAGATTTTTATAAGAAGTTTTTTCACTGTCATATTCTATCTCAACTGCTTCTGCATAACCTTCATGATTTTCATAAGTCGGAGCTTGTGGTGAGCCTGTCGAATCCATTTCATTTTTACCACCAGTGTAACCGACACGAGTTTTTACCACGCCCGGTTGCTTCCGAATTAAATCTTGTAGTCCCCAAAAACATCCACCTGCAAAATATGCTTTGTTAGTCATTTGTTTTTTCCTGGAATAAATTTTAATGAAATCGAATTCACGCAATGGCGGATGTTTTTATTTGTTAGATTTTCACCTTCGAAAACATGGCCTAGGTGGCCGCCACATTTTGCACAAGTTATTTCTGTACGAATTCCATCAGCATCGAGAGTTTTCTTCACGGCACCTGGTATCTCATCATCAAAGCTCGGCCAGCCACAAGTACTTTCAAATTTATCTTTTGAATTATAAAGTGGAGTATTACATTGTCTGCATACATACACACCAGTCTCTTTGTTGTTCACATACTCACCCACAAAAGGCATTTCTGTTCCTTTGTCTATTATTACTTTCTTTTCTTCCTCTGTAAGGTTATTTAATTCCATTCTTTAATTCTACCACAATCAAAAAAAAGACCCGAAGGTCTTTTTTTTGATCTACTATGCAGTAGCTTCTGTTGTTGTTTCTTCTGCAGGAGTTTCAGCTGGCATTTCTTCTGCTACAGCTGGAGTTTCAACTACTGGAGTTTCGCCTTCTACCTTTGTTTCTTCGTCTGACATAATTTTATTTAAGTTAAGTGTCTAGTAAACTGCGACTATAGAACAACCTTAACACATATATTCGTCAATACCTAATTAAAAACCTTCAAGAACAAAAAAATCCCCATTAGGGATTTTTTTGTTCTTATTTAAAAATTATTTCATCATTGCCTCACCATCAACAGCAGACATGAATTTGAACATATTACCTCCACATTTACCACAAGTACCCTTTGCACTGTAGCGTCCTTTTTCGTTTTTTGTAACGACAGGATTTGTCATATCTTGCATAGTTGGTTTGTTGTTTTCACGACATTTCATACATAATGCTTTTAAAGTTGCCATAATTAAAATTCTTTTATTTATCCTTACCAAATAAGGCTAGGAAGTTATTTATAATCTAACCCTTGTATTATATCACAAAAATAGCCCAATATCAAAATTGGGCTATTTTTCTTATAAATTTAAATCTTTTATCTTTGCACGAGTTATAGGACCAAAGATACCAACTGCAGGAGAAACATTATTAGCTTTTTGCCATTCTGCTAAAGATTTTTGTGTTAATTTCCCAAAGTTTATAGTTGTTCCGTGTTTTGCTAATGCTTTTGCATTTTCTCCTTTGTCTTGTGAGATTAAGAATGATTGAAGTATTTTTACATCAGCGTCTTTCATTCCAAATTTTAAATCTTTCACAACTTTTTGGATTTCAGAGATTGTTATATTTTTTTGCTCTGGATTTGTACTTACTTGTGATGTTGATTGTACAGGAGTGGTTGATGATTGAATAAAGGATGGAACACTACCTGGAGAATAATATCCAGAAGAAGTAATATTAGAAATAACTTTAAATGGTCCTACATTTAAAGTATTTGAAATACTATCATTTTCATCTATACATTGAAAATTAAACGAATATGTTCCACCTGTCTTTAAACCAGTTAGATAAAAATTAGAATCCTCACCAGGAGTAGGTTCTCCTGAAACATGAACTGTAACTTCACCTTCCTTGTCTGTTTCGACTGCACTTACTTGTAAAGTACAAGCCTTATCTGTTGTAAAATAATATTTTGCCTTACTTGCTGTGACTTTTGCTGGAATTGGTTTCACTTCAGTCAAAACTGGAGCTGGTGTTTGCCAATACAAATATGGATAACCATTGTTCTGATTTGCATCTATTTTCCAAATATCATCTGTACCTGCATCATTATTTAATGTACCAGTAAAATCCCAAGCATTAGTAAGTCCTGTAGTACTAGCATTTGTAAATGTTGCAATGTCTTTCATTTCAGATGAACTTTTTCCTGTAGCATTAGAACCTGATGCGTCAGTTTCTTTTTGAGATGTTTGTGTGTCCCAAAATGAATCATTCACTTCTGTGCTACAACCACCACCACAGTTATCACCTATTAGTCCATGAGCATAATCAACATTATTTGATGTAACAAGCCCAGCAGCATAACTTCTTTCAATTTTTGCAAGGTTAATACCAACTAAACCTCCTACATCGTAACCATTTATATTTGTTACAGAACCTGTCGCATAAGAATCATGTATCCATCCAGTAGATCCAGCAGTTCCATTAAATCCTACTAATCCTCCAATATTGTAAGAATTACCATTGGCAGTTACATCTCCTGTAGCAAAAGAATTTCTAATTTCTTTTTCATTATAACCAACAAGTCCTCCTACGTAACTATTATTATTAGTAGTAACATTAACACTAGAAGAAGAATTAATAATTGTACTACCATTTGTAACATCATGTTTTGGTGTACCTGCATAGACACGAGTATTCCAAGTATTTAAATAATTAGTATTTTCATCAGTCATCGGATAACCACTTGTATTCGCTGTATATGAAGTCATACCTTGATATGGAAGTGGACTAACTGTCTTACCAAGCAAATCAATACCTTCATTTGAAGCATGTTTATACCAAGCATCATTATCTAAAACAAAACTTCTCACCATTCCATCGGCGGGTGCGACATATGGGAATTCTATATCCATATGATCACCTCCTTTCATAATTACGAATTGATTGTTTGAAGTTTGAAGTAATGGAGATACATCACCGTATTTTGTGAAATTACCAAATTGAGGTTTAAACATTCCTTCAGGATTTACTGTTACAGTATTGTAATCATGATCAACATACGGATTATGATTTATCTTAGTAAAACCTCTAAAACTAAGATCAGCTTTTGTTGGAGCATAAGTATGCACTGTGACAGGGACTTGTGCAGATGTATCAACAGCAAAATAATTCATGTACATTGTATCGAAACCAACCTTAATATGATAATCATTACTCAAGAATTTTCCAGTAAGGTCGATAGTTCGAAGTCTAGGTGTACCGTCAGAACCTAAGTCATTTTTATTATAAATTTCTACCCAGTTACCATTTGTGTCTTTGACTTGAACAGTGCGTAGAGATTGATAATTTCCAGCAGCTCTCATCTTTGCAGCAGCATCATAATCACGAGCACCACGCATTACCAGTTGTATACTGTCTTTGTTTGATAAATCTCCAAAATCCATAATATATGAATTTACAAAACTTTTATCTTGCACTGCCCATTTGTCATCGTTTGCCTTGAGTGTATCTTCACAATTATTTCCATACATATCTGTACAAGAAAGTAATGGATTTGTCGGTGTATCACTGACTGTTTTTATATCACTAGCTACAGCATTTCTGTTTAATGGAACTGCAATACTATATCCTGGTGCATGATCATAAGTATTCAAAGTGAGTTTATCATAGTAAACAATTTCATTATATTCTTCTGCAATTTTCATTGAATATTTTCCATCTTTTGGAACTAAATCGCCAGTGTCTACAGTAGCCAAATCTGGAGCATTTAAAACTTCTTTTGGTAATAAATTACCAACATCGGCTATATATTTATATTTATTTCCATCCCAAGTATAAACTAAAGGACTAGAGTTATACCAACTATTATTATTCACATGAGCACCGACAAGACCTCCAGTAGTAAAACCTCCTGTAAGCACACCTGAAGCATGGACATTTGTAACAGTACCACTCAGAGAACCCACAAGAGCACCAGTACGATCGTTTCCAGTTATATTTACATCCTTTAAAGTTAAATCACTAATAGTAGCACCAGAATCAACTACAGAAAATAGCCCAACAAAAGTTGATGAAGGTCTATTGATATACAAATTAGTAATAGTGTTATTATTTCCATTTAAATGTCCTGTAAAAAATGGAGAGTTAACAGAACCAAGTGGTTGAAATCCATAATACCCTCCATCACCATCTGAATTCCAATTAGATGTTTCAGAACAATCTATAGTATTATTTGCACCTTGTAATTTAAAATACAAATCCAAATCTAAGTTTATTTCTTGGAGTAAAGTACAATTTGTAATTATAAATGGATTCCCCTCACTACCATCTCCTGTACCTTGAAATCCATCTGCTAAAACTTTTTGTGTACCAAAATTTGTAAATGGAATATTCCCAAATACAACTATTAAAACTAAAACAATACTAAATATTTTTTTCATAATAAAAACTTTTATAAATTAATAAATAAACTAAGTATAGTGTAACACAAATTATGCAGTATTTATATTTTATAAAAGTACCTATTTAATCTCCCCTCTAGTCCTAGGACCAACAACACCAATAGGATCTATATGATGAGCTAATTGGAACTTAATTACTGCTTGTTTAGTTAGAGAACCGAATTTAGTTGTTCATTACCTGTAGAACCTGGTCCTGTAGTTGATACTGGGTATCCGTGAGTGTTTAGGTAGATTTGGAGAAGTTTGATGTCTTCTCCGTTTGGTACACCTAGATAGAGGTTTCTTGTTAGGTTTAGTGGTGATGTAGTAGGTAGAGTGGTTGTAGGAGTTGTGGAGGCTGTTGATTGGATGAAAGATGGAATGTGACCTGGGAGATATCCACCACTAGAAGAATTATCTTTTATTTTAAAAGACCATATGTAAGGATCAACTAATTGATTACTCTGTAAATCAGAAGCATTTATTGAAATTGTATATTTCTTACCTGGTTTAAATGATTCACCATGTACACGAGTTAAAGTAGCAACAGTATCACCATCTGACCATACTGGGTCATTGTAACTAGCACAACTATTATTAGAGCTATCACAAGGAGTAGTGCTAATTGAAAAAGAATTAGTATCTATTGGTTCTGAGAAAGTAATGACTATACTTGTATCAGATTTTATGTTTTTAGAATTATCGATTGGAGATACGTTTAAGATTGTGGGTGGGGTTTCGTCATAATTATAATATGTAACTGTACCAGAAATATTTTCAATAGAATCAATTGGATTATTAGAAGGATAATATACATCAACATCTCCGTTAATTATTCCAGGCCCAAAACTACCATTAAAACTATTATCACGGAAGGTTACATGTCCGAAAATTTCTCCTGGATTTGAAGTAATATCATTAAATTCTACATCTCCATAGATAAGTCCAGCATTACCATAAAATCCATGAAAGGTAACATTACCAAATATTGTCTCGTAATTTGCTGTTGTCGGTTCATTAAACGTCACATCTCCATTTATATATCCCGCACTAAAATAAAGACCTGGTCCACCATAACCAGCAGAACTACCATCGTTAAAAACAACATCTCCAGTAACAGTACCATAAATAACTACAGAAAAATTATTAAAAATTGCATTTTGTGCAACATTAAGATTAATAAGAAAACCAATTGCACTACCTAAATCTACACTACCATTCATCACTAAAGAATTAACATATGCAATATCTCCGGAAGTATTTGATAGTACTTCTGAAGAAATAATAACATCATCATATGCAGTTGGTAATGAAATTGCAGGATCAGTAAAATTAGAATCATTCCACCAATTATTTATATTTCCCCAATTACTGTCATCTGCTCCATTAAAATAAAGAGTTCGAGGAGTAGTAACTGTCGTAGGTAATTCTAACGGTAAGGGCATATTTTGCATATTTCCATTTGCATCAGTAACAGGACTTCCAGGACTTACTGTATCACCATTTGTAACTGTTTCATCACTACCTGTTTTTAAAGTTAAAATTGTCCCCCTACTATTCCAAGTAAGAGTAAGACCTCCACCTGTTGTACCAAAAGTATGACTATGATTTAAACCTAAATATAAATCTACATTACTTGTAGTAATAGTGGTTTTATCCATAGGCTCATCAAATCTAAAAACAAAAGAATCACCAGCTGTAAAGGAATTTGAAGAATCATTATCTTGCAATGTAACTGCACCAAGATATGGCTGAATTCCATCTGCTAAATCCAAACCTGTAACACCAGCAAAATTTCCTCCACTTGAAGCAATATTTGTGTCAATATTTATTGCTCCTTTTGTATTTGGTGCTACTGGAAATCCATCAAAAGTTAAAATAATGTGATTAGTGCTAGTATTATCAAAGGCTGAAATAATATTTCTACCCATAAGCCCTAAACCTAAACTAGAATATGAAGAAATATCATCAGAAGTTAAAACACTATCATAATAAATAGTAATTTCATTACCTCCTGTTATTTTTGCACTAGTAATAGTGGGTGGTGCAGGAGGTGCTGCATTTACATTAGATGTAAATAAAATTAGAATGAATAAAAAAAATATTTTTAAAAAAAACTTACTCGAGGCATATTTTTTATTTTTTTGCATAGTTTAAATATTATAACCTATTTTTATATAAAATTAACACGTAAAGCATTGAGGATAACCAATACGTCTAGAGCTTCTTGGATCAAGGCTCCATATATAGGAGAAATGTAACCAAAAGCAGCGATAATCATAAGTATAATACTAACTCCGATACCAAAGAAAATTCCTTGCTTAGCTATTTTTAATGTATTTTTAGCTATCGTATATGCTTCACCGACACGATTTAAATCATCCACCATAATGACAATGTCTCCACTATCAGAAGAAGCACTACCTCCATGCCCACCGAGGGCTATACCAACATCAGCAGTAGATAATGCTGGAGCGTCATTTATACCGTCACCAATCATAGCAACTTTTCCAAATTGTTTTTTATGATCTTGAACTTCGAAAACTTTATTCTCTGGTAACGCCTCAGCATGTATATCATCGATACCTAAATCTTTTGCAATTATTTCTGCTACAGCTTTTTTATCCCCTGTGAGCATTACTATTTTTTCTATTCCCTTTTCCTTTAAATTAGTGAAAAGATTTTTTGTTTCTGGGCGCACAACATCTGCGAAAATAATAATACCTAATAGATTATTTTTATCTCCACAATACACAGCTATTTTACCTTCAGACTGAAAAGTTAAATGTTTATCTAAAACTTCTTTTGAAATATTTATTCCTTTCATTTCTAAAAATTTCAATTTTCCAAAAAAGAAAGTTTGATTGTCTAAGTCCCCACTCACACCTTCTCCGAAATCTTCTTTAAAATTTGTCGGTATTGAAAGTACTATATTATTTTTTAACGCATAAGATTGCAATGATCTAGCGAGCACGTGAAGTGATAATTGATCTAGTGATGCAGAAATTCTAAGCACTTCATTTTTATCTTTTCCAAAACTAATAACATCTACTATCTCTGGCTGGCCGAGTGTGAGTGTACCTGTCTTATCAAAAATAAAAGCATTTGTCTCAGCGAGGACTTCGAGAGCTCCACCATTTTTAACTATTATTCCCCTTTTAGCCGAACGACTAATACCAGATATCATCGCTATTGGTGTCGCTAAAATCAAAGGACAAGGTGTCGCAACAACCAACACAGCTAAAAGTCTCACAGAATCTTTTGCTAAAAACCAAGCCAGTGTAGCTAAAGAAAAAGTTATAACTGTAAACCAGATACTGTATTTATCTGCAAGCCTTACGACAGGAGCCCTATTTTCTTCTGCTTTTTTTATCAAAGAAATAATTTGTTCATATTTACTTTCAGAAGGCTTTCGAATAACTTCAACTTCTAAAATATTACTTTTATTTATACTTCCAGAAAAAACACTTGAACCAATTTCTTTTTCTGCGGGCAAACTCTCGCCAGTCAAAGCTGATTCATCGACTTGTGAAGAACCGAGGACTACAATACCGTCAGCAGCTATTATCTCTCCTGTTTTTATAAAAATAATATCTCCGACTTTTACTTGATCAACATTTACATCTATTAAATTTCCATCTTTTTTTATATGAGCAAAACTCGGAGCATTGGAAATAAGATTTGATAATTCTCTTCGAGCCCTCTTTAGAGCATATACTTCCAAAGCTTCACCACCAGAAAGCATTAACAAAATAATATTTCCGGCTAAATACTGACCCATAAAAAAAGACGCGACTATCGCAACTATCGCTATTAGGTCTATTCCAAAATGACCACAAAAAATATCTTTTAAGATTTTATAAATCAAAGGCAAAGTACCAATGATCAAAGTAATCATCCAAATTTTATTGTCTAAACCATTACTATTAGATAAATGAAAAACAAAACCTATAGCTAAACCTAGAAAAGCAAAAGAAGGTAAAATATAATAAGCGACTTTTTTCATAAATTAATTATATCTTAAATATTCTTTTTTAAGTACTTTTTATATAAAATTCCACCCCAGACAATAACTAGAGCAGAGTAATTCACAACCATATACCAACGATTACTCCATTCTAAACCATAAGGAAAATGATAATTGGAAATTGGAAATAAAAACGGTGTCGGAAAAAATGCGAGTGTATGCGAAGGAATGTCTATAAGAATATGCAATGCCCAACCGAATAACTCATATCGTGGGCGTTTTGAAATAAACCAAACAACTAAAAACACAAGAGCCCAAATAACTAGTGAGTGACTATATTGATATAAATAATGTGCTAGATCAAAACCAGCGACAGGTATATGATGAGCTCCTATGCTAGAAGTTGAAAGTTCTCCTATAATAATTTTATAAATAACAATAATAGAAGGGATTGTAAAAGCAAAAAAATCTGGAAAGACTCCCCAAAAAGCCGCCCAAGCGACATTGATGTGAAATTTTTTATTTTCTTTTTTTTCGGCAAGTGCATTCGCTCCACGAGCTCCTGCATTTGTCCAAAGTGTATGTGCTAGTATGTCCATATTATTATAAAAAATTATTAATACTTCCACCGTCAGTAATATTTGTAAAACCAGCTTGATCCATCAAAGTCTTTGCCATCATTGACCTATTGCCGGATTCACAATACAAAGTAATTTCTTCATTTTTATCTAATTCAGGAAACTTCCCTTGCATCATATCCATGATATCGAAAAGCGTAGCATCTTCTTTATGCCCTGCATCATATTCTTCTTTTGTTCGCACATCTATGTAAATCATAATATTAAAATTTTAATTTTCTGATGGATTTTGTGGGCTAACTACACTATAAAGCTCTTGATATTTTTCAGTTATATCTTTATATTTATCTAAAAGTTCACCTATACTTTCTTTTGTAATAGATTCATCTTTCATATTATCTAATTCTTTTTTTATATTTCTGGCTTCAGCATTTGCTAATTCTAATGCTTCTTTATTTGATATACCAGATTTTGCTAATGGAAATTTTTCTGATATTTCATTTTTAAGTTCTAAAATATTTATATTGTGAATCATTTGTTCAACTGTTTTATTTAAATCTTTATGCACTTCTATATAGCCACCTATTTCCATGAGGCGACCATACACATTCCATAATTCATTAAATGTTTCTTTTTCTATTTTTTCACCTTTATTTTGTTTATTATGTAATTCTTGTAAATAATTACCGTCGAGTACGAATTTTTTAGCAATATCTTCCTGTAGTAAATCATCATTTGTTTTAGGAACACGATCAGAAATGTATTTTTGGGTTTCATCATCTAATACCTTTTTTGTAGGAGTATTGTCAAAATCTTCAACTTTTTTAGAAGCATCTTCTGATATTTTATTTAAAGCTTGTTTTTCATTTTCGTGCCCTGGTTTTATCCAACTATATTCCATCCTTTGATTATAGCATTTAAATCTTCCTACTATCATACGCCCAATGAAGGAGGGCTTGGCGTTGGCGGGGGCGGCAGAAAATGTCCCCTGCTCGGCAGTTTTTCTCTATTTGTGCAGTGTGCCTTTGAATCATTCGCCAGCGTTTTATTTGTCTCGCATCTTCATCAGGAATTCTGCGTCCCATATAATATCGGCAATACCATTGAAACCAACCCCGCGGGTCCATAGGATGAATCCATCCATTTTTCTTCCAGGTTGATAGGGACTGGCTCGCATCGACACCAAAATAATTTATTTTTTTATCATGATGATGTGGAGAGAGTTTGCCGCGAGTGAACCACTCTTTCGGAAATTCGCGTTTGCAATCGGTCATATATCGGCCACCAAAGACTCCCAAGGAAAGCATTTGCTTGGGCGTCAGGTCTGGTTTGAAATCTGGATCAAAATGTTTACCCACAGGCTCAGTCAAAAAGTATACATACTTTTTCTGCATCTCATCATTCACTATTACTTTTTTCTTTTTGAAAATCATATTAGCGAAGCACGGTAATATAATAAACTAAAACTGCTAAATTCCCCCACCATGAAATAAATGAAAGCATAAATGAAAAGATTATTTTATTCTGCCAAGACTGTGGTAAGAGCTCGGCTTGTCGGCCTTCTTTTTCACGATTGAGTAAAAACGGACTCACAGAAAAAGAAAGAAAAACTCCATTCAAAAGCATAATAGGTACAGAAATAATATGAAAAAGTAATATACCAGTAAAAGGCACACCACGATAGAAAAATATTCCACCGATGATGACTAGGAGCATTCCGATCCAAATCAAAGGTTTGGTGACTTTGTGTGTGCGAGTCGTAGCTTCGGTCCAATATGCTGATTTCCGTCCGAGAAATCCATGCAGGTCTATCACCGTCACTGCACCGAGCCCAATAATAAAACCCGCTAAAAGTATAAATAAAGATATTGTTTGCATATTATTTATTCAAAAAATAAATTGTTAATTGTAAAACTGTAGCAAAAGAAACCCAGAGAAGATATGGGATTTGAATATAAGTAATCCATCGCATGTGTGGGAAAATTGCAATCATCATCCAGATGATAGTGCCAAGGACAAGTAAGATATCGATAGATGCGAGAGTATTATTCTTCAAACCAAACATAATTGGAGTGTAGAGAATATTAAAAATTAAATTTAAAATAAATGGTAGTGCGACAATGAATGGAATAGTTTTCTCATAAGTCATCATAAAAACTTTTCCAAAAGAAATGAAAATTAAAATATAAATAAAAGTCCAAACCGGACCAAAGAGATATGACGGCGGCGCCCAAGATGGCTTCAATAATGCCTGATATGATTCATATGTTTTCATAAGATTATTATAGCACTATATTTATTTCCACTCCCCATCCAAAGCGATAACAAAATTTTTATGCATTTTATTTAGCTCAGTTTTTGTTAATTTTCCAAAGGTTATTTCAGCAGAATCTGACTCTGTTCGGAATATTTTATCTTGCTCTAGAATCTGTGGATGCACTTTTAGTGCTTGATGATTCATACCGAGAAGATATAGACCGGATAATCTTCGCACACGAGAAAGAGCTACATAGCCCTGCCCAAATTCAAAAACATTTGAGAGGTCCATAACAGCTGCATCCATACTCATACCCTGGCTTTTGTGAATAGTCACAGCCCAAGCGAGACGAAGAGGGACTTGCGAAATCATCGCTTTCACCTTTCCATTTTCTTCTACAACCCATTCCATCGGAGAAATCTCTATCTTCTTTCCACTTCGAGTTTTGATAATCGGATTCCCGGAGATAGAATCAAATTCTTCTACGATACCGAGAGTTCCATTTACAAAATGTTCTTTTTGATTATTTTTTGTACACATTACTACCGCTCCGCGTTTCAAATTTAAAACTTCTGGAGATAAACAACCTTTTTTCAGCATTGTGACGAGGGCTTCATTGCCTTCGCTGTCCATAATAAATGGAAAACTTTCTTCATCAGTTATTTTTTCGAGCATCATGTCATTTACTTTATCGACATCTAAATTGTGAGAATATAATTTCGTTGTATTTTCTGGGATTTCTGTTTTCTCGATAAAACGCTCTTTCATATATTCATAATGTTCTTCTTCAACTGTGTCTGTGCGAATAGCAGAAAGTAATTCTAAAAAGCTACTATCATCCTGACGGTGTTGTTCTGTGATATAACACACGATTGGTTTTAGTCTTCTCCATGCATTTGATTCAAAAGCAAAATGCGCCTTTTTTGCAGAAAGTAGTGCATTTTGCTTTGTTGCAACTTCTCTTTTGAAAATCGGTGGAAGCTGAAAAAAATCTCCGACGAGTATGACTTGGATTCCTCCGAATGGTTCAGAATTTTGTTTTATTTCTCTACACACTGCATCTACCATATCGAGTGTATCTGCACGAAGCATTGAAATCTCATCAATAATTAAAACTTTTGTTTTTCGTATTCGTCTATTTACATATTCACTACTCGCTATTTTATCGAGCTCTTGTGCAGATAAAGTTTCTTTTATTCCTATTCCACTCCATGAATGTATCGTCATCCCGCCGATATGTGTGGCAGCAATACCAGTACTCGCTGTAATCGCTGGCTCGATGTCGTGTTCACGTAAATACGAAACGAAAGCATTTATTGTATGCGTCTTTCCTGCTCCTGGTTCACCAGTTAGAAAAACACACGCACCGGTTTTTAAAATATTTAGCGCTTCATTTTGAGTCATAAGTAAATCTATTATACCTTAAAAAACAAAAACACCCCGCAAGGGGTGTTTTTGAGAGCGATATTATGCGCGTGAAACTTGAGTAGCAGCTGGACCTTTTTCAGTATCAACTACTGTAAAAGATACAACATCTCCTACTTTCAATTCATCAAACATAACACCAGCTAATTCTTTTGAGTGAAAGAAAAGATCTTTCGCTTCACCTTCGCGAGCGATAAATCCGAATCCTTTATCAGTCAAAGTTTTAATTGTTCCTGTCATCATATGATTTAAATTTTGATTATTTGCTTGGAAACTTCGACGTGCTTCTTGTCTTAATTAGACTCCTTAAGTATACCCTTATATAAAAGAATACACAAGTAAAATGTCAAGGATAACTTATTTAACAAAAAAACCAGCAAATGCTGGTTTTTTTGTTTATTTACTCTTTTTCTTTGATGCTTTTTTAGCAAGCATTACTTTCTTTGCTGCAAGACGCTTCTTTGTCTTGTGTGAACGTCGTGAGACTGGACGTATACTTAATGTTGTTCCTCTTTTTGCCATAAAATTTTGATTTAATTTATTATTAATAAGACCTTTTTATTATACTCTAAATTACTAAAAACTTCAAATTTTTTATTTTTTCAATATCAAAATTTTATACATCTCAATCATAGATACACATAGGGAAAGTATTATAGGGCCAAATATAAATCCTATTGGTCCAAAAAATAAAACTCCTCCAATAATAGAAAACAATACGAATATAGGTGGTGCATCTAAGCCTTTACCAAAAAAATAAGCCGATAAAATATTATCAACGAAAAGCATTATCAAAATTCCAAACAATCCTATACCTATAGCACTCAGTACGTTACCACTAACAGCCAGATAAACAACTATTGGAAAAATAACAAATGGAGTACCTAGTCCAGGCAAAGCTCCAATAATAGCAGCTATACTTCCCCATACTAATGCATTTGGAATTGCAAAAAGATAAAATCCTGCCGTAAATAAAATCCAACGGATAAGGCCGACGAATAACGTCCCTCTTACTACAGAAGATACGACTTTTCGCATCGATTCAAAAATTTCTTTATTTTGTTCTTTTTCAAAAGGACTCAATGCTATCAATGAACCAAAAATCTTCTCTCCATCTCGTAAAAAGAAAAACAATGTAAATGTTAAAAAGAATATTTGTAAAAATATATATGCTGTTTGAGACACAAAAGTTCCAATATTATCTGAAACAAAAGAAAGTACCAATGAAGCATAGTAAGAAATATTAAAAGAAAACACTGGAATAAAATGACGAACAAAAACCTCAACAGCAGATTGTATTTGTTGCATATGTTCTCCTTGTCCATTTTGGATCAAAGTAAAGAAAATCTGCAACTGACCTAAAATTTGAAAACCAAAAAACAATATAGGAATAATAATAAAAACAAGAGCTATGAGTACAATAATAAAAGCAAAAAAACTTTCCCCCTTTTTATATCTTAAAGTTAATCTCTTATATAAAGGTCTAAACAATAAAGCTAAAATAGCAGCTAATACGAGAATGCTAAAGAACGGCCTAAAAACAAAAAAAGTTAAGGTCAATATACCTGTACAAAAAACCAAAAAAGATATTATTTCTAAACGCTTCTTTTCCATATATCTATTGTAGCATTTTTAGAAATAAAAATATTAAATACAAAATTAAAAATCTACATTTCTTACAGGTCCCCCAGAATGTAATGCCTCAGATTTAGATATCCAGTCATCAGCCTTTTTACCTTCTATGTAATATTCTCCATTTTTAAAAGTAATAGAATCTAATACTTCTTTATTTAAACTTTTAGAAGCATTAACAATATCTTCTCTATTTCTACCTTGAGAATCCTTCTGTGGACCATAATCGACAAAAACGTCTGTTTGATTTGGATTATTAAATTGTTTTGAATTTGAAGATAACATACTTAGATTATAAAACAATAAATAAACTTTGCAAATCATTATGAAGCATAACCGGATGGTATAGATGGCTCGATATGAGTATCAAAATTATCATTAATAACTAAATCTTTTTCCATTCTCAAGAGATCAAATTTATATTGACCATTAAAAAACTTCATTATTTGTTCAGTATCACGGAGGGCATTATAAAGCGAAACACTAGCTCCAGGAGAAGGCGTCATATTAAAAATAATATTATCACCCAATATTTTTCCTTCACCGAGTTGTAGTTCATGGGTATTTGTATCTACGCGTTGTAGTCTCATACCACCATAACCTTTCGCTACTCTTATGTCTCTACTTTTTATTGTCGGTATTATTTTTTTAACATTCACAAGAAAAAGATGATTCCCTACCCAAGGCAATTCGTACAACATATTTTTTACTAAATAAGAAAAACGTGTAGGATCGAGCAAAATTTTTATAAAACTTTTCCAAGTACGTAAACGATGTAAACCAGAAGAACGCAAAAAGTCACCTGAAGTTTTAAAATTTGAACTCTCAAGCACAGGATTAAAACGGGCTGTCGGGCCCCATCTAGTTTGATTAGGAACTCTCACATCTGGATCTCCATGAACAGCAGCAAAAGGCAGTTTCGGTTCTTGGACAGTGTAAACTTTTCCATTCAATAACTTTTTTGTAAAATAAAAACTTCCAGCAATAGGAATAAGGGAAAAATTCTCTCCATAACCCATTTGTTTTGCAAACATTAAACTATAAGAATCAGCATCTACAATAACTACTTTTGTTTTTATTATCTCTCCTTTTGTAGTTTTTATTTCATAAAGATTATCAGTATTTTTTTCTATTTTATGAACTTTTGTTTTGTAAAATATTTCGATGTCTGATTTATTGATTTTTGCATGATCAATAAAAGATTGTGATAAATTTTCAAAATCAACAGCGTAACCATCTATATTATATAGAGCTATTACTGGTTCATTTTTATTACGACCACGAATAACTTCAGGTTCTATTTTAGCTATATCTTCACGATATAATTTCTTTAGTTTAGGGAAAATTGGTAATAAATCTTTATACCTCTTTTCTAAAGTTAGAACTTGATCCTTACCGACACCTAATACCATTTTAGGAGTATTAAACAATATTTTATTACGTTCATTCTCAGGTAAAGACTTTGCATATTGTGCGACCATCATAGCAGAAGGATAAACTTGTTTCACTTTATCAATAGTGTAATTTGTTTCTATATCACCCACATGGAGAGTCTGACTATTATTACTAGCCTTTGAATTTACTTGTCCTGGACGGTCATATTTTTCCATAATTGCAACTTTTTTTATATCAGTATAACTAGCCAAAGTGTACAACAAAGCCGTACCACTCGCTCCTGCACCTATTATTACCACATCATGCATTTCATTTTTCATGTATTAATAATAAACTAAACAAATGAAGATTAAATGAAGCAAATAAAAAACCACCGTCTAGGTGGTTTTTTATTTTTATAAATTTATTTTTTGAGAGAAGTCGAAATTTTTGTATGTATTTTTTTTTTTTTTTTTTTAACTTTTGTTGCTACTATTGTATTTGAAACAGCATCTATATTCCCAAACACTATAATCTTTTGATTTAAAGCTATTTCAGTAGAAGTAACTTGTTTTTTATCTTTAACAAATTTTGTTAAATCATTTGTCTGAACATCAAAAGAAATTTTATTTTTTAATTTATTATTAGTTGTAACAGTAAAACCATTTTTACTTATAGCTGTTACAACACCTACAATAGAACTCTTTTTATTGTTTGTAATACCCTTTGTAGAGATATGAGTAGAAACTCTGTCTTGATTGGGCATTGCAGCAAAAGCAGAAGATCCTCCTACTAACAAAGATATCGCCAATACTCCCGTAGTTATATGTCTTTTATATTTCATATGTTTAAATTATTTAATTATTAAATATTTTTTAAATTACTTATCAAAATCACTTTAAAAAACGACTATCAAAAGTGATATTTATATCATAAACAAACATTATGAAGAGATTATGAAGATAAAGGAAGCGTTATATTCACAATTGTACCCTTATTTAACTCACTTTTTATAGATATTACACCATCATGGTTTTCAACTATTTGTTTAACCAAAGTTAGACCTAATCCTGTTCCACCTGAAGACCTAGATACATCACCTTGGAAAAATGGGTCAAATATTTTATCAATTAGATCTTTTGAAATACCTACACCAGTATCTTTTATAGATATAAAATAATCTTTTTTGTTAATAGAATCAGAAACAACTATATTACCCTTTTGTGGTGTATGATTTATCGCATTATTAAGAATATTAGAAACAACACGCATTAATTCAATTTTATTTCCATATATAAATGCTTGTTCTTTTATTTCATTTTTTATTTCTATGTCTTTTTTTATAGCAATTGGTTCTATTTTTGAAATTACAGAAGAAATTATTTCATTCATTAAAAATAATTCTCTTTCAGCTGGTCCATTTATATTATATTTTGTAATATCTAATAAATTATTCGTTAATAGAGACATATCTTGCATTTCTTCTAAAGTTTTATGCAAAGTATGTTTAGCAGTATCTAAATTTATATGTTTATTATTAATAGCTACTTCGAGACCTGATATAGCTATAGCTATAGGTGTACGCAATTCATGAGAAGCATCTGCTATAAATCTCTTCTGTCTCTGCATACTATCTTTTATTGGATTTAATGTTTTTTTTGTTAATAAAAAACCAAAAACAATAACTATCAATAAAATAACAACATTAGTTATTATTAATCTTGTTTGTAAAATATCTTGTGTTCTGTCTATCAGAAGACGAGCAATATGAGGATCAAAAACATTGTTTGTTATTGAATCTGTTATATTAAAAAGAAAACTTCTATACAAAACAACACTAGCACTAACTAGAATAATAAAAGCAGTCAAAAAGTTAAAGAATGTAAGTTTTATTCTAGCAATAAAAAACCTATCATTACTCCATTTTATAACCAACACCTCGAACTGTTTGTATAATTTTTCCATTGTCGTTTATTTTTCTTCTTAAATTTTTAATATGAACATCAACAGTATTACTAAATGATGAATCTGCGAAATCCCACGCATGTGAATAAAGTGTATCACGAGTAATAACTTTGTTTGGATTGCGCATTAAATATTCTAAAACCATAAATTCTTTCAATGTAAGAGAAAGTATTTTGTCTTTAAAAGTAACTACTCGACTTTTTGTATCTAAACTAATTTTTCCAAAATTTAATACTTCGGAAGACACTAATTTTGGCCTACGTAAAAGTGCATGAATTCTAGCCAATAATTCTTTAAAGGCAAAAGGCTTGGCTAAATAATCATCAGCACCTGCTTCAAGTCCATCAACTTTATCTTCTACTGTATCAAGAGCAGTTAACATAATAACAGGTATTACTATATTTTTTTCACGCCATTCTTTACATACAGATACCCCATCTTTAGATGGAAGCATTCTATCTAAAATAACAAGATCATATTCATCAGAACTCATTAAAATACGTCTTTCAGCTAAAAGACCGTCTTCTACCACATCTACAGAATAACTCTCTTGAACGAGCCCCTGCTTGATATTTTCAGCTAATTTTTGATTATCTTCAACTAAAAGTATTTTCATATCTATATCGTACCACGAATATATGAATTTTTAATGAAGACTATTTTATTCTCCAAAAAACTCTTTATGCCAAAGAGCAAAGACAAGCAAGGTGTAAATCTTTCTAGAATTTTCTTTTATAGGATTATGTATATCAAATAAATCTCTTTTCAGGACATCAACGTTAAAGTTATTTTTAATATAAATATTTTCAACTATTAATTTTTCTACTTCAGAAAAATTATCTTTTATCATTAACTCTACCGGTGTAGGAAAACCTAATTTTTTTCTTTTACGAGTTAATTCTGGGATAACACCTTTCATGGCTTCACGTAATATATATTTTGTCTCACCATTATTCCATTTCATATTGCCTTTTAATTTTGAAGCAAATTTAGCAACTTCAATATCTAGAAATGGCACTCTCAATTCTAAAGAATTAGCCATCGTCATTTTGTCAGCTTTTGCTAATATATCTCCTATTAGCCAAGTATTTATATCTACATATTGCATTTTTTCAGAGTCAGAACAATCTTTATTGAAAAATTCAGATAAATTTATTTTTTTATATTCTTTACCTTTCCATATCTGATCAACTTCATTTTGTTTGAAAATAGAAGCACCACCTATGTACCAATCTTGTACATTATTTAAAGATCTTTTTAAATAATTAATTCCACGAAAATTGGGAGAAATTTTAGTTAAAATATTCAACAAACCTTTTCTCATGAAAACAGGTAAATATTGTAATTTTTCTCTAGCAAAAGGCTCTAAGTAAATATTGTAACCACCAAAAAGTTCATCAGAACCTTCACCAGACAATACAACCTTTACCTTTTTTCTAGCCTCACGAGCCAAGAAATATATATTTACAGCAGAAGGGTCTGAAACTGGTTCATCAAAATGCCAGACTATTTTAGGTAAAATTTCAAAATATTCTTTCCAATCTAAAATTATTTTATTATGATCAGAATCTATTTTTTCAACCATTTGTTCTGCTTCAGTCCATTCATTTGCTTCTTTAAAGCCGATAGTAAAAGTTGATAATTTCTCACCAGATTTTTTCATTACCTTAGAAGCAAAATAAGATATTACAGAACTATCAATACCTCCACTTAGAAAAGACCCTACCGGCACATCTGCTATCATGTGAGCAGAAACAGAATCTTCTAATATCTTTTGTAGTTCTTCTTTACCCTTCTCTAATTCGATATCTTCATGAGCAAAACTAAATTCCCAATATTTTGTATCGACAAAAGACCCGTTAGTTAAATCTAATTTTAAATAATGACCTGGAGTAAGTTTAAAAATATTTTTAAAAAATGTTTCAGATATAGGATTGTATTGAAAAAATAAATAATTATAAACAGCTTCATCATTTATTTCCTTTTTATATAAAGGGTGTTTTAATAAACTTTTTATCTCAGAACCAAAAGCTTGAATTTGATTATTCTGTTTTATGTAATATAAAGGTTTAATACCAAAATGATCGCGAGCAATAAATAAAGAATTTTCTTTTTTATCAAAAATAGCAAAAGCAAACATTCCTCGAAGTTTTGAAACAGCATTTTCTTTATCTCGAATATATAAATTCAAAATAACTTCTGTATCAGTTTCTGTGGTAAATTTAAAACCTTCATTTTCTAATTCTTTACGAAGAATCTGATAATTATATATTTCACCATTAAAGACTATTGTGTAATTACCATCAAAAGAAGAAATAGGTTGTTTTCCATGACTTAAATCTATAATAGAAAGACGGCGCATAGCTAGAGAGACATAATCAGAATAGAAAAAACCATCATCATCAGGACCACGATGAGCTATAATATCATTCATCTCTTTCAAGACTTTTTCTTTATTATTTAAGTTTCCAACAATTCCAACAATTCCACACATAATACCTACTATATTATCACAAAATTAATTTTTAGCGAAGAATTAAAAAAATAAAAAAGAACCTATAAATAGGTTCTTTTACTTTATAAAAGTGCATCTACTGCTCTTTTTACATTGTCCAATATTGGGCCTCTGTCTTTTTTAATAAATCCAGTTATATGTTTTTTATTTTCTGGTTCAAATTCAGAAAACACATACACTTTTGCTTCAGGATTTATTTCTTTTATTAATTTAGCCAGAGTATTTCCGTCTTTTTTATTTTCATCCATTTTTTCCTTTACTTCTCCATAATGTTTTGAAAATTTATCATGGAACATATTACTCGTAACAACTGTCAATTTGCCCTTTTTAGGGGCTAAATCAATAGCATGATCAAAAGAATCAGTCATGCTGACCGTGTCAGCAATGGTAGGCATATATTTAGAAACATGTGCAAAAAAAGCCGTATTCCATTCAGGAATGCTTTGAACAATAATAAGTGTTTTATGGCTCATGGTAGTATTATTTTAGAACGTTTATCTAAAATAGATACTACTAATATATTTTAAACATGTCAATACTTTATATAGTCAAAACAATCATAGTATTCGTACTACCCACAGCACCAGAAGGTAAACCTAAAGATAAAATAACTTTATCCCCTTTTTGAGCAATATCTGAAGTGTGAATAAATTTTTTAATTTTATTACATTCATCATCGCTGATACCTTTTAAAAATTTATTTTGCACAGGAACACAACCAAAAGATAATGCTAATTTATTATAAGTACGAATATGTGGTGTCAAAACATATATCAATTCACTTGGTCTATGTCGAGCTATCATTCGAGCAGTAAAGCCTGATTCAGTCAGAACAACAATAGCCTTTGCATGAATACTATGTGCAGTATGAACTACAGCATTTGTAACAGCATCAACGACATTAGTACTCTCTTCAAAAAGAGCTTCTAATTTTCTGCGTTGAGGAAATCCTTGTTCTATTTGTAACGCTACTTTTGTCATAACAGAAACAGCTTCTACTGGGAATTCACCTAATGCTGTTTCTTCTGAAAGCATAACTGCATCTGTACCATCTAAAATAGCATTTGCAATATCAGAAACTTCAGCACGTGTCGGCACTGGAGAATGTATCATTGATTCAAGCATTTGTGTCGCTGTTATAACTGGTTTACCAAGCATATTACACAAACGAATCATTTTCTTTTGAACAATTGGAACTTGTTCTGGGCCTATTTCAATAGCCAGATCTCCACGAGCAACCATTACCCCATCAGTCTTTTCTATTATTGATTCTAAGTTGTCTACAGCTTCTTGTGTTTCTATTTTTGCTATTATTTGTGCATCTGATTTGTGTTTTTTTAATAAACTTCTTAGTTCATCTATATCATCTCCACTTCTAACAAAAGAAAGTGCGACAAAATCTACATTTTGAGAAATACCAAAAATTAAATCTTTTTTATCTTTATCTGTAATTGAACTTATTTTCAAATATGCACCAGGTAAATTTACACCTCTACGTCCTTTTGTCTCACCCCCTACTATTATTTTACAAAGAACATCAGTATCAGTTATTTTTTCGACAATAAGTTTTTTCTTTCCATCATCGAGCATAATAAATCCACCTTTTTTAATCTCTTGTGGAAGTGTTTTGTAATTTATAAATACACGTTCACTATTACCAACACAAGGTACAGTAGTGAGCGTTATGTATTCCCCTGCTACTAGATTAACTGTCGGAGTAGAAAATTCTCCAATGCGTATTTTAGGTCCAGACAAATCTTGTAAAATAGCTACTGGTATATTTAATTTTTTTGAAACTGCTAATGTATTCTTTATAAGAAGTGCATGTTGTTCGTGTTCACCGTGACTCATATTTATTCGGGCGACGTTCATACCAGCATTTATAATAGCTGTAAGCATTTCTTTTGATTGTGTTGCTGGTCCGAGAGTAGTAACGATCTTTGTTTTCTTGTTTATTTGTATTGTTTCCATAAAATTATTATACAACAAATTAAACAAAATAAAAAACCATCTTTTAAGATGGTTTTAAATGTATATCATAATTTATTATATACATTTCTTCACTAATTTTATAAAAACTTATAGCTTTTTGCTTATAATGTCTTGCAGTAAAATCAGCAATTTTTAGCATTTGTTTTTTTGAACCAGATATTTTTACCGGAATCATTCTTTCTTCATATTTATTATTATTTTCATCCAACCAGATACCTCGAGTAGGGCTTTCAATTGTTAAACCTTTTGTTATTTGTTCAACAAATAAATCCCATTCTTTATGGTGAGATATTTCTATTTTTTCATGACTATTGAAATGCGTAGGTACCAATATTTCCCAAAGTATTCTCTTTTTAAATAAATCAACTTTTCTCATAGACAATACTGCAATCAATGAACAAAAAACCATTGCATTAATCTGTGGCAAGAGATCTTTCATTGTCCATTTTTCTGCGATAGAAATTGATAATAAACTTGAAGTAGCAAACAAAAAATTCGCTGTTGTTGAAGTTAAATGTGGTCTTTTTAATGTATCAATAATTTGTGGAATAGCTGCTATATTTAAAGCAATAACAGTAGAAAAAGTAGTAACATATGCATTATCATTTGAAAGATAGATCCATGCACAAATTGCAACCAACAATGAAACACAGCTTTCAAATTTACCCCAAGAAAACTGTTTTTTAAAAACCAATAGTAATGTAACTATTAATGTTCCAAAAGTAAAAACGGAATACAATAAAATATTTCCATTCTGTTTTAAAATTCCAGCAAGCATAACAAAATCTAATAATAACCAAAGCAACCATGTTGCAAAACTTTGTTTTACTGTTCCTTTAATTATACCAATAGAAATCAAAAGATAAGGCAATAATCCTGTAACAACAACAAGTATTTGTATAATTTTCATGTATAAAAATTTAAATGTTCATATATTTAATACAAATAATATCACAATAAAATAAAAAGTCAATAATTATTAATAATTAAATTACTGTATACTTAATCATATGAGAATATTAGATGATATAAAATTAGATTATCAGGACGTATTACTAAGACCTAAAAGGAGTACTATTGAATCCAGAAAAGATGTTATCTTAGAAAGAACTTTTACTTTCTATCATTCCCCTAAAGAGTGGACAGGTATACCAATAATGACAGCAAACATGGCAACATGTGGAACTTTTGAAATGGCTAAAATACTTTCAAAGTATAAAATGATAACCACTTTCCATAAATACTATTCTGTAAAAGATTACGAAAACTTTTTCAAAACCTTTAAAAATCCAGACTACATTTGTTACACTTCTGGTATTCGTGAACAAGACATTAAACAAATGAAATTAATGAAGTCAAAAGGTCTATTAGAAAAGTTTTCTTTCATTTGTCTCGATGTTCCAAATGGATATTTACAAAATTTCTTGGAAGTTATAAAAGATGTACGCAAAATGTGTCCAAAACATATAATCATCGCTGGTAATGTTGTTACCAATGAAATTACAGAAGAAATAATCCTAGCAGGTGCAGATATTGTAAAGATAGGTATCGGCCCTGGTGCTGTATGTACGACTAGAAAAATGACAGGCGTCGGATATCCTCAACTCTCTGCTGTTATTGAGTGTGCAGATTCTGCTCATGGAGTTTCAAATGAGAGAGGCGTAGGTAGAATTATCGCTGATGGTGGACAACAATACACTTCTGATATTGCAAAAGCATTTTGTGGTGGAGCAGATTTCAATATGTGTGGTTCCCTATTTTCTGGCTTTGAACAAAGTGGCGGTGAAACAGTAGAAAAAGACGGTAAAAAATTCAAAGAATATTTTGGCTCATCTTCAAACAAAGCAATGAAAGAATTTTATGGTAAAAAAGAAGCACATCGAGCAAGTGAAGGTAGGTATGCATTGATTCCGCATAAGGGCGATCTAAATGATTTTGTATCAGAATTAATGGGTGCACTTCGCAGTACTGCTACATATATAGGTGCACGACAATTGAAAGAATTCCCAAAACGAGCAACATTCATAAAAGTTAACCGCCAACTCACAACATATCTAGAAAAATACGATACTGGAAATTAAATCAAAAAAACCTCTATTTCTAGAGGTTTTTTTGATGTCTTACTTTTTAACTATCTATTTTTCTCGTAGAGAGCTATCGCTACAGCCAAAGAAAGAAATGCTACATGCTCAAGTGCGTCCAATGAAAATATTCCACACACAAACATAACACCTATAATCCAAATAGTAGCCCAAATAGCAACTTTTGATACTTTCCATCCAATCATCAAAAGAGTAGCTACAACAAAGTCATTAATACCAATAAATAATACAAAAGCAGCGACACTTACAGGCAAGAATTTTGCTACGAAAGAATTGGAAACTAATTCTCTAAATTCATCTGGGGCTAAGAAGGCTGTTAATGATTGAGCCAAGAAAACACAAGCGAGACCTAAACGCAAAAGAAATGAATGTGATAAAAGTTTATTCATAAAAATAATTAATTTTAATAATATATATATTATACTCTTATTTTAAATATTAAAAACCACCTAGACGGTGGTTTTTAATAAACTATTTTATAAGTTTAACAACTTTATTAAAGCTCGAGTTTTTGGACCAAAATATCCTACAGCTGGAACAATATTATTTGAACCTTGCCACTCAGACAAAGCTGCTTTTGTTAATTTACCGAAGAAACTAGTAGTACCATGATTCTTCAAAGAAACAGATGCAGGGCCTTTATTTTGAGACATCAAGAACTCTTGGAGAACCTTTACATCACCGTCTGTCATTCCAGAGAATAAATCTTTAGTAACTTTTTGAATTTCTGAAATATTATTTGAAACAGAAGGTGTTGTACTTGGAGTAACAATAGGAACAACAGGTTGTACTGGTGGTGCTATATAAATAGAAGATGAACCACCACCAACATAACTACCAGAAGATGAACCATGACTTACTATTTTTTCTTTAGTAAATTTAGGATAATCTTTTTTATATTTATACCAAATAGAATTGAAATCCCAAGTGTTCAAAGGAGTACTTGAACTAGTATTAAAGAAATAACTATCACTTGTAATTGATGAACATTGTTCAGGACGTGGAGCAGCTAATTCAATACCTACAAAACAGTTGTTTTCATTACCTGAATAAAAATTATTTACAAGTGATGTATCTCTATTAACGTCACTACCCAATATGCCGGCGATATTTGTCTCAGGAACAGTAGAAGAAGTATTTACTGTACTGAAGGAATTTGAAATCGTATTACTTCCATAAGTCTCACCGATTAAACCACCAATTCCACCAGGACCGAATTGTGGTTCTGCTGGAGTATTACCATTAGAAATAACTTTTCCGGAAGAATATGAATTTGAAATATCAGCTCCACCCAACCATCCTACAAGTCCACCAACAGGTACAGTGCCTGTCACAGTACCACCTGCATAGTAACTATTATTTAGAGTTATAGGTGTATTATCTGATGAACTTTCATTCCAAAAATAACCGAAAAGTCCTCCAGTATATCCATATTCCTGATCTGCTGTTACATCACTAGTGTTGTATAATTTTGAAAATGTTGTTGATGTTAAATCTGAACCGTCATTATATACACGAACAGTGCCCACAAGACCACCCACATCTCCTGTATAAGCATAGACTAGACCTTTTTCGTGATAACTATCAGATAAAGTAGTGTGCATTGTCCCACCATCTCCATCATTATATTCTTCAATTTGACCTATCAGTCCACCAGAGTGATATCCATCGTTATCATTTGCATTTACTTTTGCATTTGAATGAAGTCCTGAAAAAGTTGAAAGTACGTCTCCGCTCACACTATAATTTTTTGGTCCATACCATCCGATAATTCCACCGACATAACTAGATCCAGACACAATACCATCATTATAATAACTATTAGTAAATGAAATAGAAGATGAGTTTGTATCATAATTATCATTATAGACAGTGAAACAGCCGATCAAACCACCAGCACACTCTCCAGTACTAGTAACATCACTAGTTGCATATAATCCTGAAAAAGTATTTGTAGATGGCTGACTACTACTACTATTTTCTAAATATGCTTCTCCGATAAGTCCACCAACACCATAATTACCACTAACTTCACCTTTCTCGTGATAACTATTAGTTAATGACGTATTTAATTCCGCATCATTTTCACTATATGTATAAAAATATCCAAATAAACCTCCTATGTCACTATCGTCAGTTGTAGATGAAACAGCACTATTTGAATGCAATCCTGAAAAAGTATTTGTCATTAATTGATAACTAAAATTTTCAAGATCAACATAGCCAGCAACACCTCCCACATATCTATCTCCACTAACCGCACCTGTATTATGATAGCTATCAGTCAATGACATTGTCATTTTTCCATTGTCTTCATTATCTGAATAAATATAACCAAATAATCCTCCAATATAATAACCATTGTCATTAGAAGAAACAACACTGTTTGAATGTAAACCTGAAAACATATTCGTCATTTCATGGGATGTATAATTATATTCTTCCATATAGCCAACAAGTCCTCCAACATTGTCAGGAGCACTAATTTCACCTGTATTATGATAACTATCTTTAAATACTGTTGTCATGTCTCCACTGTTATCATTCTCCTCATACAAATAACCAATAATACCTCCAGCATATGATTGATTGGTTGATAATACGTTACTTGAAGATAACCCTGAAAAAGTATTTGTCATTAATTGAGTGCCATTATTAACAAGGTTTGCATATCCGATAATTCCACCAACATTATTTCCACCACTAGAAATGGTACCACTATCATATGAACTATCAGACAAAGTTGTAGTTAAGATACCATCATTATCTGTACGAGAGTAATATTGACCAAACAAACCTCCAACTGACCTACTACTACCTTGCACATCTTCAGAAGAAGAGAGACCAGAGAAAGAAATTTTAGATTCTCTGGTTGCTTGATTTTCAAGATCCGCATATCCAAAGAGTCCTCCAATATTACTATTTCCATTTACAGTTCCATCGGATGAACTACTATCAGAAAAAGATACATTCATTTTTCCATGATTTTCTGAATATACTTCCATATCTCCTACAAGTCCTCCTAAATTATCTCCTCCTTCTACATTTCCCTTTGAATGAATATCTGAAAATGTAGCACTTAAAGCTTGAGAACTATAATTATCTAAAATTAAATAACCAAAAACTCCACCAGCATCTGAATCATCAGTATCCACAGTTCCACTATTATAATTTAAATTATTTGCTGTTAAGTTTATAGTACTATTACTATCACTTTCAAAATAAAAATATCCAAATAATCCTCCAGAATCATTGTCTGCAGTAGCACTTATATTACCTTCCGCTGTAAGCCCTGAAAAGGTATGTGAGGATGTTTTGTTAACAGTATTTAAAATTGACGTTTCACCAATAATTCCTCCGGCTTCACCATAAGAATCTACAGAACTACCATTATATGAACTATTCGTAAAAGATACATCAATTCCAGCACTATTTGCTTGGTCATCTAAATACCCAAACAAACCTCCAGCAACGTAATCATCAGCATGGACAGTAGCAGAAGAATGTAAATTAGAAAAAGTTTCAGTAAAATTAACTGAACCATTATTTACAATATAAAAATTTCCAACAATACCTCCAACACCATTATAACCACTAACAGTTCCACTCGTTGTAATATTATTTAAAGTGGTTGAACCATTAGCATATCCAATTAAACCTCCAACATCCTCATTTCCTATTATGTTTTCACCAGTTAATGTTACATCATGAATATTTGCAGTATCAATAATACCAAATACACCAATTTGACTTTGGTCTGGTCTATTTATATAAAGACCAGTTATTGTATTATTATTTCCATCTAAAGTACCAGTAAAATTAGTAATAGGCAAGAATCCATAAAAACCACCATCACCATTATCATTCCATCCAGAAGTAGCAGAACAATCAATAGCATTGTTTTCTCCTTCTATTTTAAAATAAGAAGAATTAAAGTCTTGCATTGCTTGTAATTGTTCACAGGAAGTAATTATATATGGATTATCTATTGACCCATCTTGTTCTAAAGGAAAAGCCGTAGCAAAAGATACTTTTGGAGAAATCAAAACAAAAACCATTAATAACCCACTAAACAAAAATTTAAAATTTAATTTATTCATATTATTTTTTTAATGGATTAATTAAATTTGATAATGTTTTAATGTCAGTATTTAGCTCTGATATAGTTGTATCATTAGAAATTTTTGTTTTTAAATCTGTAACTTGTTGAATTAATTCAGGAGTAACAACTACAACAGTATTACTAATTATTGGTTTATTGTTTTTGTCTAAAGAATATGTATTTTTATTAGTAGGTAATTTTCTATCTTTCTGACTTTGTAATTTCTGCAACAAATGATCAATGTGAACTAATTCATTTTTTTCTTTACATCAAAATTGACTGAATGATTTCTTAAATTATTTAAAACTCTAGTACTGCCATGCAATCTAGGTCCACCCATATTTTCATGGGGAGCTGGATTATTATTACTTACTGCAAAACTCTTTTGTATACCGAACGAGAACACAGTCACAAAAAACAAAGCTGTGACTATTAAAAATACTTTTTGTTTTTTCATATTTTTTATATCTATGCGAAAACGCACGTTAATTAATTATAAGCTAACTATATTATAAGATACTTTAATTAAAAATGATATAAAAATGTGGATAAATATTATTACTTATTCATCTCCCCTCTAGTCTTCGGACCTACAATACCAATAGGATCTATATGATGAGCTAATTGGAATTTGATTACTGCTTGTTTAGTTAGAGAACCGAATTTAGTTGTTTCATTACCTGTAGAACCTAGTCCTGTGGTTGATACTGGGTATCCGTGAGTGTTTAGGTAGATTTGGAGAAGTTTGATGTCAGGGTCAGTCATACCAAAACTAAGATTATGTAAAAATACATAATTTGAATTTGTTAAAAACCTAGGAAGATCCTGAGCAGGTGGTACTACCGGTGAAATAGGTACAACTATTGGAACAACTGGTGGTGTATCAATTACTGGAGGTGTTTCTATGGTACTTCCACCCCCGCCTCCACCACCTCCACCAGATGAGTTTCTTTTAAATGAAACTGCGATCGTATGATTAATAATTACATTTGAAAATTGATAACTAGAAACTTTACCAACAGAGATACTGTCTACAAGGACTTTGTCGACAGAATAATTATTATTTGGAGTAAATGTAAAAGTTTGATTATTACCATAAACAACACTAACTGTACCAGCAGGATTTATTGTTCCATTAGTATCACTAGTAGCTGTAATTACAGATTTCACTCTACCATTCTCAAAATTTGTAATAGCAGTATTTAAAATAGTAAGTGCAGTGTCTACTGTTGCTTGTGGCAAGGTATTTACAATAACTGAAGCTGTATCAATAGCATTTTGTAAAACTATTTTTGAATCAACAGCATATTGTCCAGGCAAGATTCCTTCTACTACATTATCATGTAATACTTGTGCAGAAGTAATTACAGAAGACAAAGCTGAAAGGTTTGATAATGGAACTACAGAAGAAGAAAAAGTTGAAACTGATGAAATCAAAGTAATTAGCGTATTATCTATCTGCATTTGAGTTGCAGACAATGGTAATGCTGAGGCTGTATCAATAGCATTTTGTAAAATTAATTTTGAACCAATTATATAATCCCCTGGTGTAGTACTTTCTACAGCATTATCATGAAGTGTTTGTGCTGATAAAATTTCTGCATTCAATGCAGAAAAATCTGCTGGAACAATAGCGGATGTAAAAGTTGAAACTGATGAATCTAGATTTGTTACACCTGTAGAGATATCTATTGAAGTAGAACTAGCATTTCCTAAAACTAGATTTGCAGAATCTATAGCAGATTGAAATGTTACTTTTGATCCTACTGTATGTTGGCCTGGGTCTATACCTTCTACAGCAGAATCGTGTAAATCTTGTGCAGAAAAAATATCTGCATCAAATAAAGATTTTTGTGCATTAATTCTCTTTTCAGAGACAATTTTACCTATAAGGCTTGGTTTTGTGTCTCCACTATTTAAAATAATATTTTTTACTTCTACAGCTGAAAGGTTATTCTTGTAACCCCAAATCAAACCTGCAAGCCCTGAGACATATGGTGTCGCCATCGAAGTACCACTTAGGTAATCATAATTATTTTGAGTGATAGTACTTAAAATATTTTCACCTGGAGCAGCAACATCTACAGATGTTGCGCCAAAGTTTGAAAAAGAAGTTAAATTATCATTTTGATCTGTAGCGGCAACAGAAATAATATTTGATAAATCATAGTCTGAAGGATAAAAATGTGTAGTATCATTCGAAGTTCCATCATTACCTGCTGCAGCTACGAAAATACCTCCTGCTGTTTGAAATCTACTGATAGCATCATATTCTGCTTGAGAAAATCCTGCACCGCCAAAACTTGCATTTATAACCTTTGCTCCGTTTTGAATTGCGAAATCTATTGCTTTAACTTCAGACGAAACAGTTAAAGCAAATTTCAAAGCCATTATTTTTGAATGTGGTGCAATGCCTATAACTCCTAAATTATTATCTTTTACCGCTCCAATAATTCCTGAAACATGAGTACCATGTAAATCACTATTAGTAGACGGAAGAGGAATTTTGTCATTACTTTGATAATCGTACCCATGACTACATCCTCCTAATGCTGAACCAGTATCACTAAGACAATTAGTGCCATCCCACATATTTACCAAAAGGTCCGGATGAGTATATAAAACACCTATGTCTATCACCGCAATATTTACACTTGCATTTGTACCTTCATTTATCGCCCAAGCTTCTGGTGCATTAATATCAGCATTTGTAGTACCTGTTATATTCCCCCAATCACCATTTATTGTTTGTCCTGTATTATCGAGCCCCCACAATAAACCCTTGTCGGTATCATTTGAGCTAATAGTAGAAATATCTCGAGTATAGTTCGGTTCAGCATATTCAATGTTTGGGTCATTTTTAATTTGATTAATAACATCTTCTACATTCCTATTATCATTAATTTTTGATAACGAAATATTTGAATCTTGAATATGCTCTTCTAAAGTAAGAGATTTTTGCTTATTTAAATTTTCAGCTTTTTTTCTACCTTCTAATGAATGCAGATTAATATTAGCTTTTTTGTATTTTATTAAAATTTCACCAGGAACATATGATTGATGTCTAGATGCATTAGAATTAGCCAATGCCAAAGAAGACACATTAAATAAAGAAATTATAAACAGGAAAATGACTATTTTTTTCATTCTTTTATTATATCAATATATAGATTTAATTAACACTGTTTAATTATTTAAAAACAATAGAGCCAGTGTCTGGTTTCAAATTAAAAATCAGTTCACCTTTTGAAGTAAACATATAACTCTGTGTTTCATTAAGCATTTTAATAAAATCTCCTTCTTGGGAACCATCACAATACATCATTGTAGACATCATATTATTAAAAATAATCTTATTTCCATTTAACAAATATTCACCACCAGCACTATTACAATCAGTAGTAACTGAAAAAGTATTATCTTTTTTGAAAGTTATACTAAATATATTTTCTTTAATAGGTTTTATTATTTTTCCATCACGATATATTGTATTAATCCAATTCCAAGTTTTCATATTTAAATTCATTTTATTTATATCAGCTTCACCTTCAAAATTTTGAACAACTTCTCCCCATTGCAACGTCTTTGGGTCTAATTTTAAAAACAAAGACTTTCCTACAGATGGAGATGTTGTAAAACTTTCTCCTGATTTTCTATCAGCATAATTTACAACTAAAATATTTTTATCTTTTAATTCTGTTGTTTGAGGTGCTATTCTATCGCCCAGCAACACAGCATCAGTTCCTATTTTACCTCCAACTTTATCGAGCAAAGCAACTACATAATAAAAGATTCCACTGCCACCAGTGTCTTGTGTTATTAAAAATGCTATATCTTGTTTTCCATCACCGTCAAAATCTCCAACAACATCATTACCAAAATAACGAGTAATTATTTTTGAAACAGAGCCTGGTGCTGATTCAACCTCAGAAATACCATTCTTTAAAATTACTTTTTGTCCTGCTACGGTATATACACCATCATGTAAATTAACCTGAGTTCCATTTTCATTATAAACATCTGTATTGGTAAAATTAAATTTATATATTCCAAATATTAAAACAATAAAAGCTAGCACGACTAAAACGAGATATATTTTTTTCATGATATAATTATACAGTAAACAAATTAAATAAGTAAAAATAAAAAACCCACTTTTGTGGGCTTTTAAAATATTATTTTAATTAAAAAACTTTTCACACATTTTAATTGAAAGTGATTCCATTCTTTCAAGTCCTTCTGTTTGTTCTAATAAGAACTTAGGAAGTGAATCTAATCCATATTTCCCAGCTGTTATACCTACAGACACTGCAGCAAGTGAATCCACATCACCACCCATATAAATACTATTTTTCAAAGCATCAAATGATGTGCGACTATGTTTCAAGATATAAATAACATTAAGTGCGGTCTTCATTGCTGTACCAGGACAACCGTAAACATTATTATCAAATTTAATAAATGGTATTGGCTGTTCTCCATGGAGGAAAAGAAAATCCGCTTCAGAGAGTTTATCAGGGGCAGGAAGTCTATCGAGTAATTGTAACTGCTTTTTTATTTCAAAATATTCATTAAAAAAACTGATTAGATACTCGAGCAAATTATCTGCAGTTCCATTATTGCGCAAGAAATGCCAACCGGTTACTACTGTCATCAATGTCGCTTTACACGCAATGTTATTTGGATGTGTTGAATTAGCATTGATATAGCAATAATCCCAACGTTTTCCTAATGGAATAAATATTAGCGGTACACACCTCATAACCGGACCATTTCCCGGATCTACACGCATTGCTTGTTCTTTTCTAACTTCATTAATTGTTTGTTCTCCTTTATACCATTTTTCAATAGATCCATGACCATCTCTTGGAAAGCCTTTTCGTAGTTTGTCGGACTCATACTCATGTTTGAATTTTTTCAAGAGTAGTTCTTTAGAAAACGGTTCGTTCGAAAGTAATGCCTCTATTACTCCTAGTGTATGCTCCGTATCATCAGAATATGCACCAGGAATAATATTGTTTTTCTTTCCATTCCATTCAGTCCACATATTGATAAATTTATCAAAAAAAATATTTTGTCTTATCCATGGACGACTTTTAAATTCAAATCCGACACCAAAGGCATCGCCAATTGCTACACCTTTCAGTGCATTACTAATAGTTTTTTGCATTTTATACATATTAAAAAGTTAAGGATTTTTTCTTAACATTAATATATATTTTATTTTTTGTCAAACACAAACAAGGTATTATAAAGTCTTGAATATATAACCTTGATCTTTTAATTTACTAACTATTGTCTTTATTGCGACGTCTATAGCTGGAGCATTTGGTCCACCCAAATGCATTATCACTATGGACCCATCATGAATATTATTCAAAACAGCTTTGATGATAGTATTTGGATTTTTATCAAAAGCATCTTCTGAAGTTAATCCATCATCAGAAACAATCAATCCAAGTCTTTGAGCTAAAATGTCGTCATGATTATCATGACATAAACCAGGATGACGGAAATATTTTGGAATATGTCCAGTTAATGTTGTTAGTATTTTTTGTGTTTTTTCCATTTCTTGTATTTTTTCTTTATCAGTATTTATAACACTCAACCCATAACAAGGAACTTCAAAACCAGGATGATCATAAGTATGATTAGCGACTTCTATGTATGGATATTTAGACATTTCTTTTATTAAATTCGGGTATATCTCAGCAAACATTCCAGTAACAAAAACAGTAGCTGGAATTTTTTCATTTTCTAAATAACTAACGAGTTCCCTGCTGTAATAAGAAGAAACGATACCTGTATCTAATTTCTTTTTCATAAAAGGTGTCATATCTGCATCAAAAGTAAGATAGACAACTTTCGATTCTATTTTTATATTTTCTTCTATCGGAGGATTCTCTCTTTTATTAATTAAATAAATTCCAATAATTATTATAAACAAAATAATTAAAAAAGACCTTACCAATGAAACTCTTTTTTTATAAAGCTTTTTCATAACATGCATTATATATTAAAAATATAAAAAATAAAAAACCCGACGATTAAGTCAGGTTTTAAGTTTGTTTCTTTAATAAATTTTCATAATACGAAACAGAGTTTTCAAAGATATTTTTGTTAAACTTTAAAGAACTTTCAAAAATGTTTTTAGCCATTTTAATCCTAGTTTCTAGTAAAATTTTAGGATAACTTGTGCCTATCAATCCACTTAATTCAATTTTTGATTTATTAAACTTACCAATAGCTAATTTATTACTTTTTTCAAATTGAATTCTTGCATTTTCTATATGCACAGCAACTACAGATGATAAATATTTTTGCTGTGCATCTTTAAAAGATGTTAGTTTTGAATCAAGATAAATTTTCAATTGTTCTAATTGATTGTTATAATAATCTTGCAATTCGCTATTATTCATACCTTATATATTTTTTAGAAGTTAAAGAATTTTTTCTTTATATTATCATATAAAACATTAAAAGTCAAACTTAAAAATATATCAATTAGATCTTTTTATTGGTGTACCTTGATGAAAAAACATCTGCCACTTACCTTCTATATTTATATTATACACAATAAATTGGATTTGAATTAACATATTAAGAAAATAAAAAAGCCACAAATAAATTGTGGCTTTTAATTTAAAATCTTAAATTTATATTTTATAAATAAACTAAAACTTTAGCATCTGATTTTTGGACTGCCTCTAAAATTAGAGAACTATCATTTTCTTGTTTATTCATTATTTCTTTTCCTATATAGAAAGAAGCAGGGGCTTTTGTTTCTGTTGCTATTTTATTTAAACACTGTTCGATAGAAATAGGGCTTTTACTTCGAAGTTTATCGTTTAAATCATAACAAACAATACCCCAATAAGTATGCTCATTGTTCTCAATTTTTACAATATCACCAAGTTTTTTTATTCCTGTTTTTCTTAATTCAGGAAGAATATTAACTTTAACGAGAAGTCCTGTAAAACTTTTAACAGCATCTTTTACTTCAAATTGACTATTCAGGTCATTGTATCCACAAGGAGGATAAGCATAAATACCATTTGTATTTAAAGAAATGATGATATCTTTATTCAAAGTTAACAGTATTGATTCAAGCGAATTATACTTTTTTTCTAAAATCATGATTATTTAATTAAATTGGTTTTCACAAAAGACAAAAATCTCCTCTGAAAACCAATCAAATATGATGTAAAACAACAGTACTATTTTACAGTATCATTCTGTATTTATTTGTCAATAAATACATATTTCTTAAAATAAAAAACCGTTCGAGTAATTAAATACTCAAACGGCTATATTGCATTTATTTCGTTATGCGAAATCCTTACCAACACCATTAAAAGAAAAGCCTATTAGAAACATTGCCTGACCAGCAATAGTTCCATATATTGGCCACATTGGATCGATGTACTTTATCCCTTCCAATTGAAAGAAATTTAGTATCGCTACAACAGAAAAGCATGTAGAAAATCCAATCATCCAAAATCCCATGATAAAAAAACTAACCATTAATAAATCACTCTTAATTCTGATACTGAAATCTTTAAAAGTGAAAATTAACATACATGAAGAAATTACGAGGCATAAATACTGTAAAGTAAAAGATACTTCGACTGATTGCAAAAGAGCAAAATGTTGTAGTGATTGTTGTATTCCTATCAAGGAAAGAATCATAATTATTACGTGTTGTGGTTTCATTTTATTTAAATTTAGATTGTTAGAATTGTATTTATTAAGTTCTCTCAATCTCCTTAAAGAAACTGGGAGAACCCAATAAAAGCTAACAAAATAAATACAATATCAAAGAACCTATACTAAATATAGTATATCATATTATGATTAAAAGTCAAGTAGTGCTCCGAACGTGGGAGGATGTTCGAATGGCAATACTTAAGGGAAAATAAAAAACCCTGACCAAGCAGGGTTTTTGTTAAAATTTTGATTATTTTACTTTTTCAACACATCGCATAATTTCTCCTGAAAGAATCCAAGGAAACAATTCTTTTCTGTTTAGATTTTTAAAACCTTTAAACGTTTTAATTAGACCAGCTGTCAGTAAAGACAAGTCTACTGTGTGTGTAGTTAGGTGATTACAAAGTTTGGCAGTATTGTTTCCTTCATACACTACAAGAATTTGTTTTTTATCAAGATGATTATACATACTGATATGTGTGAGGGTATCTTTAATAATAGAAGATGAAGAATTATAATTACTTATTTTTACCATCTCTACATTTTCTTTTGAAAATCCAGGTATGTTTGGATATTTTGCAAGCCATGTATCCAATAGATCATTAACCACTGTTTCATGATTACGCTCACCTGAGACTATGAAGATTTTTATTATTTTCATTTCTTTGTATATTTAATTATTGAGAACTTTATTTAACTTAAATATATAGTATCATGAATTAATATGTCAGTCAATATTTGCTCCAAACTTGAGAAAATGTTCGTTAAACTATTTTAGATGGGAAATAAAAAATAGGAGTTTTTAAACTCCTATTTTGTTCTCTTTGAGAACATTACTGTCTATAAATGTGCTTAGGGTAACTTACCGCGCGTAGTGTCGGATATTTCTCTCTAATTTTTGTATAAATTGTTCCACCTGGACTACTTGCAGGTTCACTACAATTACATTCACTCCATTGATGTGAACATCCACCAATTTTGAAGGTCACGTATTTTACAACATACTTTTCAAGTATAAAAGAAATTAAATTATTGGCACTCCTTTCATTTTCATTACCATGTTTATGATAAATATCATCCTTGATAAAAATAATGTTTTCAGTAAAAGGATTATCCTTAGGATAATTTTTCAAAATACTTAATACATCAAAAATTCCACTCCTCCAATCAAAGCCTGCAATCATCCCAGAAAAGTTTGGGTCATTATGCATAATAAATACCGTACACTCATTACTTTTAGGATTCCGAAATAAGGGTAAGTACTGGCCAAAACCATACTTTTTAAAGAAACCATCCAATCCTAATTCCTGATATAGATTTAATTTATCTAATTCAAGTTGAGCACTAAAATCATACTTACAAAAAATATTTCTTGGGTTTGTTGATCCAGCTAATTCATAATTCTTGAACTTTATAATTTTTTCCATTTCAGAAAATATTTTTATTTCTTCTTCTGAACAAAAGAATGCTACATATTCTTCAAAAGTTAAACACCCAACTGGTGTTCCAAAACCACTAAGAACACGATGATATTTCTTCTTTATTTCTAAGAAAAGAAAATAAAGACCGAAATTATTTTTCATAAAATTAATATCTTTTTCATGCCAAGTAGCTTCTAAGCCAATGTCTTCGAACTGAGGATTGAATACTTTATTCATGCCTCCTAAATATTCAATTGTTGTTTTTTCCATTTTATCTATATTAAAAAGTTAAAGATTTTTTCTTTACATTATCATGTATAAAATAAAAAGTCAAATACTCCAAACTTGGGAGGATGTTCGAGTGGCTATTTTGAGCAGTAAAAATAATTAATCTTTTGTAAATTAATTATTTTTATATCTTTCAACCCCCTTTTGATAGAATTGGTCAAAAATACTATCTAAGATAGGACTAATGCCTTTACATTTATCAGCAATAAGTTTAGCTCCAATAATATAATTATAACATTCCTTAGGGGTCATATCTTCAACTGGATCTATAGTTAATCCTCGAATATTTGAAATTTGATCTGCTATTTTTACTCGACGAACACTAAGACTTTCATTACTAATTCTTTCTGCTTGTAGTTTTTTGCGCTCTTGTAATTCTAAATCTTTAAAATGTTCATGGTCAGTAAGACCGTCAACAATCAATGAAACTTCTTTACCAAAATTTTTTTCAATTTCTTCAAGGGTAGTGTCCGTATCCTCGACAGTATCATGAAGCCAAGCGGAAACAATTTCATCATCTGTTCCCCCAGATATCCAAACCAAGTCAGCAACTTCTTGAATATGATGAATATGTGGTTTTTTTACACCAGTAATAGATGTACGAGATAAATGTTTATGGGCATTTCTAGCAAACTCTTGAACACGATTAATTTTATTTTGATTATCCATAAAAAAAGTATATCACAGGTTCGAACTCCTATTAAGGTAACAAAAAAAATCACCTTATCTCTAAGGTGATTTTACAGGCTCCAAACGTGGGACAATGTTCGATTAAACATTATCAACACATTTTAATAAAAATTATTGTAATATGAGTCTGAATATGAAGGGTATGAATATAAATTTGAATAGTATGAAGGAGATGTATATGAACTATAGTAAGAATTTGAATCATATAAAGACTTTCCAGTGTAATAAGAACTATCAGTATAGTAACTAGGTGTATACCAATTTGAAGAGTAACTTGTTGTTGGAGAGTAGTAACTATCATTATATAAACTTCCACCAGTATAGCTGTAATTATCGTATTTTAAAGCATTAGGACTTGAACGAACATAAGGTTGTACATATGTACCATTACTACGATAATAACCACCAACACTAACATATGCATCAGCCTTGTTTACATTAACAGCGATAAAACCAAACACAAAAAATATAGCAAAAACTGATGAAATAATTAATTTTTTCATATATAAAATTGATTTAATATTAATAGTTTAATAATACAACTATTAGCAATAAAAGCAATTTAATCAAGCTTATGTATTTTTTCTTTGGTAAGGTCTTTTGTGTTTAAGGTTTTAACTACTACACCGGCTATTTTATCTAAAAAAGACTTTGTTTTAGCTGGATTTTTATAAACATATTTACCTTGTTCATCAAAAGCATTCATATCTTTCCAATGTGTACCAATATCAAAACCAAATTTAGCAGATTTAGCTTTTTGGTCTAATAAGGACTTTTTGATTCTTTCAATTATCACACTAGTATCTTCTTTTTTAATATTTTTCATAATATTTATATATTATTTATTAATACTCCTAGAGCTATAGTTGCGGACTAGGCAAACAAAAAAGCGACTAAGAGATTTACACCAGTTCGACAACTGATAGAAATCTCCCAACCGCTTTAAATGGTTAGTCATTTATATCTTGTGGCTCATCGCAGATTTCCCAACTTGCCTACCCATTCAAGGGAGATATGAACGGTCTGAATTACTTGATCAGACTACAATGTTTTTATAAAAGGATACAGGTGTATTATAGCATAAAATCAATTAACTGTCTCTAAATTATCTAAAGCATCTCCCATTTCTTCATAAGATGACCAAGCGTAAGATTGAGCATCTTCTATATTAGAATTACACTGATCTAAAGAATCTGTAAGATTACTATTTTCATCTTCCAAATCAGATACTTGATAATTAAGGGAAACGATCTGATCATTTAATTTATGATGATCTCTCCAAAACAAAATAGATAATACTATTAAAACCATAAACACCCAATTATTATTTTCCATAAATTTATTATTAACTTTTAAACCTAAAATAACCTAAAATTTTAAATCCATTCACTAACTCCTCCGTGATGAGAACAAGTACCTCTAGCAGATTGACTAAAACTATAAGTACCGTCTCGACATCGAGCAGATGCTCCAGCTGGGATAGATCCATTTTCTGAATAAGCTGGAGAGTGAACTGTATTACCATAAGTATTAGTATAATAATTAGAATTAGAAAGATTATTATTCTCAGTGGTTTGTACTTGAGTAGAAGGTATACTGTAAGTAGAATTATATTGAGTTTTTGATGTATTTAACTGAGTAGTATTACCGCTTTGTGCAAAAGCATTAAAACCAAGTATTGCTATAATACCCACAATTACAATATACCCTCTTTTCTGATACCATTTTTTTTCTTCCATATAATTAGTTAAATCTTAAATTTTATAAATGATATTTAAGGGCATTCATTACTGAATCCAAACTTGAATTTATAGTTTCCTTTGTTTTTGCAATACTTTCTTCTGTTATTTCTATTTTTTCTAATTTACTAAATGTTTCCGCACCAACGAATTGATTTGGATCTTTATCTAAAGCTTCCTGTAAACTTTGATAAGAAGAAATCCATTTCGTAGTATCTGAAATTATTGAACTAATAGCAGTTACATTCTTACTAGCTAATTCAATAGCAATATCTCTTGATTGACCATAAAGTCCACCTGCTGTGTACCCTGCTAACGTAAGACTAGCAGATCTAAACTGATTACTTGTATCTTGAAGCCAAGTTTTAAATGCTTCTTCAATATCTATATGAGCTTTAACTAAATATTTAAAATCATTATAATAATTTTTTTCTGCTTGAGTAATGACAGGAGGCTGGGGTGTTTGTATAACTACTTGTTGAGTTGGTTGTGATTGTACTTTTTGTTTATCTAAAGCATCTTTTACTGCTTTATCAATTCTTTTTTGTTCATCTATTTTTTGTTGAGTAATTTTTAAATTGTCATCTTCTTGTAGTTTAAGAGTATTTTTTACTTGTTCATCAACTTTTGATTTTATTTCAGCATCAATACTACTAGAAGTAACATTAATAACATCTGTTTTTTTATGAAAATTCCAACTATTAAACCAACTCAACGGATTCCACCAAGAAGCAAAAGCAATGGAAGGAACAATAAAAACCATTAAAAACAAAACTGCTAGATATTTTTTCATATAATTATATTTAATCTAAATTAATAATTTAAGCAAAAAACCCATCACGAGGTGATGGCTTTCGCCATCCAATACAAGTTTCCCTGTATGACCAGCTAAGGTAGCCCCAATGATGGGTTTTCAACTCCTTAGCTGGATTTAAAACCATACCTTGAACTTTAAAATTCAAGGGTTAGGTTCATATTAAGTTGTAAACTAATAATACAACTTTTACTAGAAATATCAACTATTCATTGATATAATGTTCACATAGTTCACAATGTGAACAAACCAAAAATTAAATTATATGAGAAAAAAAGAATATATAGAAGTTTTTAACAAGAAAAGATCTTCAAATGTAAGAAAATTAAACCTTGAAATGATGGATATTTTTGAGAAAAAATTCAATTACAAAGAACCCTATAATGATCACATTGATTTAAGAGACAAGATCTCTATCTTTTTGTCTGAAATGGAAAGTAATATTTATTTAAAAATGTATGGTGGTAAAAACAAAAGGAAAAGAGATCCATCTTTATTAAAAAATACAAAAATTGAGATAAAATCGTTTCTTCTAAGTGAAGATGTGCATTATTCTTGGAGTTTTTTAGCAGATGATTTAACAAATAAAAGAAAATATTTCTGGAATGCTATTAAAGAAGACACAGATAGAAGAAAAAATAAAAACCAGTTATATTTCAATCCCCAAGAAGCTATAGATGATTTTCTTAAATTAGAGTTAAAAGAATATCCAATTTGCAATGAAGATAAACAAAAAATAATAGAATTTTTAAAAAAATATGGGCCATATTTTATAAGATACTATGATTTCGAAAGCGAAGAGTTAAAAGATAAGGAATGGTATTTCTGGCATTTTTGGATGGATTATTCACATTTTAAAAAAGCTTTTAAAATTATAAAAGAAGGTAAAGTAGTAAAGTTCCCAAATGCACCAAACCCTTCTCTCACTACGTTAAATAAACTAAAACTTAATTCTGAGGAATGGGAAGAGGAAATAGGTAAAGAACAACTATTTTTCAAACTATGTTTAAGCGCCGGAAATCTACCTATTAAAAATGACAGACCGCAAGATTTAAACACTCTCGGTAGAGGTATAGGAGTACTGACTAATTATCTTTATTTAAATTGTAAAAAACTAATTAATTGTAAATATAGTAAATGTAATAAGAATTTCTTTCAACAAAGAAAGAATCAGTTATGCTGTTGTTCATATCATACAGAATTAGTAAAAAACCAAAAATATAAAGATAAGGTTAAAAAAAATACAAAATCTTAAAAAGTACCTGTAAAAAGGTACTTTTATATTTTACCTTATCAAATAAGATCTAATTAGCAAAAAAAAGATGCGGTTTCAGGTTACTAGATGCCTTATTTTATACATATTTGATAATAGCTATATTATTAATAACAAATTAAATTATATGTATTTAAAAGATATAGATGATAATAAATATACTTCAGTCATTGAAATAAATGACATTGGAGTAGTAACTAGTGCTGTTGTAAGTGGATTTAACATAGTAAGCATAAACAGAGATCCTAAACACGCTCCCCGCGTTTCTTTTTTGTTTCATAAAACAAAAGAAATCGAAGAGTTGGTAGAGAAATATTTTAAAGGAGAGTTATTAATTGATGCAAAAACATTTTTGACAACACTAAGAAGTGTTAAGTCTCAAACAAAAATTAACTATTAAAAAATAAATTAAATTATATGAATAAAAATAATAAAAAAATAAGGAAAGCATCTATCGTGCTAGACGGTCAAGTAATAGAAACTATATATAATTCTAAAACAGAAAAAACTCAATTTGCTGTTTATAAAGACAAAAAGATAGAGTTTGTTGAAACAATTAAAAACAATAATGATGAAGAGATTTATCCACTTGATGCTAAAAGCGATATTATAAATAAAAATGTTGTACTTTTACCATCTGAACCCCTTGAATATGAGAACGAGGAAAAATTAATTGAAGATATAAAAAATTATATACATAAGTATTTAGATATTTCTCCATTATACGAACAAATTGCTTCTTATTATGTTTTATTTAGTTGGGTATTCGATCGTTTCCACGAAGTACCATACTTGAGAGCTATTGGAGACTTTGGAAGTGGTAAAAGTAGATTTTTACAAGCAATAGGCTCAATCTGTTATCGTCCGATATTTACAGGTGGAGCAACTACTACAGCTCCGATATTTCGCATCCTAGACGAAATTAAAGGTACTCTAATATTAGATGAAGCAGATATGCGTTTCAGCGATATGACAACTGATGTAGTAAAAATACTAAATATGGGTTATCAAAAAGGTGGATCAGTACTAAGAATGCAAGGTAAAGAATTTAATGAAATAAAAGCATATGATGTCTTCTCTCCTAAAATTATTGCTACTCGAGAGACATTTAGTGATAAAGCATTAGAAAGTAGATTTTTAACTGAAGAAATGGGGCGTGGAAAACTAAGAAACGATATACCTAGGCGCTTAAGTGACGAGTTTTGGAATGAAGCATTAGAAATAAGAAACAAGCTTCTAATGTGGCGTTTTAGAAATTATCACAAGGAACTTATATTTGATGAAGTTATGATTGAAGGAGTTCACCCAAGATTACATCAAATAATTATTCCTTTAATGACTATTATTGACTCAAATGAAATGAAGGAGTCTCTTAGAGATTTTGTTAAAAAATATAATATTGAACTTATTGCTGATAGGGGTCTTTCAAGGGAATCAGATATTACTTTTTCAATTCTAAAATTTGAATATGATACTAAAAAGAAAGAAATCACTGTCGGTGAAATAGCTGAATACCTTAATCAAGATATTTTTGATTTCGAAGACAAATTGACACCTAGAAAAATAGGCTGGTATCTCCGTTCAAAAATGCAACTAAAACCTTACAAAACAAGAAAAGGTTATATTCTTGATTTAGAAAAAAATAGAGATAGATTAAATTTTTGGAAAGAAAGATACGGTATTTTAGATGAAGATATAAAAAGTGAAGATGTGAACATTGTGAATGATGTGAACGAGATAAAACAAAAACAACTTCTTAATGGTTTAACAACTAAAGAAGTTGAATTTTAGTAACGAATCTCAAAGGATTTAGGCAAATTATAAAGGTATGACTAGATATACAGTAGAACAATCTAAAAGAATTGAACTGAGTTGGCTTAAAAGTAAAAATTTTCTTGAAGGTTACAGAAGTGGAAATATTAAATGGTCAATGAATGAAAATCCAACAGGAAATATAAATATTGTAGTCGATACCTTTTCAGAAGATCCAAATATAAAACTTACTTATAAAATACGGAAACAAAGAGAAGAAAATTGGACTGATATAAATTTTTCACTCAAAATGGAAAGTTTGCCTTGTAGATTTGGTGGTAAAAAATGGTTCTTTATTTGTGGCTTATTTAAAAATAATAAATATTGTGGACAAAGAGTAAGAATACTTTATGAAGCAGGAAATTATTTTGGTTGTCGTAAATGTGCAAATCTATCATATGAAAGTTGCAATATAAGTGGATTAGCAAAACAATTTGGAAGAATTGTAAGCTTTCCAGAAATTGAAAAAATAAGAGAAAAAGCCAAAAGAACACACTATAACGGAAAACTAACAAAAAAATATCTAAGATACTTACGAATTGAAGAAAAGTCCGAAGACTCTTTTGTTGGAATATCTATGTTATTAACTGAAAAAGTTAAAAGAATTAAAAATAATTTTAGAAAATAAGGATGGAATTATCAGAAAAAGCAATTCAAGATTTAAGAATTGAACTCAAAAATATATATGGGACTGATTTTGAGTTAAAAAATAATGACTTAAATGAAATTGGATTGTTTTTACTTACATTCTTAGCTGAAGGGATAAAATTAAACAAAAATGGTATAATAAATATGCTACACTAGGGACACAAAATATATAAAAGTATTTTGTATATAATAACGAGGTAATGACTTTGTCTCTAGTGTAGCAACTAAGCTAAGTCGTTACCTCATTTTTATTTTATATGAACAACTATAACCAATTAGATTTTACAAAATTAAAACCTTGTAATTATAATAGAAAATCTTCAGAGAGTGAGGACAAACAAATGCTTTCTATTCTTTCCCAAATTGATGAAGCTCAAAGAATTTCTAGTTACTACAAATTACCTAATTTCTTAAAAATATTCAAAGAATCAAAATCAGCAAAAAAAGAATTTCTAAGACCAGACTTTATGGAAATGATTGATCTTATTAAAAAAGGAATCATTGATTCTATTGTATGTTGGAAATTAGACAGATTAGCCCGTAATATGACTGAAGGTGGAATGATTATTGATTTGTTGAGTTCAGGGGTCTTAAAAGCTATTATAACTCACGACAAGGTGTATTATCCTTCTGATAATGTCTTGTTAATGTCTGTTGAATTTGGGCAAGGGAAACAATTTGTTAAAGATCTTTCTGTTAATGTTAAAAGGGGTCAAACAAAAAAAGCTTCTATGGGTATACCTCACGGATGTGCTTCACTAGGATTCTTGAATGATAAAACAGAAGAGAAAGGAAATAGAAACTGGAAATTAGACGAAGAAAAATTTTGGAAAATAAAAAAAATATTTGAATTGTTTTTAACAGGAACATATTCTGCTGGTAAGTTACATAAATATGCTATCGAAGAGTTGAAGCTAACTACAGTAAAAAGAAAAAGGATTGGTGGTAATTTAATTACCCTTTCTCGTATATATGAAATATTAAAAGATCCTATTTATGCTGGGTACTTTTTTCTTGGAGGAGAGAAATATGAGTTAGATAAAAATTTACCAAGAATTATAACTGAGTCTAATAGAAACAAAGTTTTACAATTATTATCAAAGAAAAATATACCTAAAATTCAACATCATCAATCTTTATATTCTGGTTTTCTTTTATCAGATCAAAATGATTTTATGGGTCAAGATATTAAATTTCAATTAATATGTGATTGTAAATATAAATTTGCATATAGAGACAAAAACAACTGCCCTAAATGTAATAAAGAAATAAATAAATTAAACAACCCAAAGTATTTAATTAAATCTTATTACTATAATGTTCGTAAAAAGAAAAACAAGATACCCTATAAAGGCTTGAATGAAGAATATATAACAAAAGAAGTTAAACAATATTTTAATGAAAATTTAACCTTTTCTAATAGTCTTTTAAACTGGTCAAAAAAGTATATACACGAATTAAAAGACAAAGAAATAAACGATAATATTTTAGTAAGAAAAGATAAAGAAAATAGAAAAAATGATTTTGAAAACAAAAAACGAAAGACACGGGAACTTTTAAGAGATAACAAAATTACGTCCGAAGAATATAATGAAGATTTAGTTCTTCTTAAACAAGAATATCAAGATACTCAAGAACCTCTAAAAGAAAATGACTGGTATACAGAAATGATTGAAATTACAGATATAATAGAAAAAATAGATGAAATTTTAGAAAATGGTACTTTTGAATCAAAAAGAAGTATTTTATCTAGGGCTGGTTCGAACCTAGTTTGGAACGAAGAAAAACTTAATATTTCTAACAGTAAAGCAATAAATACTTTAATTGAAGGAATAAAACATATTAAACTAAAGTATCCGAAGTTCGAACCTAAAAATTACCAAGTACCACAAAGCTTAAATGAAAAAACAAGCGATTTTTCGCCTGTTTTTTCTATGATGCTCGGGAGGTAGGGATCGAACCTACGACCAATCGCTTACGTTTTCTCCATTGTTACCAATGGTACGGACTATATCATCTTCATATTTTGCAAAAAGATATTTTACAAAACTTAGAAGTGAGGCGCTTCGGATTCAAAATTAATTTGAACACTACTCTCTTGCGAGATAGTCTCTACACCTTCCCTGATTTTCATCAGGGCTTGGCTCGGGATTACCCACTCATTACGAGTTTGGGTTTCCCCGAATTCACCTCATTTTCGATTTATCTTTCGATAAAAAGCTGCGTGATGCCTGACTCGACTTCTCGATGGCAATTTGCACAAAGAAGCACACACTTATCTAATTCTTTTTGCACAACACTCCATGCTCGTGTATATCCTTTATCGCCTAATCCAAAACTTTTATTTTTTGGATTAATATGATGAAGTTCTAATGCTCCGACACATTTCATATATCCACAAATTTGGCATTTGCCTCCTTTGTATTCGACAGAAAGACTTTTTATTTTCTTACGTCGTTTTGCAACAGCTTTTATAAGTGTTTCTCGTCTATCAGCATATTTCCTATTATCTGGCATATATAAATATTATACCAAAGGGAGGAAATTTCCACAGGCGACCGCTCTACCGCTGAGCTACTCCCGAATATATTCATTTTTTGAATAACAAGACTATTTTAGCAGAAATATAATAAAAAACAACTCAAAAAATAAAAGAACCGAAGCTTTCGCTATCGGTTCTAATTCCAATAATACTTTTCAGGTATTGGAATTTTCTTGTCAAAATGCTCATGGAACACTTTTGAAATTTCTTTAAAAAGAAGAAACAACGCACGTTTATTGTGCAATTCTCTTGATTCTGAAGAATCGACTTTTTGTACTTTTTTAGGCCTCACTACAATAGTAGTATCTTCTATTGCTAGATATCCCAAAGATTCAATCTTAAAAAGCTTTTTTACTAGCCCTTTAACATTATCATCAAGTACTTTATTATCAATTACTTCCATTTCGTAATGAAACATTTCAGGCACATTGCCTATTATTTCAAACGGCAAATCAAAGAATATCATGTTTGTCTTAAAAAGAAATTTTTTGTCAATGAAACATTCATGAAAGACTGTAGGCTGTATAAAGCCTTTAATTTTTTTGCTTTTCATGATTGTAAATTTAAACTATTATTCAAATACTAGTGTATCATATTAAATTTGATTTGTCAAATATAAAAACCTACCAGGAGGTAGGTTTTTATATTGTGGACCCTACAGGACTCGAACCTGCCACCTCCTCATTGCAAATGAGGCGCTCTAGCCAGATGAGCTAAGGGCCCAGACATGTATTATATTATATCTATTTTTACTTTTTTGCAAGTGCTAAATCAATAATATGGTCTATAAATTCAGGTATATTGGAACCAACAGAGGAAAGAGTTTTTGAAAAGTTTGATTCTTCTGATAATTCAGGCAAGGTCTTTATATTCAGAACATATATCCCCCTCTTTGGAGTCACTACAAATTCACTATTTGAATAATGATTTAAATAAAGTTTAGAATGAAGTGTTTCCGCCAAACGTCCTAATTCTTTTTTCTCTTCATTTGAAAAATTACCAGGACAAATATTTTGATCTTCTCGTATTTCCACAGAAGGCAGAGAGTACAGTTCTTTCCCTCGGAAATTTTCTATAACGTTCATATGTGCTTTTTTACCAGATATTAATTCTTCTACAATTAGTGAAACACTATGTACTTCAGTATTTTGAAAAGTTTTGATTAACTCTGGTAACGTATTACAAATATGAATACCGAATGATGAACCACTAGAAAGTGGCTTGATAATCCATGGAGGTGAGAGTTTTCTGAAAACTTCTTTAGCTTTCTTTTGAGCGTATTCTACGAGTTCACCATCCATACTTTCTTGATATGCGGAAATTATAAAATGTTGAGGAGTCTTCAACCCTAATTTTTTAATTTCATTCTTTAATAAAACTTTATTGAAACCGATAGAAGAAGACAAAGCTTTTGATCCAGTATAAGGTATATGATGTTGTTCTAAAAGTTGTTGCATTCTACCATCTTCACCAAATTCTCCATGAAGTGCATTCACTACTACATCTACCCTCTTTGATAAATCTTGGATAGAGATCGGTAATCCGTGTAAATGCAAAACTCCTTCTTTATCGAGTAAAATATCATAGACAGTGTATTTCATCGCATTCGCTGGATCACGACGCAAATGAGAAAGAACATTTTCTCCTGTTCTAAGAGAAGTTTCATATTCAGAACTAAATCCTCCACGAATAACTCCGACTTTTATCATACTTTTATTTTAACATATTTTTTCTACTTTTTTGACGATAGTATGTGATAGCGAATCTATGCGCTTCACTGTTAGCCAACAAGATTTGTTTTTTAAGAGAAGTTTCAGAAAGATTTCCGAGTGTCTGGCTGACCCCCTTCCAAGGACCGAGGGAATTTTTTTGAAACTTCTCAAACAAGATCATTTTCGCTTTATGTCTGTCGTCTTTTACTACTGCAGAAATAGGAATATTTAGATTGTATTCTTTCAAAATTTTCTTCGCAGCATTTACCTGTGCAGTACTTCCATCGACGACTATTAAATCCGGCATAGCCCATTCACTATGTTTGAATCTACGAGTCAGGACTTCTGAAAGTGCTCCGACATCATTCGAGCTTGTAAAACCTTTTATAATAAATTTTCTATATTCATTTTTCGCAATTTCTCCATCTTCGAGTACAACCATTACCCCCACCATATTTTGGCCGGACATGTGCGCGATGTCGTAAGCTTCAATGCGAAATGGTGAATTTTCATCTCCTCCTTTCTGAGGAGGAGTGCCCTTTAGGGCGAGGTGGTGATTCTTCTTTGGGCCACCACCTCCTGCCCCCTCCTCAACAAGGCGGGGGTGAACTCGCTCCTCTTTGATGAGCGAAACGTCCTGAATATGTTGCAGTGCAAAAATCTGTCTTTTGATCTCCCCTGCTTTTTCAAAAGAATGCTCTTTGGCATATGATTTCATTTCTTTCTCTAGATTCTTTAAAATTGATTTTTTCTTGCCTTCAAAAAGAAGTTTAATATTTTTTATATTTTGAAAAAGAATTTCTTTTTGCTCTGGCACGAGCTTTATTTGTTTATAGAATTCATGAGTTCCTTTGACTTTAGATTTCTCATCCAAGAATGGGAATATTTTTCTTATCAATCTTAAAGCTTCTTTTAATTGCCCACCATTTGGAAATGGGCCAAATACTTTTGCATAATTTTTTTGTTCTAAATTTCTACCACGAATTATTAAAACTTTTGACATTTCGTCACGAGTAATACAAACATAATTAAAACTCTTATCATCCTTTTCTTTCGTATTGTAATATGGCTGATGTTTCTTTATCAGGTTAGCTTCTAAAATAAGCGCTTCCAAGACTGTCTCAGTCTCTTGCCATTTCAATCCATCTGCCTTGAAAACCATATCCAATATCAACGGTCCGCGAGTATTTATCAAGTCTTTACTAAAATAGCTCTTTGTTCTATCCTTCAAACTCGTCGCTTTTCCAATATATAAAATATCTTTCCCTTTCAAGAAAAAGTAAACCCCGGGCTTTTCAGGCAATTTATACTTTTTTAATTCTTGACTTTGCATAAACAGTATCGTATCATAATATTAGAAATAAATAAATAGTATTAACTTAAACAAAAAGCACAATGACATTAAAAATAGTAGAAATTACTGATGAAAAAAAGGGTTCATCAGTAAACTTTGTAAAAACAAAGATATTGGAAGGTAAAACTTCAAAAGCACCCGTAGGAACAAAAATAAAAGGAATTCTTGCAAAAGATATCTCTTTAGGAAAACCAATTTGTATAAAAAAAGAAGGTGAAGATTTCTATTTTGCAACAAGTGAAGTAATGAGCATTTCGTATCCTAATCCTGGAAACAAATTAGTGATTGGAACTGAAACTTCAATTTACGAAATGAAAAGAAAAAAGAAATAATTGTATAAATTATTTCAAAAAAGAGAAACAAGATTTGTTTCTCTTTTTTTATTTCCTCAAAACTTTTTTAAGATACCCCGAAGGAAAGAGTACTTCCTACGGGGCAGGCTTCCCTTATTTTTTCAATACTTTCTTGAGGTATTTACCGGTGTATGATTTATTATTGTTCGCAACTTCTTCCGGTGTTCCTTTTGCAATCAATGTTCCCCCACCGGCGCCGCCTTCGGGACCGAAGTCGAGGAGATAGTCGGCGGATTTGATGAGATCCATATTGTGCTCAATGACGACGACGGTATTACCTTTGTCTACGAGGCGATTTAATACATTAATTAAATTTTGAACATCATCATAATGAAGTCCAACAGTCGGCTCGTCGAGGAGATAAATTGTCTTTTCCAAATACGGACGGAAAAGTTCAGAGGAAATTTTCACACGTTGTGCTTCCCCACCTGAAAGCGTCGTAGCACTTTGTCCGAGCTCGACATATCCGAGGCCGACATCCATCAAAGTTCGCACACGATCAAAAACATTTGGAATATCTTCGAAGAATGTAAAAGCTTCTTCGACAGTCATTTTTAAAACTTCATAAATATTTTTATTTTTATATTTTACTTTCAGAGTTTCTTTATCAAAACGCTTACCCATACACACATCACATGTTACATATACCGTAGGCAAGAAATGCATTTCCACTGCTATTTCACCATTTCCCTCACAGGCTTCACAGCGTCCCCCACCAGTCTTTGAAGATACATTAAAAGAAAATCTATTTGATTTCCATCCACGAAAACGAGCTTCTTCGGTCTCTGCAAAGAGGTCACGAATGAATGTAAAAGCTCCTGTATATGTCGCGAGGTTTGAACGAGGAGTTCGTCCTATGGCTGACTGGTCGATGAGTACGACACGACTGATGTATTCAGATCCTGAAAAAGATGCACAGTTGTAAACTTCATTTGTACGATATTTTCTCTCGAGCCTGCCTTGCAAATTCTTGTGTAAAATCTCATACATAAAAGAACTTTTACCAGAACCGGAAACGCCAGTAATAGATACGAGTTTGCCGAGTGGAATTTCTGCATTCAAATTTTTAATATTAAAAACTTTTCCGCCAACAATTTTTATACTTCCCTTTTCTGAAGTTCTTCTCTTCTCTGGAATTTCTATTTTTATTTCTCCGCGAAGGTATCCGAGAGTTCGAGACTTTGAAGTATTTTTTGGTGCAGAAAGTAATTTTTCCAAATCATCTGCGACAATGACATTACCTCCGTGTACGCCAGCTTTTGGACCGATATCAATAAGATAATCCGAAGCATAAATAGTGTCTTCATCGTGTTCAACGACGATAATTGTATTACCTAGGTCACGCAAGTCTTCGAGAGTTTTTATAAGTCTTTCATTGTCGCGTTGATGTAAACCAATTGTCGGCTCATCCAGCACATACAAAGTTCCTACGAGTCGTGAGCCGAGCTGTGATGCTAGACGAATACGCTGAGCTTCCCCGCCCGAAAGCGTATTTGCGCGACGATCGAGAGAAATATATTCGAGTCCGACATTGAGCAAGAATTCTATACGAGATAAAATTTCTTTCATCAAGACACCAGAAATTTCTTCTTCTTTTTTAGAAAGTTTTAGTGAGCCGAAAAATTCAAAAGCATCTTCGGCAGAAAGCGAAATCGCTTCGATGATATTGAGACGGCTCCTCAAGGCAAGACCTTTGGAATCCTTTAAGGTCTTGCCTTTTCCCGCCGTCCAATCTGCTTCTATATAAACATGCAAAGCTTCAGGACGAAGACGTAAACCTTTACATGCATCACAAGGATCATCACCAAACATATGCTTGGTTCCGAGGCCATGACAAGTCTCACAAGCTCCATACGGACTGTTCCATGAGAAAAGACGAGGTTCTACTTCAGGGAAAGAAAAGCCATCATTCGGACAAGAAAACTTCGCAGAATAAAAAACTGATTCGACATCATTGTATGTAATACTCACAAGCCCATCACTTTCGAGCAATGCCCTCTCCACCGCTTCAAACAATCGCATATTTTCATCTTCTGATTTATCTTTTACTTTATGAAAAGTTATTTCATCTACCAAAACATCGATGTCATGCTTCTTTGTTTTTGCGAGATCTATTCTATCGCGAAGATTTTTTATTTCGCCATTGATACGAACTTTCGCATAACCTTTACCGAGTAAGTCGTAGAGCAATTGATAGTATTCTCCTTTTCTTCCACGCACAACAGGAGCAAATATTTTAATATTTACTTCAGTCCAATTCACGCCCATGACTTCTTTCTTCTTACCACTCGCTAGAAAACTTTCCGCTTTTTCTTTGACGAAATTCATAATTTCTTCATTCGAAAGTTTTTTTATTTCTGTTCCACATTCGAGACAATGAGGTTTACCAATACGAGAATATAAAACACGGAGATAGTCATATACTTCCGTAATAGTCGCGACAGTAGAACGCGGGTTGTTTGAACGAGATTTTTGATCAATAGAAATAGCAGGACTCAAACCTTCGATCTCATCCACATCAGGCTTCGCCATTTGTTTTAAAAATTGTCGTGCATATGAAGAAAGAGACTCCACATATCGGCGTTGTCCTTCGGCAAAAATCGTATCAAAAGCGAGAGATGATTTTCCTGATCCAGACATACCGGTAATACAAATCATCTTATTACGTGGCATTTCCACAGTAATATTTTTCAAGTTGTGAGTTCTAGCTCCACGCACTATTATTTTTTCTTCTTTGTTGTTTTTCATAATTAAATCCGCCCCTCCCCGCCTTCGGCTTCCCCTCCCCATTTTTTGCAAAAAATGGGGAGGGGTTAGGGGTGGGGTAAATAAACTAAATCCCCCTTGGTTTGCCCTTGGGGTTTATATATTAATTTGTGACAACACTATAACACAAAATTAGATAAACAAAAAGCCTGTATTGCTACAGGACTTTCTAATTTGGATCTGGAAAGATATTTCTTTCTGGAACTTTAGGTACAAAAAATTCTTTTGTTACCAAATTGAAAATTTGTAAATTATATCCAGAATTGAAACAAATTGTTTGCTTGGTAATGTTATTTATCCTCCATTTTCCAGCTTGTGGAATTTTAGAATAAAAAATATTTTTATTCTTGTAATAAATACAGACAAATTCTTTTCTTCCCTTAGAAAATAAAATCAAGGAATCAATCAAGGAATCTTTATATTGAACAACATGATTCCATCTTTGTTCTATGTGACATTTATCATCACAAGGACATTTTCGCTCGGTTGTTTGCGCATGAGCTGGCACAGTTGTTAATTTTACATAGAAAAGTAACAACAAAAAGAACATTTTTTTCATTTTTATAAAATATGAATTTTATAAATTATAAAACCTAAAGAACTCTAAAGCAAGATACTCATTATTTTTTCTTTTTTGTCCTCGGTATTGCTGTAAGCTCTACCACCGGCACTGGTCGAGCTTTCAAGATTTTAATCTCATCGCGAAGGATTGCCGCAGTTTCGAAGTCGAGCATTTTGACTGCTTCGTTCATCGCTTGTTCTTTTATTTTTATTAATTTATTTGGATTCTTGGCAAAAAGTTTCGTATCAAGTTCGAGTTCGGAACGCACTGCTTTGTCGTGTAACGTATCCATCCCCTGTGTGATGTCTTTGATAGCTTTTAAAATTGTTGTCGGAGTAATGCCATTTTTTTTATTGTAAGCTATCTGTAATGCGCGACGGCGATTGGTCTCTCGCAATGCGCGCTCCATTGAGCCTGTCATATTGTCCGCATACAAAATAACTCGCCCGGCACTGTTACGAGCCGCACGGCCTATTGTTTGAATAAGAGCTGTCTCACTACGCAAAAAGCCTTCTTTATCTGCATCGAGAATTCCTATCAAACCAACTTCTGGTAAATCCAAACCTTCACGGAGCAAGTTCACCCCGACGATAATATCAAAAGCACCACGACGAAATTCTGTCAGGATTTGAATTCTTTCTATTGTTTTAATATCACTATGTAAATATTCTGCTTTGATTCCCTCCTTCTTTAAATACTCAGATAAATCTTCCGCCATTTTTTTTGTAAGTGTCGTCGCTATCGCTCGGCGACCATTTTTAATTTCCTTTTTCGCTTCACTTATGAAGTCTTGGATTTGGCCAGGATAGCTGGATTGGGTGGAATTTTTGCGAACGGTCTGGCCGAGCGCATTTTTTTTAGAATCAGATGCGCGAGGAGAACCGAGGACCTGAGCAAAATTTTCAGCCAATCCAGCGAGTATAGGTCTTATTTCCACCTCAGGATCAAGCAAACCTGTCGGGCGGATAACTTGCTCGACGATTTGTGCACTTTCTGTCCTTTCATAATCAGAAGGAGTCGCAGAAGTATAAATCATCTGTCCAACGCGTTCTAAAAATTCTGGGAATTTAAGTGGCCTGTTATCTTTTGCACTCGGCAAACGGAAACCGTGCTCAACGAGCGTATTTTTTCTAGACTGATCCCCAGCAAACATTCCTCCGATTTGTGGAATAGAGACATGGCTCTCGTCGATGATAGTCAAAAAATCTGGATTACCTTTTGCATCACGCGGAAAATATGAGAGTAAAGTTTCCGGTGCTTCACCCACTGCTTTGCCTGACAAATGACGAGAATAGTTTTCTATTCCAGAACAATAACCAACTTCACGAATCATCGCGAGGTCATATGTCGTGCGTCTCTTTAATCTTTCCGCTTCGAGAAGTTTGCCTTCTTTGTCGAATTTTTTGAGCTGGTCTGCGAGTTCTTTTTTAATAGATTTTATCGCACTGTCTCTACCTTTTGTCGTCGTGATAAAATGCTTCGCTGGGAAAATAAAAATGTTTTGCTCATCGCCTAAGACTTTTGAGGAAACTGGATCTATCTTTGTGATAGACAAAACGCAATTCCCCTCACCCCCTGCCCCCTCTCCAAAATTTGAAGATTTTAGAGAGGGGGTTCCGATTTCAATTCTATACACAAAAGTTTCTGATATCGGCATGACTTCGATAACGTTTCCTATCGCGCGGAAATTACCCGGTTCCAAATCCGCATTAGTCCTCTCGAAATGCACTTTTACCAATTTCTCTACGAGTTCTTTTCTATCCATTTTCATCCCGACATCTAAATGCAAATTCTCTTCCTTGTATTCTTCTGGACTTCCGAGACCGTAGATACAAGACACCGATGCGACGATAATCACATCACTTCTCGTAAGCAAAGCTTGTGTACTCGCATGACGAAGACGATCGATCTCTTTGTTGATCTGCGCATCTTTTTCGATATAGGTGTCCGTCGTCGGCATGTAGGCTTCCGGCTGATAGTAGTCGTAATAGGAGACGAAATAGTGCACTGCATTTTCCGGAAAGAATTCTTTGAACTCCTGCGCGAGCTGAGCTGCGAGAGTTTTGTTGTGCGCAATTATCAATGTCGGCTTCTGCACACTTTGTATCACATTCGCCACAGTAAAAGTCTTGCCACTACCTGTAACCCCGAGTAACGTCTGCTTGTTCATTCCTTTTTTCAACCCTTCCACAAGCGCCTTTATAGCCTTCGGCTGATCACCTGCTGGTTTAAAGTCTGATTTGATTTTGAATTTATTCGCGAACATATAATTAGTATAACATAACTTGACATTTTAGTTAAATAGGTATATAATAATAAGAAGTTTTAAATTCAACATAAATCAGAAGGTCCCAAGAGGTTCTTCACAAATTAATAAAAAAATGGAAAAAATTGTAATTGCACTATGGCGCAACGGTTGTAGATCTTATTTGTCTGGAACAAGTACTAACACTACAAAAATTGAAGTTACTAACCTGAAATCTTTTAAAGAAAAGATAAAGGAAATAGTACTTTCAGAAGAAGCTCAAAAACATTTTGGTAAACAAAATTTAAAAAGACCAAGAATCAGCATCGGAAGATATGATTGTATGGGTGAATGCATTCTTGATTGGAAGAAATTATCACAATTGCCTAAAAATTATTTAGAAGAAACGTCTTCAAAAAATTGTGATTTTTGTATCTCAATTAATTAGTAAAAGGTGGAAGAAAATTTTCTTCCACCTTTTTTATTTTACATAATTACTCAAAAACTCACTCTTAAATTCTTCAAATTTATCATCTAAAATACTTTGGCGGATATTGGCAACGAGGGACACAATGAAGTGCAGATTGTGCGTGGAAGCGAGTGTCCCAGCGAGCATTTCTTTGCCATGGAAGAGGTGCGCGATGTAGGCTTTGGTGTAATTCTTGCAAGTGTAACACTCACAGTCAGATTCGATTGGCATAAAATCTTCACGGAATTTAGTGTTCGTGATACTGATCTTCCCTGCCTTCGTATATATAGTACCATTTCTGCCGAGGCGGGTAGGGATGACGCAGTCGAAGAGGTCTACACCATTTTCAATACCCATAAATAAATCTTCCGGCTCGCCGATGCCGAGGAGGTGACGAGGTTTTTCTTCCGGTAAAATTTCATTGCACCATTTTACCGCTGTCGCCATGTCTTCTTTTGCAAAAGATCCCCCAATGCCGAAGCCATCAAATTTTTTGCCGTCCACTTCCATTTCAGAAATAATTTGCGCAGATTTTTTACGGAGACTTTCTTCGCGACCGCCTTGCACGATGCCAAAAAGCGCCTGAGGACTCCTCAAGGCAAGACCTTGGGCTCCCTTAAGGTCTTGCCTTTTCCCGTCCTCTTCCTTCGCCTCTTCCAATTTATTATGCTCTTCCAAACATCTCTTCGCCCAAGCATGAGTGCGAGCAAGAGCTTCTTCTTGATATTTCAAATCTTCTGCCGGCGAAGTACATTCATCAAATGCAAAAATAATATCCGCGCCGAGATTATGCTGAATCTGAATTGATTTCTCTGGGGTAATATAATGGATACTTCCATCGAGGTGAGACTTGAAAGACACTCCGTCATTCCCTATTTTTGCGAGGCGTGGTGCATCAGAGTCATCAAAACGCTCTGGGATCATCAGTGACGGGTCAGTAATTTTCACTACTTTTGAAATATCTTTTCCATATGCAGCGCCGAGAGAAAAAACTTGGAACCCGCCACTGTCCGTCATCGTGGGACTGCTCCAATTCATAAATTTACCGAGGCCTCCGGCTTTCGCCACAACCTCATCCCCTGGTTGTAAAAATAAATGGTAAGTATTCGCGAGGACGACTTGCGCACCAGCATTTGCAACGGCTTCGGGTGTGAGGGATTTCACTGTCGCCTTCGTACCAACAGTCACAAAAGCAGGAGTCAAAATATCTCCATGTGGAGTACTCAAAATTCCTACTCTACCTAAACTATCTTTTAATTTTTTTTGTATTTTAAATTCCATAAATATTTATTAGCAGAGCAAGGACTTTTTAGAGACTTGGGAGCGCGACGGCGCGAGCACGAGGAATTTTTTAGCAAAAAAATATCCGTACTCTAAAAAATCCTTGCTCTGCTAAATACTAACTTCAACAAATTTAAGTTGTTGCACGTTTACAGGACTCACGAGAAGAGCTTTTTGAAAAGCATCTCGTGGATCAGAAACTATCGTCGCAACACTTCCTAAAATATAATGACTGATGCCTGGTAAATCTATTTCAGTTCCGACATCGATAACCAAATCTCTCGGCAATTCTATTTCGAAATTTCCTCCCCCACGACCGACAGCTGAAATAGCAATATCTTTTCCATTTATTGTGACTTCGGTATTTTCTCCTGGACTTGAGAAAAGGACGACATTTGCAGACTTTGCATAAACTTCGGAAACTTTTCCGATAGGAACAGAACCATAAGCAAAAATCATATCACCTACTTTTACTCCATCATCACCCCCCGCATCTATTATCAAAGTATCATACAAAGATTGATTCGGCTTGGCGAGGATTCCTGCGAGAACCATATTCATATTTGCAGGTTTCTTGCCGAGGATTTCTTTCATTTTATTATTCTCATCGACGACAGATGCGTAGTTTGCCCTGTCAGCTTCGCTTTCTGAAATTTGATTTTTCAAACTTTCATTTTCTGCGACTAGAGCTTTTTTAGAAATAAATTCAATACCGATATTTGAAAATCCCCCACCGATGAATTGTCCGAAAACTATTACTGGTTTGAAAATTGTGTGTACAGATACAGACAAACCTTTCCAAACTCCGGCACGGAAATAAACTAAAACAATAGCTAGAAAAACTATTGCTCCAATTTTTTTATACTTTTTTATTTTTTTATTTTTATCTAGGAGGTAACTCATCTTGATTGCCGATTAATACTTCACGATAATTTTCTATATCATCTAAAATAATTCCTGTACCACGAGCTACAGCTGAAAGTGGATCATCGACAACATACACTGGTATTTTGAGTACGTTTTGTAGTAGTCTATCGAGTCCGTGTAGAAGCGCGCCACCACCTGAAAGCACGACACCACCACGCATAATATCAGAAAGGATTTCTGGTGGAGTAGTTTCTAAAATATCTTTTACACCATCGACGAGTTCAGCGACGGATAGAGCGATAGCTTCACGGATATCTGAATCAGTTACGACAACTTCGCGAGGAAGTCCTGTGAGCAAGTCTCGTCCACGAACGTAACTTTCCATATATTCACCTTGGATCGCAGAAGCTATAGCCATCTTTACTGATTCAGCTGTTTTCTCTCCGATGAGTAATTTAAATTCATCACGCATATATGAGATGATATCATTGTTCAATTTATCTCCAGCGATTTTCAAATTTCTAGATTTTACGATTCCACCAAGCGATATAACTGCGACATCTGTAGTCCCTCCACCGATGTCGATAATCATAGAACCGACTGGGTCTTTGATAGGTAAACGAATTCCGATAGCAGCAGCCATAGGCTCCTCGACTAAATACACTTCTCTCGCTCCAGCAGATTTCGCTGCATCATAGACAGCACGAGTTTCGACATTTGTAGTTCCAGATGGAACACCTATGACGACACGAGGACGCAAAAACTTTTTAGACATTTTATCTGCTTTGTTTATCAAATATGAAAGCATTTCTTCTGTAACTTCGAAGTCAGAAATAACTCCGTCTACGAGTGGACGCACAGCGCGAATATGCCCTGGTGTTCTACCGAGCATTTGTTTTGCTTGAGCGCCGACAGCGAGGACTTGATTCGTCTTCACATTCACTGCTACGACAGAAGGTTCATTGATCACAATACCCTGCCCTTTCAAATACACGAGAGTATTTGCTGTGCCGAGGTCGATACCGATATCGTTTGAAAACATTTTGTAAAATTTTTTAAACATTTTTATTTAAGAGTTTTTATCAATTCATCTAAACTTACAATACTGCCTTTTTCTTCTGTTCTTTTCTTTAATTCGATACCGCCTTCTTTTATACTTCTCTCAGACACAACTGCTCTATATGGCATACCTAGCAAATCTGAATCAGCAAATTTTTCTCCAACAGACATTCCATTTCTATCATCAAAGATAACTTCTATACTTGCCTCTAATAAAGCACCATAGACCTTGTTAGCTTCTTTGGTAACATTCTCACTTTCTCCCAAAGAAAGCAATTGAATTTTAAATGGGGCGATACTTTCAGGCCAAATAATACCCTTGTCATCTGACAAAACTTCAACAACTGTACCCATAAGACGAGTAAGGCCAATACCGTAACTACCCATAACTACAAGGTTTTCTTTGTTATTTTCATCTTTAAATTTTAAATCAAAAGGAGCTGAGAATTTTGTACCCAATGAGAAAATATTACCAACTTCGATAGCTTTTCTCTCAACTAATTTTTCTTTTTCTAAACCTAAGTCTTTTAAGACTTCATCTGTATAGACTTCTTGGTTTACAGCTACAGAAGTCGCTTCATCTACATATATAGTATCTTCTCCTGCAGAAGTTAAAGTTTGAAATTCATGAGAGAATTTTGAAAAAGTTCCGCCTGAGGCAAATGTCATATAAGTTAAATGTCCGATACCGACTTTTTGGAAAACATTTTTATAAGCTATTTTAGCTTTTTCATAAAATTCATTGTGTTCTGTTTCACTTTTAGAAAAAGAATATAAAGCTTTCCAATAGAATTCTCTACCTCGCAAAATTCCTGATTTACTACGAGTTTCATTTCTAAAAATATTTTTAAAATCATAAACATAAACAGGTAAATCTTTATAAGAATTTACATATTGTTTTAAAATATTTGAATGAGCTTCTTCATTTGTAAAAGACAAACCAACTTCCCCACCATTTTTTAATTTTGTTTTAAACCAGTTATCTACTATTTCATCATCCCATCTGTTAGTTTTTTCCCAAACTTCTTTTGCTTGAATAATAGAAGTACGCATTTCCATACCGCCAACCATATTCATTTCATCACGAACTATTTGTTCTATTTTATTTATAACTCGGAGTCCTAGTGGTAAAAGTGTGTAAACACCAGCCATTTCTTTGTATATAAATCCACCTCTTATCAAGAGCTCAGCATTTTTAGCTATCTCATCTGCTGGAGCTTCTTTTCTTGTTTTTGAAAAAAGTTTTGATTGTCTCATATACCCCATACTACCCTAATTTCTCGAGCTTTGCAAAACCTCGGGAAATTTGCAAAAAATTAAAATTACTGCTAATATATAAACACCTGTCTAGAGATGGGTTTTTAATTTCTAGATGAAAAAATAGGCTTTAGAAATGGCTTATTTAAGTCACAAGGTAAGATTATTAATTATAAAAATATATATACATGTCAAAAAACGAAATAATAACAATAGAAAAAATGTTCGAAATGGGTGCTCACTATGGCTACTCAAAAACACGCCGCCACCCTTCTGTGGCTCCTTTTATTTTTACAACAAAAAATAAAATCGATATCATAGATTTAGAAAAGACTGACAAGATGCTCAAGGATGCATGTGCATTCGTCAAAGACTTAGGAGCTCGTAATAAAACAGTTCTATTTGTCGGTACAAAACCAGAAGCTCGTGAATCAGTAAAAATGATCGCTGAATCTATCAACATGCCATACGTTATCGAAAGATGGATCGGTGGTGCTATTAGTAACTTCGGAGAAATAAAGAAAAGAATCACTGAACTTGAAAACTACAAAATCGATAGTGAAAAAGGTGAACTAAATAAATACACAAAAAAAGAAAGACTCGTTCTCTCAAAGAAAATGGAGAAACTTTCAAAATACTATTCTGGTATGATAGGAATGAAAAAAATCCCTGATGCTTTAATAATCGTAGACTCAAAGAAAGAAGCTATTGCTGCAACAGAAGCTAGAACTTCAAACGTTCCAGTAGTTGCTATAACTAACACAGACTCAAACATAAAAGGTCTTACATATTTCATCGTTGCAAACGATGCCTCACGTCAAAGTATCAACATGTTCGTTAAAGCTTTAGCTGAAGCTTACAAGGCTGGACAAATGTCTGTGCCAGAAGCTAAGTAAATTAATATTATTAACATAACTTGCAAGTAGTAAGTTTGTAATTTGGCGAATGGTCTGGTTGAGCCTAGTAAGGCGACCCGAGGACCTGAGAAAAATTATAAACTTACTACTTGCTGATAATAAAATATGTCACAAATAACTACAGAATTAGTAAAACAATTAAGAGATTCTACTGGAGTCTCTGTTATGCAATGTCGTAAAGCTTTAGAAGAAGCTCAAGGCGACATGGAAAAAGCTATTGTTATCTTAAAGAAATCTAGTTCAGACATCGCACTCAAAAAAGCAGGACGTGATGCAAAAGACGGTGCTGTAATGGTAAAGACAAATGGAAATAAAGCAGTACTACTAGCTTTAAACTGTGAAACTGATTTCGTTGCGAAAAATGAAGACTTTACAAACCTACTTTCAACTCTAACTGAAAAAGCTCTTACTGAAGGCGTAGAAGCTATGAAAGCCGGATCAAAAGAAATGATTGATCAAATCATCCAAAAGACTGGTGAAAATATCCAACTCGGAGACAGTATCGAAGTTACAGGTAGTGTTATAGGTAACTACGTACACAATGGTAAAACAGCCGTTATCGTATCTCTCGAAGGTGGTAATGCTGATTTAGCAAAAGATATAGCAATGCATGTCGCTGCTATGCGCCCTGAATATTTAGACCCAAAAGAAATTACAGAAGAATCTAGAAAAACTGTAGCAGAAATTTTTGAAAAAGAAGTTATGGCTCTCGACAAACCAGAAGACATTAAAAAGAAAATGCTCGAAGGAAAGATCGCTACATACTTCAAAGAAAAAACTTTGACTGAACAAAATTTCATCAAGAATCCAGATGAAACTATCGCTTCACTATTATCTAAAGCAGGTGCAAAGATAATAGAAATTAAAAGATATTCAATATAAAAAACTACAAAAACGACATGAAATGTCGTTTTTGTTATGTTATAATTAATCTATGACTTTCGTTTTAATATTATTTTTTATATCACTATTTAGTATCATGTTTATGTTGAATAAACGTGTAGCTTTTATACGTGAACAAAATATGACAGTCGTAGACCACTCTCCTGTTTTACCAGATATAAAAGATGTACATTATATTTTAATAAGACATGGAAAAGAACTTGGATTTTTTATTATCGCTATTACCCTACGTACATATGTACGGTCATCTATACTCTTGAAAAAGAAAAGTAAAGAAATTTATAGAAAAATAAAAAGTAAAATTACAAAAAAGGAACACATAGAACCAGAGATTACAGCAGAAAAGAAAGAAGCTTCAGCTTTTTTGAAAACAGTCTCAGAATACAAGAAGAAAATAGGCAGATTAAAGGATCAAATAATAGAAGAAGAAACAAATATCCATGGTTGATAATTTTATAGATATTTGCTAATATATTGAAACACGCCGCTTTAGCTCAGTTGGTAGAGCAACGCTTTTGTAAAGCGAAGGTCCTCAGTTCAAGTCTGAGAAGCGGCTCCATAATACAAAAAATCCCCATAAGGGGGTTTTTTGTATTATTTTAAATCTTCCATAAAATCATAAATAAGTTTTGCTAATTTTTCTGTTCTAAATTTTTTATAAGGATTAATTTGTTTATTTACACTAAAAAATGAAACGATATAATATGATTTTTTACCTTTTACAACACCAGCATCATTCACCCAACGAATAAAAGCCCAACCCTTAATTAACAATGTTTTTAATAATTGAAAAATACCTTTTGCAGCATAATCAAGAGCAAAACCTGCTTTTTTATAATATGAAGAATATAAAGGTAAATAAAGATTGTTTTCAAGATAACCACCCTTACGATAATATGAAACATAGTCTTTAATAGCTAAACCTTTTCTACCTTCTTTGCTCCAACGTAACATGTATTCTTTAAGTTTTTTAGAAACAAAAATAGAAATTAATTCTTCTTTTTCAACTAAATAAAAAAACTCTGCAACATGCCGAGCACAAGTCATTGTTGTTTCAGAATAACGATATGGTTTATCTTCTTTTATCCTATCAAGGAATTTTCTTGTAACTTCACTTCCCTGCCAATTATATCTATGTATAATATTTTTTGTTATATTTTCTCGTCCAACCAAATCAATCAAAACATTTGAAGCAGTATTATCACTTCTAGTTAGCATTAAATCAAGCAAATAATCAATTGAAACTTTATCACCGGATTTAAGTAGACCCCTTGAATCACCTGGGAAAATTCTCGCGTCTTTATCTACGTCGTTTGGTGATTTTATTTCAACAATTTGTTCAAAAGAAAATTCACCAATCTCGATTCTACGCAAAACTTCTGCTCCAATAAATATTTTATATATAGAAGCAGGATATATAAAATGTTCTACATTATAACCAAAAATTTTTATTTCTGGTTGATTTAAATCAATAATAGCAATACCAATTTCACTTTTAGTAAAACCGTTCTCTGTTAATAATTTATTAAATTTTTCGCTTCTATTTTTATCTTCAGGAAACATATTTTTATTCTAATTCAATCGGCCCGTAATAACACTCTGTTTGATTTGTATACACAGCCCACATTCTATCTCCCCAACAATAATGCCACCATTCTCCTGGGTACCAAACAAAATTTTCAGTTTCCATTACATCTCGCAAAATCTTACGATTTTTCTTTTGCTCTTCTGTAATTTTATCTGAAAGCATTGGAAATTTTATTTTATCTTCAATGCTTGAAGCTGAAATATAATTTGTACCCATATCAACTAAAATTCCATTATCATAGATAAGAGAAATATCAACAGCACCTCCACAATGGTGATTTGAAAGTGGTGAAGGTTTTGCTACAACCAATCTTGCTTGAACTTCGACTTCTTCGTCTGTTAAAGATTCATCATTACTTTTTATTTTTTTAAAAACAGAATCCCATTCATGTTGCTGAGACTGCATTGTTCTGTAACCTTCAATAATAACAAGATTTATTCCAGCAGGTAATAACAAAGAAACTTTCTGCAATTTTTCTGCAACCGTTTTTCGTACAAAAAATAATGATTCGTAATCTTTTTTTACTAAACCGATTTTAATACGCTCAGTTTCTTTTAATTCCAATAATGGATCATTATTCTCATGTATTACAACCTTATCCCAGTCATTTCTTGGTAGTGTTTTAGTAATTTGTCCTTTCATATTGACGTAGTATACACCACTTTCCTTTTCTTTGTAAAACTGTTAAAGTAAGCTTAAATAAAATTGTAAATTAACAAATATGAGACTAATAAAATTTTTGTACTGGTTTTTCTCCAGCAAAAGCAAAAAAAAAGAGATCGAAGATGAAGAAAAACTAATCTTAATCGAAAAAGCCCTAAAAAGACTAAATGGTGTAAATGTTATTATTGAAGACGAAGAAAACAGAATTCTGGTAGGACGTGCTACTTATGGAGACAAATTATTTATGTTACCTGGCGGTGGTATAGACCGAGGAGAGTTACCTATGCATGCAGCTATGTCTGAAGTTGAAGAAGAATTTGGAGTTATAATCCAAGAACAAGATTTGGAATTAATAGCTTATTTCATCCAAAGATTAAAAGGTGTACAATCAGCCTCTGGTATTTTGTTTTTATTCAAATGCAATAAACATACACAAGAAAGATTAATAGCTTTCGAACCTGAACTTGAAGACATTCAATTTATGTCAGTTGAAGAAATATTTAACAGACAAGATGAATTTGGTTTAGCCTATAAACGTATGATTTTAGCATATTTAAGAATCAAGGCTGGTTTCGATCAAATTCCAAAAGAAGGACGCTTGTCTGAAACTGTAGAGTATACTCATAATAACAAAAGAATAGCTATTTAAAGATAATCCCGCTGAAATTCAGCGGGATTTTTATATGCTATAATTTCGAAATGAAAGTAATAATTTTTGCAGCTGGTAAAGGGAGTAGATTACAACCAATTACAGATACTACACCAAAACCACTAATACAAATAAATAATAAACCAATACTGTCTCATATAATAGAATCTCTTCCTGATGAAATTACAGAAATTTATATAGTAGGAAAACATTTAATAGAACAATTGCATGTTTTTTCTAAAACACATAATTTAAATAAAAAAATAACTATTGTAGAACAAATAAATTCACACACTGGTACGATGGCAGCTTTATTATCTGTAAAAGATTTATTTGATCTAGAAAAAAAAGAAAGATTTTTAGTACTGAATGGTGATGACTTACAAAATAAAAAAGAATTAGAAATGTATCTACAATATCCACGCTCTTTTGGTGTACAACATTCACATATACCATATTATGCAATAGAATCATACAACGGAATAGTAAAAGGTTTTAGAAAACAAACAAAAGAAGAATTAGAAAAAGGAGGAGCCAAAATAGCGACAGGAACATATGTTTTAGATACAGAAATTTTTAAATTTGAACCAATAGTATTGAGTGATGGTGATATAGGTTTACCTCAGACAATTTTATCTCAAAAAGACACCTACCCTATTCATATAGTAGAGACGACAAAATGGATACCCATAAATTCTCATGAGGATTTACAGAAAGCAAAAGATTTTATAGAAAATAAATAAATTATTTATTGGTTTTAGTTGTAGTAGTATCTTTCGGTAACAGTTTTATTATATTTGGATATAATTTTTCAATATCTTCTACACTCTTGAAACCTGTAGCTTTATTTTCATCGATAACCAAAGCTGGTAATTCTTTATCACTTATTTTATATATTTTCAAAAGTGCAGTAAGGGCTGAAACATCAGTACTATAATCAAAAGAATAAACTTTTAAATCAGGATATTTTTTACGAAGTTCTGTAAGTACAAAACCTTGTTTTGTACACTCAGTACAATTCTCGGCTGTTGTATAAAAATACAATATTGGAATACGCTTGTTACCACAACGCTGATTTATTTTCTTTGTTAAAATATAGTCTTTTATTTCCAAGATTGTATAATATCTCTTCAACTCTGTCGCAGTAGAATTATCTTTGAAATTATTTTCACTGTAATCAATCTTTGCAGCCATATCAGAAAGCTCACCTGAAAGATTTTCTGAACCATCGTCTTGTCCACAAGAAAGTTCTGAAAGTAAAGAAAATTGTGTTTCAGAAGACAAGATATCTGTAGCAAGTTTGTCTTGCACTTCGCGCATTGTTTCTACTTTTTTATTTGTAAAAAAATTAGACAAACCTCCAGCTACAGCAAAAAGTCCTAGTGTTATAAATAACACTATTATATATTTAATCCAATCATTTTTTCTATTATTATTTTCTGTTCTTTCTGTTTCCATATATTTATATATTATTATTTTTTATTAAATGGTCTCTCTCTTTGGCCCAACTTGCCTCTTTCGAGGTTACCGCATTCCAGACAGCTTTCACGAGCCATACAGGGGCTATAAACGTGTATATTATGATAAAAACAGGTATATCCCACCATGTATATTTCTTTCTGCCATGTATCATTCTACGGCCATTTAAAAGGCCTACTATTACTAAAATATACAACAATATAGAGACAAAAACAAAAGTCCTAGAGTCTAGGGTAAAGAAATCCAAATTAAAAAATTTACCATTTATAATATGAAAACCGACAGCTTGAGTTTGTAAAATCTTGCGAGCTAAATAAGTATAGAATTGTATAAAACTAAAAAATAAAATAAAAATAGTTCCAACAACAGAAATAAAACCAGATGGCAAAGTAAAGATGCCTATCGTACCGTATTTTGGTTTAAAAAATAATTCTCTATAATCTAGCGCATTTCTGATAAAACCATAAATCCAACGTACACGTTGACGATATAATTTTGGTACACTATTTGGACTATTTGTATAAACATAAGCATCTGGAGCATGATCAATTTTTAAACCGTTCTTTTGCATACGGAGTGCTATTTCTTGATCTTCAGTATGATGAGCTTTTGTATAAATACCAATTTGCTCAAAAACTTCTTTTCTAAAAATTGAAAAAGGTCCAGGAGTCACATGTATACCACCCAAAAATGCTAGCATTTTTTTATTATAATGAGCCATATCGTATTCAGCGCGTTGAGCATATTGAATAAGCTTTTTAGGATTATTTACTACAATACTAGGAGCTACAGCCATTGTCTTAGGATTTGAAAAGTAAGTCATAATTCTTTTTAAAGCTTCTGGGTGAACCGTAGAATCAGCATCGAGACAACCTACGAACTGTGTAGTAATATTTTCTAATCCTTTATTCAAAGCATTATGTTTCCCTATTTTTGTTTCTTGAAAAATTTTAATTTGAGGATTGTCTATATAATTTTGTAAAACATCCCATGTACCATCTTTGGAAGCATTATCTACAACAATAATATTTAATTTATCTTTTGGATAATTTAAGGCTGAAATAGAATTGATAGTATTACCTACTGTATTTTCTTCATTGTAACAAGGTACGATAATAGTAACAGATGGATAATTTTCTAATTCAATATCTTTTGTACGAATTACTATTTTTTTTCTATTTTCAAAAAAAGTTACGAGAAAAAAGACCTGCACGTAAACAGCTAAAAAACTCATTATATAAAAAATAGCTATTAGAAATGAAGTCATAATAACCCTTATATTTTAACATAATATGAGCCAAAAAGCAAAAAATCTCTCATTTTTATCTGAGAGATTTTCTGCTTAATTAAGCTAAAATTTATTTAACTTCTTCTTTTGGAGCAACTCCACAAGTAGCACAAGCTTCTCCACATTTCTTACACTTACATCCAAAAATAGACATAACCGCTGCTGCACCTACTAATACATAAACGATAGCTTCTAATTTTGGCATAGAACCGAAAATCATGTTTACGAGGTTTAAATTAGAACCCATAAACATTCCTACTCCTACTAATCCCCAGTTTACACCTCCTACGATAACTAATGTTTTAGCAATCATTGCTGGAACACATTTTCCTTTACACATAAATTTATTTTATTTACTTAAATTAATAATGACCTTTGTAATACCTTAATTATAGCATAGTTAAAAAATATGATACAATTCATCTATATTAACAATAATTTAAATACAAAATATGGAAAATAATGAACATATAGAAACAAAACATCACCGTCGTGAAAAAATAGAATTAACAACCCCTGCAGCAATAATAGTCGCTGGAATGCTTATTGGAGGTTCTATTTTAATGGGTTTTTATTGGTTAACAGGTGGAAGTAGTAATTTAGACAATCCAAGTAAAACAAAAACAGAAAATATAGCAGATAATAAAGTGGTTAAAAATGACAGCAAAGACACTCCTACTCCTGTGACTGCTAGTGATCATTATTTAGGTAATCAAAATGCACCACTGACATTAGTTTTATATGCTGACTATCAATGTCCTTTCTGTGGAAAGTTTTTTAAAGATGTAGAAACAACAATAAATAATTCATATGTAAAAAACGGAAGTCTCGCTATTGTATACAGAGATTTTTCTTTCTTAGGAAGTGAATCTATCAAAGCAGCAGAAGCCGCACGTTGTTCTGGTGACCAAAATAAATACTGGCAATATCACGACTATCTTTTCTCTCATCAAAAAGGAGAAAATCAGGGACAATTCTCTGCTGACAATTTAAAATCATTTGCAAAAGATATGGGCCTCGATACTACAACATTTAATAAATGTTTAGATTCTGATAAATATGCAAAAGCTGTAATAGATTCTACACAAGAAGGAGGTAATGCTGGAGTTCAAGGCACACCAAAAGGATTTATTATGAAAGCTGGAAAAGTAGTTGAAACAATCGATGGTGCTGAACCACTAGATATGGTCACAGGCAAACTCGACAAGGCACTCAAATAAAAATTTAAAAGACAAAATAAAAACTCCTCACGAATCTCGTAAGGAGTTTTTTGTTAATCTAATTTATCAATATTATCACGAAATATTAACCATCCATGTTCTTTCATATTCTTACGAATATACTCTCCTTCTTCAGAAGAATATTTTTCAAAAGGCATCTGAAATACTGCTAACATAACGAATTCATTTAATGATTCGTCAACGACATAACCAGGAACTATTGCTCCAGCACGAAGTTCATTTCCAAAGGGAAGATACTTAGTTCCAATAGGAATAATTTCTGTAACTTCTTTTCTAAAAGTTAATTCTCGTGATGGAAAGGGTTTATCTATAAAAGAGAACGTAAAATAAAGTACTTTTTTCATTTATCTTATTTTTTTTAATTGTGAATAACTTTTTTAACTATATAAAGTATAGCATATTTATATATTAAAGTCAATACTAAAAAGCCCTTATTTATAAGGGCTTTTTAGGTGATTTATACAGCTAGCTAGGACAGTCCTAGCTAGTCGAATTTGTATTAAATTTCTTTAATCAAAGTAATTTTTAAGTCTTGATATCTTTTCATGTTGGCGTAATTTTTCATGAACCTTTGCTTCGATTTGACGAATACGTTCACGAGTAACACCAAACTCCTCTCCTACTCTCTCGAGTGTATGCTGGATGCCGTCCATGAGACCATAACGCATCTCAAGGATTTTTCTTTCTTTTGGATTAAGCTCATCGAGTACTTCTTTGATCTGATCTGCGAGAATACGACGTGAAGATTCTTGATCAGGACGTAGGATTTTATCATCAGCGACGAAGTTTTCAAGTGTTGATTTATCATCATCATCTCCAACAGGTTGTTCGAGTGAAATTGTTTCTTGAGAAATATTTTCAATAGTATGAACTTTTTCAACTTCGATACCCATCTCTGTCGCTATTTCTTCTGACAATGGTTCACGCCCCAGGTCTTGAGATAAACGACGGTGAACTTGTTTATATTTTGAAATTGTTTCAACCATGTGCACAGGAATACGAATAGTACGACTCTGGTCAGCTAGAGCACGAGTGATTGATTGACGAATCCACCAAGTAGCATAAGTTGAGAATTTGTAACCTTTTGTCCAATCGAATTTTTCAACAGCTTTAAAGAGACCAAGGTTACCTTCTTGAATCAAATCAAGTAAAGTAAGATCTGCACTACGTCCTACGTATTTCTTAGCGATAGACACAACGAGACGGAGGTTCGCACGTGCAAGCAAATTCTTTGCTTCTTCATCCCCTTTTTCAATTCTCTTTGCTAAGTCTTTTTCTTCACTAGCATAAATAAGTGAATATTGTCCGATTTCTTTCAAATACATTTGAATAGAATCGTGCATTGTAGATTTATTTAAATCCTTATCTTTTTCCAAAGAGTCTAAATCAAGCAAGTTTCCACCTTCCAAAACATCAATACCTGCGACATTGAATTTATCATAAAGCTCGTCCAAGAAAAGAATATTGTTTTCAATATCTGGAAAAGTTTTTAAAAGTTCATCATAAGTTATGAATCCACGCTTACGCCCTTTTTCAATAAGTTCGTTTGATTTTGTACTCAAATCATGAGCCTTCTTCTCAACAGCATTCAATTTTTTAGCTGGTTCTTTCTTTGCTTCTTTAATAAGTTTTTTTGTTACTACTTTAGTAGTTGGTTTTATTACCTTTTTAACAACTTTCTTATTTACTTTTTTTGTTGGTTTAACTGCTTTCTTTAACGGTTTTACCACCTTTTTAACAACTTTCTTATTTACTTTTTTTGTTGGTTTTTTCATATTTTTTATTTATTTGATTAACGACCCCTTTTAATTTCTTCTTTATTTTTATTAATCTCATTTATCCTTTTTAATATTTCGACTTCATCACCCTTATCTTTTACATTTTTTAAATCTATCATTTTCTGGGTCAATTCTTCATTTAAATATTCTTCTTCTATGTTTGATAACATTTCTTTTACATCTTTTTCTAAATGTTCACTATTTGTATAAAATGCTTCTGCTTCAAACACGAGATCTTCTTTCATTAAATCATAAATATCTTTTACTTTATTTAATTTTTCAAAAATTATATTTGGGTCTATTTTTTTCTTTTCGAGACCTTCTTGCCAAAATGCTACACCCATTAACCTACGTTCTATATAGTCTTTTCGTAAAGTCTTCTCTATATTTTTCTGTACTGAAATAGTTTCTTCTTTTTCACTTTTGTGTTCTGTTTCAACTTTCTTTAAATCTTCCAAAAGGACTCCTTCTATAATACCAGTTTTACTACTAATAAGTGATATAAAATGAGACTTTTCAATAGCACTCTCTAATGCATTTATAATTGGAAGTAAAATATCTTTTATTTCTCTTCCCATTTTTCTAGCATCTCCATTTGTATCTTTCAAAATACGAGACAACATAAATTCTATAAAATGCTTTGAATTTCTAATTGATTCTCGCCATGAGTCTACACCAAGTTTGGAAATAGTATCTGCTGGATCCATTCCTTCTGTCATTTGAGCAACTTTTACATCCATACCGAGTGATAATGCAATTTTCGCAAAACGATTTGAAGCGTTTAATCCGGCCTTATCTGCATCATAAGCTAGAACAATATTTCTAGACAATCTCTGGACTAATCCTAGATTATTTATAATATTTTCTTTTGAAACTGTAGAGTCAGTCATTGCTGTACCAGAAGATGCAACTGTATTTTTAAATCCTGCTTGATGAGATAAAATTAAATCCATTTGTCCTTCGACAAGAATAGAAAAATTATTTTTTCTAATAGAATCTTTTGCTTTATCAATACCAAAAAGGACTGACGATTTGTTGAAAATAGGTGTTTCAGGACTATTTAAATATTTTGCAGATTTTCCATCATCGACAAGTATTCTACCTGAAAATGCAATTACTCTACCACTAGAATCACAAATCGGAAACATTACACGTCCACGAAATCTGTCGTACATTGCTTTATTCTTATCATCAGGATATTTCGTAAGTCCCGCCAATTCTATTTCTTTATCAGTGAAATTTTTAGATTTTAAATAATCATATAAAGTTCTCCAGTCTAGCTGCGCAAAACCAATTCTGAAATCTTTTATAGTTTCATCTTTTAATCCTCTATTTTTTAAGTACTCTATTCCGTCCTTGTTAGTCACTAAATTCTTTTCAAAAAATTTAGTTGATTCTTCCATAACACGATAAAGTTTTTCTTTTTCACTTTCTTCTTTCTGATTATATTCACCGAGCTTGATTCCAGCGCGCTCAGCGAGTAGCTTGAGCGCGCCACGAAAATCAAGTCCTTCGAATTCTTGAACAAAAGTAAATATATCTCCTTTCGCACTACAACCAAAACAATAATACCCTCCTCTCTCAGGAGAAACAAAGAATGATGGAGATTTTTCATTATGAAAAGGACACCTTGCTTTCAAGGTATTGCCCACTCTATCAAGCTTGATATATGAAGAGACTATGTCTTCGATTGAAAGCCTCTCCTTGATTTGTTGTACTGGAGAGTTAATCATATTTATTCTTCTGAGATAATAGGATTTACTATACGTTTCTTGAAACCTGTACCTGCTGGTATAAGTCTACCGATGATAACATTTTCTTTAAGTCCTCGTAATGGATCAACTCCACCTTTGATAGCATTTTCAATAAGAACACGGTTTGTGTTTTGGAATGAAGCAGCTGATAACCAACTCTTTGTTTTCAAAGAAACATCAGTAATACCGAGGGCGATTATTTCACCTTTTGCTGGTGTACCACCCAAAGCTTCTACACGAATGTTTTCTTCCATTAATGCTGTATTTTCTACTACATCACCTGAAGAGAAATTAGTATCTCCTGTTTCTCTAATCTTACGACGTGAGAACATTTGACGAATAATAATTTCAGTATGTTTTCTAGAAATAGATGCACCTTGTAATTCGTAAACTTTATTGATTTCACGAATGATGTATTCTTCTGCTAATTCTTTACTTCCATATTTGAAAATTTCAGCAATATCAGCAGATCCATCTGTTAAGATTTCACCTTTTGTAACTTTTTGTCCAGCTTTTACTATTGGTAAACGATAAGGAGGAAGTATGTATTCTATTTCATTAGCCTTTCCATCAATTTTACTATCTGAAAGAACTTTGATTGTTCTATCTTTTCCATCTTTATCTTTTACTTCTATAACTTCTCCATCTGTTTGAGAAACGATAGCTGCATTCTTTGGAATTCTTCTTTCAAAAATTTCTTCAACACGAGGAAGACCAGCAGTGATGTCAGTACCTGCGACACCTCCGGCATGGAATGTACGAAGTGTAAGCTGTGTTCCTGGTTCACCGATAGCTTGAGCAGCGATAATACCTACAGCTTCACCTAGATCAACTAAATGGTTACGTCCTAGATCAAGACCATAACATTGCTGACATAGACCATGGATTGTTCTACAAACCAAAGGAGAACGTACAAAAACTTCTTTCACTCCTAATTTTTCAATAACGAGAGCTTCTTCTTTTGTAACTAGGAATCCTTTCTTGTAAAGAACTTTTCCAGATTCATCTTTCAAATCTCCTGCGAGAACACGTCCACGAATATTTTTTGACAATGGAATTTCAATACCAGAAATATTTTCTTTTGAAACAACTTTTCCTTCTTTTGTTCCACAATCATCTTCAGTAATAACAACGTCTTGAGAAACGTCTACGAGACGACGTGTGAGGTAACCAGCCTTTGCAGTGTTCAAAGCAGTATCAGATGCTCCTTTACGAGCTCCGTGTGTAGTAATGAAGTATTCAAGTGGTGAAAGACCTTCAACGTATGATGGTATAACTGGGAATTCCATGATTCTACCTTGGTTGTTTTGAATCAAACCTTTCATACCTGTCATTTGAGATAATGAAGTCATTGTACCGCGGGCTCCTGAAGTAAAGAGATCGTAAGTAGATCCATTTTTATCGAGAGTTGTAGGGAGAACTTTTTCAAGTTCCTTTTTAGCATGAGTCCAGATTTCAATAACCTTTTGATATTTTTCATCTTCAGAAAGTAAACCGTCTGCCCATTGACTAGTAACTTCTTCTTGAGCTTTTTTACTTTTAGCAACGATTTCTTTTTTCTCTGCAGGAACTTTAACGTTATCAATACCCCAAGTAGTTCCAGAGATTGTAGAATATTTGTAACCAAAGTTTTTTATCTTATCGAGAATTGGTGGAGTAGCATCTATACCATAGTGCATTATTAATTCATCTACTAGAGATGAAAGTCTCTTTACTGTCATTTCTTCATTTAAATAAGCAAAATCGTTTGGCAAAATACTATTGAAAAGAATTCTTCCAACTGTTGTTTCGAATATTTTACCTTCGAATTTTTCATATCTCTTTGTATCAGTACCTAGAACTTTAATCTTTGCACGTAAAGCAAGTGCTCCATATTCATAAGCCATAACAGCAGAGTTTGGACCAGCGAAATAATTTCCTTCGCCTTTTTCACCATCAACATTTTTTGTCATCCAGTAAGAACCTAGAACCATATCCATACGAGGATTCACGATAGGGTCTCCGTTTTGTGGCTTCAATAAGTTTTTATTTGCAGCCATCAATTCTTTTGCTTCCCATTGAGCTTCTTCAGAAAGTGGAACATAAACAGCCATCTGGTCTCCGTCGAAGTCAGCGTTGAAAGCCTGACAAACTAGAGGATGAACTTGTAGAGCATTTCCTTCGATCAAAATAGGATTGAAAGCTTGAATACCGAGACGATGAAGAGTAGGAGCACGGTTCAAAAGAACATACTTGCCTTGAATAACTTCTTCAAGCATTGCCCAAACTTCTGGAACACCTTCTTCTATCAATTTATTTGCTCCACGAATATTGAAAGCAAGTTCTGCTTGTAATATTTTTGAAATAACGAATGGACGGAAAAGTTCAAGTGCCATGTGTTTTGGTAAACCACATTGATTAAGTTTTAATTGAGGACCGACAACGATAACAGAACGTCCAGAGTAGTCTACACGTTTACCGAGAAGGTAGAGATTTCAAAGCTCTCTTTTGTGATTGACTCATCGCAGCAGAGTCACCTTGTTTTGCAATAGAGTTATCTATCAAAGCATCTACTGCTTCTTGGATAATTCTTTTTTCATTTCTCAAAATAACATCTGGAGCATTGATTTCTTTCAATTTCTTCAAACGATTATTTCTGTTGATCACACGACGGTACAAGTCATTAAGGTCTGATGTTGCATGTCTTCCACCTTCAAGAGCCACCATAGGACGTAATACTGGTGGTATAACTGGGATTACTGAAAGGAACATCCATTCAGGACGCATCTTTGAATAAAGCATTGCACGAATAAGAGAAAGTCTCTTTTGCATCTTTTCTTTTTCAATAGCACTTGCCTTTTCGATCATCTTTTCTGTGTGAATTTTCAATTTATTCAAATCAAGATTTTTGAAAATTGTATAAATTGCTTCAGCACCGATATTTGCTTCAAAACAAGTTCCGTATTTTAGAGAGTAATGATGGAAAGAAATTTCATTCAAAACTTTTCCTTCGTATATTTCTCCTATTTCTTTTTTAGTAGTTGAAAGAAGTAATTTTAATTTTTCTTTTGTATCTTCATCAGCAGAATTTTTAACTTTTGCTTTGTATTCTCTGTCGAGATTTTCAATAATTTTTTCTTTTTCTTCTTCGTATACTTTTGTAACGATATAACCAGCAAAGTAAACAACCTTCTCAAGGTCTGAGACAGTTACGTTTAAAAGAATACTCATGCGAGATGGTACACCACGAAGGAACCAAATATGTGCTACTGGTGTAGCGAGTTCGATATGTCCCATTCTTTCACGACGAACAATAGAGCGAGTTACTTCAACTCCACATTTCTCACAGATAATATCCTTGTAACGAATACGCTTGTATTTTCCACAGTAACATTCATAATCCTTTTCCGGGCCGAAAATTCTTTCGTCGAAAAGACCAGAACGTTCACTTCTACCTGTACGATAGTTGATAGTTTCTGCTTTTGTTACTTCTCCGTATGACCACTCCTTGATTTGTTCAGGAGAAGCGAGACTTAATGTAATGTAATCAAAATCTGTTGTGTTTAATGTTTTCATAATTATTTTTTAATTTATTATTAAGCGTTATCTTCTCCAGATTTGTCCGACCATTTTTTTAAGTTCACGTTGAGTGCTAGTCCTCTTAGGTAATTTAACATAACGTTAAATGAGGCTGGTGAGTTTGGTGATTTGATTACTTCATTTTTAATTATTGAATCGAATGTTGCTGAACGTCCTACGATATCATCAGACTTGATAGTGAGCATTTCTCGTAGTGCATGAGCAGCGCCGTAACCTTCGAGAGCCCACACTTCCATTTCTCCGAATCTTTGTCCTCCACCTTGAGCTTTACCTCCGAGTGGTTGTTGTGTAATGAGACTGTAGGGACCAATTGAACGCATATGGATCTTGTCTTCAACCATGTGGTGAAGTTTCAACATATACATATAACCGACAGCGATGTCTTGTTCAAAAGCTTCTCCTGTACGTCCATCAAAGAGTTTCATTTTTCCATTTTCAGGTAAACCAGCTTTTACTAATTCTGCGCGAATTTCTTCATCTTTTGCTCCTAAGAATGGAGGGATAACTGCTTGGTAGCCGAGAGTATTTGCAGCCATACCGAGGTGGATTTCTAAAATTTGTCCCAAGTTCATACGAGACGGAACACCGAGTGGTGTAAGGATGATATCTATAGGAGTACCATCTGCCATGTATGGCATGTCTTCTTCTGGAAGAACTGTAGAAATAACACCTTTGTTTCCATGACGTCCTGAAAGTTTGTCTCCAACAGAAATATTTCTAATTTGAGCAACTTCGATAACTATTTTCTTTATGATTCCAGATTCTAGTGAGTGACCCATTTCACGTGAGAAAATTTTCACACCGATGATACGTCCACGCTTACCATTTTCCATACGGAGAGATGTGTCTTTTACATCACGAGCTTTTTCGGCAAAAATAGAACGTAGAAGTCTTTCTTCTGGTGTTAATTCTGTCTCACCTTTTGGTGTAATTTTACCAACCAAAATATCATTCTCACGAACTTCAGCTCCGATACGTACGATACCGTCTTCATCGAGATCTTTTAATTTCAATTCTCCAACGTTTGGTATATCACGAGTTGTAATTTCGGGACCAAGCTTTGTATCACGAACAGTACAGATAAATTCTTCTACATAAACAGAAGTGAAAACACTTTTCTTAACCAGTCTTTCAGAAATAATAATCGCGTCTTCGTAGTTTGATCCGTTCCATGACATGAAAGCCATCAAAATATTTTGACCAATAGCGATTTGTCCATCTACTGTACTTGTAGTATCAGCCAAGACATCACCTTTTTTAACCTTGTCTCCAAGGTTTACATTTGGACGTTGGTGGAATACTGCGAATTTGTTGTTACGTAAGAAGTTTACCAATGTATATGTCTTGTCTCCTTTTGCACCTGATACTGTAATTTTCTTTCCATCAACATAAGAAACTGTTCCATCTATTTCAGAAATAATAAGTCTTCCTGAGTCTCTAGAAGCAAATTCTTCCATACCAGTTGAAACTAAAGGTAGTTCTGGAGCAACACAAGGAACAGCTTGTTTCTGCATGTTACTTCCCATGAGTGCACGGTTAGCGTCGTTATGTTCTAGAAAAGGAATCATAGATGTCGCAATAGAGAAACCTTGGTTTGTAGCAACGTCGATAAAATCTATTTGGTCACGCGCAATAACACCTGGTTGTGTTTTTATACGAGCTTCTACTTTTTCAACAGTAATCATTCCTTCTTCATCATATGGAACTCCACCGTGAGCAATATTGTATTTTTCTTCTTCGAGAGCGTTCAAGTATTGAATTTCTCCAGTAATTTTTCCTTTCTTAACTTTGACATAAGGAGTTTCGATGATACCGAAATCATTGATCTTTGAGTAAATAGAAAGGTGAACAATCAATCCAATGTTTGGACCTTCAGGAGTGTGAATAGGACAAATACGTCCATAGTGAGATGGATGCACGTCACGAACTTCGAGACCTGCTCTTTCACGAGTAAGGCCTCCAGGACCTAGGGCTGACAACAAACGTAAGTGTTCCATTTCAGCAAGAACGTTTTCTTGATCCATGAATTGTGAAAGTTGGTTTGTAGTAAAGAATTCTTTAATACGAGCTTGTAGTGGACGTTGGTTGATTATTTGTATTGGCATTGCAGTATCAACATCAATAGTAGACATTCTGTCTTGAATATTTCTCTTGATTTGCATTATACCAGTACGTACTTTTTGCTGAAGCATTTCACCAACGAAACGTACACGACGTTGACCCAAGTGGTCGATATCGTCACCTTTTGCTTCTGGGTTACTATTTAAGTCGATAATATTTTTTATTATTGACACTAAATCTTCTTTAGAGATTGTACGTCGTTTCATTTCTTCTTCACCCATGTCTTTTGCGAAACGATCATTGAAACGAAAACGTCCAACAGGAGAAAGATCATATCTCTCAGAAGTGAAGATAGAATTTATAAATTCTTTAGCATTGTCTGCTGTAGCCATATCTCCATCACGAAGACGTTTATATATTTCTACATAAGCTTCACCAAGTATTTTTGTAGTATCTTTTGCAAGAGAAAGTTTCATTGTTTCTGAATAAATTTCTTTATCAGAAAAAGCCTTGAGCATTTCTTCGTCTGTACCGATACCCATAACACGTAGAAGTGATGTAACTAAGAATTTTCTCTTCTTATCGATACGTACATATATAGCACCATCTGCTTCTGATTCTATTTCTATCCATACTCCACGAGCTGGGATTATTTTTGCACCAAAATATCTCTTTCCCTTACTTTCAACTTCTGTAAAGAATACTCCGAATGAACGAGCGAGTTGTGGAACAATGACACGTTCTACTCCATTAATAATGAAAGATCCGTGTGCAGTCATGAGAGGAAGTTCAGACATAAAAATCTCTTGCTCTTTTACGGTGCCGAGAATTTTATTTGTAAGTTTTACACGTACTTTTAAAAGCCCTTCATATGAAAGCTTGTTTATCTTTGCTGTATGTTCATCACATTTAGGTTCACCTAGAGAAAAAGATGTGAACTCTAATTGGAATTTTTTTCCTGAATAATCATTGATCGGAGAGAATTCTTTAAAAACTTCTCCAATTCCATTTTCGACTAACCATTTAAAACTTTTGACTTGAGTTTCGATTAAGTTTGGAAACTCTATCAAAGGTTTCTTGTACCTTGAGAAATACTTCTTTGGTCGTGCAGTTTTTTGCATATGATTGTAACAAACGAGAAAACAAAAACAAAGAAATAAAAAGCACCGTGAGCTTCATTTCTCTGTTGTTATTTGTTTCGGGTGTTAATTAATTAACTTTATAAGGCTTAAATTAATAAAATGGAGATTTTCAGCCGAAACTCAATCGATAATCTACTTAATTACTAGTATACTCGAAACTTAAAAAAAGTCAAATAAATAAGCCCCGACTTATGGTCGGGGCTTAACTAAGCAGTTTTTTCTTCTGGTACTTTTTTCTTTTTTTCTTTTACATATTGAATAAATTCTTCGGTATTAACAAAAGGAACACCTGGACCTTTTGAAAAGAAAATTTTTCCAACCACGGAAAATTCATTAAAAAAATCATAAATAATAATTTGATTTTTATCCTTATTCAGAAAACCTGGATCACTAAAACCAGTTTCACAACGAGATTCCATAAAAACAAATCTATTATCACTGTTGACTGGTTTATTGAAAATAACCTCAATAACATACTTATAAGCACCTGTCTTTTTAGCTTCAGGAATATAAATAAGTTCTTTTAACTTTCTCCTAAACTCTTCTTCAAATTTTTCTTGTTGTACGGCAACAAAACCAGAAACAAAAATGATCATCATTTGTTTGATTTGTTTTTTACTTTCTTCCATGACTGTATATATTTAAAAGGTTCAATTTATTTATATATAAATTATCATAAAAACCTTTATTTTGCAAGTTATTCTTTTGTTTTATTCTTCCACTCTTCTATTAGTTTATGATTTCCTGAAAGAAGAACTTTCGGCACCTTATAGTTTTTATTTTTATATTTCAAAATTTCTGGACGAGTGTAAACTTCACTACTAGAAATTCTTTCTTCTTCGAGAGATTCATATGTCCCTAATACTCCCGGAATCTGACGAGAAATACTATCGAGTAATACCATCGCTGGTAATTCCCCACCCGTTAAAACATAATCCCCGATTGAAATATCTTCCGCTTTAAAAATTTTGTTTACTCGAGCATCTATACCTTCATATCTGCCAGAAATCATGATTATGTCTGTGTATTTTTTTGCAGAAGTTTTCGCATATGCTGTATCAAATTTTTTACCACTTGGAGAAAAATTAATTATTTTTACTTTGCGAAGATTGACGGAAGTTTTGCGATGGTCTGGCTGACCCCCTTCCAAGGACCTCGGAAAACTTTTGGCAATCTTCGCAAGTGCTTTCTCAATAGACTTAATAAAAACCTCAGGTCTTAAAACCATTCCAGGGCCACCACCATATGGGCGACCATCTACCCTTTCCTTTGGTTTGCAATATGAAAGCGGATTGTAAAAAAGAACCTTTATCTTCTTTGCTTCTATCGCCCGCCCAATAATAGACTCTTTTAAATAAGAATCAAAAGCCTCTGGGAAAATTGTAATTATATGAAAACGCATACTTTTACTATATGCTAAAAAGACAAATAAAAAAAGCCCTGTAATATTTTGCAGGGCTTTTAAAAATTTAATAATCTTAATGCCTATACCTTTTAAATGCATCTTCTAAAAATAACTTGTCATTTCTATTTATTACCTGATGGGGATGAAAATCTATAATCTTCGCCTTCCAACCTTCATAACGTGAAACACGAGTTATAATAACAACACAATCTTTTCCATCTCTATCTATTAACCAAAAAATATTTTTATTACCAACATTTTCTGTAAGTAAATTTAACTTACCGGAAAAATGAAGATTACATATTTGACTAACATGTGATAAACCAATTTTTTGATATGATTCTTTGTAATCATGACCAGTTAAATACGGAGACATGTCGTCTTTAATACAACGATAACTGGAAAGATTTATACTAGATGAATGAGCATTATTACCCGAAAGTCTATAGAAACTTTCTGATTTAGTAACATTTTCAACAGGAAAAAGATTTAAAAAATCATCAAATTTAAAATTACTAATTTCACTTAGTGAAAAATAATTCCACTGTTCTAAAAAACCAATTACTTGATTTGCCATTTTTGTTTATTTTAATGAACTTACATCAGACAACTGCCATTACTTGGATTCGTTTATATTTAATTAGACAATACTATTTCAATATCTATAAGTCAAACAAACACAACATAGTGACACATTTTCTGCATATGCAGAAAATGTGTCACTATTATAATTAATTTTTTTTTACCTTATATGGTTTTGCAAGTTTAAAAGTCACTACACAATCTTTTAATTTTATTTCCTTTAAATAATCTAGAAAATCTTTAGGTAAAGGCGATGGACCCACCCAAACGCTTTTTTGAATCATAACATAATCAAACTTTTTCAAATGAAAACGAAACCATTCCCTTTCAGCCTTCTGTGCTATCGGCATATCAAACATTACTATTAGATTTTTAGGTTCATCACTTTTTATTAAAAGTGAAAAAGTTTTAAATGAATCTTCTTTTTTCTTTAAATACTTCTTTCCTTTTGCTGTTAAAATAAATCCGTTCAATTCCTTTTTAATCATTTCATTTTTTACTAAACGATCAAAACTAGTTCTTAAAGTTCTTTTTGAGTAACTCTTAAAATTTGGAATACCAAACAAATTAACAGACATACCTCCATATTTTTTATTTGTACTTGAAAATTCTCTTAAGATTTCTTCAATAATAGACATAATAAAATTATATATCAAAACCAACAGTGACACAATTTCTGCCTATGCAGGGATTGTGTCACTGTAATTAAAATAATCACAAAAAATAAAAAAGTTAATTAATGCTATAATTTTATTATGAATACAAAATATAAAATATTAATATTAGCTGGGTTTTTCTGTAATTTCGCTGAAAATCTAATCGGTCCATTCTATTCAATCTTTGTTCAAAAGATAGGTGGTGATATTTTGACTATTGGATATTCGACAGTCATTTACATGATAGCAACTGGAATTTTAATTATTGCAATTGGAAAATTATCTGATAAATGGAACAAGGAATGGATTACAATATTTGGTTATACTCTTTTTGCATTAAATGCATTAGGTTATATTTTTATTTCTCATCCTTGGCAATTATTTATTTTACAAATAATTTCTGCTCTCGGTACTGCTTGTCTCACTTCCCCTCTCACTGTCCTAATGGCTCATAATGTAAATAAAAACAAGGAAGGTTTAGAATGGGCACTCTCTGGTGGTGGAAATAAAATTATTATAGGACTAGCTGTATTAGCAGGAACATATTTAGTAAAATATCTTGGTTTTACAACTTTATTTATCACAATATTTACTATTGATAGTATTGCTGTTTTAATTCAACTACAATTAATTTTTAAGAAAAAATAGTCAGATGGTTTTGTTTCTTTATTTTTTTTAATGTTTAGTTCAGTTATTATTTAATTAACCAATATTTTCATCTTTGGTAAAATCTTCATTAAAAGCAACTTCATTAAGCACTTTTATTAAACCTTCTTCTGTAGTAATAGAAAGAATTTGTACACTATTATGGTCAAGCTTCCCTTCTTTCATTAACTCTTGAAGTTTTACATAATGCTCATGTGTCATTATTTCACCATACTTCTTAATACCAAACTTTTCCATATCGTATTCTAAAACTTTTTTTCTTGCGTCCATTTCACTAGGGTTTTTCCAATAATCACCATCACCCATAGTTTTTTCTAAACTATCATTATTAATCAATGAAGACTGATATAATTCTTTTGCTCTTTCTGATATTTCAGCAATCCCCCTAGTATTAGCATGTTCTAATTCGTGCAATGCTTGTAAATTATATTTTGAAATATCATATGCATTTATAGAGACACTATCATTCAGTGCACCCTGTTCAGTTGATTTAAATTCAGAATAGCTTAAATAATTTGGGTCTATTCCTATGGGCATTTTTTTAACTCTTTCAAACCTTTCAAATTGAATTTTTTTAGCATCTTCAAAAGAAAGTTTCTCGCCATAGATTAATTTTTGTAAATATGAATCAGAAGAAATATTATTCAAGATCCAATCCTTAGATGTACTAATAAAATTAGTAATATTATCTAGTTTAAGATTTTCATTTATAATATCAATTTCCTTCTGTTTTTCATTAATTTTAGCATTAAAACTATCGACAGAAGGACGATGATCCCATTTATCTTTTATTACTTTTTCAATTTCTTCTTCACTCTTAAAACAAGCATGATGAGAATGGACAAATTCTATAATCTTATCTATTCCTTTAGAAAATTTCTCTTTTGGATTTTTTTCATGCCCCATAGAATCTACTATTTTTTCAAAAACATCTTCCTCTCTAATGAATTCTGGCAATTCATAATAAAAATTAATAATTTTCTCATCTTTATTAAATTTTTCTTCTATATTTTTTGTGTAATATGAAACATAAAGACCAAAAAATTTTTCATATTCTCCATTATTTTTTTGATTTTCAATTGGAACTTTTAAGTCTCGCCATGAACTACATAGATACTCAGTCAAAAGAGAGACTTCCTTTTCAGGAAGATTTAATATTTCTTTTTTAATACTATCCAGCCTGTTTAGCTCTTTTTCATATTCTTTTTTATCAAATTTATAAGACTCTTTTTTTTGATTAAAAAATTCCTGATAATTAGAATTAATTTCTATATCGTCTTTAAGACTTTTAATACTATATTTCAATTCAATTATTTTCTGAACCCTAAGAGTATCTATTTCTTTTTCTAAAACCTTATCTTTAATTTCCTCTTTTTTAGAATCATCAATATTTATAGATTTTTCTTTTGTGTCTTTAGCAGAGTCTAATTGCTCTTGTCCTTTTGATTCCATAGGTTTAAGCGCAGAAAAAACAATAGCACTACCAATTAATGTTTTTTCAACTGGTTTTTTAATATTTTTCTCAAAATTAAACTTCATACGTTAAGTATACCTCACAAAATAAAAAAAGCCCCGTGGGGCTTTTTTTATTTTAATTATTATATTCCTTTCAAATCTTCCATTGCTTGGTCTACAGTTTTCATTGTAGGACTAGCACTCATTGCTGGGCGAGTTGAACCTTCTGGTTCATTGATTTTCAAATTCACGCGTGCATTATTCTTCATTCCGATAACTCTGAGGAGTGTGCGGATAGCTTTTGCTGTATTACCCATACGTCCGATGATTTTACCCATGTCGGCTGGATTTACAGTTAAAGTTATTAATACACCCATTTCGTCTACGTTACGATCGATCTTTACATCGTTCGGATTGTCGACTAGAGCCTTTACTACATATTCTAGAAATATCTTATCTCCGTCTTGCATATATTTTCTTTCTTATTAATGAAATTTTTAATCACATAACCCCCTCGACTAAAAGGGGTCAACATAATAATTATACTGCAACTAGTTTTTGTTGCAAGTTAATTACTTCTTCTTTGCTTCTTTTCTTTTTACTGTTGGTTTCTTCTTAGGTAAAACATTTTTCTTCTTACCATCAATAATTTTATTGTGAACTAGGAAGTTGTGCATTGTGTCAGATGCTTGAGCACCTTGTGAAAGCCAGTATTTGATACGGTCACCTTTCAAGATAACTTCTCCGGCCTTTGGATTATAAGATCCTAATATTTCAATAAACTTTCCACTCTTTGTAGCATTCTTTGAGTCAGTCAAAACAGCCCGGAAAGATGGGTCGTTGATTCTGCCTGTTCTTTGTAGTCTTATTTTTAACATGTAGATAATATAGCATATTTTTTTTTAAAAGCAAATACCTGCCCTTTCTCTGTTTTTATGCTATATTTAAAAGATGAAAAAAGAAAACGACCTGAGAGAAGGAATCATATCTATCACCAGTAAAGGCATAGGTTATATAAGGACAGAAGTGACCGACAAAGACAATGATATAGAAGTAAATCCTCAAGATTTGAACACTGCCCTACACGGAGACACAGTGTCATTTACTATTACTTCTAAAAAAGGAGACAAAAGAGTTTCTGGAAAAGTAAGTGAAATAATTTCACGTGCAAAAACAAATTTTGCTGGAGTCTTGGAGCAAGAAGACGGAATGTTTTTCTGTAAACCAGATGACACAAAAATGTATACTGATATATTAATACCAAAAGAAGAATTGGATGGTGCAAAAATCGGAGAAAAAATATTCGTAGCTATAACTTCTTGGAAAGATTCTAAAAAGTCTCCTCTCGGTAAGGTAATAAAAGTATTAGGACGTCCAGGAGACAATAATACAGAAATGTATTCAATCGCTATCGAACGTGGTTTCGTTTCTGAATTCCCTGATGTCGTAGAAGCTGAAGCTCATGCAATAGAAAAGAAAGGAATTACAGAAAAAGATTTTGTAGACAGGAGAGATTTCCGAGATACTTTAACTTTTACAATAGACCCAGACGATGCGAAAGATTTCGATGATGCTATTTCATATAAAAAAATATCTGATGATCAAATAGAAATAGGCGTTCATATCGCTGATGTGAGTCATTATTTACAAATAGGCACAGAATTAGATAAAGAAGCTCGTAAACGTGGTACATCTGTATATCTAGTAGACCGTACAATACCAATGCTTCCAGAAGCATTATCAAATGACCTGTGTTCCCTCGTTCCAAACCAAGATCGTTTATGTATGGCTGCTGTTTTCGTATTAGATAAAAATGCTCAAGTAAAAAGTGAATGGTATGGGAAGACAGTTATTCATAGTAAAAAAAGATTTACTTACAAAACAGCCGAAGAAAGTATAAATAATAAAAAAGCAGAATTACATGAAGAACTTTTTACTTTAAATGAATTAGCAAAAAAATTAACAAAAGAAAGATTTGCAAATGGTGCAATATCTCTAGATCAAGAAGAAGTAAAATTCGTCTTGGATGAAAATGCAGTACCTATAAAAGTAATTCTCAAAGAACGTGGAGATTCAAATAAATTAATCGAAGAATTCATGCTCTTAGCAAACAAGAAAGTAGCAGAGAGAATGTCTGTAGACAGTCATGGAAAGAAATTAAAAGTTCCTCAGGGCGGTGTATTCGTTTATCGTATCCACGACAAACCAAACACAGAAAAAATGGAAAGTTTAGCTTTGATGTTGAAAGGTCTAGGCTATAAAGTCACAATGAAAAAAGGAATCATTCCTTCTCCTGAATTAAACCAAATACTAAAAGACTTTGAACATAAAAATGAAAAAGATACTATCCATAAATCCATAATCCGTTCTATGGCAAAAGCTGTTTATTCTACAAAAAATATCGGACACTACGGCCTAGCATTTGAATACTATACTCATTTCACTTCCCCTATTCGTCGTTACCCTGATGTAATGGTTCACAGATTATTGCAAGACAATATACTAGGCAAACAAATAGATACTGCTAAATGGGCAGATTATGAAAAAGTTTCTATTAAATCTTCTGAACAAGAAAAGAGGGCTAGTGATGCAGAAAGAGCAAGTATTAAATACAAACAAGTCGAATATATGTCTTCACGAATCGGTCAAAGTTTCGTCGGTATCATCAGCGGTGTTACTGAATGGGGCATCTATGTCGAAGAAGAAGAAACAAAATGTGAAGGACTAATCCGTGTACGTGACCTCGGAGATGATTTTTATGTTTATAATGAAAAGAAAGTAGAGCTCGTAGGACAAAAGAAAAAGAAAAAATACAAACTTGGTGATAAAATAAATATAAAAGTAAAAAACGTAGACGGAGTAAAGAAAACAATTGATTACGAATTGATATAATATAATTAGTATGTTACAGAGAATTCACCCACATATCAAATACGCTTTTTGGATAATACTTTCAATAACTATTGGATTTGTTTTTGCATTTTTTGTTACAAAAAGTGCTGGTTATGACAAATTACAAATACCTGACACTACAATAGAAACAACAACACAAACAGACAATACAATACCTACGGCTGAACAAAGTTTCTATTTCATAAAAGATGCAAATAAAAAACCTATAGTTTCAGCTGATGCATATTTTGTCGGAGACTTGGATACAGGACAAATGATAATAGAAAAAAACCAAGACCAAAAATTTGCAATTGCTTCTGTTTCAAAATTAATGACTTCTACTATAGCAACAGAAAATATGAAGATGGATGACAAAATGCTAGCAACTCAAAAAGCTTTAGATACTTATGGTAAAAATGGTAATTTCTATTTAGGTGAAAAAATAAAACTAGATGATATTTTATATGCATTATTATTAGAATCCAGTAACGATGCTGCTGAAATAATAGCTACAAATTTTGGACATGATTCATTTATTCAAAAAATGAATGACAAGGCAAAAGACTTAGGTCTTACAAATACTTCTTTCGAAGATCCAAGCGGTCTTTCAGAGAACAACAAATCAACAGCAAATGAGCTTTTCAAATTAGCAAAATATATTACAGCGAAAGATCCTAGTATTCTTGAAAGAACAAAAAAACAAAGTTATATGACAAATACACATAACTGGTTTAGTAATAATCAATTCATACATGAAGACGGTTACACAGGTGGTAAAAGTGGATATATCGATGCTGCATTACAGACGGTTGTTTCAACATTTGAACTTCCCCTTTCAGAAACAGGAAATAGACATATTGCAATAACACTATTACACACACCAGACAGATTTAAAGATGTACAAAATATTTTAAAATATTTAAGAAAAAATGTTTTCTTTGGAAAAGAAAGTGACGCACAAACTTCATGGGTACAACAAAAAGAAGGCACATCAGAATCATTTGATCAAAGCTATGTAATACTTTCATTTGTCGGAGACATAATGCTCGACCGTGGAGTTCGTAGTTCTGTAAATAAAAATTTCAATGGTGATTATTCAAAATTATTTAGTAATTTAGATTTATTGAAAAACGAAGATATTGCATTTGCAAACCTCGAAGGCCCTGCTTCAGACCAAGGTATCGATATGCATAACCTTTATTCTTTCAGAATGAATCCATCCACGATACCAGCATTAAAAGGTGCAGGATTTGATGTAGTATCAGTGGCAAATAACCATGTTGGTGACTGGGGACGTGATGCTTATACTGATACATTAAACAGACTAAAAGAAAATGAAATATCTTACACTGGTGGAGGATTAAATACCACTGAAGCAGAAAATCCTGTCATTATAGAAAAATATGGAATGAAAATAGGATACCTAGCATTCTCTGACAAAGGTCCATACTGGATGTCTCCTACTGATGAGCAATCAGGAGTATTACTCGCAAACAATCCACGTTTTGATCAGATAATACAAAACGCAAGCAAAAAAGTAGATTACCTTGTAGTCTCATTCCACTTTGGAGAAGAATATCAAACAACTCATAATGATAGACAGGCCTTCCTCGCCCATCGTGCTATAGACGACGGTGCAAAAATAATTATCGGTGCACATCCACACGTAGTAGAAGATACAGAAGTTTATAAAAAAGGATTTATTGCCTATTCTCTAGGTAACTTTATTTTCGATCAAACATTCTCACCTGATACAATGCAAGGAATGTTACTCGAAGTAAAACTTCATAAAAATGGAGATATGGAGACTACAAAAAATACAGTTCAATTAAACTCTGTTTTCCAACCACAAAAAGTTATCAAGGGTAAAGAAGAAAAAGTTAAATTTCAAACAGTAACTCCTGTAACTATTCCTACAACAAAAACGCAATAAAAAAACTCCCCATTGGGGAGTTTTTACTTAATCTCTTTCTTCGGACTGAACTGGCCCAAAATCATATAATGTTTGTGCTATATCTTTTGGTGATTCAAACCGGCCGTTCTTTGCACCTATCCAATAATAAAACTTATCTCCATTCTTTTGTTTCCATGCTGGAGAGTCAGATTGTATTTCCCATTCAGTATTATTTTTAACCGCTACCAATCTCCCGCCTTCTACTTTATTAGTAATTTTATTTTCTAACAAAATAATCTGTCCACGTTTTTTTACCATAACGAAAAAGATGTTATGTGTTGGACCGCTAAGGATACTAACACCGTACTTATTTTGTTTGTAAACAGAGAAAGTTTCTTTGTTTATTGATGTGTCTTTTGCAAAACATAAATATTGCAACAATGCCTGATACATAGAATCAAGTCCATCAGACTTAAATGTAGCAGGCACTCCACCTACAGTCCATGCGGGTTTTTTGTCATACATACCAAATTTTTAAATCATAATTTTTTTTAGTTTGTTCGTTTACACATAGGGTGCTACATAAAATAGCTAGTACTAAGATTTTCTTCATAACATTAAGTTTTTATTGATCAATTATTTCTGAATACATATTTACATTAAAAAATAAATTTGTCAAATAAAAAACACCAGAATATCTGGTGTTACAATTTTGAGTTTCAAAGATAATTGCGAACTTAATACTTTAGATTATGTCTTCTTCATGATATACATGCTTTAAGGGTTAATACTATTTAATAAAGTAACTTCCATTCATGAATTCTAAATCCTTAAATTTCATATCATATGAAGTTCCATCTTCAAATTCACAAAAAATTACATTATCAGTACTTCCATCTTTAAATGGTTCATCAATCTCAACAACACGCCCTTTTGTTCCCTTAGGAACTGCAACCCTTCCATTCGAAACGACAATGTCATTAAGTTTTAAAATATTACCACCAGTAGATGTAATAGATAAAATAATTTTTTTAATAGGAGTTATTTCAATAATATAGCCCCCTTTTGTTTCCTTTTTTGTAACGTTCATTTTTCTTAAGATTAATTGATTACCACAAACCCCAAAAGGACCTCTGGTAACCAATCAAATCTTCTTTTTCAAAAAACCTTTAACTATATACAGTATAGCATATATATTTTAAAAAGTCAAGTATATTTAACCCTATAAAATAAGGATTATTTAGCTATTTGAGCAGCTTCTTCGAATTTCACAGATAGGAGTTTTGAAGCACCGTCAGAGCCGACAGTGACACCATAGAGGACACCAGCACGAGACATAGTCTCACGATTGTGAGTGACTACGATGAGCTGTGAGCTCTTTGAGAGCTTTTCGAGCATATCTCCATACTTTCTAGAATTCGCTTCATCGAGCGCTGCATCAGTCTCATCAAGAACGAGGAATGGTGGTGGATTTACTTGTGACATAGCGAAGAGTAATGCGATAGAAGTGAGTGATCTCTCCCCTCCAGAAAGCGCATGCAATTCTTTTACCTTTTTATGAGGCAGAGAAACACTGATCTCAATACCGTGTTCAAAAACAATATTTTCATCACTACCCCCATCATAGTCTTCATCTTTATTTTTCTTTTGCTGGGCGATAACTGTCAAAAAGGCTGAACCTCCTCCGAACATAAGTGAGAAAAATTCTTGGAATTCTTTATTTATTTTTTGTATACCGGATTTAAATTCTATATCTATCTTTTCTTTCAAATCCATCATCAAAGATCGCAACGACACAATACTAGTAGACAAATCTTCCATTTCTTTCGCTAGGAATGCATCTCTCTCTGAGACTTCTTCAAATTCTTTTAGAACTTCAGTACTACCACCGAGGCCAGCGTCTTCGAGTTTCATTTTGATACGTTCTATTTTCTTTCTGCGTTCTTCTTGGATATCACGAGACTCTTCACTAGTTATTTCAAAATTTTTATAAGACAAAATATCTGGACCGAGGAATATAGAACCTTCACGTATTTGATCTTCAAAAGAAGTATTCAAGCGTACAAAATTTTCTTCTTTTATTGCGAGAGTACTCAAACGTGAAATCAGTTCTTGTTTGCGTACAGAAAGCTCGAAACGAGTTCTCTGTATTTCTTGATTCTCAAAATTTTCTTTTTCAATTTCAGATTTTAAATTATCTAATGAAGATTTTAATTTTTCTTCCTCTTCTTGCATTTTATGCAATTCTGAAACTATTTCTTCACGAGTTTTCTGTAGTTTTTCAAATTCTTCTCTAGAATTATTTTCTACAGACACGGTGGTAGTATTAGCAGAATGAGCTGGTGATATTTTATTCAAAGATTCTTTTATTCTATTTAAAATAGAATGTATTTCATATACATCAGAACTATTGATAGCATCATCAATAAAGTTATTCATTTCTAAAACAAATTCTTCAGCTTCTTTATAAGAGAGCACAACATTCTCATGTTTTTCTTCTTTTGGAGCTACGTGTAGGCGTCTCTCTTCCATTTCTATCATACCTTCGACACGACCGAGCTTGCGGTCGATTTCCCCTTTCAAACTACGAATATCGTATATTTTTTTCTCGAGATTTTTAACTTCTGTGAGTTTAGGATTTTCTATAGAGACAGTTGTGTCTTCTATTTGTTTTATCTTTGTTGAAACTATTATTAACTCTTCATTTATTTTATTTTTTTCTTGGACAAAAGAAGTATTTTGAGTATTCAAATACTCTGTTTCCCTCTTTAAATATTCACGGTAAATATCTAGAAGTTCTATTTTCAATTCTTTTGCTTTTTCTAATTTCTCAACTTGTTTACGCAAGAAATTCAAATGTGGAGCTATTTCTTTACGAAGAAGTGAAACTTCTTTCATATTTGTCGCAGTACGATCGAGCTTCCTCTCGCTTTCTTTTATTTTATATTGATATATTTTGAGGCCCAGAGCGTCTTCGATCATTTCTCTTCTATCTTTTGGAGATGCATTCAAAATACGGTCAGCTTCACCCTGAGAAATAATATGGTGACCAGAAGATCCAATATTTACAGTAGACAGTAATGTGACGATGTCTTTCAAACGAACTTCTGTACCATTCAAAGAATATTTATTTAAACCATCAGAAAAAACTTCACGGCTAATACTGATAGTATCGTAATTTAAATTTATTTTTTCACCTACTTCATTTTCTAATTTAAAAACTTTATCTTTATTATCAAAAAATATAGTTGCAGATGCACGAGATGCTTTCGGTAATGATTTTGAACCCTTGAAAATAAGGTCCACACCGGCCTTTCCACGCATTGATTTGATAGATTGTTCACCGAGAACGAAACGAAGTGATTCAACGACGTTAGACTTACCAGACCCGTTCGGTCCGACGACTGCTGTGATGGAACTTTCAAATTCCAAAGATGTTTTCTTTGCAAAAGACTTAAAACCCAATAATTCTAAAGATTTTAATCGCATTATCATAAAATAAAATTAATCCAACCAATTCTTCACCTTCAACGCTTCACCTGCGGCTTTTTGTTCAGCTTCTTGTTTTGATTTACCCTTTCCTTCCGCTATAAAATCAACACCAAAATAAATACCTACTGTGAAGTGTTTATCATGATCAGGACCAGCTTCAGAGAGAACTTTATAAGCTGGAGTCACAGAATAAAATTCAAAGTTTCTTTGAAACTATTTCATCTGTATGTGGTAGCAATGTTTCAGTAATAAATTTATTTACTACTTCATAACCAGAATCCATATATACAGCACCTACATATGCTTCATAAGTATTTGCTAGGATGTATTGTCTTGCTTTACCCATATCTTTTGATTCTCCTTTTGAGAGTAAAAGGAAATCATTCATACCACAATCAGTCGCTATTTCAGCGATAATGATAGCATTCACGAGAGCACTGCGGAGAGATGTCAACTCTCCTTCTGTATGATTTGGATATTTTCTATATAAATAATCTGTTACTACTAATTCGAGTACAGCGTCACCCAAAAACTCCAAACGTTCATTGTGTGAAAGTCCGGTATTTGTATTTTCATTTATATATGAGCGATGTATAAAAGCCTGTTTAAGTAGATCTTTGTCTTTAAAAATTATTCCTGTCTTTTTTTCAAAATCTGAAAAGTTCACCATATTGTTTTAATTATTTTTCGGCACTTATAATTTCAACTGCTTTAGTTATAAGTGGCACTATATCATTATAAATTTTTAATTCTGGAATTTCTGCAAGTGTAAACCATCGTGCACCGTCTAATCCTCCAGAACTTTCGAGTATCAATTCACGATACTCACTCTTTGCTAAGAAATATATTACCTTCTTTAATATTTTTCCATCGACTGGATGAGAAGCAACATATTCATTTTCTCCGAGCTTGGCCACGACTTCTATGTCGAGACCTATTTCTTCTTTTAGTTCACGTATTGTAGCTTCTTCGTTTGTTTCACCTTCTTCTACTCCACCCTTTGAAAGAGTCCAATATCCGAAGACATCGTGAACGAAAGCCATTTGAATTTGTCCATCTTTTAGACAATACACGATGGCTCCAGCCTTTCTTTCTACAGGTAAAGTAGTCTTGTCTACTGGTTCATTGACCTTTTTCTTTTTACTAATATCGTCTTTTCCAGGCTCACCTATTTCTTTGTAGACAGCACCTAGAACTCCATTAATAAATTTACTAGAATTTTCTCCACCAAAAGTTTTTGCTAATTCAATAGATTCATTTATAGCGACCTTGGGTGGGACTTGAGTACGATCACCAAAGAGAAGTTCTGTTAAGCCAATTCTTAAAATATTTCTATCAATAATAGAGATCTTGTCGATAGGCCATTCAGGTGCAGCTTTTTGTATGATCTCATCGATCACACTACGCTTTTCCAATATTTGTTCTGTGAGAGCAATAACAAAAGCATCATCTTCAAGTCCAGGACCAAATTCTCGTAAATTACGTTCGAGTGATTCTTTTATTTCATTATTTTTTGCACCATTAAAATCCCACTCGAAAAGTGTTTGGAGAACTATTGATCTGGAAAGGTGCCTGTTTGCCATAAAATTAAATTTAAAAAAATTATACAGCTCTAGGATTTAAATACCTAGGGCTTATTTACTTGCCTTCTTAGCCTTCGCTTTAACTTGTTTCTTTTCTACCTTTTTAACCAAGTCTAAAACTTTTTTTCCATTATAAAAACCACAAGATTTACAAACAGTGTGTGCCATCTTTAAAGCTGTACAATTTGTACACTTTACGAAGCTCTTTGATTTAAGAGCATGATGTGAACGTCTGTTCGCTGTATGTGATTTTGTATGTCTCATTCGTACTACCATAATGGTTATATAGTATCATAATCAATAAAAAATGCAAATAAAGACCAATAAGCATAACTTCTTTTGACTTCATTCGAACAATATGAAAATGAGTACACTTTCATTTGCTTCTCATTTGTCAAAATAAAAAAACACAAGCTACTTTTTCGATATAATCGAATAGTTGTCTTGTGTTTGTCGTCACTATAGCAAATCTGCGATAGTAATTTCTTTTGAAAACTCTTCCATTGCGCATGCTTTACGTATAGCTGTATTGTGAGTATATATAATTTGCTCACCACCAACTTCATTACTTAAAAGCATATCTGCACAAATCCAAGCTGCACCCTTCACATCTTTGTCTAATGATTCAAATTTTTGACCACCAGCCAAAGGCATAATATACTCCTCTACAAAAAAGAATTTTTGATTTACATCACAGCTACCTTCTATTTTTTTATTAGCTGGATTAATTCTTTCATGTAGTCCTCTAACTTTAGAAGCATAAGCACCGGTTTCTTCTAACAGCTCACGAGTAACTGCACGTCTTCTTGTTCCGAAAGTGTCATTTTCATTAAAAACACGCAATTCTTCAAATTCCAAAATTGCTTTTATTTGTTCTTTAGAAAAATTCGCTTGAACCATCAAACGCTCGATTTCTACCAACCAAAGCTCTGGATTATTATCCAAACCTTCTTCTTGCATTCCTCCAGGGATTTTAATCTGGATTTTGTTATTTTTACCCATATCGCGAACAATTCTCATTTCACGATAATTTCTTCTGGTTATTAAACCAGCATTATAAAACAATGTTTTCATTCCTTATATATTTAAAGGATTTATTTTTTTGTCAGAGATCTTCGGCGATTTCCAAACTATCGATTATAGTGTATCATATATAGATATAAATGTCAAGTAGATAAAATAGCCTTAAAAATGCTAATATAAATAGACTATGAAAGAACAATTACACAATATAAGGCATTCTTTGGCTCACCTTTTGGCTGCAGCTGTATTAGAACTTTATCCAGATACTAAAAATACCATTGGCCCAGCTATCGATGATGGTTTTTATTATGACTTTGAATTCTCATCCCCTATTTCTGACAAAGAACTACCAAAAATTGAAAAGAAAATGCGTGAGATTTTAAAGACATGGAAAGGGTTCACAAGTGAAGAAAAAACTCCAGCTGAAGCAAGCACACACTTCGCACACAATCCATACAAAGTAGAACTCATAGAAGAAATAGTAAACAAAGGCGAATGTATAACTTTTTATACTTCAGGAAAATTCACAGACCTTTGCCGTGGTGGACACGTAGAAGATACAAAAGAAATTTCCGCAGATGCATTTAAACTCGACCGTGTCGCTGGTGCTTATTGGCGTGGAGATGAGAAAAACAAAATGCTCACTCGCATTTATGGACTCGCTTTTGAAACAAAAGAAGAACTCGATGCATTTATAATTCAAAGAGAAGAGGCTAAAAAGAGAGACCACAAAGTTATAGGTCCACAAATGAAGTTATTCACTATATCTTCACTTATAGGTCCTGGTCTTCCACTTATGCAACCTCGTGGAATGATAATTCGTAAAGAAATAGAAGATTACCTTTGGAAAATGCATTCTAAAAAAGGATACCATCGTGTATGGACTCCACATATTGCAAAAGTAGAATTATATGAAACATCAGGTCACGCTGCAAAATTCGGTGACGAACTTTTTAGAGTTCAAGGAAAAGAAGACAGTTTCATATTGAAGCCAATGAACTGCCCTCACCATATGCAAATCTTTGCTGATAACCAATTCTCTTATAGAGATATGCCACTTCGTTACTTTGAACCGGCGACAGTATATCGTGATGAAAAATCTGGACAACTAGGTGGACTAACTCGTGTTCGTTCTATTACTCAAGACGATGGTCACCTTTTCTGTACTACAGAACAAATAGGTGAAGAAATTAAAACTATTGTTTCAATCATAAAAGAATTTTATACAACAATGGGACTTATCAATGGTTATTGGGTTCGTCTTTCACTTCGTGGAGACGATAAAACAAAATATCTTGGTTCTGATGAAGTATGGGAAAAAGCAGAAGGTGCTTTGACTAAAGTTTGTGAAGAAGAAAAACTTCCTTATAAACCAGCAAAAGATGAAGCTGCTTTTTATGGACCAAAACTAGACTTTATGTTTAAGGATGCAATCGGCCGTGAATGGCAGCTCGCAACAGTTCAATGTGATTTCAATTTACCAGAAAGATTTGATTTGAGTTTTACAAATAATGAAGGTAAAAAAGAACGCCCTGTCGTTATTCACCGTGCTATATCTGGATCATTAGAAAGATTTATGGGTGTAATGATAGAACACTTTGCTGGTAACTTCCCTGTTTGGCTTTCTCCTGTTCAAGTTTCTATCGTTCCTGTGCGAGAAAATCACAATGACTTAGCAAAAGAAATTGCTAATATGCTCAAAGAAAAAGATATTCGCGTAGAAGTATTAGATGAAAATGATTCACTCGGCAAACGCATAAACCATGCCAAAGCTAGTAAAGTGCCTTATGTTATCGTCCTAGGTGATAAAGAACAAACAGCTGGAGTACTCACTATTGAAAAGCGTGATGGTACAAAAATAGTTGATATAATTAAAGATGATTTCCTAAATCAAATATTAGAAAAAATAAACTCAAAATCTTTAGACTTATAAAAATAAAAACCCTCATAACGAGGGTTTTTATTTACCTTGACTTTTTAATATAAGTATGATAGACTGTACATATAAACTTTAAATGTAATTTGATAGATGAAAAAAATAATTTTATTGCTCACAATACTTGTATTAAGTGTTAGAGCACAAGCTAGTGATTTTGGACCAGAAACTTATTCTGGAAACTATAGTTTTTGGACAATATTTTTTGTCTGCTGCGGTGTTACAATTGTTTTATATATAATTGCAAAACAAGAAAAAAGACAAAAAGAAATGAACAATTTCAAAGACAAAGAAAAAAATGACTAGGTATAGTCAAAAGGCAGATTCTTTTACAGAATCTGCCTTTTTATTTTTATAAATCAATCTCAGCGAGCTTTGCATTTGATTGGATAAATGATTTTCGTGGTGGAACTTCCCCTCCCATCAAAATATCAAATATTTTATCAGCCTCTGCAGCATCATCAATATTTACTTTTTTGATCATACGATGCAGTGGATCCATAGTAGTTTCCCAAAGTTCTTCGGCATTCATTTCTCCGAGACCTTTGTATCTTTGAATATGTACTTTGTTTGATTTCTTTTTTACTTCTTCTTCCTCTTCAGCTTCTTCGGAAGTTAATGCAACGTCTTCTACATTTTCAATTTCTATATCTGCCTCCCCTGCTAATTTAATTCTCTCTTCGTCAGTATAAGCATAGAAAACTTCTTTACCTTTCTTTATTTTATAAAGTGGTGGTTGTGCAATGTAAATATATCCAGCATCGATAACTTGGCGGAAATATCTGTAAAATAGAGTCAGTAGAAGTGTACGAATGTGAGCACCGTCAACGTCGGCATCTGTCGCGATAATTATTTTATGATAACGCATCTTTTCAATATCAAAAGTATCTCCGATAGATGTACCCATGGCAATAACTAAATTTTTAATTTGTTCAGAACCAAGCATACGATCGAGACGAGCACGTTCAACGTTCAAAATCTTTCCACGAAGAGGAAGAACAGCTTGAGTCTTTCTATCACGTCCCATTTTTGCTGTACCTCCAGCAGAATCTCCCTCCACGATAAATATTTCAGATTCTGAAGCAGACTTACTTTGACAGTCAGCAAGTTTGCCAGGAAGAGTCATACCTTCGAGAGCTCCTTTACGTAAAATAGAATCTTTCGCTGCTTTCGCTGCTTTACGAGCTTTTAAAGCCAAGATAGATTTGTTTATGATAACTTTTGCTTCGTCTGGATTTTCTTCTAGATAATTCACAAATGCTTCACCAAAAACTGTCGCTACTGCACCTTGAGCCTCCATACTTCCGAGCTTTGCTTTTGTTTGTCCTTCGAATTGAATTTCAGGAAGTTTAACTGAAATAACTACAACAAGTCCTTCTAAAACGTCATCCCCAGTAAAACCACCTTCAGATTCTTTCATCATTTCATTTTTCTTGCAGTAAGTATTGAGAGTACGAGTGAGGGCAGTTTTAAATCCTGTCACATGAGTACCACCTTCTGGTGTATAAATATTGTTTGCGAAAGGAATAATCTTGTCAGTAATATCATCGACATAGCGGAGTGCTATTTCAACTCCTACATTGTCTTGTTCTTTTTCAACATAAAAAATTTTATTATTTAATGCTTTTTGTAAACGTGTAGTATATTTTACAAGTGAAACAAGCCCTCCTTCGAAATAAAATGTAGTAGAAGGAAGTTCTAAATTAAGTTCACTAAAGTAAACAACATCATCAGTATTTATTTTTCCTTCATAACTTCTAGCATCAATAACACGAATACGAAGTTTTTTAACGAGGTAAGCTTGTTGACGAAAACGATTTACAATCGTATCAAAATCAAAAATAACTCCTTCTTTAAAAATTTCTGGGTCTGGTTGAAAAGTAATAACTGTACCATGAGCTTTTGAAGAACCTACTTTTTTAACAGCAGCTTTCTTTTTCCCTTGGACATATTCTTGCATAAACTTTCCTCCATCATGGTGTACTTCTGCTTTTGTATAAAGAGAGAGAGCATTCACGACAGAAGCACCTACTCCGTGTAAACCTCCAGAAACTTTATAACCAGAATTTTCTCCACCGAATTTACCTCCAGCATGGAGTGTAGTCATGACTGTTTCAAGTGCAGAAACTTTTGTTTTAGGATGAATATCTGTCGGAATTCCACGACCGTTATCAGTAACACGAATAATGTCTCCAGGTAAAACAACTACTTCAATTTCATCACAATATCCACCCATGGCTTCATCACGAGAGTTGTCGAATATTTCCCATACTAGGTGGTGTAAACCATCGATACCAGTAGTACCGATATACATACCAGGACGGCGTCGTACTGGCTCAAGGCCCTCTAAGACAGAGATCTGTTCCGCCCCATATTTTTGTTCTTTTTCTTTTGCCATATATACAGCTATTATAGCATTTTTTTTATTAAAACAAAACTAAAAAATCCCCTATTTTAGGGGATTTTTTAGTAATTTTAAAGTTTAATTTATTTATATCCTTGTGTACTTCCCTTGTGAAGTTTTGGGTAAGCCATTTCGTATAGATCAGCGGCTTCTTTTTTAGTTAAAGTTTTGTCAGGGTGACGGAGGATAATACGTACAAGGACGTTGTCTTGACCTTCTACTGCCCCAAGTTTTTCTCTTGCTATTGGGTGCAATTTATCAAAAGGAGTTCTTTCTAATATTTTTACTTCTTCAAGTAAATCAGCGTATTCACCGAAAACATTTCTAATATCTTCACACAAATCTTCTTCAGAATCATTTTTATTTACAACATAAGACATGTCACGAGAAATTGCTGGCTGATCAGAAACATTTTTATATGGTTCCATATCAGTCATTTGTTTTATGATTCTCGGATCAGTAGAACGGATGAGACGAATATCTGGTAAATTCTTTCTAGCCATTATCAAACGTTCCACTCCCATACCTAGAGCGAGACCTGAATAATTTTCAGGATCAATACCACAATTTTTCAAAACTTCCGGATGAGCTAGACCTGCTTCAAAAACTTCTATTTCTACACCGTTTACTTTTGCATATACTTCTATACCATCAACAGTGTATGGATGCTTCGCTTCATAGACGATCATCTCAGCATCAGGACAAGCAGCTTCGAAAACAGTCTTTGCTAATTCTAAAAGATTTTCTCTGTTAACTTTTCCGTATTTTTTATTATCTTGTAAAGTCCAAACATCTATCTGATGAAAAACATCTAGGTGCCTAGGATCAATAACGTCTCTTCTGTATACGAGTCCAGGTAAAACAAAAGTAGAACGATCAATTTCTTTTTTGAAATTTTTAAATGTCTGTGGAATAAGTGCAGAGGTATGAGTACGGAGAACGTGGTCTTCATCTGTGTATCTAGTATAAGTCGCAGACCTTCCAGGATTTCCTGGAGTAAATAAAAGACTATCAAAATTATCACTAGCTAGAACAACAGGGTTACCTCGCACAACATTTATATCAGAAAAATTATGATCATTTAATTTTTTAATTACTTGATCAAAAACTTTGCCAATTATATTTCTATCTTCTCCATTTTCTGTAGGTAATGTTAAGTCTTTTACAGATAAAAGTTTTTCTATTGTTTCAGACGAAGAAACATCAAATTTTAATTGCATAGGTAAATCTGGATTCTCTTTTGGAATTTCTATTTTTGCTTTTTCTAAACTAGTCATATTTTTATTTTATTAATCTCTTAATTTTAAAGTGTAAGTACTATCATCGTTGTAAACAAGTGAAAGATTATTACTATATTTATCTTCTAATTCTGCTTTACCATTTGAACGAGCAGAACTACAAAATGTTTTAACCTCTGATTCATCTAATTTACTAAACCAAGGAATACTATATTCATCTAAAGTAGAACTTCCTCCTTCATAAAAAATGTGAACAGCACTGTATTTTGTAGTTATTTCGTGTTTCATAATAAAATTTAAATTATCTTTTAATCTATAAATTATACCATATTCGTTCTCTTGTAATTCTTCTTGTATTGATTAGTATGTTTTTGGCGATTTCGATTGATAAAAAGTTGATTCACTTTTTTAGGAAATTTATCACAAATTTGGCAAATACGACTGCAGTAACCATCTAGATTTTTCTCACATTTTTTACAAGAAATAAATAACATATGACAAGAAAGATTTTTACAGTGTATGTATTCGTCTGATTTTTCCTTTTCACAAATCTGACAAAAAGAAATAATTTCATTACCAACTCTCTCCCCCATTCTTTCATCAAAGACGAAATTCTTACCTTTAAATTTATTTGGTAGTCCTAATTCTTTAACTCTGTGAGCATAATCAATAATTCCACCCTTAATATGTTTTATATTTTTGAAACCATTATGCTTCATCCATGCAGAAGCTTTTTCACAACGAATTCCTCCAGTACAATAAAGTAATACTTCTTCGTCTTTTTTATCTTTGAACATATCCTGTACTTTTTGAAGTTGTTCGCGAAAAGTATCAACATTCATTATTTTTGCATTTTCAAAGTGACCAATGGCTGCTTCATAAATATTACGCATATCGATAACAGTCGCACCACGATCAATCATTTCATTCACCTCTTCTGCGAGAGCGTATTCCCCTGTATTTGCTGGGTCGAAAGTACTATCGTCGAGTCCATCAGCTACTATTTTATTTCTTACTTTTATAATTAATTTAAGGAAACTACTACTGCCTTTTTCTTCAACTGCGAATTTGTATGGTACACCCGTGAATTCTGGAATATTTTGCAAGAAAGAATTAAAAGCATCCCAATTGTGTTCTGGTACATTCATCTGAGCATTAATACCTTCGTGTGCGAAATAGATTCTACCTAGACATTTAAGCTCTGAGAGTTTATCGAAAAGCATATCGCGCATTTCTTTCGGATTTTCTATTTTGACATATTTATAGAAAGAAAGAGTTCGGCGTTTGAAATTCTCCTTTGCCAAAATAGCCAAAAGCTCTTCTTTATTTTTCATGTTAGCCTTTTTGTACATATATATGATATTAACGGCAAAATGCTTTATTTGCAAGACTTTTAATGTATACTTAAAATAATGAAAAAACATATTAATCTTTTGATAATACTCATCATAACTTTCGCCCTTTTAGGGCTTATTCTCGGCTGGATGGATAATGGTCCTAGAATTTTCTAGTTGATTTTTATTTTAAATAGTGGTACTTTGAAGATGTATTACTTTCAATGTGAACTGCGTCAATCCTAGTAACGATCTATATATCGTTGGGAATCATACTAAGACAAAGTCCGGCTGTAACTCTCTGAGAGCTCTACAATATTGAAACAATACGAGCACAGCATAAAAAAAATAAAGGTCCGAATTGGATCAAAGTTCTTTGACATCTTGGAAAATAAAAAAAACACATTGT
>JAPLXR010000001.1 GCA_026395955.1 Candidatus Nomurabacteria bacterium | reverse complement strand
TCTTGTTGTGGGGGTGGTGGACATTTTGTAGGATCTTCTGGACATGTTTTGATAATTTCTTTTTGGATACATGAAGATGGGTTTAAGGTACAAGGGTCTGGTGGTGGAGGTGGTGGACAGTTGCCACAGGTTTGGCCGATTTGTGGTGGTGAAGTTATTTTGAAAGAATTTGAAGTACTTGATTCACTACCACCAGTATGAGTAACTGTTATATTAAACTTTCCTGTATTTGAAAATTTTACTGAATGATTTAATATTCCACCAACAAAAGATGTAGAAGTTCCAGAACCACTAGATAAATGACCAGTAGAAGTTACATTAACAGTACCTGTAAAATCTGTAATTGTGTTATTAAAGGAATCTTTTGCAGTCAAATCAAAATCAAAAAGTGAATTTTTAAAATGATCAGAAATATTTGAAATTAGAAAGTGATCAAGAACAGCAGGGATAATTATATTATCAAAACTAGAGTGAATTGGAGTACTACCAGCCATGTCGTCTAAGAAAGAAAAATCTGAACCATTTATTTGACTAGGTAAAGTTGGATTTTGAATACCTTGCTCAATAGTAAAAGACAAATTAAATGGACCCGTAACAATAATAGGATTAAAAGTTATTGTAATTGTATTATTTATACTATTGCCTGTAGCACTTATAATTGAAGTTTCAGAATTATTAAAACAAATATTAATAGGATTTGGTCCACAAGGATATGAAAAAACACCAGAAGTTAAATCTCCATTTGTAATTACATATCCTACAGGGAAAGTAATTGTTAAGCTACTTAATGTACCAGTATTATTACTAGCATAAGAAAAATCATAACCGGCATTCGTCTGTCCTGCTAGATTATTACCATTCACAACACCAAAGGTCGCAGCTGTAGCTGAAGTAGATCCATCTATTACTAAAAGATTAGAAACATTGGAAACTCTAGATGTAGGCGTTGGATTCGTAACTGTTATTGGAAAAGTCCCTAATGTTGAAAAATCAGCACCAGTCAAATCTGCAGTCAAATGACTAGAAGTATCAAAATAAGTAACACGAGGTGAGTTATTAAAATTAACAACAGAATCAGAATTAAAATCATTACCACTTACATCTATAGTTACACCAGTATCATTTAAAAATTTAATATTAGGAGAGATAGTATTTATTTCTGGAGTATAAACCAAACTGAATTTCTGTACACGATAACCATGCATGTCAGTAGCATAAACATTATCGTTAGCATCAACAGCTAAATCACCATAATCAATTTGACCACGAAAACCACCATCAGTAGCTATATACAATCCAGCACGACAGCTAGAAGTACAAACTTCAAAAACATGAGCTCCTGTTTTAACAGCAACACCAAACATTGAAATAAAATTTCCATCAACATCAAATTCTTGAATGCGATTCAAGCCACTATCAAAAACAAATAAATTATCGTGTGAATCAATAGTTATCTTATTAGGATAAAAAAACTTTCCCTCAGGACCAAAACCTTGTGAGCCCCATTTAGTTATAAAATTACCACTTGAGTCAAATTTTTGAACTCGCATATTATAATCGGTAACATATATATTTCCATTTGAATCAACAGCAGCAGATTCTGGCGTATCAAATTGTCCATCACCTGAACCACCTGAACCAAATTTCATTAAAAAATGACCCCCTGAATCAAATTTTTGAACCCAATTATTGTTCCAATCAGGAATATAAATATTTCCAACAGAATCTATATTTAAATAACCTATACCTGAAAATTGTCCATCACCTCCACCCATAATACCAGCATGACAATCTGAAATTAAATGAGAAATTGGTTCACATATTTGAAAAGCATTAGTTCCATCTAAAACACCCCAACCAAATGTTTTTATAAAACTTTGATCGGGAGCGAATTCTTCTATACGAGAAAGATTGTAATTTGTAACATATAAATTATTAGATAAATCTACTGCTATAGCTCCATCCATTCCAGGATAAGGAGAAAACTGATTTACAAAATTTCCATTTGAATCAAATTTTTGAATATGTGGATTACTGTGTCCCTCACCGACGTAAATATTTCCGAGATGATCTACAGCCATCGTTTCAACATAATACAAAAATTGTCCATCTCCTGAACCTTGCGATCCGAATTTCATAGAAAAAGCATACTGACTAGAAGCATTTACAAAATTTTTAATAATATAAAAACTTGTTGAAATAACAAAAATTAAAAGAATTAAATGCAACAAATTTTTATATTTTAATAGTTTTTTCATTACTTTATTATTTTATCAGAAAGTGCACAATATTCACACTCATCGCTACTACTTCCCCACGACTTGTAGTGACACTCTAAATTCACCCATTCTCCATTTTCAATACTTTCTACATAGTCCCTAATGTCACGTTTTAATAAATCAATTTTTTCTTCATCGATATGGATAGAATATAAAGCATTTTTGTCATCTTCTTTCGCTTCAAGAAAAAGAAGTCGTGAACTTTCTACACTCTTCCCCTTCTCTGCTCCAGCTACGAGATATGAATACATGGCGAGCTGGCGCATATAGCCAGAAAGTCTACCCTCCTCATCGATCTTTTCAATTTCATTTTTTGTTTTAGCTTTTCCTGTTTTAAAATCAGTAATTGTAATGTTACCATTTTCTCTCTCAGTTAAATCGAGCTTTCCATACATAAGCAAATCAGGATATTTAGGGTCAGTAAATTGCACAGAGCGTTCTGAACTATAGTCCTTTGCTAAATTAGCATAATAATTATCAATCCAATTTTTGATAGCTTTTTCTGCATCTTTGGCTAAAGTTTTTATTTCTTTCTCATCTTGAATTCCTTCTTTATTCAAAGATTCATTTATCTTTTCTTTGATTATTTTATCACTCGGCAATTCTTTATTTTTCAAAATAAATTCAATAGTAGAGTGCACAGCAGAACCTAGGGCTAGAGATGTGCCTTTTACTTCTGGTAATTTCAAGAAATTTCTAAAATACCACTTCCAAGGACATTCAAAAAAGTTATTGAGGAGTGTAACTGTAACTTTCGTATCTTTATAATTCTCTCGCGCAAAATCTTTGATCTCATCAATAATCTTTCCTTCTTTTTTCTCGACAATATTTGTATATATTTTTATCCCACTATCGCCCGTCATTATTTCTTTTTCTGTTTCTTCTTTTGTTTTTTTAGTAAAATGTGTTTGTGTTAATTGATTAATTATTTTAACTAACTCTATTTGTGAATTATTCTCTCTTTTATCTGCATAAGAAATAATACAATTTTCTTTCGCACGAGTTATAGCTACATAGAGTTCCCTCTTCGCACTTTCAATATCCCGTTCATGTATATGCTCTTTTACTTTTTCAGGTAATGTAAAACTATTTTTCTTTTCAGGCATTAAAACTTCTTCATTCATATGTGCGATCCAAACATTTTTATATTCCAAACCTTTTGATTTATGAAGTGTCATAACCTGTATACCATTATCAGATTCAAAAGTTGATAGCGTAATATGATTACCATAATTTTCCAATCTCTTAAAATATTCTATAAAATCTTTCAAGCTAGCATTGTTATGCTTTTGCTCAAAAATCATCGCAGTATGGATAAAGCTACGGACAACTTCGACATTTTTCAAAAGCTCAGCATGAGTCTTTGAATTATCTATTAAAAGCTCATTGCCTATTTTACTTACAATAATAGAGAGTTTTTCATTAGCTAATTCTGTCCAAGATTTTAAATTTTTACCCCATTTTGAAATATCATTCTCCCCTGCAAAAAGCCCATCTCCACCGCCATTGTTTATCAAATCATCGATAGTCATCCTATCTGGCTTCAAAGTTTTCAGAAATTTATGTGCTTCAAAAGGACTGACCCCACTCGTATTATCAAGTAAACTTTCTGATATAAAAACAGAATTAAAAGGCTCAATAATAATATTTAAAACTCTCAAAAAACTATACGCCTCTTTTACATTAAAAAGCGACATACTTTTACCCGTAGAGACAGGAAGTCCCATATCGGAAAGTATTTGTATTGCACTGCGGACATGAAAATTCTTCGGCGCTAAGATTGCGCACTCTTTTGGATCTATGCCTGCTGAGATTTTATTTTTAAAATATATTCCAGCACCGATTATCTCATCTCTCGGATAACTATATTCATTAAGTAAAATTTTCTCATCCCCTTTCGTATTAGAATTTAATTTTTCTTTTGTGATAGAACTACCGAGCAAGTTATCAGCGAGGGCTAGGATCGGTGCAGTGGAACGATAATTCTCTGTGAGAATTATTTGTTTTGCTTTACCAAAAATATTTTCAAATTCTTTAAAATACGAAAGTTTTGCGCCAGAGAAAGCATAGATCAATTGCCTATCATCCCCCACTACGAAAATATTTGGTTTTTCTGTATCTTTCCAAACAGCTTTCAAGAAATTATTTTGCACACCACTCGAATCCTGATGTTCATCAACTAATACATACAGATATTCTTCTTTTATATCTGCCCGTACGTCTTCGTATTCTTCTACGAGTTTTACTGCATATTCTAAAGCATCATCATAATCCATTAAATTATCTTCCCTCTTTCTCTCTTCATATATACGATAAAATTCTACCACTTCACGAGTACGCTCCAATGATTCTATCTTTTTCTCAATTTCTTTTTTTAATTTTCCTTTACTTTCTCCGCGAGTAGAAATACTATCTGGATCATTTTGTAAAAAACGTATATCTTGCTCGACTTCTTTCAAAAATTCTTCGTGGGTTAATCGTTCTCTCTTTAAAACTGAAATCAAACTTTTCAAATCATTGAAATACATCGTCGGATTTGAACGAGGACGCAAATATTCCCAAGTATTGTTTTGCATTATTTCGTCTGCGAGAAAAACAGCCTCGTCATCTTCGAGTAATTTTGGCATTCTTTTGAAATCCAAAAGTTCATAATTGTCTTCAACGAGTTTTATAGCAAAAGCGTGGAACGTAGAAACATTCACATTTCCAGAATCTATACCTAATCTTTCAAGACGACTTTTCATTTCTTTTACTCCAGAGTTAGTAAAAGTAAGACAGAGGATACTATCTGCTGTAGTTAAACCTTTTTTTAAAATATTACCTATACGAAGAGAAAGAACTTGTGTTTTGCCCGTTCCTGGACCCGCAACAACCATAACTGGGCCTTCTGTTGATTCCACAGCATCTTTTTGAGCTTTGTTTAAGGCTTTATATTTTTCAGTAAATATATCTGACATACGTACATTTTAGCATAAAAAAGTAAACAAAAAATCCGCCATTTGGCGGATTTTTAAAACTAAGCTAAAACATTTTCACTTATTACTTTTTGAGGTAAACCAGCAGCTAAATGAGCCACCGTTTTACCCAATTGTTCTTGTGACACTTCCTCTAATGTTTTATATACCTCTTCAATAGTTATATTTGGAACCAAGATCTGCAGATCTTCAAACAAAACTTTTGCTACATCTTTCAATATTTCCATATGCCAAGCTTTATTATAAACATAAACCTGACCATCATCACCTTTTGAACGAATTCCTGTTTTTAAATCATCAATTACAATAACAGCATTTGCATTGTGTTCTCCTTTATAAACAACAGGCTGATATCCTTCTTCTTTTAATTTTGGTAAATAATTATTTTTAACAAAAGAAGTAAACATCGGGTCTAAGTCATTCTCAGAATTCAATATTCCAGCGCAATGTCCACATCCAGCACAAGACATAGGATTATGTTCATTCACATTTTTTTCATCAGTATGAAAAGACTTTCCTGTTATATTTTCTACATCACTTACTATTTTTTCAATATTTGTTACTATTTGTACTTCATGTTTTTTTTCTAAAACTGAAATAGCTTTAAAAGCAGTAAAAAGAACACCAAGTCCTGCACCAGGAATTCCTATTTTTTCTATTGAACCAATTTCGTCTGCACGATCATCAATACATCCTATATTTTCTCCATGAGGCTTAAAATCTTCTGGAAGATTAAAAGAATTTTGTTCTATATAATTTTGAATTTCTTCTTCGGTGAATATTTTTTCTATTTTTGGACTTTCGTGACTCATATATTTTTATATTGATTATTTATATACTTTCTACTCTACTACAAAAATCCATAAATGCAAAATAAAAAATCCTGTGTGCATATTGCACACAGGATTTAACTTAAACAAGAACTTCTTCTTTAACATCTTCAACTGGTTCAAGACCGATCTCTTTGTATTCAAAGGTATCAAAATTTAACACACCAACCAACGGCTCTTCATGAAGATATGGTAATAATTCTTTTACATTATCAGCAATAACTTCTTTAGCAAATTTAGCTAGAAAACGAGCTTTTGCTAATCCGTGATGATATTCAGTATTATCATCTGTACCATACACTGCTGAGGTTACCAGTAAAATCCCTTCTTCTGCTGGGATTCTTCCTTTTTGTATATTCTGAAGCAAGACTTTTGCTGCCACAATAATAGGCTTACTTAAATCAGGATTATATGGACCAACCTCTAAAGCTTTGTTTAAAAGATTAAACCATTCAAAGCCTCTACCAAGAAATAAAAATTGTTCTTGATGATCGATACTTTGAATAGGTCTATTCAACTCTTTTACTTCTTTAATATGCTGAATATTTCCTAACAATAACTGAGCAAAATCTTTAATAACACAATCTGTCATTTGAGGAAATAATTCTTTAATTCCAATTAACAATTCTTTTTTATCAGAATTAAATTCCCTTAAATCAAGAATTTTTCCATCAATACCGTGCACAATAATTCCATCAGTATCAGTGTCTACACCAATCATGATAGGATATACTTCATGATTTTTTTTGAAAGCTGACTTAAATTGTGATACTAAATATTGCTGATGTTTTTTAGCTGCTTCAGTGTCGTATTTAAACCAAGCACAACACCGATGTTTATCACCTTTGGAAAAGTGATAACTACACAAAATTATTTTGTTTCTTTTCTTTTTAAGAGAATACTTTACCCAACGCCTAATCAGCCAGCCGAAACTAAACCAACCAAAATCAAATTGTCCTCCACCCTCAGAATATACTTGAATGATTCCTATGGGTGTTTTAGTGATATAAGTTACATCTACTCGTCCATCCATGCATTCTAAGGATGCAATTTCTGTTGGAAACATCTCTCTGTAAGCTTTACGTATTGATGCTTCAGCTAAAAATAATACACTTCTGCATTTGTTTGTGTTAAGAAATAGATCTACTAATTTCTTTCTAAAATCTTCTTTACTTGCCATGGCTTTTATTTATTTTTGTTTGTACTACTTTATCTTGAAAGTATTATACTACAAAAAATCATAAAAGCAATATCTTTATTTATTTCTCAAAAGCTTTTTAGATTTTAAAAAGAAAAATGTAATTATGGTAATTGTGAGTAATGGAGAAATATATTCAGGTATTTCATAGCCAAAACTTTGAAGTAGCATAATAATACCAAGAACTAAAATAGAATACATTGCTCCATTTTTTAATAAAACATATTTTTTGATATTTTCTATATTCCCTATTGTAAGCTTACGAACTAAATAAGCACCGAGACCGTTACCGAGTAATATAAGTGGTACAGATAAGGTAAAAGCAAATGCCCCGAGTACAGAATCGATAGAAAATGTAGCATCGATAATTTCTAGAAAAAATAATTTACTCAAATCACTACGAGCTGATGTTGATAAACTTTTTTCTTCAGCTTCAGCATTTTGTTTAAAACCATGGGTTATGAAAAATAAAGTTGAACCTATTACTGCCCCGAAGGCCATCATAGGGGTTTGTTTCAAAGCAAACCAGCAAACAAAAGTCAGAAGAATGGAAACAATGGTATAAAACCAAATACCTTTTTTAAGAAAGAATTTTTCTGTCTTTGGTAATCCAAAATGTTTATCTTCTAAAAATAGCCAATGTAAAAATAAAAATAGAAGAAATATTCCACCAGCAACTAGAAGTATCGGAGCTGACTTTACTATTGATTCATGAACGATCGGATCAGATGACCATGCAGCAGAAAGTACTTGTGAAGCTGATAATGAGGGATTAAAGCCCCAAACAATAATAAATGGTAAAACTCCCCGAACAACTATGACTGCAATTAGAAACCCCCACAAAAGGAACCATTTTCGAGCCTTATGGCCCATAGTAGAAAGTACCTCGGCATTTATAACTGCATTATCTATAGACGAAATAGCCTCAAAAACTGAAAGGCCAAGTATGGTAAATATTGCTGAAAAAATCATAGATAAATTATAGCATGTTTTATTTCAAGCTATACTTCCCAATTTTTGTACGCTTAATTGAAAATGCAAGTGAAGGAATACCAAGCTTTTCACCCATTTCGTTTGAAATAGAACGGACATAAGTGCCACTAGAACATTTTACTTTAAAACTTGCAGTCCAAAAACTGCTAGCAGTTTTTGGACTATTTAAATTCCTCTTCCAAATTTTAATAATTTCTTTTTGTCTAAAGTCCCCTTTTACTTTATTTATTCTCTTCTCAATATCTCTCAAGAGTTTTTCTTTTTTAATACTTTGTATTTTTATTAATTTCAAACTTTTTATTTCCACTTCCCTTTCTGGGATTTCTACATTCTCACCAGAACGAGCATAAGAAAAAAGAGGCTGACCATTCACGGTCTTTGAAGAATATATAGGATACTTTTGTTTTCTCTTTCCTAAAAATTCTTTAAATATTTTTTTAATCTCTTTTTCTAAAATATCTTTATTTTTAAAATATACGCCATGGCGTATATTTATAACTTTTCCTAAAATATCATATGTGTCTGTAGTAAAACCAAATAAAACTTGGAATTCATATTCTTTATCAAAATTTAAATATTTTTCTTTATTCTTACATTCTTCTCCTGTTAAAATAATCATTAATCCTTCTGCCATCGGATCAAGTCTCCCCGCATATGTCATTGGTAAATTTTTATATATTTTATTTTTTGCTCTAAAAAACTCCAACGCTTCGAGTGGTGTTTCTCCTTCTTTCTTGTTCAGTAAAATTTTATTTAAAGTTTTAGCCATAAAGTCTTGCAATTATTAGAGATTTTAGTATAATACTAAATGTTATATAGCGGGGTGGAGAAGTGGTATCTCATAAGGCTCATAACCTTAGGACCTAGGTTCGATTCCTGGCCCCGCAACATTAAACAATCACTTAAATGATTCCAAATTCTTGGAAAACTTTTTCATATAGATAAATAACTCTCTGAGCTTCACGCTGATGAACTTCGAACTTGGTTCCATCATGAGCTATTTTATTACGAACTAAATGTGCCTCCCATGCATCATCGAGTGTTTTAAATTTATCTCTATTTGCTGATTTTAAACGATCTCCTAAGTTCAAACCTTGTAAACCTATTTGTTTTGTCATGTCTTCCAAAATCAAATCGGCTTCTATAATAGCTACACGCCAATCACTGGGATTTTGAGAATGTAAATATTTTAAAACATTTTCCCAACGTTCATTATTTAATGGAACATATTTTTCTTTTTCTCCATGTTTACTTGCATAGATAGCAATTTCATTATCCATGTATTCATCTTCTAGTTTTCTAATTTCAAAAATACGAACAATGCAATAAATTATTATAATAATAAAAAATACACAGAGTAAAAGTAATAAAACATGAAAATTAGAAAGACCTTGTTGATTGGCAACATTACCAGAATTACTAGCTGTATTATTACCATTGCCAAATAATGTTGAAAAAATAGTATTAAAAAATTCATATATCTTATTAAAGATATATTCCAAATTTATATATGTAGGACTAAACAAAGGATTGTTGCCAATTGCGCCCACTGGGTCTACTGGTTGCATATTATATATTTTCCTCTAATTCGAGGCTAATTGCAAATAATTTTTCATCTGCACATAAAGGAGCCATAAATTGTATACCATAAGGTAAACCTTGTTCTGAAAAACCACTCGGCACTGAAATAGATGGAATACCAGCTATATTTGAAGGTACTGTAAAAATATCTGACAAATACATTTGAAGTGGATCTTTTTTAGAACCAAATTTAAATGCTACAGATGGGGTTGTAGGAGTTAGAACAAAATCTACTTTCTTAAAAATATCTTCAAATTCTTTTTCTATAGCATGACGAACTTTCCAAGCTTTGTTGTAATAAGCATCATAATATCCATGAGAAAGAACATATGAGCCGAGGATAATACGACGACGAGTTTCCATACCAAATCCTGCACTACGAGACTTTTTATAAGTATCAAAAATATTCTCACCTTCTACGCGATTTCCATAACGAATACCATCAATACGAGAAAGGTTTGTAGAAACTTCTGCCGGCATTAAAATATAATAAACTGCCAAAGAATATTTTGAATATGGTAAATCAATATCGACTATTTCATAACCGAGTTTTTTTAATTTCTCAACTGAAGCATTAAAATTTTCCATTACATCTGGATCAATACCTTCTTTGAGCCAGTCGCGAGGTATTCCGATTCTGGAATTCTGAGAATTACGAGTGACTACTGGCCCCTCTTGTGCCTGAGTAATTTTCTGAATTCCAGAATCGTTTAGATCTATCGATGTCGCATCCATGCTGTCTTTACCAACGATACAATTAAAAATAATTTTTGCATCTTCAACTGTTTTTGTTATCGGACCAATCTGATCGAGAGATGAAGACATCGCGATAGTTCCACGGCGCGATACACCACCATAAGTAGGCTTCATACCGACGAGCCCACAAAAACTTGCTGGCTGACGAATAGAACCTCCAGTATCAGTACCGAGTGCTCCCAGACAAAAACCAGCAGCTACAGAACAAGCTGAGCCACCAGAACTTCCACCAGGAACACGAGTAATATCAAATGGATTTTTTGTCGGACCATAAGCTGAGTTTTCTGTAGAACTTCCCATCGCAAATTCATCC
>JAPLXR010000004.1 GCA_026395955.1 Candidatus Nomurabacteria bacterium | reverse complement strand
GACAACAAATGCCTTAGGTAAATATTATTGTTTAATATCTAATGGTACATATTACGTAAAGATTGAGAAACACAATGCAGATGATACGTATACATTGGTGTATACCAGTGGGGAGTTTGAGGTGAGGGAGGGGGTGGTAGACAACTCTTTTATTATATAAATTTGACTTTAAATTCTAATTTGCTATTATAGGAATAGCTCGTTTAGGAGCTTTTTATTTACTTAATTTTATGACAAGATCACTCAAAAAAGGTGCATACGTAGACGAAGGACTGCTAAAGAAAATAGCAGGTAAAAGTCCGTTACAAACACCAATGATAAAGACATGGAAAAGAGCATCACAAATCTCTCCAGAAATGGTAGGGTTTACTTTTGGTGTTCACAATGGAAAGACTCACGTAGAAGTTCTCGTATCAGAAGATATGGTAGGGCACAGACTAGGTGAATTTTCTCCTACAAAGAAATTCAGTAAACACGGAGGTAAAATGCAGAAAGAATTAGAACAAAAGAAGAAAGAAGCTGAAATAACACAAGCTAAATCAGCTAGTGCAGCTGCTGACGCAAAGAAGAAATAATTTAAATAAACAATAATATGAAAGCTTTTCTAAAAAATTATAGACAATCACCTCGAAAAGTTCGCTTAGTTGCGAGCCTTTTAAAAGGTAAAACAGTTGCTCAAGCAGTAGTCGAATTAGACTACCTCGCAAAGCGTTCAGGAGATCCTATCCAAAAACTTTTACTTTCAGCTGCTGCAAATGCAAAGGCTAATTTCGGCCTTGAAAAAGAAAACCTCATAATCAAGGAATTGCGTGTAGACAAAGGTATAGTTATGAAGAGAATGATGCCTGCTGCGATGGGTAGTGGACACAAGATCAACAAACGTACTAGTCACATAACAGTATTACTTGCAGAAAAAGGTTTAGCAAAATCAAAACTACAACACAAGAAAGATGCAAATATGTTAGGAAAGAAAAAAGTAGTAGTTGCAGAAGAAAAATCAGTAGCAAAAAAGAAACCTAAAACAGTTAAAAAAGTAGCTAAGAAATAATATAAATATATAAAATAACATGAGTAAAATAGTTCACCCATATGCACATAGACTAGTAATACTAAGAGATTGGAAATCTCGCTGGTTTGCTGACGATAAAAAATATGTTGAATTCCTTAAGGGTGACGTTTTAGTTCGTGAATACCTAGAAAAGAAACTTCGTGGTTTTTACATTTCTACTATTGAAATAGAAAGAAATCAAAAATCAACACGTTTTATCATCAAGACTTCACGTCCAGGTTTGATAATTGGCCGTACAGGTGAAGGTGCTGTTAAATTAAAAGCTGACATCTTGAAGAAGATGGACAAGCTTGGTATCAAACGCCCAGAAGATTTCAAATTGGATATCGTTGAAGTTACAAATCCAGAAGCTGATGCTGCAATCGTTGCTTATATGATCGCAGAAGGAATGGAAAAGAGAATGCCTTACCGTCGTGTAATGAAACAAGTTATCGAAAAAGTTATGGCTGCTCGAGGTGTAGAAGGAGCTCGTATAGTGCTCGGAGGACGTCTCGGTGGTGCTGAAATCGCTCGTGGAGAAGAATTGAAGAAGGGAAGTATTCCATTACAGACTTTCCGTGCTGATATCGACTTCAAGCGTGAAAAAGCACATTTGCCATACGGCGATATCGGTATCAAAGTTTGGATATACCGTGGAGAAATTTTTGCAGATAAGAAAGAAGTAAAGAATTAAGAATTATAATATAAAAATATATGTTAGTCCCAAAAAAAGTAAAACATCGAAAATGGCATACTGGTCGCATGAATAAAAATGCGATGACAGCTGATACTCGTGGTACAAAGGTTACCTTCGGTTCTTTTGGTTTGAAATCTGAAACTCAAGGTAGAGTTAAATCAAATCAAATAGAATCAGCTCGTAAGGCTATGAGTCGTACACTGACAAAAGCAGGAAAATCATGGATTCGTATTTTCCCAGATAGACCTTTTACAGCTAAACCAGCTGAAGTAGGTATGGGAAAGGGAAAAGGAGATCCACAAGGTTACTGTTTTGAAGTTTTCCCAGGACGTGTTATTTTTGAAGTAGATGGAGTTGATGAAGCTATCGCACGTGAAGCTCTCAGAAAGGCTGGAACAAAGCTTCCTCTAAAAACTAGAGTAGTAGCTAGAATCAAATAGTAATTATTAAAAGAGAAAAATATGAAAACAATAAAAGATAAAAAAGAAATAGTAGCAAAAGGAAAAGTACTGAGTGGTACTGTTGTTTCTGACAAGATGGATAAAACTGTTGTTGTTTCAGTTTCTCGTTTTATCAAGCACCCAAAATATGGAAAGTATTATACAGTTAGTAAGAAATACAAGGCACATGATGAAGAAAATACTTTCAAAAAAGGTGATAAGGTTTCAATAATGGAAACAAGACCAATTTCAAAAGACAAGAAATTTAGAGTAATGAAATAGTTTTTATAATTTAGAATAATTTTATGATACAAACAGAAACATTAGTAAAAATAACAGATAACGGAGGAGGAACAGTTGGAAAAGTTTTCAAGGTTCTTGGTTCTGCAAAGAAGCGTTATGCTTCTCTTGGTGATCTAGTAATCATCTCTGTAAAAGTAGCTTCACCTCGTAAAGCTATAAAGAAGAAAGATGTATGTCAGGCTGTAGTAGTACGTACTCGTTCTGCATTTCGTCGTAAAGATGGTTCATATATTCGTTTCGATGATAACGCTGTTGTTATCCTTGAAAAAGGAAAGAAAGATCCAAAAGCAGGACGCGTATTCGGACCTATTCCACGTGAACTAGCAGAAAAAGGATTCCAAAAGATTATTTCTCTAGCACCGGAAGTTATATAAATTTTAAATAAAAATATTATGAAATTAAAAAAAGGAGACAATGTAATAGTTATCACAGGTAAAGACAAAGGCAAGAAAGGAAAGATTGTCAGTGTTTTAGTTGAGAAAAACCGTGTGGTTGTAGAAGGTGTAAACATGATGAAGAAGCACCAAAAGCCTCGTAAGAGTGGTGAAAAAGGTCAAGTTATATCTATACCGACAGCTATGCATGCTTCAAATGTGATGATTTTAGATCCAAAATCTGGAAAGCCAACAAAAATCGGCAAAAAGAAAGTAGGGGAGAAAATGGTTCGCATCGCAAAAAAGAGTGGACAAGAAATTTAATTAAAATTATATGAAACATTTAACTGTAAAAGAAAAAGACGCATTAGCATTTGAAAAACTGAAAGGAACTTTCGGCTATAAGAATGTAAACGCTGCTCCAAAATTAAAGAAAATCGTTATCAATGTCGGTACAGGTACAGCTATAAAGAAAGATAAAAACAAAAATACTTTCATTGCTGATCGTCTCGCAAAGATCACTGGTCAAAAGCCAGCTATGCGTGGAGCTAAACAATCTGTTGCTTCATTCAAGATCCGCCAAGGTGACCCTATCGGTGTTATGGTAACTCTCCGTGGAGCTCGTATGTATGCTTTCTTGGAAAAGCTCGTAAACATTTCTCTTCCTCGTACAAAAGACTTCCGTGGTATTTCTCGTACAGTTGTAGATGATATCGGCAACATGACTCTCGGTATCAAGGAACACACTATTTTCCCTGAAACAGCTGATGAAGACATCAAAGACGTATTTGGTTTAGCTATAACTGTTGTATCTTCTGCAAAATCAAAAAAAGAAGGTTTTGCTTTCTATGAATTACTCGGTGTTCCATTCAAGACAGAAGCTGATAGTAAGAAAAAGAAATAATTTAAATACTAAAAATTCCCCGAAAGGGGATTTTTTGTTACCCCTTGACTTTTTGTACGTATTAGTATAGTATATATCTCGAAGCTGTTCTTTGTTTAAACAGAAGGCAAAAAAGAGTAATAAACCTTAAATTATAACGGAATGATAAACCTAACAAGTTTTTTAGTTGCCGTAATTAATTTTACGGTTTTACCTTTATTTACAGAGAATTACTTTACTCATTCCAGAGCAAAGACTGAAACTTCAGAAACAATTTTTCTGAATGAAGCATTAGAAAATTCTGCAATAGTATTTTTTACAAAAAATACTAGCTCTGATTTTAAAGAGAAGTTTGTTTTAAATAAACTTTCTCTCTCAGAAAGAGAACCGGTAGCATGGTTTTCTTATATGCACAGTAGTCTGTTGACCTTTTATCCAACTGGATTTACTTAGGGTTTTACACCCCGAACGTAAAAACAAAATTGGAAAAAATCTAAAATTTATTGTCGAAGTTTCACTAAGATAATTTGATGAAATTTTAGAAAAAATTTTTAAAAACATAAAACGCGATCGGCCGCATAGAGCTGATCGCGTTTTCTTTTTGACTTTTTTGTAAAAAATGATATTGTTTCTTTAAATAAACGTTTTTTAAAATATTAATATATGAGACTATTAGACAGTATTTCTGTAATTTTCGTTGTTATATTTATTTATATCTATATTTTCCTGTATGTAACACTTCCTATGTTTGCTGGAATTACTATGTTTATAGGAATGAAAGATGATAATGGTTTATATATATCAGCTTCTTTTACAATAACAGTTATAAATGGATTTTTTATCATACCAAAAATAATTAGAGAAGCGTATCTTAGAAGAATACTTTATTTTCAAGGTATAGTCGTACTTTTAAGCGCTTATTCATTTTTGAAGTTTTTCTGGCAAATTAGCCATGGACTGACGTCTACAATAGAACAGAGGGATATGATGTTTTCCGGATTAGAAATGTATTGCACTTTAGCCTCTTCTTTTATGGCTTGTTTGTATTTAGGATCATTTAACAAAGCACTCAAATAATGGGTGTTTTTTATTTTGTATAGTTGTGAATATGATTTGACTATTTAAAGGCGTTCTGCTAGTATAGGATGCATAGGGAATAGGGCTTTGTTTAATCCATTTTTCTCCTTATTTATTCAACTTTTGAGCAAATAAGAAAACAAATGAGATATTAGCGAAGTAAGAATTCCTTTAATTAATATTATGGCAAAAACATCAGTCGTCGCGAGAGCGGCAAAAAAACAAAAGTTTTCTACACGACAAAAGAATCGTTGTTTTCGTTGTGGACGTGGAAATGGATTTATGAGAGATTTCGGTATCTGTCGTATTTGTTTCCGTGAATTAGCAAACGAAGGAATGATGCCTGGAGTTAGAAAATCAAGTTGGTAATAATTAAATTATATGGATCAAATCTCAAACATGATAATAATGATGAAGAATGCAAGTAAAGCCGGACGTCCGACTACTGCTTTCCCATACTCAAAGATGAAACACTCTATAGCTGACTGCTTGAAAAAGGAGGGTTATATCGTTGGTTTAACTAAAAAGATGAAAAAATCAGTTCCTATGTTAGAAGTAGAATTGGTTTATGTAGACGGAGTAGCAAAGATAAACGATGTAGAAAGAATTTCAAAGCAATCACGTCGCGTATACTACGGAGCAAAAGACATCAAGCCAATCAAAAATGGTTATGGTTTGTTAGTTCTTTCAACACCAAAAGGTATTATGTCTGGTAAAGATGCTAGAAAAGAAATGGTCGGAGGAGAAGCTTTATTCAAAATTTGGTAATATAATTTTATGTCAAGAATAGGAAAACAAGAAATCTTAATACCAGCAGGAGTTGAAGTCAAAAAAGAAGGCTTCGTTCTTACAGTTAAAGGTCCAAAAGGAACTCTAATAAAGAACTTCCGTGATGACGTTACTATCACAATCGCAGACAAAGCTATCACTCTAGCTATCACTCGTAATGACAAATTTTCAAAATCTCTATGGGGTACTTATGCTTCACACATCAAGAACATGATCACTGGAGTTCAAACACCTTATGTTAAGAAATTAATATTAGAAGGAGTTGGTTTCAAATCAGAAGTAAAGGGAACAGACCTTCATTTAGCTTTAGGTTTCTCACATCCAGTTATTGTTAAAATCCCAGCAGGACTTACTGTTACAGCTGAGAAAAACAATCTTACTTTTACAGGTATCGACAAAGAAACAGTTGGTGCTTTTACAGCAGAAGTTCGTGCTTTGAAGAAGCCAGAACCTTACAAGGGTAAAGGTTTCAGATATGACACAGAAGTTATCCGCAGAAAACAAGGTAAGAAGACAGCATAGTATAATATTAAAATAAATTTTATGATACAAAATAAAACTGAAAAAAGAATAAGACTAAAGGCAAAGATCAAGGCAAAGATCACAGGGACTCTAGAACGTCCACGTCTTTCAGTGTTCCGTTCAAATAAATTTATTTATGCTCAACTTATCGATGATACGAAAGCTATGACATTGGCTTCAGCTAGTGATATCAAAATGACAAAAGGTACAAAGACAGAGAGAGCCGCTGCAGTAGGAAAAATGATTGCAGAAGCAGGAAATGCAAATAAAATAAATTCTGTTGTTTTTGATAGAAATGGTTTTAAATATACAGGTCGCATTAAAGTTATCGCTGATGCAGCTCGTGCAGCAGGATTAGTTTTTTAATACACAATTATGGAAAATACTACACAACAAAGAAATACAAATACACGAGGAGGTCGCCGACCATCTTCTTTCGACAGACCAAAGCCAGAATTTGATCAAAAGATTATTGATATTCGTCGTGTGACACGTGTTGTCGCAGGAGGACGTCGTTTCTCTTTCTCTGTTGCTCTAGTAGCAGGGGACAAGAAAGGTTCAGTAGGTCTAGGTCTCGGTAAATCAGGAGACACATCAATGGCTATCAACAAAGCTCTCCGTTCTGCAAAGAAAAACATGATCAAGCTAAAGCTTACAAAAACTTTGTCTATTCCTCATGAAGTTTCTGCAAAATTCTCAAGTTCACAAGTTTCTATTATGCCAAACCACGGACGTGGAATGGTAGCAGGTTCTGTTGTTCGTGATATTTTAAATATCGCTGGAGTAAAAGACATTACTGCAAAGATCCACGGAGGTACAAAAAACAAATTAAACAACTCAAAAGCTGTTATAGTTGCATTGTCACAAGTAGCAGTAAAAACACCTAGATTTACAGCAGAAGTTGAAGCTCCAGTTGCTTTGACAGAGAAGCCAAGTATAAATTAGTTTTAATATAAATTATATGCAAATACACGATTTAAAAAGAGTACATAAGAATAAAGGGGATCGCATCGTAGGACGCGGTGGTAAACACGCTAAGACTTCAGGCCGTGGTACAAAAGGACAAAGTTCACGTGCTGGTAACAAAAAACGCCCAGAGCTCCGTGATATCATCAAGAAATTACCTAAACTTCGTGGATACCGTGCTCATTCTTTTGAAGTAAAGCCTGTACACATCTCTCTCGATGCTATAGCAAAAGCTTTTTCAGCTGGTGGAGCTATAACACCTGCAATCTTACTCGAAAAGAAAGCTATCAAAAAAGTAAAAGGTTTCACTCCTAAAGTTAAAATCTTAAGTGGTAAAGAAAAATTTGGAATTAAAATCCAAGTATCTAATTGTAGTGTTTCATCTAGTGCAAAAGAAATGATCGAAAAGGCTGGCGGGGAAGTAGTAGCTAAATAATAAAAACATATGCAAAATTTCATCAGTAAAGTAAAAGTAGTTTTCCAAGACAAGTCTTTAAGGAAAAGAATTCTTTTTGTTATTGGTGCTTTGGTAACATTCAGATTACTCGCAACTATTCCGATACCTGGTATCGATGCTGTAGCCCTCTCTCGTTTTATTTCAAATAACCAATTTCTAGGAGTATTAAATATTTTCTCTGGAGGTGGACTTACAAATCTTTCTATAATAATGCTCGGTGTTGGTCCATATATTACTTCTAGTATTATCATGCAACTTTTGACTATCATGGTTCCAAAGTTCAAAGCTCTTTATAACGAAGAAGGTGAAGCAGGAAGAAAGAAATTTACTCAATACTCACGTCTCATAGCTGTACCTCTAGCTGCTATTCAAGGTTTCGGACTTTTGACACTACTCGCTCGTCAAAATATTTTAGGTCAACTTACTGGCTTCCAAATGGCTTCAAACTTGATCGTAGTAATAGCTGGTTCAATATTGCTTATGTGGATTGGGGAATTAATTTCTGAATTCGGTATTGGTAATGGTGTATCACTTATAATCTTTGCTGGTATTATCGCAAATATTCCTAGTCACGTTAGTCAAATGTTATTCTCTTTTGATGTTTCTCAAATTCCTTTATTTATAATTTTCCTAGTTCTAGGAATAATTGTTATTGCTGGTGTTGTTGTTATCACAGAAGCAGAACATCCAATACCTGTGACTTATGCAAAACAAGTTCGTGGAATATCTTCAACAGCAGGAGGAAGTACTTATTTACCACTTCGCGTAAACCAAGCTGGAGTTATTCCTATAATCTTTGCTTTGTCTATACTCCTTTTCCCACAAATGATCGGTAATGTATTATCTACATCTACACATGCTTGGGTGCTCTCTCTATCACATGCTTTAGTTTCATTTACTCAAGGGACATGGTTGTATATGGTTTTGTATTTCGTTCTTGTTTTCCTTTTCACATACTTCTACACAGCTGTAACTTTCGACCCAGAAGCGTTGTCTGAAAACTTACAAAAGAACGGAGCATTTATTCCAGGAATTCGTCCAGGAGCAAGTACAAGTGCTTATATCTCTAAAGTATTGAATCGTATTACATTGCTTGGTGCTATCTTCCTCGGACTCATCGCTATCCTCCCACTCATCATGCGTTCACTTACAGGTATCACAGCTATCGCTATGGGTGGTACAGCACTCCTTATTGTTGTTTCTGTTGTCCTAGACCTTATAAAGAAGGTAGACGCTCAAATCTCAATGAGAGAATACTAATTTAAATAAATTAAAAAATCCCCGAAAGGGGATTTTTTGTTTATTATCTTAACCAATTAATATATTCGTCTTTTATTATTTGGATAACCTCTTCAAGGTTGTGTTTACTTGTATCTACAACCAAATCAAAGTTTTTCGGATCAGTATGGTCGAGATTGTATATTTCTTTGTATCTCTTTTTTTCACTTTCTCTGCGTTTGATAATTTTTTGATAAATTTCTTCTTCAGATTGAGATCCTTCACTTTCTTTACGTAAAGGATTGTTATTTAAGTCCTCAAAAATCCTTTTTTTAGCAATTTCAGGATCAAGCTTTAAGTAAACCTTGAAAGACTCAGGAATCCAATGATAGGCTAGACGAGAATCTATTACTAGATTGTCACCTTTACCAACTTCTCGAATTTTTTCGTCAATCTCTTCATCAATTGATTTGTCTTTTTCAGCTTGTTCTGAACGTTCCATTAAATTAACGTTCTTTTTTAAACCAACTTCACGCATAAAATCCCCAGAAGAGAAGTGTTTGTATTCAAGTAATTCAGCTTCACCTTTTGCAGTACTTGATTTACCACTTCCTAGGTCACCAGCTATTGTAATTATGTGTTTCTTTTTCATTTGTTTGTTTTTATAATGAGCTATTTATATTACTTATAATATTAACATAATTCTTGCTAAAGTCTACCTCACCCAAAACCCCTCCCCATTTTTTACAAAAATGGGGAGGGGTGACGAAGTCGGGGAGGGGTCATTGATTTAGTGTTTAAAATCCTGTATTCTGTGTATATGCAATCACAAACATTCGTATTCTTTGGTATCGCTGGCTCTGGAAAGGGGACACAAATACAGTTACTTATAGATTTCTTGAAATCCAAGGATAATAAAGAGATTATTCATGCTTATACAGGTAATGAATATCGAAAAATAGTAGAGACACACAGTCAGACAGCTGATTTGGTTAGAAAAGTTCTAAATGAAGGAGGGTTACAGCCAGACTTCCTCACAAATTCTGTTTTTATGAATCTTTTAATAAATACTATTTCAGAAGATAATCATATTATTACAGATGGATACCCTCGTAGTATTGTACAATCAGAATTTTTTGAAAAAGCTATGAATTTCTATGGTAGAAAAAATATTCATATTATAAATATTCAAGTTAGTAAAGAAGAAGCTTTAAAGAGAATGTTGCTCCGTGCGAGAGCTGATGACAATACAAGTGCTATTGAAAATCGTTGTAACGAATACTTTAATAAAGTTTTACCAGCAATGGAATACTTTAGAGTAAATAGTAATTATGTAATCCACGATATCAATGGTCACCAAACCATCGAAGAAGTTTCAAAAGACATTATTAAATCTTTAAATTTTCAAAATTAACATGGAACAAGAAAAAATCATTATTTCTCTCGGAGGTTCACTAATAGTCCCAAATGAGATCGATATTGATTTTCTGACAGAATTTAAAAAAATAATTTTGTCTCAAATAGAAAAAGGTAAGAAGTTTATTATAATTACAGGAGGAGGGAAGACAGCTAGAAAATACCAATCAGCATTGAAGGAAATATCTAATCCATCACTCGAGCACTTAGACTGGCTTGGAATATATTCCACTCGTTTGAATGCTGAGTTTTTAGAATTATTTTTCACAGGCATTGCAGAAGAAATAATAATTACTGACCCTACGTTACCAGTGAATTTTGAAAAACCATTGGTCATTGGTGCAGGCTGGAAGCCAGGATGGAGTACAGATTATGATGCAGTACTTCTAGCTAAATCAATAAATGCAAAGAGAGTTATTAATCTTTCAAATATTGATTTTGCTTATGACAAAGATCCAAACAAATACCCAGATGCAAAAAAATTGGAAAATATTTCTTGGTCTGAATATAGAGAGTTGATTCCAAAAGAATGGAATCCAGGACTCAGTACTCCTTTTGATCCGATAGCTTCTGGTATAGCAGAGGATGAGGGTATAGAAGTAGCAATATTAAATGGTAAAAATATAGAAAATTTAGAGAATTGCTTAAATAATTTAGAATTTATAGGAACAAAAATAAAATGATAATAATAAAGACAGATGAACAAATAAATATTATTCGTGAAGGAGGTAAACACCTCGCGACTGTTTTGTATAAAGTAAAAGACTTTGTAAAACCAGGTATTTCTACAAAAGATTTAGATATGTATGCAGAAAAACTAATCCGTGAATATGGTGATACTCCGGCTTTTTTGAATTATCGTCCGGCAGGGGCCAAGAAACCTTTCCCAGCATCTCTCTGTGTATCTGTAAATGACGAAGTTGTTCATGGTATTCCGAAGAAAGATCATATTCTGGTAGAAGGTGATATTGTTTGTATTGATCTAGGAGTAAAACACAAAGGTATGTTTACAGATATGGCCCTAACTGTACCTGTCGGTAAAATCAGTGCTGAAGACAAAAAGTTGTTAGAAGTTACAGAACAAGCTTTGCATGTCGGAATCGATGCTGCGAGGGCTGGAGCGCGTGTAGGGGATATCGGTTATGCTATTGAGACTTTTGTAAAATCCAATAGTCCTAAATCGGGTAAATACGGAATCGTCGATGTGTTGTCTGGTCATGGTGTCGGAGTAGAAATACACGAAGATCCATACATACCAAACTTTGGTAAAAAGGGAACAGGAATTATTTTGAAAAAGGGAATGGTTATAGCTATCGAGCCAATGCTAAACCTCGGATCAAAAAATGTCATGATTGCAAAAGATGATTGGACTATAAAAACAGTAGACAAAAAACGCAGTGCACATTTTGAATGTACTGTCGCTATTACAGATAACGAACCTGAAATTCTAACTAAAATATAAAACAAAAAATCCCCGAGAGGGGATTTTTTGTTTTAGAGATTATTTTCCTGCTGTTCCTTCACCTGAAGCTACAGAGTATTTTGTTTTATCCATGTAATTATTGTCTGCTTCACTCCAAACGAATTGAGTTATATTTTCTACAGCGTATTTAAATTTTGCTGCTTTGTCTGGGTTTTCTTTCATTAATTTTGTATATTCACTTTTAAATGCAGGACTGTCCCATCTCTTCATTAATTTTTCTTGTTTTTCTTTTTCTCCTGAATTTAATTGATCTTTAATTCTGTTTGTTAAAGAAGATATTCTGCTCATGAATCCAGATGATTTCTTGTCTTCTTTTGGTCTTTCTACTTTTGGAGAAACTCCTCCTACTACACCTTCTGTTTTCATTGCTTCTTCTGCAATAGAATGTGTATCTAATGTTGATTTAACTTCTTCTGTGTTTTTTGGTGTTAATGTTTCGTTCATATTTTTATTATTTCTATTAATTAATTTGCGACATTTATAATAACATTATATACCTAATAGGTAATATGTGTCTATACCACTAATGTATCAATTATATCAGACTTTGTTTTAAAAGTCAATAGAATAAAAACTCTTGTAAATACAGCTTTTAGGGTATAATTAAAAAATGGAATCAATTTTTAGAGAAATGCCAAAGTTTAAGTCTCCCGAAGAGGAGTTGAATTTTTTACGTGCCGAAGTTGCTGATCGTGAAAAAGTTTTAATAGAAAAAGGTCATTTTGAGAATTCTATCGAACGTGCGAGTGCAGATGTTATTACTGAGTACATGGAAGTTCCAGCTGAAGAAATAATTCACAAAGATGTTTTAATAAAAGAAAAAGAAGCCGAAGCAATTGTTTTAAAATTAAAACCAGAAGCACATGATGTAGTAATGGAAGAAATTTTAGGTATTATGCTTACAAAGGGAATACGTAATGCAATGTCTATTGTGGAGTCAATGAATAATCCGCATATAGATGATGACTTTCATCGTTTGCTTGTACAATATTTAAAAACAGGACAAGTTGTCGATGGATTAAAAGAAGGTTCACCACTTTGGAAAGAATTAAATATGACTCTTTTTGAAGTTACATTACCACCTTCAAATGAAGGAACTGATAAAAGAGGTTTCAAAGATTTCATTGGTGCTATGGAGCAGTTCTATGCTGGTATGCAGTCAATCTCTGCTGGATACAACAATGAAAAAGAAAATTATTTTACATTAGAAATTGCTCTAGGTAATCAAAGTGATGAAGTCGTTGTGTATGCAGGTATTCCTAACGAATATGTATCTCTTTTTGAAAAACAAATTTTAGCTTTTTATGATAATGCAAAAATAATGGAAGTGAGTGATGACTATAATATTTTTGCAGACAAAGGACATTCAGCCGGAGCTTATGCACATTTTGCTGAGAAGCCAGTTTTACCTATAAAGACTTATGAAGAAATAGATCATGATCCGATGAATACTATTTTGAATGTCTTTTCTAAGTTAAAAAAAGGTGGAGAGGGTGCAGCTATACAAATGGTAGTTTGTCCATCAGGAGATAAATTTACAAAACAATTTCACTTAATTTTAAATGATGTAAAAGCTGGTACTTCTATTAAAAAAGCAGATGATAATTTTTATAAATGGCATAGTGCTGTTTTGTCTGTAGGTAAGGAAATGTTTTTTGGTAAAAATAAAAAAGACGAAGGTCTCGAAGGAAAAATAAAAGCACATAGCGCTATCGATGATGGGGGACCAGAAAAGATTGCAAATAAATTGAAGAGTACAATAATGAAAGCAAATATTCGAGTAGTAGCTTCTGCTGAGACGAAAGAACGTGCTGAAATGATTTTGACTGAAATAGAATCTTCTTTTAATCAATTTACAATGCCAGCTAGTAATCATTTTGTTTTTGATAAAGCTAGTGGTAGTGATTTGAAAAAACTTTTTCATGATTTTTCATACCGTTCATTTGTTGATACCAAAACTCTACCAATGAATTTAAAAGAACTTGCGTCAGTTTTTCATTTTCCTGTTGGAATTTCATCTCAACCACAACTCAAAGAAGCAAAAGCTGGTATTGCACCTGCACCGATGGAAATGGGTGATGAAGGTATTATTCTCGGAATAAATAGTTATAGAGGTAAAGATACAGAAATACGTATGACTCGCGAAGATCGTGTACGTCATATGTATGTTATCGGACAGACAGGTACTGGTAAGACGAATATTTTGCTTAATATGATTACTCAAGACATCAAGAATGGTGATGGTTGTTGTTATATCGATCCACACGGTACAGATATTCAAACGATACTTTCTCGTATTCCAAAAGAACGTATCGATGATGTTATTTATTTTGACCCTGCTTATACTGCGCGTCCTATGGGGCTCAATATGCTCGAATATGATCCAAAATATCCAGAACAAAAGACATTTGTAGTGAATGAACTAATGGGTATTTTCAATAAGCTCTTCACAAAAGAATCTATGGGTCCGATGTTTGAACAATATTTTAAAAACTCAGCTTTTCTAATAATGGATGATCCTGAAACTCCTGGTACATTGCTAGAGATTACTCGTGTCTTAGGTAATAAAGAATATCGTGATTCACTTCTCGCAAAATGTAAAAATCAAATTATTAAAGAATTCTGGCGTAGTGCAGAAGCGACTACAGGGGATCAATCTATTGCGAACTTTGTACCTTATATTTCATCAAAATTTGATAATTTCATTTCGAACGATATTATGCGTCCTGTAGTTTTGCAACAAAAATCAGTTTTCAATTTCCGTGAGATTATGGATAACAAAAAGATACTTTTGGTAAATCTTTCAAAAGGAAGATTGGGAGATATAAATGCGAACCTTATCGGTCTATTGCTTGTCGGTAAAATACAAATGGCGGCACTTTCTCGCGTAGATATGTTTGGTCAAAAGATGAATGATTTTTATCTATATATCGACGAGTTCCAAAATGTCACTACAGATTCCATCTCTTCTATTTTATCTGAAGCTCGTAAATATCGTTTGTCACTCAACGTCGCTCATCAATACATTTCTCAGCTTGATGAAGGAATTAAAAATGCTGTTTTTGGAAACGTTGGTTCAATGGCTGTATTCCGTATCTCACCTGAAGATGCAGCTTTTTTAGAACCAAAATTCAAACCGACATTTGCTGCTTCTGATATTATTAAAATTGATAATTATAATGCATATGTTTCAATGCTAGTAAAAGGTCAACCAACAAAGCCATTCAATATGCATACACTTGCTCCAGAACCAGGGAACCCTGAAATAGTTGAAGCTCTAAAAGAACTTTCATATCTAAAATACGGTCGCGACCGTGAAGAAATAGAAGAAGAAATTATGGCGAGGTATCAGAGTTAGGTAGTAATTTATTTTTTGCCTCTTTAGTATTTTTCTGCTAGTATAGGCTTATTAGTATTTTAATTTAAAAAAAATTATGGCAAGACCAAACGATGAAAAATCATTAATCATTATAAAACCAGATGCAGTTCAAAGAAATCTAGTAGGGGATATAATCTCTCGCTTAGAAAAGAAAGGTTTAAAAATAACTGGTATGAAAATGATGAATTTAGAAGATGCAACATTAGAAGAACATTATGCTCATATAAAAGATAAACCATTTTTCCCAGGTATTCGTGATTTTATGAAAGCTTGTCCTGTTGTCGTTTTGGCAATAGAAGGTATTAATGCAGTTTCATCTATTCGTTTACTTGTAGGTCCTACAAAGGCTTGGGAAGCTACAGCAGGAACAATACGTGGAGATTTTTCTCTTTCAACACAATCAAATATCGTACATGCTTCTGATTCTGTAGAAGCTGGTGAAATAGAAGTGGCTCGTTTTTTTGAAAAAGATGAAATATTTTCTTATCAAAAAATTGATTCAGATTTTGTTTACGCAGAACATAAAGAATAATTTCTTAAAAATCCCCGAAAGGGGATTTTTAGATTTGTAAAATTATTTTTGTCAATTTGTTTTTTGTTTTTTTATGTGGTTTTTTGATAAAAAAGTTGCGTTGATTTATGGAATTAGTATACTTTAGATAGGGTTATTTCCAATTATTACCTAGAACAATTTTTTATGGGAGGCTCGATCGTTACTGGCTTTGGCCTATAGCGTCTGTCACCCACTTAGCTTAAAACGCTATGGTAATATATTGGAAATAGTCCTAAGAAGCACTCCGCGTTAGGCGGATTTTTTCTTTTTAAGACTTATTTTGTTACAATATTCATATGGATAGAAAAAAAATTTTAAAACGAATGGCACAACTCGTTTTTTTTATTTTTATTTTAAATTTTATAGCAGGAAAGCTGTATTGGTATATTTCTATTTGGTATTTCGATATGCCAATGCACTTCCTGGGGGGAGTATTTGTCGGTTTACTAGCTGTTTATTGTTCTAAGTTTGTAAAAATAAACTTGTTAGAGTTAAATTTTAAAGAACAAATTCTATATGTATTTTTATTCACTTTAATTGTCGGTATTGGTTGGGAATTTTTTGAAATTATTTTTAATAATATTTTAGGTGGTCAGTTTTTTAATACACTTGATACTATATCTGACATTTGTTTTGATTTGTCTGGTGGTTTAGCATCATATTTTGTGATTATGAATAAAAATATGAAAGTAGTATAATATATTTATCATGAAAAAATTAAAACTTACTTTTTGTACAGGTGTCGATACAGTTACAGGTGCGAATTATTTACTCGAAGATGAAGAACAGGGTTTAAAGATACTTGTTGATTGTGGTTTAGTGCAAGGTGAAAAAACAGCAGAAGAAGACAATAATGCTGCTTTTTCTTATGACCCTAAAACTATAGATGTACTTTTTGTAACTCATGCTCATCTAGACCATGTCGGACGTATTCCACGTTTGATAAATGCAGGATTTAAAGGACGAATTATTTCAACTCCTGCTACAAAAGATCTCGCTCGATACATGGTAGAAGATGAAGCTCATATACTTTCACATAACAGACATAACAATCCTACAATTACAAAAGAAATCTTAGAGATTTATAGTGAAGAAAATATAAATACAATGATGCGTTTATGGGAGGGGATAGAATACCACAAGCCATTTGATATAAAAGGTTTACAAATTAATTTCAGAAATTCTGGCCACATTCTCGGCTCTGCTTTTATAGAAATGATTTGTAATGGTAAAAAAATAGTTTTCACTGGAGACTTGGGAAATTCACCATCACCAATCTTAAAAGATTGTGAAAAATTAACAGATGCTGATTATCTAGTAATGGAATCTGTTTATGGAGACCGTAACCATGAAGATAGAGATAATAGAAAGCTTTTACTCGAACATATTATTCAAGATAATGTGAAAAGGAGAGGTGTTTTAGTTATGCCTACTTTTTCTCTAGAAAGAACCCAAGAATTACTTTTTGAAATAGATGACCTTATAATTAAGGGGCGTATACCTTTGGTTCCTTTCTTTTTAGATTCACCGCTCGCTATCAAGCTCACTGATGTTTATAAAAAATATGAGAATGAAATGAATGATGAGGCTAGAGAAATGGCTAAATCTGGAAAAAATATTTTCGTTTTTCCTGGGTTAAAACAAACACCTGAAGCCGAAGATTCAAAAATGATCTTGCGTACACCAAATCCAAAGATTGTTATTGCTGGTTCTGGTATGTCTTCTGGTGGACGTATAGTGCACCATGAACATAATTATTTACCTGATCCGAATAATACGATACTTTTGACTGGTTATCAGTCCGCTGGAACTCTCGGTAGACATATTCAAGATAAAGAAAATAGTGTTTATATAAACGGTGAACAAGTTCTAATTCGTGCAAAAGTAGAAATGATTTCTGGTTATTCTGGTCACAAAGATTCTGATGCACTTTTAGATTTCGTTGCTGGTACTGCCGAAACAGTAAAACAAATTTTCACTGTTATGGGAGAACCAAGTTCATCAATGTTTTTAATACAAAAAATTAGAGACAACCTAGGTCTCAATGCTCGTCAACCTATAAAAGGAGAGAGTGTTTTTCTAGAATTTTAATTGTGCTATAATATACACCTATGGACTTATCAATATTAAACAGTAACCCTTATACAAAACACGGACACAGACAATTAAAAATCTGTGTGTCTGGTGCAGCTGAAACTGGTCATTGTGGACCAAATGCATTACAAAAATCAAAAGACCTCGGAGCTGAAATAGTGCGCCAAGGTGGAGTGTTAGTAACAGGAGCAACTACAGGCTTTCCATTATGGGCAGCTATGGGCGCAAAAGAAGTCGGAGGTATATCAGTCGGTCTTTCTCCTGCAGCTACAGAAAAGGAACATATTCAAGTTTATAAGCTTCCAGTGGATTATATGGATTTGATTATTTACACTGGTTTCGGTTATCAAATGAGAGATATTCTACTTACTCGTTCTTCTGACGCTGTAATACTCGGCTGTGGACGTATAGGTACTATTCATGAATTCACTGTTGCTTTCGAAGATGACAAACCTATCGGAATCTTAGAAGACGCTGGATGGGAGATGGGGGATGAGATTAAAACAATTATAGAAAAAGGTCATCGTCCAAATGCAAAAATAGTTTTCGATTCTGACCCAAAGAAACTCGTCGAAAAAGTAGTCGCACTTATCTACAAAGACAAAGACGCCGCTGAAGAAAATAAAGTAATATAAATAAAAAATCCCCGAAAGGGGATTTTTTATTTATTATTTAACTTGTGCGATTATCTTTGCGAAGACTTCAGGGTTGTTTTCTGCTAGGTCTGCTAGGATTTTACGATCAAGCATTATTTTCTTTTTAGATAATGCGCCGATCATTTTACTGTATCCAGCATTGATTTTTATATTCCAAAGCTTTCTGTTGTGTGATTTCTTGTCCTTTCTGTGAGCGAAAGAGTAAGCTCCAGCATGAAGGAGAGCATCTTTTGCAGATCGCTCCTTACTAGAACGTTCTTGACGCATTCCTTTTGTTTGCTTCAAGACACTTCTTCTTCTCTTTAACGCATGTACTCCTTTTTTAACTCTTGTCATAATATTTTAGTTAACTTTTAATTATTTGTTTGGTAACAAATGGCTCTTTGCCTTTGCCTTGATAATAAATTCTCGGCCTTTTCTACCAGCGAGCTGTGTAGTACGAGATTGTTTTGCATTAAAATGATTAAAACCAGGTGAACGTGTTATGAGTTTGCCTGTTTTTGTTACTTTTAATCTTTTTGAGTATGATTTGTTTGTTTTCATAAAATTATTTGTCTTTCTCTATTGTAATTATTATACCTTTTGGTCCTTTTTTATAAGGATCTGAGATTTTATAGTTTTCTGTTATAAAATGTAAAACTCGATCTAAACGTTCTTTCAAGAATTTCTCATCCATATATTTAGCTCTACCAGCGAGGAAAAGCTCTACTTTTATACGATGTCCTTCTTTGAGCCATTTGGAAGCTGTTTTAGCTTTTAACTCCAAATCGTGATCTCCAGTACCGATTTTAACTTGAATTGATTTAGTTTCAGTCGGTTTTGCATTAGCTTTAGCTTTCTTTTGTTTTTTACTTTGTTCGTATTGGTATTTACCAAAATCAGCTATCTTTGCAATTGGGGGATTACCATTTGGTGATATTTCAATGAGATCAAGGCCTTGTTTTGTTGCCAACTCTAAGGCTTCTTTGAAGCTTAAAAGGCCGAGGTTCTTGTTTTCACTGTCTAAAACACGTAATTCCTTTGCTCTTATTTGATTGTTTATTCTTTCTCGCAATTTTATATATTTAAAAAACTCTTAGTATTCTAGCAGAAGTATTGATTTTTTGCAAATGGGTGTATAATTAAAGAGTTTTATATTTACTAATCTTAATTTTTAAAAATTATGTCACAAAATACAAACGTCGCAAGTGTTAAAAATATGAATGAAGAGTTTATTGAAAAGCTTATTGTCGAAGCTGGTATGGCTATCGACTTAGACGCTGAAGTTTTAACTCAATTAAAAAAAGACATGCTAGATCGTTTAGAAGATAGAATAAATGCTGTAATTTTATCAAATATTCCTGAATATAAACTTGGTGAATTTGAAAAAGTATTAGATAGTGATGATGAAAAAGCTATCAGTGATTTTTACACTGCAACTATTCCAAATATGGCAGAAGTTTTAGCTGGAGAATATTTAGACTTTAGAACTAGATATATTGCTTAATATTTTAATTAATTAATACAATGGAAAATTTTAACCCTAACAACATTAATGAAGAAGTAAAACAAAATATTGAGAAAAAAGTTTTTAAGGCTGTTCTCGTTGATACTACTGACGTTATGAAATCAGCTGCACGTGATGCTGCTGATGAAAAGATGACACTCGAACCACCAGAAAACCCAGAAGATTTAAAAGGAATGAAAAAATTCTTTAAAAGTGAATTTTGGAAACGTACTGGTACTAGAATATGGAAACACGGTATTTTACGTGAATATACTCGTAACAAAGAGATATACAAGGCTCGTGAAAAGATTTTAAATAGTGGAAATATTGGTGCAGGAGAAGATAAAGATCAAGCATATCATGATAAATTCGTTAATGACCTCGTAAATCAATTTTCTTCTGAATACGAAACAGCAATACACACTGATGCGGGAGAAATGAAAAAAGTTTATGATGGTAAAAAAGAAGATTCAGAGGTAAATAGAAAAGAAGAATCAGTTAAAAATTTTGTAAAAGAAAAAATAAAAGAATATGCTACAGGAAAAATTTCTGAAGCGGGTTTTTTAGAATTTGAAAAACATTTATTTGGTGAATTGAAAGGGGATATAGAAGGAAAACAAGTTCGTACCGATGTTATGCATGCTTCTAATATGCTCGAAATTGCAAAACAAGTTAAAAAAGCAATGGAAAATGGTCAAATCTTAGCTGATGAAGACTTTGAAATTGATTTGATATATGGAAAATCAAAAGGTGATGTTCGTACAGAATCAAAATTTACTCATTCAGAAAAATGGGCAGAAAAGATCTCTGAGACAAAAATCGGTCAATTTGTAAATGAAACAACAGTGGCGACTGCGATAGCTTTGGCTACAAGTTTGTCTAGAAGTCTTTCATCTAAACTCGCTAGTAATAAAGCTGCTCAATTTATGACTTTCGGTGGTAGTGCTTTGATTTCTGGGATAATTGCAAAAAGTCGCAAGCAAAGAGAAATGATTCAAAATCGTACTCATCATAATCGTGATATGGCAAAAGGTTTAGATTATGGTGAAAAAGATTTAAATAGAAAAGAAATGGAAAATTTCCGTGTAGATACTATCGGTGCTACAGCTGTTATAGAAGAATTCCAAAGAGTTCAAGAAATGATTGCTAGTGGTGACAAATCTATAACTCCAGAAATATTACAAAGTATTCTGGTTAACTTTTCACAAATAGAAGCACGTGTTCGTTTGTCTGATAAAGAACATATAGATATGATTCATTATTCCGACCCTTCAAAAGTTGTCGAAGAGAGATGGAAAGTAGATATAGAAAGATCTAAATTAAAAGCAGAACTTATTAAGATGAGTAAGTCTGGTAAATTGGAAATTCCAGAAGGATATAATTTTGATACTTATATTTCTGCTATGACAGATACACAAGTAAATGCTTTAGTTACTGATAAAGAACATGGTATAGATGTCAAAGATCGTGCTTTCAATAAAATGAAAAGAAGTAAGGGTAATAAAGCCGCATTAACAGGATTTATAACTGGTCTTACTATTGGCACATTAGCCCAAGAAGCTGCAGTGCATTTCACTCACAGAACAGGAATTATAGAAGATGTTTACCATGATATAAAAGGTGACCATGTTACTGGAGCTTTGGGTGGAGTAGAAAAAATGACAGGACTCGCATATTTGAAGCATTATGTTTCTAGTGATATGTCTTCACATTTTTCTGGCAATAATGTTCATGAATTTGTAATGGGTTCAAATACTATGAAATTACCAGAAGGTATGAATTTAGTTCATAATCCTGATGGCTCATTTAATTTATTGAATGGAAAAGACGTCATAGGAAATCATTTAACAATGAATGGAGATGGAACATTTAGTAAAGAAGCAATTGATGTTTTGCATAAAAACGGAATAGATATAAAAGTAGATACTAACTATGCTAGTCATTTAGAAAAACATACCTATAGTGATCCGGCTGATTATATAAAAGATCATCCAAAGGGCTTTCATAATATTGAAAGAAAAATGTGGTATGACAATGATACAAAAGAATTTGATCAAAATGAGTTGCGTACATATTGGAGTGGAGAAAATGGTACAGGTATAAACGGAAATGGAGATTATGTTTTAGACGTTGGTCATATGACACCAGATGGATCTTTTCATGGAGACCTCTCTGCGAATGCAAGAGAATTATTAGCAGCTGGAAAATTGAAAATGCTTTTTACTATGTCTGAAGGAACTCAGAACCATGCTATGTGGGTTGATGTTGATGCAAATGGAAAAATAAATGTTGAACATAATAGTGAACTTGGAAAATTATTCTTCTCAAAAGTAAATGGTCATGCTCAATTCAACGGAAGATTTGGTGAAGTTGCCGAAGACTTGGGTGATGGTAAATTTAAAATTTTAGGAACAATGGAAGGAAAGGGACTTTCAGATATTAGTACTTATACTGGAGCTGTTGATGAAATTCATAAAACTAATTTCATTATTCCTGGTAAATATGATTATAGAGTTCCTCCATTTATTCCAGTAGTTCCTGGTGATCCGTTAGAACCAGCTAGGAAAAAAGCAAAAGAAGATAAAAATAAAAAAGAACAAATTAAAGATAAAAAATCTCCAGATGGACAGGTTATTTTGACAGACGGTTTTTATGGAGAAGAAGATAAGAATACATTAAAAGAAAATAAAGAATTTTCAAAAGAAGTTACCGAAGCTGAATACGGAGGATTGAAAGATGATTTAAAAATGTTGAACAAAGAAATTCAATCACATCATGGTATTATCATGCTTGAAGAATCAAGTTTCAAGTCTGAATATGGAAAGAAAAGATATAATGAATTGGCTTTCATAAAAGATGAAAAACCTACAAGGTTCAACAAAGAAGAACTACAAATTATCGGTAATGAAATGGAGACATATTTGAGTGGTGTAAAAATATCTTCAGGTGAAAAAGTGGAAACAAAAGAAGATAAAAAATTATCTAAGCAAGAAGAAAGGGCTCAATTTTTGAAAACATTAGAAGATTATCTTCCTAACGCAACAAATACTAAAGTTCAAGCAGCTATTAATTCAAAGATATTTGAGTTAAAAAAAGAAATTGAAGATGAAGAAAAAATAGAAAATCCAAAACAAGAAATTAAAAAAGTGGTAGTTCAAAAAGAAGTTAAAAAACAAGAAATAAAGAAAGAAGATAAAAAGGCTGAAAAGAAAGCTAAAGAAGAAAAAGAAAAGAAATCTATAAAGAAAAAAATTAATGAAGCATTAGATAAAGTTGAGAATACTATGGGTAAAGGATTAGATGCATTAGATAATGGTCTAGACAGTATAAATAGTGTTTTCGAGAAAAAGAATAAAAAGAAAAATCAAAAACAAGAAGAAATAAAAGAAGTTCCTTTTGATAAAAATATCAATAATATTTTCTCTATTATGACAGATACTCCAAAGACATTGGAGAGGGAAATAGACAGTAAAATAGAACAAGCAAAAGACTTACCTAGACGTAATAAACAAGCTTTTATGATTTTTGAATCAGACCCTGCAAAAGTAGCTGGTTTGAAAAAGAAGATAGAAGAATTGAAATTAAAGTATCCAACAGCTCATTTTGAATTTATTACTCCAAGTAAAAAAGACAAGGAAACTATAAAGGATAATGATACAGCCGAAGAATATATGAAAAAGGTGGTAAAAGAAAAAATGTCTAAAGTTGGACTCAACGAAGACGATGTAATGAATTTTGCCACTAGATATAAGTAATTAAATTTAAAAAATCCCCTTTCGGGGATTTTTTAAATTGTGGAGATGGGGAGAATCGAACTCCCGTGCAAAAAGTGTTTGTAAAGAATTCTACATGTGTAGTTTATTTATTTGTTTAAATTAAAAAACTATTAAGTAAACAAAATATTTTTTAATCGATTCCCTTTATTTTGGAAAAAAGTCGAGTCATTCATTTTTCCTATCCCGATAATATTATGCCTCTTTCTATCTATCGGAAGTCGATAGAGGAGACACCAGACCGGCCAGTTATGTTAGGCGAGTGCTGGAGCAAAAGCGAAATCCTTCATACTGAAGTATGGAGAAAGTGCATCCTTTGCCTTAGTAGCTAATTTTGCAATTAACATTTAGACGAATTTTTACGAGATTGCGTCCATGCTCGACATGCATCAATAACAAATATACTTCTTGTCTATGCCTTGCATCCCCAAATACAGTAAAAAATTATTAATAATTTTTTATCCATCAATCTCCCCCTTAATAAGGGGGAGTGCCCGTAATCGGGCGAGGGGGTCTATAACCTATTAATTTTTTAAAGTTCTGCGAACTTCACGATCTGTTTCACGCTTTTTTGTTGTTTCGCGTTTATCAAATTGTTTTTTTCCTTTAACCAAAGCAATATTTACTTTAATTTTGGAACCTTTATTATACACTGAAAGTGGTACTATAGTCAAACTTTTATTTTTCTCACTTCCACCGAGCTCGGCAATTTCTTTTTGAGTCAAAAGAAGTTTTCTATTGCGAAGCGGGTCATAAGAAGACGGAGTATTTTTAACTTGATATGGTGGAATATTCGCATTGATAATAAATGCTTCAGATCCACGCACGATCACAAAAGCCCCTTCCAGTGACATTCGTCCACCACGGACTGATTTTACTTCTGTTCCTAGAAGCTCAATACCAGCCTCGTATTTCTCGAGGATTTCATAATCAAAACGCGCCTTTCTATTTTCCGCATAATTCGCCATGTTTTAATATTAGCACATTTTTATTTTTCCGTTTTTCATGCTATTCTTTGCTTATGAATTTCAATTTTTTAAATCAAAATAATAAAGAAAATAAAGACCCAAAGAAGGGCAAGGAAGGAAAAGAGGGTAGTAGTTTTTCAAAGAATATAGCAGGAATGGTATTGGTTTTTATGATTATTACCGCTCTGTATTTGGCCATTTCTGGAAGCATCAAAGAGACACCTCAAGTTTCTATATCTGACTTAGCGAAAAGTGTGCAAAACGGAGAAGTTAAAAGTATCGATGTAGCAGGAGAAACTTTAACTATTTCATATGTAAATGGAGATGTGAAAGAAGCCAAGAAAGAAGTTGAAGCTTCACTATCTCAAACATTATTTAATTACGGTGTAAAAGCTGATGCATTAGCAAAAACAAATATCCAAGTTAAAGACGAAAGTGGTTTCGGATATTGGCTCATGAATATTTTACCTTTTGCTTTGCCTATTCTTCTAATAGTATTTTTCTTTTGGTATTTATCTCGTAGTGTAAAGGGTGCTGGAATGCAGGCATTTACATTTGGACAATCAAAGGCTCGTATCACAGATCCGAATGATAAAAATAATAAAGTTACTTTCAAAGATGTGGCAGGAAACAAAGAAGCTAAACAAGAACTTTCTGAAATTGTAGATTTCTTAAAAGAACCAAAAAAGTTTCTAGACATTGGTGCACGAATTCCAAAAGGTGTAATGCTTAACGGTGCACCTGGAACAGGAAAGACATTGCTCGCTCGTGCAGTAGCAGGGGAAGCAGGTGTTCCATTTTTTCATTTGTCTGGTTCTGAATTCGTAGAAATGTTTGTCGGTGTGGGAGCGTCTCGTGTGCGTGATCTTTTCAAAATGGCAAAGAAAGCAGCTCCTGCAATTATTTTCGTAGATGAGATAGATGCAGTCGGACGCGTACGTGGTGGTGGTTATGGTGGAGGTAATGATGAACGTGAGCAAACACTAAACCAAATTCTCGTAGAAATGGATGGCTTTGAACCAAATGAAAAAGTTATCGTAATGGCTGCGACAAATCGCCCAGATGTTCTCGATCCTGCACTTCTTCGCCCGGGACGTTTTGATCGTCGTGTTATGCTCGATCTTCCTGACCGTGCAGACCGTGAAGAAATTTTGAGAATTCATGCAATTAAAAAGCCTCTTGCCGAAGATGTAAACTTTACTGTAATAGCAGAAAGAACACCAGGATTTTCTGGAGCAGACCTATATTCACTTATGAACGAAGGTGCGATTCTCGCTGCTCGTGAAGCTCGTAAAAAAGTTTTTCAATTTGATTTGATTCGTGCGATAGAAAAAGTAATGCTCGGTCCTGAGAGAAAGAGTCATTTGCTTTCTAAAAAAGAAAAAGAAATTACTGCATATCATGAAGCAGGCCATGCACTTGTGGCATCAGTCCTGCCTTATGCTGATCCAGTTCACAAAGTTTCTATTGTTGCTCGTGGTAGTGCTGGAGGATACACGCTCAAGCTTCCACTAGAAGATAGAAAACTACAAAGTCGAAAAGAATTTATAGATGATATTGCTATGTCTATGGGTGGCTATGTCGCAGAGAAAATGATTTTTGGAGATATTACTACAGGACCATCATCTGATTTACAAGTCGCGACACGCCTTGCTCGCGCTATGGTTACAAGATGGGGAATGAGTGACCTCGTTGGCCCTGTAGTTTTTGCAGAAGATAGTGGAAATCAAAAATGGGGAGGTGGAAGTGAAAAAGATTATTCAGAAGAAGTTGCTGGTAAGATAGATAGTGAAGTAAAAAGAATAGTCACAGACGGAATAAAGTCTGCAGAAAAAGTTCTCACTGATCACAGAAAAGCCCTCGATGCTATTGCGAATGCTTTGATAGATGTAGAAACACTTGAACAAGCTGATTACGAAAAGATAATAATAGCGAATGGAATTTTACCAAAGAAGAAAGATATTGAAAATAAAATTAGTTAGTATTGATTAAATTGCACTAATTAGATAAGATAAAAATAACCTTGATTTTTTCTTGAAAAAGGAAAAATCAATCTCCACCCTTAGCTCAGTTGGTTAGAGCACAGAGCTTATACCTCTGGGGTCCATGGTTCGAATCCATGAGGGTGGACATGTTTGAATTATATAAAAGAGTATTACCTAGCGTTCTTCCTATACTCTTTCGTAATACTGTAATCTTGGTTAACGGTATTATTTTTGCTGTTGTTATTTTACTTTATGTTTTTGGTAACAAACAAGCTTCTATTTTTATTGGTGCAGTATTCATAATAAATATTTTACTCGGTGTTATCCAAGACATTCGTGCTCGGTTCATGCTCGAACGTTTACAAATGCTAACAGCACTTCATGCTATACGTTTGAATAAAGACAATAACGAAGAAGATGTTTTGGCTGAAAAATTAATCGTTGGAGATAAAATAAAATTAAAATTAGGTGATCAAGTTCCTTGTGATGGTGTTTTAATTTCTGCTATTAATTTAGAAATATCTGAAGCATTACTCACAGGGGAGTCTGATTCTTTTCCTAAAAAAGAAAATGATAAATTAGTAGCCGGATGTATTATTACTTCCGGTAATGCAATTTTACAAGTAGAAAATATTTTCAAAGAAAGTAGAATTTCTAGAATTACTGAAGATGCAAAAAAGTACGCTTTGAATCCTAGCTCTATTCAGAGATCTATAAATACGGTTATAAAATATTCCGGCTTTATACTTATTGCTAGTATTATTTTTGTTATTGCTCGTGGATATTTTTTTCATGAAGCGTATGTAAATATCGTAATGCATATTGGTGCCTTGGCTAGTATTATCGTACCTCAAGGTTTGATGGTTATTACAACATTGCTTTTCACTATTGGAGCAAGTAGTTATTCAAAACATAATGTTTTATTCCAAGAAATAAATGCGACAGAAAAACTCGGTAGAATAAAAAATCTTTGCATGGACAAGACAGGAACTTTGACTGACAATATTCTCGTTGTTGAAGATGTTTTTATGCCAGAAAGTATTTCCAAAGAAGTAGTTTTTGATTTAACTTCTCTATATATAAATGGATCAGGTGATTCCTCTCAGACTATTTCAGCTATAGAAAAATATATAGGAGAAGAAAAAGTAAAAGAGAGTGAAGCCAATGATGCTTTACCGTTTTCTTCTTGGAGACAATATGGTGCAGTAGTTATAAATGATAAGCTCGGCAAAGGCACTGTATTCGTGGGTACTGCAAGTGTTTTTTTACCACAAATAGTGAATCCTGTTGAGAAAAAATGGTTGGAAGATGTTTTGCAAAAAAATGCACATACAGGAAAAAGAATTTTGTGCGTTGTGCGTTCAGAAGAATCATCTTTACCTCGTGAGCTTTCAAAAACAAAACTTTCTGTTGTATCTGTTTTTGTCTTTATTAATACTTTGCGTGCTGGAGTAAAAGAAGCAATTAGTTTCTTCCAAGATCGCGGAATAAAAATAAGAATTATTTCAGGAGATAACGTAGATACTGTGCGAGCTGTTACAACGTCTGTCGGAATAAAAAATAGTGATGTAGTTATTTCAGGGGACGAAGTTTCAAAATGGACTGATGAAGATTACAAAAAGAAAGTTCACGACTATACTGTCTTTGCTCAAATTTTACCTGAACAAAAATTAAAACTTATTGAAGCTTTTAAAAAAGACGGTTTTACTGCGATGGTGGGGGATGGGGTGAATGATGCTTTAGCTATCAAACGTGCGGACCTAGGTGTAGCGATGTTTGATGGCGCTCCAGTGACTCGTCAGCTCGCCGGTGTAGTTTTGATGAATAGTACTTTTACTGACTTACCAGGGGCTGTAGAGCTCGCAGACAACTTTATTCGTAGTATAGAGATGAATGCTGGGGTTTTTATAAATCAAAGTTTAATCGGATTATTTTTCTTTACAATTATTTCAATATTTGGATATGCTTTTACTCTCACACCGCTAAATATAACTTTGATAAATTATTTTACTGTTGGGATTCCGGGATTAGTTATTGGTCTCTGGGCGATACAACCATCTAGAAAAACTCCACCTTCAAATGAAAAAACATTTTTGGGTCAGATACTTCCTTTCGTTTTGTGTTGTGCGATAGTTGAATCTATCTCTATCGCTCTAGTATTTTTTATCAGTCCAGAGTATTTGAAAAATATACAACCTAATACTTTAGCAATCTTAGGTTTTATTGTTTCTGGTTTTACATTCTTAGCTTTAGCTCCAAATGTTTATTCTTCTTCTTTGACTAGAAAAGAAAAATCTCATTTATTTATTTTAGCTTTTATTGAAATAGTTTTGATTTTTATTTTGACTAAGATTCCAGTATTAATTAACTTCTTTAATATTACTACTCCTTTCCCATCTATTAACTATGTACTCGAATCACTCGTAATCTTGTCTATTTTTGGACTATTACAGTATTTCTTGATGAAGAGATATTTTATTAAAAATTAATTTTTTGTGGTACAGTTATATGATGGAAAGTAAAATATTCACTAAAATAGGAGGGGATAAGAAGCTGTTTTTTTCTATAGTTATACCTGCTCACAATGAAGCTTTGTATATAGCACATACTTTAAAAAAGATAGGATTACTAGAATATCCAAAAGATTTATATGAAGTCATCGTAATAGAAAATGGTTCCAAGGATGATACATATAATATTGCTAAAAAGTTTGAAAGTGAGAATACTCATATTTTTACTTCTCCTAAAAAAGGAGTCTCACCAGCTAAAAATCTAGGGATAGAAAAAATTAGTCCAAAAAGTGAATGGACTATTTTTCTAGATGCAGATACTATTTTAGAAAAATACTTTTTAAATAATTTAAATAATCTTTTAATTAAAGATATTAATAATATTTATTCAGTTGGAACAACACAAATAAACCCAATACCTTTTAGTAAAAAAGCACAGCATTGGTTTCGTTTTTATGATATAGGTCACAAATTCACGAAAACTTCATACGCAATACAGATAATAAAAAGTAGTCTTTTGGATCGTGTACGTTTTAATGAAGATTTAGACATGGGTGAAGATTTGAAATTTCTCAAAGATGCACAAAAATTTGGAAAATTCTTTTTCTTAGATACTAATGAAGTTTATACTTCTACTAGAAGATTTGAAAAATTTGGTTGGTGGAAATTATTTATTTATTGGAATATTCCACCACTGTTACCAAATTTCTTAAAGAAACGTTTTGTATATAAAGTAATTCGATGAAAATATGAAAATTAGTTTAGTTATTCCAGCATATAATGAAGAAAAATATATTGGCATTTGTTTAGAAAGTGTATTTAAAAATGCACCTGATTTTTTTTATGAAATAATCGTGATAGATAATGCTAGTACAGATAAGACTAGGGAAGTTGCAGAAAAATTCAAAGGAGTAAAAGTTATTCATGAAGCTCAAAAAGGTTTAACTAGTGCTCGACAGAAAGGCCTCGAATCTGCTACAGGAGATTTGATAGCCTATATTGATGCTGATACAAAGATGCCAAAAGATTGGGGTAAAAAAGTTTTGAAATCTTTTTCTAAAAATCCACACTTTGTTTGTATTAGTGGTCCATATATTTATCATGATGTTAAACCATTAAAAAGTTTTTCAGTTTGGTTGTATTGGAATCTTTTTGCTTATCCTACTTCATTGATTACGGGTTATATGGTTGTGGGTGGTAATTTTATAGCAAAAAAAGATGCTTTAGAAAAAATAAGTGGCTTTGATAAAAGTATCACTTTTTATGGAGAAGACACAGATATAGCGAAGAGATTGAGCAAGGTTGGTAAAGTTAAATTTATACCAAATTTACCTATGTATACTTCTGCTAGGCGTTTCAAGGGTCAAGGAACAGGAAAGACTGCAATTTTGTATATATTAAACTTCTTTTCAGTTTCTTTTAGAGGTAAACCTGCTTCAAAAGAATATAAAGATATACGTTAGTTATTTAAATTGATATAATAAAAATATGGATAAAATATTAACTTCATATAAAAGTAATTTTACAAATAAAATATTTCTGACAGAAATATTTTTTGGGCTTCTTATGCTTGTTGGCAGTATGTTTATAAATTTCTATGCTGGTATATATGCGACAGAGAGAGCAAGTAATTCTGTTACAGATGTAATACTTAGCAACCTTCGTACTTTTGATGTTGATGGTTTGTTTATATATGGAGGTTTTATGATTTTTATTATTATTACACTTTTTTGTTTGTATGAACCTAAAAAAATTCCTTTTATATTGAAATCAATTTCATTTTTTGTACTTACTCGATCTGTTTTTGTTAGTCTTACTCATATTGCACCTTTTCCTTCACAGATAGCTATTGCTTCTACTAATTTTTTAAACCATTTTATTTTTTCTGGTGATTTGTTTTTTTCTGGGCATACAGGGCTACCATTTCTTATGGCCCTTATTTATTGGAAGCAAGAGTATGTGAGATATTTCTTTTTAGCTATGTCTGTTTTCTTTGGAGCTATAGTTCTGATGGGACATTTACATTACACTATCGATGTACTTTCTGCTTTTTACATAACATATTCTATTTATAATTTAAATAAATATTTCTTCAAAAAAGACTACGATTTATTCCATTCGTAAAAATAAAAATGCCGTACTTTTGTACGACATTTTAAAAATTACTTCACATGATACATTTGTATCAAATCTTCTCTTGCTAATAGTTCTCTGATTGTTGTACCACATTTTTTAGCTGTTCGTTTTATAGCATTGTACTTTGATACAAAACCTTTCCAGGTTTTTGTATCGTCTTTTAGATTTGTGGGACATTTTCCTAAAACTATATTTTCCCAACCAGTTGCATGAAAGTTGGGATTTTTTTTCTTTATTTCTTGTTCCTCGAAGTAACTTTTATTAATTTCCTTGACTCTTGTCTCAGAGTCTGGAATCGCATTTAGCAATTCCTTGAATTCAGGTAGATTCATTACAAAGAATATTTAAGTTATTTGTATATATTATACACCATTTAAAATAAAAAAGCAAGTTATCCACAGATTTGATATTTATGTTAAAATATAAGGATGAAAATAGAAAAATATGAACAATCTGGTTTCGTAATTGAGAATAATAGTGGTTTTCGTCTAGCTTTTGATATAGGTAATAAAACATCAAATTCAGACCTAGCTAAGGTGGGTAGAGTTGATGCATTTATCGTTTCTCATATTCATGGTGATCATTTTGATATTCAGAATATAAAATCTCTCAAAATAAAGAATTTATTTTTAAATGCGGAATGTTTAGAAACATTAGGAGAAGAATCTTTTAATTTTAAAATTAATGTAGTTGAGGTGGGGGATACTATTTTTATAGATGATATGACTGTAACATTTTTCAATGTTGACCACGGTCCAAATGTTTCAGCTCCATTAAAAGAAAATTTTGGTTTTCTATTAAATGTAGATGGGCAGAATATATATTTTGCAGGAGATATGTTTTATGAATCTGGGATTGATGTTTCAAGTTTAGAAGTAGATTTAGCTCTTTTACCTGTAGGTACCTTTTATACATTTGGTCCAGAAGAAGCATTTATTTTTGCAAAAAAATTTAAAAAGATAGGTAAAATAATTTCTATGCATTACGATAAGACCCCAGAAACACATGAAAAATTTATTGCTTTATCTAAAGAAAGTTTTCAAGTTGAATAAAAATGCACCATATCTATCACACAGAAGGAATAATATTGGGTAGTAATGATTTCGGAGAGACTGGAAAGTTCTATTCTATTTTTACTCGTGAACTAGGCATGATAAATGCATCGGCGCAGGGGATAAGGAAAATGTCTTCGAAACTTCGTTACGTTTTACAAGATTTTTCTTATGTAAAAGTAGATTTAGTCCGCGGTAAAGAATTCTGGCGTATTACGAGTGCACAAAAAACTGGTGAATTAGATAAATTAATTAAAAAAGAAATAGGATTACAGACAGTTGCTAATATATCTAAACTCTTAAAGAGACTTTTACAAGGGGAGGAACAAAATGAAGCTTTATTTAAAGACATCTTAGATGGTTTTTATATTTTAGAAAATAAAATAAATAATCAAGAAATTCAAAAAGAAGAAATACAAAACATAGAAATGATTTTAGTTTTACGTATTTTATATCATTTAGGATATTTAGGTAATCACGAAAAAGTAGATGAACTGGTTTCTTCGCCTTTTGTGGAAGGTTTATTGCCTTATGTAACTCTAAATAAGAAAGAAATTTTAATAGAAATAAATAAGGCCTTACATGAAACACAAATGTAATATTTCTATTTTAAAATATTATTTTAAGTGTTATAATTAAAGGTATGCAAAATGAGGAAGAAAAAGAAAAACTTCATAGATTAGAAGATATGAAGAGCAGGCTTTTTAGTAAAAGCTATAAAAATCTACAAATAAAACGTTCTGGAATTCTTCATAAGAAAGAATACGACATTCCAGATTCATGGAAAGAAGAAGAGGAATCTAACATAACAGATAAAATTTTTATGAAAACATCTATTTTTAAAAAGTTTTTTATTTTTTCAATATGTTTTTTTGCCTTAGCAATTATTTTTGCCCTGTATTCATTCTTAGGTGGAGGAAATACTGTTTCTAATGATAATATTGATATTGCGATTTTGGGTAATGCTTTTACAGCAGGGGGTGAAGATTTACCTTTACAGATTGAAATTACAAATAAAAATAATGCACCACTTGAATTAGCAGATCTTGTAGTTGAGTATCCAAAAGGTTCAGCTGTTGATTTGGCTCAAGATTCAAATAAGCTTCGAGATTCACTCGGCACTATTCCAGCTGGTCAAATACACACAGATACAGTAAAGGTTGTATTGTTTGGTGAACAAGGTAGTATTAGGCCAATAAAAGTATCTCTAGAGTATAGGGTAGAAGGTTCCAATGCTATCTTTGTTAAAGAAAAAGATTATTCTGTATCTATTAGTTCTGCTCCTATTGATTTAGCAATAAATGCTCCAGACACAGCTACACCTAATCAAGATATTACTTTTAATGTAAAGGCTACACTTAATTCTACTAAATCAGCAACAGGTCTTTTGTTGAAAGCTGATTATCCTGTCGGCTTTCAATTCAAGAACGCAAACCCTTCTCCGACGGTAGATAATAATGTTTGGAATTTGGGTGATATCTCTCCTGGAGCAGATAGAACTATTACAATAACAGGTAGTATGATTGGGGCTCAAGATGGTGAACAAAAAACCTTTCACTTCTTTACTGGTTCAGCAGATCAAAATGATAAAGCCAATATCGGTGTTGTATTTAATTCTTTAGGCCATACTATTTTAATAAATAAACCATTTATTCAAGCGAGACTTTTTGTGAATGGTATTTATCAAAATTCATATGTGTCTGATTCAAAGACACCTATTCAAGGTCAAATACAATGGGCAAATAATTTAACTACAAAAATAAACGATTTATCTATAACTGCAAGAATTTCTGGTAATGCCTTCGATCGGTCAAAGGTAATTGTCTCTAAGGGTATTTTTGATTCTGTTTCAAATACTATGTTGTGGGACAAAAGTTCCTTCTCTAATTTTACTGAAGTAAATCCAGGAGATACAGGTTCTGTTGATTTCTCTTTAGCTCCATTATCTTTGTTTTCTTCTAGTGGTCTTTTAGATAGTCCGACAGTTACTATAGATGTATCGATTTCAGGTAAACAACCACTTGAAGGTAATATAAATAATTCCTTGACTGATTCTGAATCTAAAACAATTAAATTGATTTCAGATGTTGGTGTCACAGTAAAGGCTTTATATTCTGGAAGCACATTACCTAATAGTGGACCATTACCACCAAAAGCTGAACAAGAAACTACTTATACAATAGTTTGGTCACTTTCAAATACTGCAAATAGTATTTCAAATGCAAAAATGACTGCGACATTACCTGCTTTTGTTCGTTTTGTTGGCCCTATTGATCCTGCTTCAGAAGATGTAAAGTATGATGATAGTTCAAAACAAGTAATTTGGAATATTGGAAGTATACCAAAAGGGGCTGGTATTAGTGGAAATAATAGTAAACAAGTTTCTTTCCAAATTGGATTTAAACCTTCATTATCACAAGTAGGAGATATACCAACAATTATAAATGATGCAATTTTGACCGGACACGATGATTTTGCTAATGTAGATGTAACAGTTAACAAGGCTTCTTTAACTACAAGGCTTGCTACTGAAACAGCTGGTACAGAAAGAGTAATACAATAATATATGTCAAAAGAAAAAGAAACAAATGAATTGATGGAGAAAGTGGTAAGTCTTTGCAAAAGACGAGGTTTTATATTTCAAGGTTCTGAAATATATGGTGGCCTCGCTGGTACTTTTGACTATGGAGACCTAGGAGGGGAATTGCTTCATAATATAAAAAATTCTTGGTGGAAGAGGTTTGTCTCTGCTCGTCGAGATATGTACGGTATTCGTGCTGCAATACTTATGCGTCAAGAAGTTTGGCAGGCGACTGGTCATGCTGATCATTTTGCTGACCCAATGGTAGAGTGTGAAAAATGTAAACGTCGTTTTCGTGCAGATCAACTCGATCCAAATTTACAAGAAATTTGTCCAGAATGTAATGGTAAACTTGGTGAACCAAGACAGTTTAATATGATGTTTCAGACTAAGGTCGGAGCAAATGAAGATTCTTCTGCTATTTCATATTTACGTCCAGAAACAGCACAAGGTATTTTTGTGAATTTTAAAAATACTGTCGATGCTTATCATCCAAAACTTCCTTTCGGTATGGCTCAGATCGGTAAAGCATTTAGAAATGAAATAACTCCTCGTGATTTTATTTTCCGTCAAAGAGAATTCGAACAAATGGAAATAGAATATTTTGTTCGTGAAGCTGATTGGGAAAAACATTTTGAATATTGGAAAGAACAAATGTCTATGTGGATGGAAGACATCGGTATCGATATGAGTAAAGTCCATGAACTCGAAGTAGCAGGGGAAGACCTTGCTCACTATTCAAAGCGTACAGTGGATTTCGAATTTGATTATCCTTTCGGACGCAAAGAACTTTTTGGACTAGCTTATCGTGGAAGTTTTGATTTGAATACTCATAAAATAGAATATGTTGACGAAGAAGCTGGTGAAAAGATGACTCCTCATGTCATCGAGCCATCTTTTGGTGTAGACCGTGCATTTTTAGCCTTATTCCTATCTGCATATACAGAAGACACAAGTGGTGAAGAAACTCGTGTATTCTTGAAATTCAAGCCTAAAATGGCTCCTATAATTTCTTGTGTATCTCCACTTCTAAAAAATAAACCTGAACTCGTCGAATATGCGAATGTAAAAGTTTTTGCCCCACTCAAAGAAGAATTTGGAAGAATTGCTTGGGATGATAATGGAAACATTGGTAAGCGTTACCGCCGACAAGACGAAATCGGTACGCCATGGTGTATCGTCGTCGACTTCGACACACTCACAGATGATACTGTCACTGTCCGTGATCGTGATACTGGAACTCAAGAGAGAGTAAAAGTAAGTGATTTGAATTCTTATATAAAAGAAAAACTAAATTAGTTTCTATGGACCGTATAACAATTTTTGGAATATCTGGTTCTGGTAAATCTACTTTTGCAAATGAGCTTGGTAAAAAATTAGGACGACCGATTGTATCTCTCGATAAAATATTTTGGGATTCGAATTGGCAACGGCGTTATCCGACAAAAGTTGAATTTAAACAAGCAGTAAAAAAAATTGTTGACGAAGATAAATGGATTATAGAAGGTAGTTACAAAAAAACAATTGACATGAGGTTAGAAAGAGCTGATGTGATTGTATATTTTGATTTTCCCGTGTGGCGATGTCTTTGGAGGGCTTTTATTAGAATGTTTGAAAAACACGAATCATTCAAGGGTCCAGATGGTGCGAAACAAAAACTTGGTTGGGATTTAATAAAATATATTGTTCAATTCCCTAAAAAAGAAATGCTCTTATTGGTAGAAAATTATAAGGATACTAAAAAAATATTTATTGTCCGAAATAATCGGGAGATAAAAGAAACACTTGAAAAAATGTGCTAATATAAAACGTATGAAAGCTAAAAAAACAATTTTAAAGAATGGATTACGAGTTATAACAATACCAATGAAAGAAAGCCCGACGGTTACGGCTTTGGTCTTGGTGGAGACAGGTAGTAAATATGAGACAAAAGAGATAAATGGCTTGTCTCACTTTTTGGAGCATATGTGTTTCAAGGGCACTGTAAAGCGTCCTACTTCACGTGACATTACTACTGAGCTCGATACTATGGGTGCACAATACAATGCTTTTACTGGCCAAGAATACACAGGCTATTATGCAAAAAGTGATGCTAAACATTTCAAAAAGATTTTTGATGTTGTGAGTGATGTATATTTAAATTCAACTTTCCCTGAAGCAGAAATGCAAAAAGAAAAAGGTGTGATTATAGAGGAAATAAATATGTATGAAGACTTACCAATGCGTCATGTGCAAGATATGATCATGGACGTTTTGTATGGTGACCAGCCAGCAGGATGGAACATCGCTGGTCCGATAGAAAATATTAAAAAAATGAAACGTGATGATTTTGTTAAATACAAAAAAGAACAATACGTTCCAAAAGCTACTACTGTCGTTGTTGCTGGGGGAGTGAGTGAAAAGGACATGATGATAGAAGTTAAAAAAGCTTTTGCTCATTTGAAAAGTGAGAAAAAATCTGGAAAATTAAAAACAACAGAAAAACAATCAGTTCCACAAGCTAAAATAAAACACAAAGCCACAGATCAGACACATTTTGTTCTAGCATTTCGTGCATTAAATGCTTTTGATAAAAAGAATGCAATTAATTCTGTAATGGCAGGAGTTTTGGGAGCAGGGATGAGCTCAAGACTTTTTCATAAGCTTCGCGAGGAAATGGGAGTTTGTTATTATGTTCGTGCAAATACAGATCCATATACAGACCATGGAGTTTTTCAAATTTCTTCCGGTGTAGACAATAAAAGAGTTAAGGAAGTTATTACTGCAATTTTAGAAGAATGTAAAAAATTAAAAGACGAATTAGTATCCGAAAAAGAATTAAATAAAGTAAAAGAAATATTTACTGCAGGGATGAAGATGGGTCTCGAGTCTACCGATGATGTTGCAAATTTTTATGGGGGACAAGAGATAATGGTAAAGAAAATAGAAAATGCAGAAGATAAAGCAAAGAAAATAAGAGCAGTTACACCTAAACAAGTTCGCGATATGGCTCGCAAGATTTTTCAAGATAAAAATTTGAACCTTGCCCTTATTGGTCCCTTCAAAGAAACTAGCGAGTTTTTACCTATTTTGAAAGTTTAAGACTTTTAATGTTATAATATTCTTATGCAAGAAAATAAAAAAAGTGTGGCTATTTCTATTACTACGAGTACTATGATTCGGGCTGTTTTAGTGTTACTTGGTTTCTTTGTTCTTTATTATCTTAGAGATTTAGTTCTTATCATTTTAACTTCAATTGTCATTGCTTCATTCGTAGAATCTGCAAGTTCTAGAATGAAAAGAATAGGAATAGGTAGAGTTTTTGGAGTAATACTTCTATATGTTTTCAGCCTTACTTTTTTAGCAGGAGTATTTTATCTATTTGCCCCTCTTTTAATTACAGAAATTTATAATTTCTCTACGCTTTTAGCAAATTATTTCCCAGACTCAGGTCTTGTAAATTTCTTCCACAATGATGCTTTTTCAGGAGCTAAAGACGTCTTTGCTAATTTGCAAAACAATCTATCTATTAGTACATTGTTAACTACTTCAAAAGCATTTATCTCAAATCTTTCAAGTGGATTTTTCTCTACATTGTCTTATGCATTCGGTAGTATATTCAACGTAGTTTTAATTATCGTTATTTCTTTTTATCTTTCAATTCAAGAAAAGGGAATCGAAAGTTTCCTTCGCATTGTTGTTCCTCAAAAACACGAAGACTATGCTGTCGATCTATGGGAACGTGTCCGTAGGAAGATTGCACTTTGGATAAAAGGACAAATGATGCTCGGACTTATCGTTGGTATTTTGGTGTACTTAGTCCTTTCTATTTTAGGAATACAATATGCACTTCTTCTCGCTGTACTTACAGGAATATTTGAACTTGTTCCATATGGAATGATAGTATCTATGGTACCTGCTATTGGTCTAGGATACCTTTCTAGTGGATTTTCTGGTGCTTTGATGGTAGGTGGTGCATATTTCATTATTCACCAGTTTGAAGCTTATTTACTCGCTCCACTCATCGTAAAGCGTGTGACGGGGCTTTCTCCACTTATAGTTATTTTGGCTTTATTAGTAGGTTTTAATTTAGCAGGTTTTTGGGGAGTAGTACTCGCTATTCCTGGTGCTGTGTTTATTATGGAATTGTTGAATGATATAGAGAAGCATAAAATTTTTACAAAAGAACAAAACGAACAAAAAGAAAATGAAGAATCAAAATAGTTTTTACATTACTACTACGCTTCCGTATGTGAATGCAGATCTCCATATGGGTCATGCACTGGAATTTATTCGTGCTGATATTATTGCTCGTTATAAAAAATTAAATGGCTATGATGTATTTTTTAATACAGGTACAGATGAGCATGGAATGAAAATATACGAGAAAGCAGTTGCTGCAGGGAAGACTCCTCAAGAGTTTGTTAATGATAGTTTTTTTCGATTTAAAGACTCAGTTAATATCTTTGGAATGGATGAAAGTATTTTACATTTTGCTCGTACCACTAATGAAAATCATATAAATTCTGCTCAAGCATTTTGGAAAAAAGTATATGATAATGGTTATATTTACAAAAAGAATTATGAAGCTAGATACTGTGTAGGCTGTGAAGAAACCAAGAGTGATTCTGAAATTGTAAATGATGAGTGTCCTATACATCCTGGACGTGCGCTTGAAATTATTCAAGAAGAAAACTATTTTTTCAAATATAGTGCATTCACTGAAAAATTATTAAATTTTTATAAAGAAAATCCAAATTTTGTTGTACCAGATTTTCGCTTTAATGAAATCAAAGCATTCGTTGAACGTGGACTTCAAGATTTTTCTATTTCACGTTTGAAGGATAAAATGCCATGGGGTATACCAGTACCAGGGGATGAAGAGCATGTTATGTATGTCTGGTTTGATGCTTTAACTAATTATATATCTACACTTGGATGGCCAGAGGCTAGTGGAGATTTTGATAAATATTGGGTAAATGGAAATCCTACACAATACTGTGGTAAAGACAACCTTCGTTTTCAATCTGCAATGTGGCAAGCAATGCTAATGGCAGCTGATGTGCCGAATTCTCATCAAATAATTATTAATGGTTTTATTACTGCTGATGGTGGAGTAAAAATGTCTAAAACACTTGGTAATGTCATTGATCCGAAAGATATTGTATCTGAATACGGTACTGATGCACTTCGTTTTTTCCTTGCTAAAGAAGTTTCTTCGTTTGAAGATTCACCATTTACTATGGAACGTTTTAAAGATGCTTATAATGCAGGTCTTGCAAATGGAATAGGGAATCTTACTAGTCGTATTATGAAAATGGCAGAGACAAATTTAGAAACTATTACTGAGATTCCAGCAATGACTCTTACTGAAGATTGGGCTCCAGTAATCGTTGCGATGGATAATTTTAATATACACGAGGCCATGAATTTAGTTTTTAAACACGTTACTGAGCTTGATGAGTTAATACAAACAAAACAACCATTTAAACTTGTGAAAACAAATAAAGAAGAAGCTGTTGAGATTATAAAAGAACTAGTTATAAAGCTTCATAACATTGGAATGATGCTCACGCCTGTACTTCCAGAGACCAGTAAAAAAATTGTAGAAATTGCAAAATCTGGAAAAATGCCAGAACAACCACTATTTTTGAGAAAAGATTAAATATTGTATTTTTTAACACTTCATGTTATTTTGAAGTTAAATAAGTATTAATTAAAACCTTGAAAAATGAATACAAGTATTTTACTTGAAGAAGCAATAGAGACAACCATTATTGCGTTTGTTTTTTGGATTGCTATAAGAATTTATAAAAGACAAGAAGTAAAGAAACAAGAAAAATTAAAAGAAAAAATTAAAAAAGAAATTATAGCTCAATTAGCTGAACAAAATAAAAAAGAAGAACAAGTAGAAAGAGAAATTAAAGAAACTTTTATGCGTTCTTTCCCAGACGAAAGTTATTATCGTAATAATAAAATAACAACAACAGAAAAAACAGACCCATATTGGTATTGTTGGCTTAAAGAAAAAGCTTTTAAAAAGGAAAATTTTTGCTTTGGAATTGATGAAGATGTTAAGCCTCGGTATGTATTAAATTGTATTTTTACTACTGCTATATCGTATGTGTATATTTTTGAAGTTTTTCAAAATGATTCTTTTTTTAAGAATCAAGCGATTATTGCTCTGAATGGATTTCTTAATAGACAGGGGAAAGTAACGGTATTACTTTCTGAATATCCAGATGAAAATAACTTGTCAGATTTATTAGAGTTTTTAAAATATAAAATAATTTCTGGTAATAAAAATGTTTCTATTTTGATTATAAATCCGGTATCTCTAGTAGAGTTAGGTGAGTATAAGTTTTTCTTTCTTGTTGCTGATACAAAGATGTATTTTGATAGAAATGTTAAAGGAAAAATTAATATTGGTAACTTTAATGATTCTAAAAATTGCAAAGGATTACTTACTCTTTTTATGCGGTGTTCTAAAACTGCAACTGAGTATACTTTCCAACGAATTGATTATGAAAATATGACAGAAGAAGAGTTGAAGATTCTTCTTGAAAAAAGTAACGATAGTCAAAAATTTGAAGAATCTGCTGACATTCGTGATGAACTTCTTTTAAGAAAAGGTTTATTAAAAGAAACTGAATTTAGCACTAGGAGAGTTCAGAAAAAGCTTATTGCTGTTTCTGAAAAAAGACGAGTTGAAGATAAGTATTTGAGCCATAATGAATAATTAATCATTATGGCTTTTTTATTTGTCTTTTTTGTGTAGAATAGATATATGACAAAATACATAGACATACATTCACATTTAAATTTAGAACCACTCAAGTCTGATCATGAGGGGGTTATTGCTCGTATGGTAGAAAATAATGTAAGTACTATTACTATTGGTGTGGACTATGAGACCTCGAAGGAGGCTATAACTATAGCAGAAAAATATGATTTTATTTGGGTGGGAGTTGGACTACATCCGACAGATAATACGAGTGAGGATTTTGATATTTCAAAATATGAAACATTAGCACAAAATTCAAAAGTAGTTTGTATCGGTGAATGTGGTCTAGATTATTTTCGTGGAGCAGATGAGACTACAAAAGAAAAACAAAAAGAAATTTTTAAGAGTCATATTGAATTGGCTATAAAAGTAGGCAAGCCACTGATGATACATGCAAGACCATCAAAAGGGAATATGGACGCATACGAAGACGCTCTTGATATTTTAGAAAATTATAAAAAAGAAAATAATTTTTTGAGTGGTAATTTTCATTTCTTTGTCGGTGATGTCACTATTGCAACACGAGCACTCGCTATAGGATTCACAATGTCTTTTGATGGACCTATTACTTTTACTACTGATTATGATGAAGTTATAAAATTAATACCTATAGAATCAATAATGACGGAAACAGATTCACCTTTTGCTGCACCTGTACCGTATCGAGGTAAAACTTGTGAACCATACATGGTAAAAGAAGTCGTTAAAAAAATAGCCTTACTTAAAAATATGACTGAAAATGAAGTTGCTATGGCTACTTTTGAGAATGCTAAAAGAATCTTTGGAATACAATAAAAACTAATAAAATTTTCCCGCCTTCGCCCTCGGAGACATAGGACAGGGGACCCACGACTCCTTAAATTTTATTAGTTTTTATTTATTTCTGTGTTTGACAAATAAGGTTTTTTTTGCTAATTTAAGCATATATGTTCGATATAGCAGGTCGTCTATATTGCATTTGATCTATATAGATCAATGGCCATGACATATATTAATAAATTTAAATTTAAACAAAAATGGAAGATAATACAAAAAATTCAGATGCTCGTATTTATGAAGTTGGTTACCTTTTGAGTAATTCAATCGAAGAAGCAGATGTAGCCTTAGAATATGGTAATTTAAAAGAACTTATTTCATCACTCGATGGAGAAATAGTTTCTGATGAAATGCCTAGAGACATAGAACTCGCTTATACTATCGAAAAAATTATTGCAAACAAGAAACACAAATTCGACAATGCATACTTCGGTTGGGTAAAGTTTGCTATGGATCCTGAGAAAGTTTTAGAATTAAAAAAGAAACTTGATCTAGATGTTAAAATTGTTCGTTTCCTTATATTAAAAACTGTTCGTGAAAATACAATTGCTACAAAGAAATTTGTTGCAGGAGGAGCTGTTGCAAAGAAATACACTCCAAAAGTCCGTGCAGAAGGGGAAGAAGCTCCAGAAATAAACAAAGAAGAAATCGATAAAGAAATCGATGCTATGATAGAAGCATAATCTAATAACAAAATAAAAATTAAAGTATTTATTATAAGTTAATTAAAATAATAAACATATGTATTTAAACAAAGCAATCGTCATAGGTAACTTAACAAGAGACCCAGAACTAAAAGCACTTCCTTCTGGAATAAAAGTTTGTTCATTTTCTCTTGCGACAAATCGTGTTTGGAAAGATAAAAATGGTGCAAAGCAAGAATCTGCTGACTACCACAATGTTGTAGTTTTCGGACGCCAAGCAGAAACAGTTGCTCAATATATGAAAAAGGGTAACTCTATGCTCGTCGAAGGAAGAATGCAGACACGTTCTTGGGACGACAAAGATGGCAGTAAGAAATATCGTACTGAAATCATTGCTGACAAGACTCAATTTGGTCCTAGAGGAGGTGCAACAGGAGGCAGTAGTGCACCAGCTTCATCAGCACCAGTATCTGCTGGAGCACCAAAAGATGAAGATTTAGATGGAGGTATCGACTATCCAGAAGAAGACATAAACCCAGAAGATATACCGTTTTAGGAAAATTATTAACTAGCACCTCACCCCCAACCCCTCTCCTTATAAAGTAGAGGGGCGCCGGGATGGAATACACAATATAATGAAACAAGATTACTTTTCATCAAACAATATCAAACACATTGATTACAAAGATACTGATATCTTGAAGAAATTTATCAATGCCAACGGCAAGATAATGAATCACAAGAGAACTGGTGTTACATCAAAGAATCAACGTGCTTTAGCATTAGCTATCAAGCATGCTCGCTTCATGGGACTTCTCCCATTCGTAGCTAAATAATTTTCAAGATTAAATTTATTTTTGAAAAATGTGCAAATAAAAGCCCCGTTAACATTTTGTTAACGGGGCTTTGCATTTGTATTATAGTTGCATTCTATTTAATCATTTTTCCAATTCCCGGAATAAAGTAAATTCCAGAACTTAGTTCAGTTGTATTCAGAGTCATTTCATTTTGACCTTTCTCAGAAATTACAACTTTACCTAAAACATCAAACATATTTATCATATGTTCTTTGTTATCAGAAAATCTTACTGTGATTTGGTTAGTGAACGGATTCGGATAAACTTCAGAAATAGTATTTGTTTCTTCATTTATTCCTGTTCCACAACTTGACCAATACGGATCGGAAGTATTACTACATCCATTAGCGTCAGTAACTCCTACTGTGTAGTAGTTTGGTACGTGAACTATCGACAAGAATTGTCCAGTAGAACTTGTAATGGGTATCATGTTTAATAATGTGTCTAATTCGTACCATTGGTATGAAGAGAATCCACTATTAGTAGATAGTATACAAGGTCCGGTAATTGTCGGTTTGTTTGGTTTTGCGTGCTCAATTATATGAACTGCTGGTGTTACATAACTGCATCCATAACTATTTGTCATAAGAGCAGAGTAATATCCACCATTTGTTACGTAAATTGTTGAGCCAACTTCGCCTGTACTCCAGCTGTCATTTGTTCCAGATGGAACAGAAAGCGTTACTGAATCTCCGGCACATAAAGTAGTGTTACTAGCAGTTATTATTCCAATAGGTTTTGGATGTACCGTAACATAAACACTATAAGGGTTAACTACTATGCAACCACCCTGAGATCCGTATTGAGCCTCAACGTTTATGTAACCAGATACTGTCGCTGTATCGATAGGGCCATCAGCACTATTCGACCAGAAAAACTGGCTGTATTGGTTTGGATTAAATATTGTAAGGTGAGCTGTGTCACCCTGGCAGATATCTAAATTTCCAACAATTACTGGTACAGGTGGTAACACAAAACTGTATGGTAACGATGTTGAGTGACAACCTGTTGTCACATCAACAATCATATCTGTATAGGCGCCACTTACCATAGGAGAAATCATTTGAGTGCTTCCTATGATAGTGCTAAGTGTATCTATTTTCCAGATATTGATATGTATTCCATCATTTGGCATATCAGAAATTAAATTACAACCGCTTGGAGTAATTGTTGCTTGTGGTGGTACAGGATTTTCTGTTACAAAAATACTATCTGAAACACCCTTGCATCCATTAGTATCAGTAACTACTACATAGTTATATCCTGAGTTCCATGATATGAAGGTTTGATTCCCGCTACTAAAGTTCCAATTGTTCCAAGTATAATCGATATATGTTTGTGTTACACTGAATGTAATACTTTCATTACCACATCTGGTTGTTGGTCCGGATGCTGTGATTGTAGGATGAGGTTTTGGTTTCATTATTAAATGAACAGTTTTTGTAATACTGCAACCGCTTGCCCCGGTATAGATTAAAGAATAATACCCAGCTTGGGTTACTGTTCTGTTCCATGCGCTTGATCCATTTTCCCAAACAAATCCTCCGCCATTAAACATATAGTTTATGTTAGCATTAAGAAAAACTTGGTCACCTTGGCAACCGTAGATAATGCTATCATTATTGTAAGGCATGCTCATACTATTTGATCCAATATTTACAGAGGTTTGTCCTTGTTGTATATTGAAACCCATAGGGTTTGAATTAATACAACCAAAAGGACTAATAGCTGAAACATTGTAAAATCCAGGAATGTTCAATGTAATTGAACTACCTGTTCCTAGAGTGTCTCCTGCCGCATTCATCCAAATGTCATTTGTATTGTTGTTGTCTGTAATAAATACAGGACCACACTCAACTGAAAGATTATTTGGTGATAAATTTGGCCAGTTAGGTTCAGGGAATACGTGGATATCTTTTGTAAAAGAACCCAAGAAAACTCCATTTGAATCTAACTCCATTAAATTAATCTGGTAAGTGTTAGTATTCCAAAGATGAAATCCTTGAGGAACACTAGACCCCGTCCAGTTTTGAGGGGAGCCATTTCCATTCAACTGCCACATAAATTGTACACCAGGTAATAATGTATCGGGTGATGTATTGTGTACATACACCATACCGCCAGAACAAATACTATCTTTACTCACAGCAAAACTCGCATTGCCGATTTGCGCATTAACTTTCAATCCTGTTAATAATAGGATAGCTACTAATAGCCAATTGTACATTGTTTTTTTCATACTTTTATTGTTTTTTGTACTGTTTTAAGCCGGCCCGATATTCGCGGTAACCAAACGATTGCCATATACAAATAGAGTATAGAGAGCACACTGGAAAGAATTTTTCCGTCCAAAGTGCTACCTATACTCACATAAAAGTATGTTTTTAAACATATTATCAAAGTACAAAACCAGTCCTCACATTATCATATAGTTATATAAAAGTCAAGTAATGTAAGAATTATATTCTAGACAAATTAAAAACTCCCAGATGGGAGTTTTTAATTTAGAAATATTATTACTATGCTCTTTCTACGTATTCACCAGTTTCTGTGTTTACGATAACCACTTCACCAGCTTCTATAAACATCGGGGCAGTGATAGATGATCCATTTTCTAAGACAATGTATTTGTTACCACCTTTTGAAGTATCTCCGCGGACTGCAGGAGGAGCTTCTTTCACTTTGAATTGCATTTTGATAGGTAGTTTCAATCCGATTGTTTTTTCATCTCCGTCATCATCCCAAACTAAAGCTGTAACATTTTCATTTTCTTTCAAGAATTTTCCTGTACTTCCGAGTAATGTTTCATCTAGTTTGAAACGATTTGCTTTGTTTCCAACTTCACAGAACCAGTATTCACCTTTGTTATGATAAAGGAAAGTAACTTCTCTTTTTTCTATATCAGCCTCGTCTGCTTTATCAGAAACGTGGTATGTAGCAGGGAAGACTTTGCCAGAAATGAGACTACGAAGTTTCACTTGGTTTTGAGGTTTTCTTTGTTGAGTACGAGCTACATGTGATTCTATTACTTCACATGGCTCATCATCATGTAATATTATTTTTTTCTCTCTTATTTCACTGTATTCTAGTGTTGCCATAAATGTATTTTATTTAAATTTTAATATAGTTATCCTATCAAAAATGGACTAAATAATCAAACCCAAATTTCCTCCCTTGATAAGGGGAGGTTAGGAGGGGTTTATTATTCCCCAGCACTCGTCACTTGGATTTCTCCAAAACGGTGTTCGATTTCTTTCTTTATTTCTTTAGCGACCTTAGAATTTTCTTTGAGCCATGTGCGTGTAGCATCATAACCACGTCCCATTGATATTTTATTTCCTTCTTTGTCTTTCATACTATATGAAGCACCAGATTTTTCTATGATGCCGAGCTTTTCTCCGAGAGCCATAAGTTCACCTTCATGTGAAATACCTTCACCATAGATAATATCGAATTCAGTTTGTTTAAATGGAGCAGCGACTTTGTTTTTCACAACTTTCACACGTGTGCGTCCACCGACTACTTCTTCTCCTTTTTTAATTTGAGCAATACGGCGGATGTCGAGACGGACAGAAGTATAGAATTTCAAAGCCTTTCCTCCTGGAGTAGTTTCAGGATTACCGAACATAACTCCTATTTGCATACGGATTTGATTTATGAAAATAACTGTAGTCTTTGAGCGAGCCGTGATAGCTGTGAGCTTACGAAGTGCTTGAGACATTAAACGAGCTTGTCTACCGACATGTGCTTGACCCATATCTCCTTCGATTTCGTCTTTTGGAGTGAGAGCTGCGACAGAGTCGATGACGATGACATCGATTTTTCCTGAACGTACAAGTGACTCAGTAATTTCTAAACCTTGTTCTCCTGTATCTGGCTGAGAGATAAGTAAATCATCTATTTTTACTCCGAGAGCCTTTGCATAGACAGGATCCATGGCATGTTCAGCATCGATAAATGCACAAATACCACCTTTCTTTTGAGCTTCAGCGATGATATGTAATGCGAGAGTTGTTTTTCCAGATGATTCTGGGCCAAAGATTTCTAAGATTCTGCCACGAGGTACACCACCGATACCGAGAGCCATATCTAGACCGAGGGATCCAGTAGGGATGACATCGATATCTACTTTTGGTTTTTCACCAAGTTTCATTATTGAACCCTCACCAAATTTCGCCTGAATTGATTTCAGTGTATCTTCGAGTGCTCTGTTATCCATTGTCTCACTATTGCCCGCTTTTTTTGGTTTTTTAATCATGATTGATTTTTATTAGGTTTGTAATTTCTCCTTTTCTTCGGGTCCTTGGAAGGGGGTCAGCCAGACCAACTCAGAAAAGAAAAATTACAAACCTAAATACATTAATTTATAAATTTTTTCATCACTATGACCAAATTTGTCTTTGGCCTTTATATCTACTATATTATAACCCGAAAGGAGAACGATTGTCTCGTTGAAATTTCCACTCTGGTCAACTGATATTTCACGGCCATTTATCGTTATTTCTACAGCATTTTTAGCATTTCCAGTGATAGGTAGTATGCTACCTATGAATTTCGTACCATCTACTATGTTTATATTTTTAATTTTTACTCCAAAGACTAATTCTCTAGAGCGAAAGAAAGCAAAAATAATAATAAAGAGAAATAAAGCTAAAAGGGAAACTATTTTTATTGTTTTCTTTACGTCGTTTTTCATGTTTGTTTTTCTCCCTCTACTTTATAAGGAGAGGGTCGGGGTGAGGTAAATTTTTATATCACATTATCTCCATTCTCATCATGTTCTATCTTTTCTAATATTTCACGTGGTTTTGCTCCATCACCAGGACCGATAACTCCACGTTCTTCGAGCATATCCATTAGTCTCGCTGCACGAGCATAACCGAGTTTAAGTTTTCTTTGTAAATATGAAGTTGAAGCTTTGCCGGCTTCCATTACACAAATACGAGCTTCTTCGTACATTTCATCTGTATCTTCGTTTGGGTCTTCTAGATTACTGTCAAAGATACTTTTATCGTGACTAATATTTTCAGAAGATAATGAAATTTCATTTGATATTTCATCTACATAAGCGTCAGCGAGGTATTTTACAACTTTCTTTACTTCACCTTCAGAGATATAAGCAGATTGTAGACGTTCTGGTTGAGCTTCACCGGAAGAATAGAGCATGTCTCCTTGACCGAGAAGTTTTTCAGCACCTGTAGCATCGAGAATAGTACGAGAGTCGATACCGGATTGCACTTTGAGGGCGACACGAGCAGGAATGTTTGCTTTAATCAGACCTGTAATGACGTTTACTTCAGGACGTTGAGTAGAAAGGATGATGTGAATACCGACAGCACGAGACATCTGGGCGAGGCGGACGATAGCTGACTCGAGTTCACGAGGGTAGGCAGTCATAATATCTGCGAGCTCGTCGATGATTACTACTATATATGGCATGCGTTCTGGAACTTTAGCCATGACATCATCTTTGTCTTGAGCTTTTTCATAATTTTTTAAGAGCTTTGGATAAACTGTCTCATGATAAGAACTAATATCACGCACAGATTCTTCTTGGAGGATATCATAACGTCTATCCATTTCTTTTGCTGCCCATTTGAGTGCGAGGATAGCTTTCTTCGCATCTGTGATAACAGGAGTTAGGAGGTGAGGAATTTTATTATACAAAGTTAACTCGACACGTTTCGGATCAACCATGATAAATTTCAAATCGTCTGGTCCATTTCTATATAGTAGGGAAGTAATAACAGAGTGAATGGTTACAGATTTTCCAGATCCAGTAGTACCAGCGATGAGAGCATGTGGCATCTTTGCGAGGTTTGCGAATGTGGCCTTGCCAGAGATTCCACGGCCGAGAGCGATAGTGAGTGGCTTTGCAGAATTTTGGAATTTTTCATCAGCGAGGAGTGTAGCGAGTCCAACTGTTGATTTTACTTTGTTTGGAATTTCGATACCGACGAGTGACTTGCCGGGAATAGGAGCTTCGATACGGATAGGGTGTGCCGCGAGTGCGAGTGCGAGGTCACTTTGTAATCCTACGATACGAGAGAGTTTGATACCTTCGGCTGGTTTCAAAGCATAACGAGTGATAGAGGGTCCGACTGTGATCTCATCCATTTCAACTTCGATACCAAAATTTTGAAGTGTACGTTTTATAATATTTGCATTTGCTTTTATATCTCCTGTATTTGGTTTTCCTTTGTCTTCTTCGAGGAGTGAAAGTGGTGGAGGAACGTATGCATGAGACACGTATCTAGCGCCGACAGGTGGAGGTAAATCTTCCTCTTCTTTTGGTTTAATATCTTTTATTTTTTCTTTCTTTTTCTCTATAACTTTTTCTGGAACTTCCTCCTCTTCATCATCTTCTACTTCTATCTTTTTAACTGGTTCTTCATATTCTTCATCATCTTCATTTTCAGATTTTTTACCTCTTAGGAACATCCAAATTTTTTCTAGATATGGCATCAACATTGGCTTGGCATCGAACATGACCAAGATTGAAATTATTAGTATTGCTCCGAGGAAAATAATACTCGCATAAACATCAAAAAGTCCGACGAAAGGAGCAGCAGTTATTTCTCCTAAAACTCCACCAGCATGATTACGAGAAGCGATATCAAACAGTCCTAATCCTGAGAGTAAAAACAAACTAGAACTAAGTGCACGACTGATACCTATTTCTGGTTTTTCAGATTTAACAAAAGAGTATCCGAGCATTACCAAGAGCACAGGTAACAGTGCATAACCGACTCCCAAAAGATATGTAAAAATTTCTTTAAAAAACTTTCCTGCAGGTCCTGCAGAATTGAATCCTGCTAGTAATAGGAAGAGTGCTAAAACAAAAAAAACGACGGCGAGTATGCCATGTTTAGTTTCATTTTTTAATTTCTTTTTTTCAATATTATTTGATTTCTTATCTTTAAAATTTTCTTTTTTATTTTTGTCATTTTTTGCCATAGGTAAGTATATTTTAGCATTTTTAAAAGTATTTTAAAAACATGGATTATTTCCTTTTTCGAATGGTCTGGTTGAGCCTAGCAAGGCGACCCGAGGACCTGAGAAAAAGAAAATAATCCATGTTCATTTATCTTGTCGCCCTTGCATTTATCTGTCCTTTATATATAATTGAAACCATGTTACCAGAAAATAAAAATCTCAAGGACAGTCAAAAAGACATTGATAATGGCCATATAAATATGGTTGGAACTGAGATTGATTTAAAGGACATCTCTATACCATATCCAAAAACAAATAAGCTTATTATGGCTCTATATATTGTTACAGATGTAATGGACAAGGAAGAACCAATAAGAAATAAGTTAAGGACACTTGGTGCAAATATCATTTCAGACATAAATATCTTGGCACTCAAAAATCCTATGGAAGGTCACCAGCTCGTGTCTGTAATGAAAGGAAGAATTTCAGAAATTATGAACTTCTTGGACATCGCAAGTACTGTGTCCATGATCTCTGAAATGAATAAAAATATTCTAAAAAAAGAATTCACTCAACTATATAATTCTGTAACAGAAAGCTCATATAGTAATGAACTTTCATTGTCAGAATTTTTTACTGGTTTAGGACAAAATGAAAATATTGAAAGTAATGATTTCTCTGAAATAAAAGATAACACTGAGAGTAATGTAAACAATTCTAAAGGACAACTCTTTAAGAGACATGGAGCATTAATCCCTACTAAGAGACAGATACAAACTACTAGACTCGGACTACAAAACGGACATAGTTTAATGAAAGCTTTATCAGACATGAAATCAAAACACCCCCACCAAACCTCCCCCTTAGCGAAGGGGGAGGAGAAATCTTCCTTCGATTTACTTAAAAAGAATAGAAGGGAAGACATAGTTAAAGCAATAAAAGAAAACAAAAAAGTTTTTCCTAATGGACTCACTATCAAAGATATAAAGGACACAAAAATAGGAACTATCGTATCATGTGGAGAGAAAACTTTGCAAAGAGAATTGGTCTCAATGGTCAAGGACAGTGTCCTAAAAAAGACCGGAGAGAAGAGATGGTCCCGATACTTCTTGTCCATGTAAAATGTCCTTGAAACTGTCTTAAAATTTTGTAAGAATTTCTCATCTATCTCGTCATATATATTGACTCCTCATAGTTGCATTTTTGCTTAAAATATGCGATACTATAGGAGTGGTGATTTTGGCCAAAAAGCCTTAGTTATCCACATATAATATTTGCTGTTTATACAGTCGAGTATTATAATAGTATTGTGTCAGAGTATCACGTATTTTTACGTATTACTTTGATACACTTACGATCATTTGTTTTGAGATTTTGTCGAAAGAATATCAAGATAAATGAAATGAAAGGTCATTGAAAAATAAATAAAAAAATCTCACAGAATTTAATTCTGTTGGATTTAGTTTATTGTTTTTCGATTAGTTTATATCTGTCCACTTTTCCTTATTCCATTAAAAAGGGAACAAGTAAAAGTGATAGAAAAAATGTACGTCCTTGGTTTTGTCGAAACTAATTAATGGCGTACAAAAACTTACTCTGAATTTTTTATTACATTATTAATTTTTATAAATTAAAAATAAAGAACCAGATGTAGGGATATTAGATAACTTTATGAATAAATTATTAAAATCAATCGCTTTTGGTTTAATGATTGTTACATTAGTTGTTGTCGGTGTTACTTTCAAAAGTACAAAGGCATCAGCTGATTGTTCAATCTCAATGGACTTAAAGCAAACAATGTCTGGAGCAGACGTTACTTGTCTTCAAACAAAATTAGCTGTTACTCCAGCTACAGGATATTTCGGAAATATCACATTAGCTGCTGTTAAAGCTTACCAAACAGCTCACGGTATCCCTTCAACAGGATTCGTAGGTCCACTTACACGTGCTTCATTAGCAGGTACTGCAGCTCCAGTAGCTTCAGCTACTTGTCCAGCAGGATTCACATGTACTTCAACAACACCAGTTGTTGCTGCTACTTGTCCAGCAGGATTCACATGTACAGCTAACCCAGGAACAACAACAACAGGTTCTCTTTCAGGTGCAGCAGGTGATCTTACAATCACAGCTACAACAGCTGATACTGATAGTTCAGTAAAAGAAGGAGATGTTGCTACAAAAGTACTTGCTTTCAAGGCTCAAGCAGCTGGTTCAAGTATCAATGTAAACAATGTTAAAGTTTCATTCCATAACACAGATCTAGATGGATCTTCAACAAGAATCGATCGTTATGCTAGTGAAGTTTCAGTATGGATGGGTTCTACTAAAGTAGGATCTGCTTTGATAAGTGATTTCGTTAAATCTGGAACAACTTACTCAAAAAACATTTCACTTACAGGTGCAACTGTAGCTGCAGGAGTTTCAAATAAACAAACTTTCTATGTAGCAATAACCGCAGTTTCAAATATTGATAGTAATGATATTTTAACTAATGACTGGACTGTTTCAGTTGATTCAACTCGTTGGATGGACGGAACAGGAATGGTTATGAGTGACACTACTTCAATTTCTAGAGATGGTACAAATACAAATACAGGAGTAACTTTTGATAGTCTTGCTTCTGGAGATTTGAAACTTACAGTCTCAAAAGGTTCAATGCCATCAGCTGGTAACGTAAGAGTTTCTTCAACAACTACAACAAGTGTATTGATGAATGAATTCAAACTTAAGGCTACTGGTTCAGCAATGACAGTAAATAGTATCAGTCTTGCTCTTTCAACTCCTGGAGCTGATACATTATCTGAAGCTACAAGTGAAGTTACAATCAAGGTTTTAGGTGAACAAATTGCTTCAAACGATGAAACATTATCTAGTGATGATACATATGTATTCACACTTGATAATCCTTTAGAAATCGCTGCAGGAAAAACAGTAACTTTTGATGTATACGCTAAAGTTAACAAGATTTCTGCAACATTACTTGCTGGTGAAAACTTGCTTGTAAGTTATGCAACTTCAAACGTTGAAGATTCGAATGGTGATGCTATTGCAGGAGGAAACAGAGTTGGTACAGCACAAGGAAATACTCAAAACTTCTTTGCTGATGGTATCAATCTAGAATTTGTTTCTTCATCAAATGATGGTGCTGTAGTACATTCTTCTACAGCTCCAGCAACAACACCTGATAGTGGTACATTTACTATTAAATACAAGGTATCTAATTTCGGTGATACAGATTTATATGTAAACAAGCCTACAGTAGATAGTACAGGTACAGGTGCAGGACAAGGAAATGCTTACAGTGTATTCAAAAATGGTACTGATTCAGCACCAGCAGCTGGTACATATGTAGCATCAACTGGAATCCTTTCAGCTACAGGTGCTACAACAGATGATACTGTTGATGCATTCTTTGTTGGCGCAAATGATTCAAGAACATTTACATTAACTGTAAACTTTGCTCTTGATGCCTCAGATCATACAAACTCTGATGGTTTCTACCATGTAGCTCTTAACTCAGTAAACTGGGGTACAGCAAGTGATGATTCAAATACTAATTACTACTCATCAAATCTTGGTGATTTCGTAACTGGTGATGTTACACTTTCTGATTACGCTATCTAGTTTATAGAAGAGTAGCACTGGTAAATACACCTTAAAACGTATTCAAAAAACACCCCTCACGGGGTGTTTTTTGTTGGTTAATTTTAACATCCAACCACTCGCAAGGACAGTCCTTGCGAGTTCGGGGGAGTTGCACTGTTTTTTCGGTTTGATATAATAATTGTATGTTAACAGATCAAGATATAGACAAATTAACTTCCGTCTTGGCTTCTAAGAATGATATTCAAGAGATTAAAGTTGACTTGGAAGGTTTAAAAGAACTTGTTCAAGGTCTCATTGTCTCTAGTGATTCTTTATCTAAATCAATAAGTGAATTTACAGTAGAATATGCAGCTATTTCAAATCAACTTTCTAGACATGATCAATGGATAAGACAAATTGCTGAAAAACTTGATTTAAAATTGGCATCTTAATATTTATATTATTAAAACAGAAGAAAACCCGAACCCAAAAAACACCCCTCACGGGGTGTTTTTTGTTGTTTAATTTTGCTATAATCACTCCATGAAAGCTATTTTTAACAAATTTTTAAACCTTAATAATCTAGGTTTTTTGATTATCGGTATCGCTGTATTTGGCCTAATTTCATATATTAATTACCGTTTTTATGGTGTAGAAAAAATGATTGCTCAATCTGAGGCTCAAATGGCTGTATCTAATAATCAAAACCAGAAAAAAATTAAAGAAATTTATGATTTGATTAATAATACACAATCCACTCAGTCTAGTATCGCTAGTGTATTAGAACAAGAAAAACAAAAAAATTCTATTTTAAATGATCAATTCAGTGAGATTACAAATACTGTCGGAGCTTTGGAAAAATTAAGTACGACAGATCCAGAGCTTTTAAAGAAATATTCAAAGGTTTATTTTTTGAATGAACATTATATTCCTGTTTCTTTGGCTGAGGTTCCTGCTGAATACAGAGATGAGCAAAGTGTGAATTATCAGTTTTTAACAGATGCACTTCCTTTTTTGCAAGAATTAATAGATGCAGGGAATAGTGACGGAGTTTCTATAAAAGCTTTTTCTGCTTATCGTTCTTTTGCTACTCAATCTACATTGAAAGATGCTTACAAGGTCGCATATGGATCAGGAGCAAATACTTTTTCAGCTGATCAAGGTTATTCAGAACATCAGCTAGGTACTGCACTTGATTTCACTACTTCAAAAACATCTGGTATTTTGGTTGGTTTCAGTCATACACCAGAATACAAATGGCTCGTGGACAATGGTTATAAATATGGTTTCGTAATTTCATATCCAGATGGTAATGCATATTATAAATTTGAACCATGGCACTGGCGTTTCGTAGGAGTAGCACTGGCTACTCGTTTACATGAAGAAAATAAATATTTTTATGATGAAGACCAACGTACGATAGATAATTACCTCGTAAATATTTTTGATAAATAATATGAAGAAGATAATAAAGATTTTACTCTGTTTAACTGCACTTACTCCACTTATAGTAGATAATAATGTTTTTTACCCTTACATAACAGGGGAAAGTTTTTTCTTTAGAAGTTTGATTTTTTTGATTAGTATATTATTTTTAACTAATTTTTTTACTGATAAGATCTTTAAAACAGAAATTGTCGAAAAAATAAAAAGACTCACAAAGAAGCCTTTGATTGTATCTGTATTGGTATTCTTCTTCATATATACTATTAGTACTTTTCTTGCTGTAGATAAATACACAGCTTTCTGGGGCAATATAGAGCGTGCAGAAGGCTTCGTGGGACTAGCTTATATCTTTTTTTTCTTCGTATTTTCTGTTTTAATTTTTGAAAAAGAAGATTATTTATGGTTTTTCAAAATAAGTCTTTTTACTTCCTTCTTTTTGTTAATAAGGGAATTTTTCCAATATTTTAATGGTGTAGCTAGACCTGGGTCTTTTTTTAGTAACCCGACATTTCTAGCTGGATATTTACTCTTTGCTATTTTTTGTTCATTGGTTGTGTTTAGTGAAGAAAAAAATAGATTATGGAAATACTTTTCTGTAAAAGTATTTTTATTATCAATCTTGGGTATATTTGTTACTGGCACTAGAGGCTCAATACTGGGTCTCGCTATTGGTATTATTCTGATACTTATTTACTGTAGTTTGAAAGGGAAGGGTATTTCTTATAAAAAGTACAATTTAAGTAGAATCTCTCTGATATTGTTAGGTATTATTTTCTCTTTTTCTCTTATTTTCATTGTTACTCGTTCAAATGTTTTCTGGCAAAAGGTTCCTGGTTTTTCTAGGGTAGCGGTTATGACTTCGAATGATACGACTCTACAAACGAGGATATTGAACGTAGGTGTGAGTTTAGACGCTGTAAATCCTGCACATAATGGTCTAAAAAAGTTTTTAGTTGGTTGGGGTCCAGAGAATTTTGCTCAAGCTTATGCTAGATATTTCAATATAAAACAGTTTGATTATGAAGTTGTTTCATTTGATAGAGCACATGATAAATTATTTGATGTTTTAGTGATGAATGGCTTTTTAGGTCTAATAGCTTATTTAGCTATATATTTCTTATGTTTTAGAAATATTTTTAAAAGGAAAGATTTTTCTCTAATAAATATAGCTTTGTTGTTCTATGGTATTGCACTTTTTGTACATCTTTTATTTATCTTTGATCAAATCAATACATATATATCATTTTTCATTATTCTAGCTTTTATTGTTTCTGTAGATTTAAATAAAAAAGAAAATAAAGTTGAAGACAATAAAAAATATTTAAAAGCTACCACTTTATTTTTACCAATAATAACTGTGTTTATAGTTTTTATATATTTTAGTAATGATTTGATTGCTTATGCACAAATGCATAAATATCATTCTTTACGTGTTGATGGTAGTCAAAATCTAATGTTGCAGAATATTAATTCTGTTTTATATCCTTTTACTGTTGCACAGATGGATATCAGAAACGATTTTGTTTTATTTACAGGAGATAATAGAAATATACAAAATGAAAAAACTAAAAAATTATTTGATTTAGCCATCAAAGCATCTGAAGAATATTCACTAAAAGATCAATTAAATTTAAAATCTTTAATGTATTTAGCTAATGCTTATACTATCAAAGGTAATTTATTGAAAGATACTTTATTTTTACAAAAAGGAGAAGATTCTTTTTTAAAGATTATAAATATTTCTCCAAATAGACCAGACGTGAATTATGGTTTAGCTTTTAATTTGATGTATCAACAAAAATATGATGAGTCTTTTAGTTACTTTGAAAAAAGTTTTGATTTAAGTGTTTCTTATTTTAAAAACCAAGAAACAATTAACGTAGATATTTATAAAAGTTTTATAAAATATTTTAATCAAAATAAAGACGTTGCAAATTATAATAAAGTTATTTTAAGACTGAAAAATAATGGTATTATGTTATAATTAAAGGATTATTTATGATAAAAAAACATGAAAATTACAGAGAATTAGTTTTACGTTTAGCTAAGACGGATTTCAAATTACGTTATCATGGTAGTACTTTGGGATACGTTTGGGTTATACTCAAACCACTTTTAATGTTTTCAGTTTTGAATTTTGTTTTTTCAAATATTTTCGGAATGAGGAATTCAACTAATCCATACTATCCTCTAGAGTTAATGACAGCATTGTTAATGTTTCAGTTTTTTGCCGAAGGTACTATGGCCGGCATGATGTCATTGGTTTTAAAAGCTCAACTTGTTACAAAAACTTACGTTCCTAGGTGGACGATAGTTTTAGGGTCTACTATTAACTCTCTTTTTGTTTTTGGAATGAATCTAATTGTTCTAACTTTTTTCTTTTTTATTTATGATAAAATGCCTAGCTTTTTAGGTATTATAATGTTTTTAATTTATTCAATACTTTTGTACCTTTTAATCGTAGCCTTTTCTTTTGTTACAGCTCCACTCTTTGTTCGCTTTCGTGACTTGTCTAATATTTGGGAAGTACTACTTTCTATTTTGATGTATGCTTCACCAATAGTATATCCACTATCAATAATGCCAATATATGCTCAGAAAATTTTATTATTAAATCCTTTGGCTTTTATAATTCATTTTTCAAAGCAAGGTTTGATATCAAATAATTTTACTGGATTTTATAATTTTAGTATTTTATTTTTTAGTATTGTGTTTGTATTTATCTTGTCATTTTTTATATTTAAAAAATATGAGAAAAAAGTAGCTGAAATTATATGAGTAAAGAAAATGAACAAAAAAATAAAAATGCAATTTGTGTAAAAAATATTTCAAAAGAATTTATTATTCCACATGAGAGAGTAAATACCTTAAAGAGTGCTTTTATTAATTTATTTAATAAAAAAACTTACGACTCCTTTTATGCATTAAAAGATGTTTCTTTTGAGGTTAAGAAAGGAGAGTTCTTCGGTATACTCGGTAGGAATGGTAGTGGTAAATCAACCCTTTTAAAAATATTGGCTGGTGTTTATAGTTTAGATAATGGTTTTTTGGAAATAAATGGTTTAGTGTCTCCATTTTTAGAACTTGGTATAGGTTTCAATCCAGAACTTTCTGGTCGAGATAATATATATTTAAACGCTACTGTCCTTGGTTTATGCAAAAAAGAAATAGATGAAAAATTCGATTCAATAGTAGCTTTTTCAGAATTGGAACGTTTTATAGATCAGAAAATAAAAAAATATTCTTCTGGTATGCAGGTTCGTTTGGCTTTTTCTGTGGCTATCCATGCAAATAGAGAAATCCTTTTAATGGATGAAGTTCTTGCAGTAGGAGATGCTAATTTTCAAATAAAATGTATAAATGAATTTGAGAAATATAAAGCAAGTGGTAAAACAGTTATTTTGGTCAGTCATGATATAGCAAGCATAGAACGTTATTGTGATCGCGCTATGATTTTAGAAAATGGTGAGATTAAGAAGATTGGTGTTGCTAAAGAAGTTGTTGATGAATATAAAAAAATAAATTCTTTAGTTCAAGAAGTTGTAATAGATAAGATTATTGATACTAATTTAAATAGTAATATTGATCATTTAAAGTTAAATGAATTATTAAAAATAAAAGAACAAGAAAATAAAAATCTTCACAAAATAATTAATTCAAAAAACCAAGAAATAGCTTTTATGAAAGCTTCCAAATTTTGGAAAATGAAAGAAATATATGAAAAATTAAAAAGTATTTTTCGTTCAAAAAAAAATATTTCTAATAAAGATTATGATATCTGGATTTATAATAATGAAAATTTAAATATTTCTGAAATAAAAAAAGAAATTAATAATTTAAATTATAGACCAAAAATTTCTATAATTACTCCTGTTTATAATGTTGAACCAAGATGGTTGGATAAATGTATTAATTCAGTTTTGAATCAATATTATGAAAATTGGGAATTATGTTTATATGATGATGCTTCTACAAATAAAGATACTTTAAAATGCTTAAAAAAATGGGAAGATTTTGACCCTAGGATTAAAATACTTTTTGGTAAAGAAAATAAAAACATTTCTTTGGCTTCAAATGAAGCCTTAAAAATAGCAACGGGTGAATTTATTGCTCTCTTAGACAATGATGATGAATTGTCTCTGAATGCTTTTTATGAAAATATAAAAGTTTTAAATATAAATAAAGATATAGATTTTATATATAGTGACGAAGATAAATTAGAATTAAATGGCAAGAGAAGTGATCCATTTTTCAAACCTGACTGGTCTATCGATTTATTACTTTCAGAAATGTACACCTGTCATTTGAGTTTATATCGAAAATCAATTATTGATAATATTGGTGGCTTTCGTAAAGGCTTTGAAGGTTCACAAGATTATGATTTGGTATTGAGGTTTATAGAAAAAACAAATTCTAGTAAGATTTTTCATATATCAAAAATCTTATATCATTGGAGAAAAGTAGTAGGTTCTACTGCAGGCAGTATTAATGCAAAATCATACGCAAATGAAGCTGCAAAAAAAGCATTAAATGAATATTTTGAGAGAAATAATATAAGGGGGGATTTCTCGTATGGTAAATTTAAAGGTAGTTATAGAGGTAAAAGAGAAATCCTTGGTAATCCAAAAGTTTCTATAATTATTCCATTTAGAGATGAAGTACAAGTTTTAAAAAATTGTGTTTCTAGTATTTTAGAAATAACTTCGTATAAAAATTATGAAGTTATCTTAGTTGATAACAATAGTAAAGAAAAAGAAACTTCTTCTTATTTAGAAAGTTTGAATAAAATTGAAAATATAAATATTTTAAAATATGAAAAAGAATTTAATTTTTCGGCTATAAATAATTTTGCTGTTAATTTTGTGAAGAGTGAATATATTTTATTTCTAAATAACGATACAGAAGTAATAGAAGGCGAATGGCTTAGTTCTATGTTGGAACATATACAGAGAAAAGAAGTTGGAGCTGTGGGTGCAAAATTATTGTATTTTAATGATACTATTCAGCATGCTGGTGTAGTCCTGGGTTTAGGTATAGCTAGTCATCCATTCAAGAAATATAATTTAAATTCTCATGGTTATGCTGGTTTTTTAGATGTTATTAGAAATTATAGTGCTGTTACTGGTGCTTGTTTGTTGACTAAAAAAAGTCTTTTTTTGGAGGTTGGTGGTTTCGATGAAGTTAATTTACCTATAGCTTATAATGATGTAGATTTTTGTTTAAAATTAAGACAGAAAAATTATTTAATAGTTTATACACCTTATTCTATTTTATATCATTATGAATCATTGAGTCGTGGATTTGATGAAGATTTAAAATTTAAAAATCCAGAAAAATATAAAAGAGTTTTATTTGAAAGAAATTATATGGAAAATAAATGGAAAGAAGTAATTGAAAAAGATACTTATTATAATATAAATCTCACAAAAGAAAGAGAAGATTTTAGTATTAATTTAAAATAATTTTTTATAAAAATAAAGTATTTTTATGCCTATATAAATACTAAAATTCACAAATAAGTTTCTGTTATTATAAAAGTATTTTTTATAATAAAGCCACATTGTTTTATAAAAATATTTTAAAGATTCTGTATTTTTTTTAGTACTTTCTCCTCCTAAGTGAATTATTTCAGCAGTACTTAAATAATATATTTTAAATCCGTTATCTAATATTCTTTTACAATAATCTAGATCTTCTGCATACATAAAGAATTGTTCATCGAATCCTCCTATTTTTTTGTATATAGAATGCCTAACTAACATACAAGCCCCAGAAATAGCCTCAGTTATTTCACTAATATTTCCTTCATTTTCTAATTTATAATTATTTTCTTTTTTATTTAAAAATAAATATTGAAATGAATTTTTTATTGTCGGTAAGTTTCTTTTTGATGCAGATTGAAAAGTTCTGTCTTTATTTAAAATTTTAGGACCGACCATTGCTATGTCCTTATTTTCATCTAAAAATCTTACTAATTTTTCTATAGCGTTTTCTAAAATAATAGTGTCACTATTTAAAAACAAAATACATTCTCTTGTGGCGATCTTTAACCCTTGGTTATTTGCAAAACCAAAACCAAAATTATCTTGGTTTTCTATTATCTTTATAGAAGGGAATAGTGTTTTAATCATATTTACACTATCATCTGTAGAATTATTGTCTATAACAATTATTTCGTATTCAAACAAACTCGTTTCTTTTTTAACAGACTCGATTGTCTGTTTTAGTATGTCTTTAGTATTCCAATTTACTATTATTATTGATAATTTTATATGCATTTTTTTATCTTTAAGATTATTTTCTTTATCTTCTTTTCTGAATTAGGAAATAAATATAATATGTAATTTAATATAACTATTTTAATATTATATTTAAGATATATTTCTTTGTGTTTTTTGAATAGTAATTTAGTTTCTGTGTAATTTTCTCTGTTTATAAGAGAAGCATTTTTATTGTGATATATGTATGTTGTTAAGTATTCTGGTACATAATCAAAGTTGTAATTATTTTTAGCTATACGTATCCACATGTCTAAATCGTCTGAAACAGAAAGACTTTTATCAAATAAACCTATTTTTTCAAATACGTCTTTTTTTACCATAATACAGCTAGAAGTCATTAAAAAGTTTCCACTAGCTAGATATTTTAAAATATCTTTTCTGTAATTTTTACTATATTTTATTATAGTTTCTTTTTCTTTTATATCTAAAAAAGTTGAAACTATCCCTAGATTTTTATCTTTTGAATTTTCAAATAATTTTATTTGTTTTTCTAATTTTTCTTTATGCCACTCATCGTCATGGTCTAAAAATGCGATATAGCTACCATTAGAATTTTTTATTCCTATATTTTTTGATAGGGCAGGACCACCAGAATTATTGTCTGTTTTGTAGAATTTAATTTTAGGTTCTTTTTTTTTATATTCTTTTATTATTTCTTCTGTTTCGTCTTTGGAACAATCATCTATAATCAGAAGTTCCCAGTCAGTATAAGTCTGTTCTAAAACACTTTGAATTGTGTTTCTTATAAATTTACTACTATTATATGTTGGAATTATTATTGATATTTTTGCCATAGAATTAGTGTAAGAATATTATTTGAATGGTTCGAAGTATGATACCAAAATCAATAAAAATATTTTTATTTTTCATGTAATACAAATCATATTGGAATTTTTCTTTTGTATCTTCGACTGTACGAGCGTATCTGTATTTTATTTGTGCCCAACCAGTAAAACCTGGTCTGATGGTATGTCTCAAATTATAATAGGGTATTGTTTTCTCTAATGATGAAACAAATTCTGGCCTTTCTGGTCTGGGTCCTACTAGCGCTATATCACCCTTCAATATGTTTATCATTTGTGGTATTTCATCTATGTGAATTTTCCTTATTATTTTTCCTATAGGTGTAATGCGTGTATCATTTTGTTCTGACCATACAGCTCCATTTTTTTCTGAATCTAAAACCATGGATCGTAATTTATATAATTCAAATATTTTACCATTTAAGCCTATTCTTTCTTGTTTATAAAATACTGGACCATTATCATAAAGATAAATAAAAATTAAACTTATTATTGTAAAAGGTAATGTAACTATTAAAATAAATATAGAAAATATTATATTAAAAAATCTAGAAACAGAATCATATAAAAAGTCTTTTTTGGTATTTATGTTTTTTATTACCCATGATTTATTTATGTAATATATTGGTATTTTAAATAAATATTTTTCATAAGCTTCAGCAATGTCTATTATTTCAACTTTATTTTTATATAAATTAAGTATTTCTTTATCTGGAATTTCTTGGTTTATACTTTCAAAAATAAAAACTGAATTTTCTAAATTAGAATATTTTTTTAGTACTTCTTGTAAATCTTTTGTTTTGTAAATTATTTTTAATCCTATTTGAGGGTTTGTATTTATTATTTGGTATAGCTCATTTATATAATTTGTTTCTCCTATTAATATAGCTTTGCGTACATTTTGTTTTGAAAAGAAACTATAAATAATTCTTCTTAATATAAAAGAAATAAATCCAAAAAATATAACTTGTAATAATAAATTTGTTTTAGGTGTGATACCAAAGAAGGGAACTAAATAAAATAAACTTATTCCTATAAAAAAACAAAAAAATAGAGCTAAACTAGTACGTTGTATTTGAAGTATCGTTGGCTTTATATTTGATAGTTCGTATAATCCAAAAAGTAAAAATATTATAGTCCAGCAGATATATAATATAGAGAATGTTGTTAAATGTACGTTTAAAATATTAGCAGGTGTCGCATTTCCTAAACGTATATTAAAAAGTATAAAAAAAGACACCCAAAAGGATAGAAAGTCCCCAAACAAAATAAGCCAGATTCTATTCATATAATTACTATACTTAAGTTTACTTTTTTAGTAAAGTTCTAACTATTTTATTTTTTATGTATAATACATGTATGTTTAGTAATCATTTTATAAAAGTCCTATTTATTTTTCTCGTAATTATTGCTCTAGGTCTTTTAAGTTTGTATTTTACTGGTGAACCAGAAACTGTTAGTTTTATAAAATCAGCCTTTGCAAAATAAAGATCTTTATGTTATAGTATCTCTGCTGCAAAGAAGGTAGGCAAGGGAGAAAAATCCTTAGAAGTCCTATCTAGTGGTCGACACCCATTTATTTGGGAGGCAATATGCGGCACCAGTTTATCTGGATGTCGTTTTTTTAATTTAAAATAAAACAAATATGTTATTAAAATCAAAAAAAGAAGAGATAATAAAAGATTTGGAAGGAGCTATCAAGGGTAGTTCATCTGTAGTTTTTGTTAATTTTCATGGTTTGACTGCACAAACAGAGACAATGCTTCGCAAAAGTCTTCGTGATGCTGGAGTAAATTATAAAGTTTCAAGAAAGACACTGTTAAAGCGTGCACTCAATGGAAAAGCAGAAGGGGAAATCCCAGAGCTCGGAGGTGAAGTTGCTTTGGCTTATGGTGCAGATATGTTAGCCCCAGCTCGTGAAGTTTATAATTTTGCAAAAACAAATAAAATAAGTTTGAACATATTGGGTGGAATTTTTGAAAACAATTTTGTAAATTCTGAAAAGATGATGACAATTGCTACAATCCCACCTCGTGAAGTTCTCCTTGGTCAATTTGTTAACCTTATCAATTCTCCAATACAACGCTTTGCTGTCGTATTGAATGCAATTGCTGAGAAGAAAAGTTAATTATTAAAAATTTAATCAAAAATTATTATGGAAAAATTTAAAGATCTTATAGAAAAAATAGATAGTATGTCAGTTTTAGATCTTCACGAATTAGTGAAGGCATTAGAAGAAAAATTTGGAGTTTCAGCCGCTGCAGTAGCAGTAGCTGGTCCTGCAGCTGGTCCTGCAGCTGAAGAAAAAGATTCATATACAGTAGTTCTAGCAGGTGCAGGTGAACAAAAAATCGCTGTTATGAAAGTTGTTAAAGAAGTTCTTGGCCTCGGTTTGAAAGAAGCTAAAGACTTAGTTGACGGTGCTCCAGCAACATTGAAAGATGGAATGAAGAAAGCTGAAGCTGATGAATTGAAAAAGAAAATCGAAGAAGCAGGTGGAAAGGTTGAACTTAAATAATTCAATAAATTCTAACAAAAAACACCCTATGGGTGTTTTTTGTTTTATAATCACAAAACCCTTGTTTTTTTAAATAAAAAGGTTTATAAAGAATATATGGAAATATTAGGAAAACTATTTGGAAGTCCTGCAAGAATTAAGATAATGCGTCTTTTTCTGTTGAATCCTGATGGAGCTTTTGAAAATAAAGATATTGCAAATAGAAGTAGAGTTTCTCCTGAAATAACTCGCAAAGAAATATCAATGCTTTCTGGTATTGGTTTTATTAAAAAGAATAAAAATGGTTGGATTTTAAATTCTTCTTTTGTTTATTTAGAACAAATAGAAATACTTTTAACTGGGACATATACTTTAAACAAAGAAGCAATTCTAGAAATGACTAAAAAGGCTGGAAAAATAAAATTACTTATTGCTTCTGGTACATTTATTAAAAATAAAGATAGCAGAGTAGACTTATTGATAGTAGGGGATAAAATTAAACGTAAAGTTATAGAAGATGGTCTAAAAAGAATGGAAGCTGAAATTGGTAAAGAACTTACCTATGCTTTATTTGATACTGCAGAATTTTTGTATCGTTTCAATATGTACGATAAGCTGGTTTTAGATATACTTGACTTTCCTCACGAGGTAATTGTGGAAGTTAAAGAGTTATCCACACAAGTACTTAAAAAGAACTAAAAAGTGATATAATAGAATCATAGCTTTATAAGGTCGAACTTTAAAGTTTTTACAAGTTTATGATTATAATATAATTTATGAGTAACATTTGGCTTACATGGGGTGACGTTTTTAATGCTTCACTTCAAAATTTATGGTGGGGTTTTATTCAGTTTGCTCCGAAGTTAATCTTGGCGATTATCTTCTTTATTATTGGTTGGGTTTTAGCTGGTTTAGTTTCAAAAGCATTTGAGAATGTAATCAGTGCATTGAAAATCGATAAGCTTTTCGCAACTATTGGTATGGATGGAATGCTCTCAAAGATGGGACTTCGTCTAAACACAGGATTTTTTATTGGAGAAATAGTAAAGTGGTTTATCTTAATTGCTTTCCTTATTCCTTCACTTAGTCTTATGGGATTGGATTCTGTTTCAGGATTTCTTTCACAAGACGTTCTTATGTTCTTGCCTAGAGTTATCATTGCTGCTTTTATTCTCCTTATCGCTACTATTGTTTCTGAAGCAATTTCAAAATCAATTGCAGCAGGAGCAAAAGCTGTAAATCTACGTTCAGCAAATATGTTAGCTTCAATTGCTAAATATGCTGTTTGGATTTTTGCTTTCATAATAGCATTAGGTCAACTCGGTATTGCAGCTGCTTATATGCAAATATTATTTACTGGAATCATCGCCATGTTATCTATCGCAGGAGCTATCGCTTTTGGTCTAGGTGGCAAAGATGCAGCTGGTAGATTTATTCAAAAACTTGGAGAAGACACTCGTCACCAATAATTTAAAATAAATTTTATCTTATTAAAAAACACACCAGCTAGGTGTGTTTTTTAATTGCAAAAGAGCTTAAATATTGGTATTCTTTAGATATATGGATAAATTTAAAAATACTTTTGAAAAAGTTAAAAATTTAATTATTAAAAAAAAGAAAATTTCAATAATTATTTTAATAGTTTTGGTTGTAGTTTCTTTTTTTGTTTTTCGTTCTAATAAAACAAATACCTTGAATATTTTTACTGTTAAATATACAGATTTAAAACAATCTGTTCGTGCTACAGGGCAGGTAATTTCAAATACTGATTTAAATTTATCTTTCAATAAAGGAGGTGTAGTAAAAGGTGTTTCTGTTGCTGTCGGAGATACAGTCAAAGCTGGGCAAGTATTGGCTCATTTGGATCAAGGTGAAGCATTGGCTACTCTCACACAAGCACGTGGAAGTTTGATGTCCGCTCAAGCTAAATATGGTACTGGATCTACTGCTGGTGGTACTGCATTGTCTGAAGTTTCTTTTTCTTCTGCAGAAATTGATTTAGAAAATGTAAAAAAAGCACAAGATATTTTGGTTAATAATGCTTATAATACCTTACTTAATTCTACAATAGAGGCTGTTCCAGAAGATTCTAGTAATGATTATGTAAATCCTGTTATTTCTGGTACTTATTCTTTGGGTAAAGAAGGAACTTTAAATATAAAAAATTATCAATCTGTAAATGGATATAGTTTTGATCTTTCTGGTTTAACAACAGGCACAGGTTCATTGAATTATAATACACCACAACCATTAGGAAATTCTGGTTTATATATAAAACTCCCATCAGATTCTAGTAATTCTTCTGTTGTTGATTGGAAAATTGTTATTCCAAATACTCATGCTGTAGATTATTTAAAAAATTATAATGCTTATCAAGATGCTTTAAAAAATCGTGATATTGCTGTTTCTAATGCTGAGGCAAATTTATCTCAGAAAAAAGCTGAGTTGTCTGTCGGTGGAGCAGAAATTGTTTTTGCTCAAGGTGTATTACAGTCAGCAGAAGCTGCATATGAAAACACTGTAATACGTGCACCAGCAGACGGAACAATAACTAGAGTAGATATAAAATATGGTGAATTAGCTGAAGCAGGAAAATCAGTTATTACTATTGAAGATATAAAGAATCTGTATATTGAAGCATTAATCAATGAAGCAAATATTGCGTATCTAAAACTTGGACAAAATGTAGATATTACTTTTGATGCTTTTGGTAATGATAAAAAATTCACCGGAGTTATCGCTCAGATTGATCCATCTGCACAGACAAATAACGGTGTTGTAAATTATAAAATAAAAGTAAGTATCAATGAACAGAATGAAATAATCCGTCCTGGAATGAATGCAAATATAAATGTAGATGCAGGTGGTAAAACTCATGTTATAGCGATACCAGCTGTAGCTCTAATAAAAAAAGATGGTAAGAATTTTGTAGATATTGTAAAAAATGACAACAGTGAATCTAACGAACAAAGAGAACTACATATTGGTTTTGTCGGTGATAATAATTTAGTAGAAATTACTTCTGGTTTAAATGAAAATGAACAAATAGCTTTGACTGTAAACTAATGGACGACAAAATAAAAATTGAAAATTCATTGTCACAAAATCTGCGTGTAGGTTGGTTTTTAGCTAAACGTGATATCGCTCATGCGAATAAATGGACAACAGCTCTTATTATTTTCGTAATGACTTTAACTTTTTTAAACTTGATTATTGTGTCTGGTATCTTGGTTGGACTCATTCAAGGTTCAGAAGATGCACAAAAAAAATATTCTACAGGAGATGTTGTTATATCTTCTTTTTTAAATCGTTCGTATATTGACCAAACTCCAAAAGTAGAATCAATAGTTAAAACACTTCCAGATTTTCAATCTGATACTGTCAGATATACTGGTGGAGCATTAGTTGAATCAAATTATAGAGATACTATAAAACCAGGAGACAAGAGAGATGGAGTAACAGGTTCACTTTTGGGTATTGATCCGCAACAAGAACAAAATTTTTCTGGTGTATCAAAATTCGTAATTCGTGGTTCGTATTTACAAAGTGGTGATCAAGATAGTGTTCTTCTCGGTAAAAATTTATTGTATGAATTTACACCTATTGAAGCTCCTGGTTTTCAAACTTTAAAAAATATTGTTATTGGTCAGAGAGTTCGTATAACTGTCGGTGATTATTCCAAAGAATATTTTGTGAAAGGAATTCTTTCAAGTAAGGTTGATGTATTTGATACATCTGTTGTTGCTTTGGATTCTGAGGTAAGGAAATTAACAGGACAGACAACTCTCGATGCTGGATCAATCGCTATAAAATTAAAATCAAATGCTGATCCTGTTTTCGCTCGTGACTTTTTAATAAAAAGTGGAGTAGGGGAATATGCACGTGTGCAGACTGCCGATGATGCTTCTCCAAAATTTTTAAAAGATATGAAAGTTACTTTTGGAATTCTCGGTAGTGCTATTTCTGGTATTGGGCTTGTTGTAGCATCTATTACTATTTTTATTGTTATTTTTGTGAATGCTATTACACGTCGCCGATATATCGGTATTATGAAAGGTATTGGTTTAAATAAAAGAGCTATACTTTATTCATATATTTACCAAGCATTTATTTATGCAGGATTTGGAATTATTATTGGTATGTCTTTAATTTTCTTTTTAATCAAACCATACTTCGCAGCACATCCGATAAACTTCCCATTCTCTGATGGTATACTCGTGGCGACACTTCCGACCTCACTTTGGCGTGCGACGATATTACTTATAACCACAATGGTCGCTGGTTATATTCCTGCTAGAATTGTTATCAAGCAAAATACATTATCAGCAATTTTAGGTAGATAAAAATGTTAGAAATAAAAAAACTTACAAAAGCATTCAAGAGTGGAGACGCTAGAATTGTCGCAGTAAACAATTTATCTTTTACTGTTCCTGAAGGACTGTTTTTAACAGTCACAGGTAAGTCTGGTTCAGGGAAATCTACACTACTTTACCAGCTCGGACTTTTGGATTTACCTACTGAGGGAGAGGTAATGCTTGATGGAAAAGATTTAGTAAAACTTTCTGAAAAAGAACGTACAGCAATTCGTCTAAATGACCTCGGATATATTTTTCAAGATTATGCTATTTTGCCTTCACTCACAGCCCTCGAAAATACAATGTTGCCACTTTTGATGCAAGGATATGATATGAAAAAAGCCGAAGCCAAAGCTCGTATTGCTTTAAAAAAAGTTGATCTTCTCGATCGTGAAAATAATTTACCGAGTGAGCTTTCAGGAGGACAACAACAACGCGTCTCTATCGCTCGTGCTATTGCTCATGAACCAAAAATAATTTTTGCTGACGAACCGACAGCAAACCTCGACTCTGAAACTTCAGAGCAAGTTATGCGTGTCTTTTTGGATTTACACAAAGAAGGGCAGACCATAATAATGGTGACCCATGAACTCGACTATGCACTCCTCGCCGATCGTACTATAACTATGGCTGATGGTAATATCATTAGTGATATTTTGAATAAATAACCCCACCCCTAACCCCTCCCCATTTTTTATAAAAATAGAGAGGGGGATTGTGCATAACTAATTAGTCAAAACCCGTCGGGGGGGGGGTATAATTATGAGTATGTAAGATATAGGCGTATAATACGTCATATATAAGTATAGGTAAATTATTAGGTTTATTAACATATTGAGTTAATCTCAGTAATAAATTATGAAAAAAAATAAAGGTTTTATCGGAATAGGAATGTTTATTGCGATCATTGTCGCAGCGCTTGCTGTGGGTGGTGGGGCGACTTATTATGCAACAAAGAATTCACAAAAAGTTCAAGAAAATAATGTTGTAGATAATTCACAACAAATTCCACAAAATAATAATTATCAAAAAATCCCTGGAAATGAAAATGGAGTTATAAATTCAAATGGTCAAGCCCCAGCTGTAAATCCTGCACATCCAGAACAAGCACAAAATACTTCTTCTGAAAAAGAGATTAGTTTAAAGATTAAATCAAATGTCGAATCTTTTATGGCTAGCCATAATTACAAATCACAAACAACTGGTAATATTAGTTCTTGTAGTAGTGTTTTGTATGGTTATGAAAATAATTATGCTTATGCTTGGGTTTTCTGTGGAGAGTATGACAAAAACTTTAAACTTGGACCTGCTTCTAGTGTTGCTGTGAGAGTTACTTATAATTCAAATTATGAAATAACTGCAATAAAAGAAGGGTCAGAATGTTGTAATAATCAAATTGAAGATAAGCAAATTTTTGGAAAATATTATGATATTTCTTCAAAAGGACCTTCAAATGAAATCAGAGCTTCACTTCAATCAGAAGCATTAAATAAAATAAAAAATTTATCAAGTAATAATCATTCACCACTTTCTTCTTGTTTACCAACAGATCCAGCTTCAGTTCATGTAATTTCTCCAAATGGTGGGGAAACATTTATTGCAGGACAATCAATAACTGTAAAATGGAATACTTGTAATTTATTAGCTACTGATAAAGTTGCTATAGGTTTAATGCGTCAATATAATAATGGATTTAGTTTTGTAAATAATGGAGATACAAGAGTTTATAATTTACCTAATAATGGTATTGCAACATTTACATTATTACCAATAACTGAAAATGCCGGAATGGTTTATAAAATAGATGTAGACGTTACAAGAACAGGCCAAGTTTGGGATCAAGAAGATACTTCTGATAATTTATTTACAATAAATCCTGCACCTGCAAATAATCACTCACCACAAGTTTCTTGTGCCTCTACTGATCCAGCTTCAATACATATTACTTCACCAAATGGTGGAGAAACTTGGACAAGAGGTCAGCAAGCTACAGTTACTTGGACAAGTTGTAACATACCAGCAACTACACAATTACAAATTGATCTTTCAGAATCAGTTTCCAGTGGAGAACATACAACTAGTGCACCAATTATACAAAGTACTCCGAATGATGGTTCTGAAACATTTACCGTGAGTAATACTATGTGGGACTACTTCGTTGGACCAGTTGGCTACCCATTCAAAATTTATATTACTGGTTCTGTACCACCTACTGGACCAATGGACTACTCAGATAATTCCTTCTCAATAAATTAAAATTTATGCAAAACAATAAAAATACAATCGTCATAATTCTGTTGGTTATTATTATTTTAATTCTTGGCTACGTGGCTTTTTTGAAACCACAAAATGCGAATCAAAATTATGGAAATGATAATCAAGTTCCAGTAACAAATAATGTTACAAATACTCCAGTACAAAATCCTATTATTACAAATCCTCCACCAACTATTTCGACTGCATTGCCAATGTATGTGACTAATCAACAAGGCTGGCCTCCAGTAATTCAAACTTCTTCTGTTGTGTATTCTTGTGCTCCATCTACTGGCACAGGAGATGTGCCTACTGTTGTAACTCAAAAAATTATCAATGGTAAAAATTATTGTATTACTAATTTTACAGAAGGTGCAGCGGGAAGTGTTTATAGTGAATCTACATATACTGTTGCAAATAATACTGGAACTAAAACTACACATTTTATTCTTCATTGGCCAAACTGTGGTGTATACGGTGGTCCAGGTGATCCAACATATACGCAATGTAATACAAATCAGACAAATTTCTTTTCTGGATTAGACTCACTTGTTGCTAGTTTAATGTAATTTAAAAAGACCTTAAAAAGACCCCTTAATAGGGGTCTTTTTGTATCCCCAGGATGTCCCCAAATTGGCCTAGGGGCAAAAGCTTGACTTCTATTTAAGCTTAGTATAGTATAGGACTTATCGGTATGAATATTATATTAAAGAACACAGCAAATAAGCAGTCGTAACAGACATTTTTTTGTTTGTAACGAACTGCCCAAAAAGGCGGTTTTTTATTTCACAGCAAAGATTGAATATTTGAAAACTAAATGCTTGTCCTACAAATCTTTTAGTAGATAAAATTTTACAGAAATTTTATCTACTCTGGGTCTTTTCAGTAGAGGCGAGCGAACTTTCTTTTGTGAAGAAAATCTGAGCGGTCAGATTTCGACACTGTTAAAAAGAAAGTTGTTTTTGTTTTTTTGTTTGTTCTAAGAAAAATTATCTGGAGAGAAAATTTTTCTTAGTAAATGTGATTTCTAAATTTCTTAACAGGAAATTTAAGGGCGTACGGTGGATGCCTTGATTTTAAGAAGCGATGAAGGACGTGGCATGGCTGCGATAAGCTTCGGGGAGCTGCCTAGCAAGCTTTGATCCGGAGATTTCCGAATGGGGAAACCTCGTAGAGTAAACCTCTATGATCTTTATCTTTATGATAACGATGCACACCTTGGGAAGTGAAACATCTCAGTACCAAGAGGAGTAGAAACAAATATGCATTCCCCTAGTAGCGGCGAGCGAAAAGGGAGAAGCCCAAACCATCTATGATTTATTATGGGTGGGGTTGTAGGGTGATAACTTCTATTTAATTAGAGAAGAGTCAAAAAATATTTTATTAGATGAATTTGCTGGAAAGCAAAACCATAGAAGGTGATAGTCCTTTAATCGAAAATTTAATATCTCTTTCGTTATCATTCCTGAGTATTTCAAGACACAAATGGCTTGAAAGAATCTGCCAGAACTAACTGGTAAGGCTAAATATTCTTAAAAATCGATAGTGAACAAGTACCGTGAGGGAAAGGTGAAAAGCAGCCTGATTAAGGCGGTGAAATAGACCTGAAACCGTATGCTTACAAGGAGTCGGAGTCCGCTTCGGTGGATGACGGCGTGCCTATTGAAGAATGAGCCAACGAGTTTATGTATGCTGCTCGGCTAAGTCGCTTATTATGGAGGCCCGAACCGGTAGATCGTATAACGTCTTCGGATGACATGTGGATTGGAGTGAAAAGCTAATCGAACCTGGTAATAGCTGGTTCTCTCCGAAATAGCTTTTGGGCTAGCGTATAGTGTTCCCTCTGGGGGTAGAGCACTGGAAAGTTTCGACAGGGAGCAATCTCGCGAAACTTATCAAACTCCGAATACCAGAGGTTATAGCTATGCAGTTAGACTATGGGGGCGAAGCTCCATTAGTCAAAAGGGAAACAGCCCGGATCTCAAAATAAGGTCCCTAAATATATACTAAGTGTAAGACAAGGAGGTGGAATTTCTCAGACAATGAGGAGGTTGGCTTAGAAGCAGCCATCCTTTAAAGATAGCGTAACAGCTCACTCATCTAGAGATTCTGCGCCGAAAATAATTGGGGCTAAGTATATTACCGAATTTGAGGATTTCGTAACGCTTCGGCGTTACGGAGTGGTAGGAGAGTGTTCCACTCTGCTGTGAAG
>JAPLXR010000009.1 GCA_026395955.1 Candidatus Nomurabacteria bacterium | reverse complement strand
TTCGTTCGACTTGCATGCCTTATCCACGCCGCCAGCGTTCATCCTGAGCTAGGATCAAACTCTAATTTAAAATTAGATTCTGATTAAACAGATTTAGAACGAAACAAAATAAAAAACAGAATTCGATTACTCGAATTTAATCTTCTATAAACATTCTCGATCCTGCTCACGAAGTATTTTAAAAAATACTTCAAAAATTATTGTGGAAAAAACTAGAACTTGCATCCCGACATCTCTGTCGGGGTTCTCAATAACTATTAACTTTTCAAGGTTTTATAACAATACCTATTGAAATAAAAAGTCCTATCCAAATTGGATGAGACGTAAGGTCTATACTATACTAATGCAAAACAGAAGTCAAGCATTCTCCCGTCCCCTAAAATAGAGCCCCAAAACGACCTATTTTAGGGGACTAAATCCCCTCAAAATCCAGCTTATTCAACCATTGACTTTTAACCCTGTTTGTGATATACTTGTCTTAGATCTTTCAGTACTGACGGATGGCTTCACGGCTCCAGAGTTAGTTCTAACCTCTGTAAAATGTTTAGAACATTAAAAACAAAATAAAAACATCGTACGATGAAAAACAGAATTTTAATTACAAGTGGTCCTTCGAGAGAAGAATTATTTGATGGTTTACGTCTTTTTGCCGAAAAAAGGACAATTGATTTTATTATTGAAAAAAACGGACAGAAAACAAAACTTCCATTAATTATTCAAGGAATTGAAGCAGAAGATGGTAGTGGTGAATGTTGGAATATTAAGTTTGTAGTAAATTACAAACGCTTCATTGTTCTCAATCCTTACATTACTGATTTTGCAAGTAATTCAATAAATTTAAAATCAAAAGCTTATTACTCAACAAGAACTCGTGAGGGTATTATTACAGAAAAATAAAATATTTTTCTAAATTAAAAAAGCGTTCTGAAATTATTCAGAACGCTTTTTTACTTCTCTACTGCGCCTGTGTGCAAAATGAGCAACGTTTTGCATCGAGTGGAATTGTCGAGAGACATTCCGTACATTTTTTAGTTGTGTCGTCGGCTGGTTTTTCTTTACGAGAACGAGCGATGAGGAGGTTCATCGGTTTGATGACAAAAAAGAAAACAGCAAAAGCTACGAGTATAAATGAAATCAAAGCATTGATAAAATCCCCGTACATAAATTTACTTCCATTTAATACAAAAGACATATTACTGAAGTCTGGGACTTTCGCTATCGCTCCGACGAGTGGAGTCAAAACATCTTTCACTAAAGCAGAAACGATGGTCCCGAAAGCACTACCGATAACGACACCCACAGCTAGGTCTACCACATTCCCCCTTAATAAAAATTGTTTGAATTCTTTGAATATTTGCATAGGTATATTATATATAAATTAGATTTAATTTTCATCTATATCGACAGTTAAAAGCTTGCTCCTATGAGTGTGGCCGTTTATTATTCGCACTTTATTTTTAGGAATTTGATAATGCTCTGCCACGAGTTCTATAATTCGCGTATTCGCCATATTTCTCTCGGCTTCTTCTTTCACCCATGCATCAAAATAACCCTTTTTCTTTTCCACAAATTTTTCCTTATTCATCCCCGCTGTAACTGTGACTTTGATGTACATTAAAAATTCAAAAACTTTGCAATTGGAGAATTAAATAGGAATATCATTATATATAGAACTATAAAAATAATAGGAATTCTTTTTTCTATTTTTGAAAGTGGAACATATTTTTTTGCATCTCTACCCTCCCCGAGAAGTATCCATTCTGTTTTAAATAAAGATGCTGGTAACATTTTTTCTATCTCATGAACAACTTTAAATTTTGCTCGGCATAACTGACGAAGAGAAATAATAATTTCATACCAACAATAACAAATAGCCATACCAACAAATGGAACTAAAATAAAAACAATAGAGGCATGTGGTACAGTCTTCGTCTCTATATATCCCATGATCGCCATAATAGCAGTATTGAGTCCAAGGAAGAATTCATTAGTCTTCAAACGACGGTCACTGACAGTATTGAACATATGTAAATAAATACGATATTGCTCGAGGTAATGATCGATATATTTATCAGCGTGATTTTCTTTATGGTCAGTGTAAACACCTACCAATATATTGTCTATTTCTATTCCATCCATAGCCATAATTATATTATATATTATTTTAAAATAAAAAGCCTAGATAGTTGTATTTTTTTTAATAATATGCAATAATAGAGCCATGCAGATAATCGCTAAAATACTTCCTTATGCGGAAATTATAGTTTCTATTGTATTAATTACAGCAATATTACTCCAACAATCAGGTTCTGGTGTTGGTGGTGCTTTAGGTGGTGGAGATGGATCAGGATTCCATCATACTCGCCGTGGTTTCGAAAAGTTTCTATTTATCCTTTCAATTGTATTGGGTATTTTGTTTGCAGTTCTAGCATTTTTAGCTATACTTATTAAAGCAAGATATTAATCTGTTTTTAGCAGAATTTAATATTTGTTTTTATCTAAACATTATTTACTATGGGAAATATTTTCAATCGTATACGTAATTTTAAATTACCAACTAAACATGAAATCAGAGTAGCTATTTCATCTTTTCAAAAAAAAGAAAAATTAATATTTCTAGGTCTTTGTGCTGTGTTGATAATTAGTACTATTTCAATACTAGAAAATATTAACAAAATGTTCATGGTAGAAGTACCGATGAGTGGTGGAAGTTTTTCTGAAGGTATCGTAGGTACACCTAGATTTGTAAACCCAATACTTGCTCTTTCTGACGCTGACAGAGATATGACTTCTCTCATATATTCAGGACTAATGAGAAAATCACCTGATGGATCTATAATCCCTGATTTAGCAGAAAAATATGAAATGTCACCAGATGGCATGTCTTATACTTTTACGTTAAAAGACAAAATATCTTTTCAAGACGGCACACCTGTAACAGCTGATGATATTATTTTTACTATCAATAAAATAGAAGATCCATTAGTAAAAAGTCCTCACAAAAATAATTGGGACGGAATTACAGCAGAAAAGATAGATGAAAAAACAATAAAGTTTAATTTAAAACAACCTTATACATCATTTTTAGAAAATGCTACTCTCGGAATATTACCTGCACATATTTGGAAAAATTCTCCAATAGAATTAAATACAGCAAATGTAAATCCTATCGGCTCTGGACCATATCAAGTAAAAAAAGTCAGTAAACAAGCTTCAGGAATTATTGATTATTATGATCTTACTCAATTTAAAAAATTTATTTTAGGTAGACCATTTATAAATGATATAACAGTAAAATTCTATCCAAATGAAGATGAACTTGTATTTGCATTAAAAAATGGAGACGTTGATCAGATAAGTTCTATAACCCCAGAAAATGCTGAGACTTTAAAAGAAACTAATTATAGAGTTGAATCTTCTATCCTTCCTAGAGTTTTTGGCCTATTCTTTAATCAAAATCAAAATCAAATCTTTACTGATAAAAATATAGTTTCAGCAATCAATCAAGCAATAGATAAAGACAAAATAATTACAGAAGTTTTGCATGGATATGGAGTTGCTATCGACGATCCAATACCACCAAATCTAATTGCTTACCAAAAATTAAATGATGATGTAAAATCTTCTCACGAAGATGGTTTAAAAAAAGCTCAAGCTATTTTAGCAAAAGATGGATGGACAAAAGGACCAGATGGATTACTACAAAAAACAACAGTAGATAAAAAGAAGAAGAAAGTTACAAAGAGTAATACTAGTTTACAATTCACTATCTCTACTGGTAATGCTCCTGAATTAGCAAAAGCAGCAGAACTTATAGCTACAGATTTAACACAATTAGGAATGAAAGTAGATGTAAAGACTTTTGAAATTGGTAATCTAAACCAAACAGTAATTCGTCCTAGAAAATACGATGCATTACTTTTTGGAGAAATTATCACTCACGAGTCAGATCTTTTTGCATTCTGGCATTCTTCACAAAGAAAAGATCCAGGATTAAATGTGGCTATGTATACAAATGCAAAAGTAGACAAAATATTAGAAGACGCATTAGTTACTGTAGACGAAAAGAGTCGCATTAAAAAATATTCACAATTCGAAGATGAAATAAGAAAAGACATGCCAGCAGTATTTCTATATAGTCCAAGTTTTGTTTATGTAGTATCAAAAAAATTAGATGGCTTAGCAATAGATCATATTACAAATCCAGGAGATCGATTCCTAAATGTATACAAATGGTCAATAGATAAAGACTATATTTGGAAAATATTTTCTAAATAAAAATAATCTATTTTATTAAAAATTAAAAGTTAATTATAAATTAAAAGTCCCAAATAAATTTTTATTTATTCTGGGCAACAGAAATATATGATAAGAAAAAACAGACTGTCTTTTTCCGATATAAGTATCGAAAGTAAGAAGGAAGAAAATAAAATAACAACACCGAGAATAGTAAATACTTCACATTCTCATACACGTACAACAAACACACCTGGTGCCCATGCACCAACTCGTCAACACATACCGCATACAAATCACAAACCTCATACTGGTGATAAAAAAACATCAAAGAGCTCCACTTTCCAATACTCAAAATTTGGTAAAGGTAGACGCTCCCCTGTTGGCGGTAATTCTGGTTCTAGTTTTGTATCTAGAAACACAATTACAAAAATACCAGAACTCCCAATGGGTAATATACGCATTATTCCACTAGGAGGTGTAGAAGAAATTGGGAAAAATATGACAGCTATTGAAATCGGTAATGATATTATCGTCATAGATGCAGGTATGCATTTCTCTACAGAAGAAACACCAGGAGTTGACTATGTTATTCCAAACACTACATACTTAGAAGAAAGAAAAGATAAAATCCGTGCGTTATTTATAACTCATGGACACCTAGACCACATCGGTGGTGTACCTATAGTATTATCTCGTATTGGAAACCCTCCTGTGTATTCACGTAATCTTTCAATCTTGATGATGAAAAAACGTGCAACTGAATTCCCTCACCTACCAGAAATGAAAACTATTACAGTTGAAAAGGACGATGTTATAACACTCGGAGGTATGCGTATTAGATTCTTTGGAGTTACACATACTATTCCAGATTCTATGGGAATAATAGTAGAAACTCCTCATGGATGGATAGTAAATCCTGGTGACTACAAACTCGACCAAGTTGACGGTATTGTTTCAGATGAAGAAGAAAAAGAATACAGTATTTTTGATAAAGCAAAAGTATTGCTTTTAATGACTGACTCTACAAATATCGAAAATGAAGGTTTTGCATTGCCTGAAATAAAAGTACATCAAGGTTTAGAAAATTTATTGAAAAGAATTTCTGGACGTATTATTATCGCGGCTTTTGCTTCACACATAACTCGTTTAATAAAAGTAATACAGATTGCTGAAGCAATGGGTAAAAAAATTGTACTTAATGGTAGAAGCATGAAAACAAACCTAGAGGTTGCTTTTGAAGCTGGAATTTATACACCCAAAAAAGGAACTATTATTTCAATGGAAGAAGCAGCAAATTATCCAGAAAGTAAAATAATTATTTTAACTACAGGAGGACAAGGAGAAGAATTCTCTGGACTTAATCGTGCCGCAAATAAAACAGACAAGAAGTTTTCCATAAAGGCTGGAGATACAATAATCCTCTCAGCTTCTGTTGTTCCAGGAAATGAAAGACAAGTACAAAAAATGAAAGATGGTCTTTCTCGCCAAGGTGTAAAAATAATCAGTTATCGTACACAAGGAGAAGAATACGTTCATGCTACAGGTCATGGAAACAAAGAAGATATAAAATGGCTTCACAAAAAAACTCATCCAAAATTCTTTATCCCTATTCATGGACATCACTATCACTTGGAATTACATAAATTATTAGCGACAGATCTCGGAATGGCTGAAGATCATATAGTAGTTCCAGACAATGGTTCTATAATCGAAATTTCTGCTGATGGAGAAAAAATTTCAGTTCGCAAAGAAAAAGCTCCGAGTGCTCCAATGATGGTAGATGGTACTTCTGTTGGAGATAGCACTGATGTAGTTATCAAAGATCGTCAAATGCTCGCTCAAGACGGTATGTTCGTCATCATTACTGTTGTCGATCAACATTCTGGTCAATTAAAGAAATCTCCAGACCTAATATCTCGTGGTTTCGTTTATCTAAAAGAAAATCAAGAACTCTTGCGTGCTTGTCGTGTGATAATTAAAAAGACTATTGAAGATGGAACAATAAATAATAAAAATCCTGATTTTGATGTTATTAAAAATCAACTCGGAGAAAATATTTCTAAATTCTTATTCCAAAAAACAGCAAAGCGTCCACTAGTCATACCAGTCATACTCAGTGTATAATTAAATCGTGATTAAACACGGAAGAAAAACAATATATTTAACTGGATTTTTATTCTCAATAAATCTAGCTCTAACTTCATATATCGGTTCTAGTTTTCTAGAAAAATATATCAATATTGATTATCTAAGTATCGTATATATAGTCGCAGCTATTATCACAATAATAGGTTTATTAGAAATGCCTAGACTTATGACAAAATATGGAAATCAGAATGTTTCTATATTTATCAGTGGATTAGCTTTTATTTCCTTACTGCTTTTAGCTTTTTCACAAAGTAGCTTTATTGTAATACCTGCTTTTATTTTGTACTTTGCCTCTGGTAGTTTTTTTATAACAAATTTAGATATTTTTATTGAAGAAAATACTAGTTCAAAAGATGTTGGAGAAACACGTGGATTATATTTAACTTTTATAAATATAGCTTGGGTTATAGCTCAGATAGTTTCTGGTTCAATTATTGAAAAAAGTTCTTATAGTGGAATATATTTATTCTCTGCTGGAATTATGGCTTTGGTTACCTGTTCTTTAATATTATTTTTCAATAAATTTGAAGATCCGATATATAAAAAAATGTCTATGTTAAAAACAATTCATTTTTTTAGAAGAAATAAAAATGTATCAAAAATATATATAATAAATTTAATATTAAAATTCTTTTATGCTTGGATGGTTATCTATACACCTATATATTTACACCAAAATTTAAATTTCGGTTGGGATAAAATAGGACTTATATTTACTATAATGCTTTTACCTTTTGTTATTTTAGATTTACCACTCGGACGTCTATCGGACAAAATTGGGGAGAAAAAGATATTAATTACTGGATTTATAATAGCTGTATTATCTATAATTTTAATACCTTTTATAAATAGTTCTGATTGGGTTATTTGGGCTATTATATTGTTTAGTACACGTACAGGAGCAGCGACAATAGAAGCAATGTCAGAAATATACTTCTTTAAAGAAGTTACAAATGAAAAATCTGACGAAATAAGTTTCTTTAGAAATACTTTACCTCTTTCGTATATATTAGCGCCTTTAATAGCGATACCGACTTTAATGTTAATACCGTCATTTAAATACCTATTTTTTGTATTAGGTATAATATTGCTTTTAGGTTTACTAGTTAGTCTAAGATTAAAAGATATTAAATAATTAATTCTTTTTTTCTTTCTCTAAATCAGATTGAATTATATTTAATTTTTCTAGAATTTCTTTACCTTCTTTAACTAATGCATGAGTTACAGAAGGTTCTTTTTGTGCGTGACGAGCAATAGTATTTATGAAACTCAAAATAATACCAAGTCCTAAAAATATATAAACCATAGTAAATATCTTGCTAGCAGTACTATGAGGTATCAAATCATTGCCTCCGTATCCGACAGTAGTCAAAGTTGTCACACTAAAAAATAATGAATCTAAATAACTCCATCCTTCTAATGCATGATATACGATTGTTCCAGCCAATAAAATAACAAAGACAATGAAGACCAAGGCTCTAAATTCTGGTTCTTGCCAAGCTGATTTTATCGCTCTACCAAAACGTATAAATATTAAATAAAATGAAGTCATAAAGGCTTAATACTTTTAATTACAAAAGTGATGTTAAACAGAAAAGCATAAGAAGTGCACCGATTATTGCAACATTTTTATAGAAGTTTATTTCATCTCCCATTCTTTGTGCTGGATCAGTAATTTTCCAGTATGCATGCATCATGAGTGTTACAGGCAACATAAAAACTAAAAGCAATAATGTTGCGAGTTGTGTATATGGACCAAAAATAACACCTAGACCTCCAAGGATCATTACTCCTCCACTAACTAAAACAGCGATCTTTGCTGAAGGTACGCCTTTTGATTTTGCATAACCTGCAAGCATGTCAGCGTTTTTGAAGTGACCATAACCACCTTTCAAAAAATAACCTCCAAACAAAAGCTTACCCAATATGTATATATATGTCATAAATTTATATTTATATTTTATCTTATAATAGAGTGATTATATCACAGTAAAGACTTGTATCAAAACTAAGCATTTTCACCTGCCACGAAGCCTGTAGTCCAGCAAAGTTGTAAAGGATACCCCCCTGATCTTTTGTTTACATTAAGTAAATCCCCTGTCACAAAAAGATTTTCTTTCTTCAAAGAACGCATAGTGCGAGTATCTATTTCCCTCAAATCTACACCGCCATCTGCCACAACAGCCCGATCATAACCCATAAGTTCTGTAATAGTCACAGGCAAGGCTTTTAACAAATCAACAATCAATTTTCTCTCTTCTTTTGTAATACTGTGAACTTTTGTTTCAAAATTTATTTGCGGTAATAGCGTAATAATTCCTGGAGCTGTACCTTCAGGAACAATATCTTTAAAAACATTTTTTAAAGTTTTATTTTTATTTGCATCAAATATTTTTATTATTTTTTTCTCAAGTGGTCCGTGATCAGTATCTGGATAAGCATCGATAAGTGCTGTGACTAATCCTTCATGTAAAAGTTTACTCACCTTTCCAGCACTATTTAAAATCAAAGGACCTGAAAGTCCGAAATGTGTAAAAAGAATTTTTCCAGTTTCTTTGAAAGATTTTTTACCATCAACATAAAAAGTTATTTTCATAAAAGAAAGTGAAATACCAGAAAGCATTTTTATCCAATTCTCTTCCACTGCTAAAGGTACTATCGTAGGTGTCGGACTTTTAACTTTATGACCTAGATCAGCCAACCATTTGAAACCATCCCCTGTAGAGCCTGTCTCAGGGTGTGAGAGGCCTCCTGTAGCTAGAATATATGACTTTGCTGTAAATATACCATCTTTGGTTTCTAGGCCTGTTATAGAGTCTTTATCAGAAAGTATCTTCTTTACCCCACAATTTGTTTTAATCTTTACATTGTTTTTAATTAAAAAAGTATTTAAAACATTAAAAACATCTATAGCTTTTTCTGTATTTGGAAAAGCTCTTTTTCTGGCTTGTACCACTAGAGGCAACCCCCTAGATTCAAAAAATTCAAAAGAGTCTTTTGAACTAAATTTTGAAAAAGCGGAATGCAAAAATTTTCCATCTTCTCCATAGATTTTTAAAAATTCTTTTATATTAGATTCTGCATTAGTGACATTACACCTACCTCCGCCTGTAATTTTTAATTTTTCTCCGAGATTTTTATTTTTTTCTAGAATTAAAACTTTCTTACCTTTTTGTGCAGCAACACCAGCAGCCATCATCCCTGACGCCCCACCACCAATAACAATCACATCAAAATTTTCAGTATTAAGTTTCACTTTTGTATTATTTAGCTATATGCTTTTGACGGAAATGCACAACGAGACAAAGAGTTATCAAAGCGAAAAATCCAGTAAGTGCGAGCATTGGAATAGAAATATAATTATTAAATTCACTAACCAATTGTTGGTAACAAGACACACCACTAGAATCACAAGGTGTTAATCCATTTTCACCAAAGTAATAACGCAGATTATGATAGATAGAAATAGCAGTACCGACAGCTATGAGTGGAAGTGCGTAACGTAAAACTTTTTTGTCTTTATCCCAGAGAGCAACTCCGAACATTAAAACTAAAGGATAAATAAATATTCTTTGCAACCAGCATAAATGACATGGAGCATATCCAATAGCCTCTGAATATACAAGGGAAAATGCTGTAGCAAAAAGAGAAATACTAAAACCTAAAATTAGAAAATGTTTATCTATATATTCTAGGAAAGCATGTTTTTTATTTCCAAAAAACAACATTCCCAAAGCACCAACAGAAACAATTTGTAATAAAATTGCACCCATCCCTAGAAAAACATTTAGATAATGAATTGTATTTAGATTCATATTATTTATTTGGGCAGTATACAAGAAGTTTTATCTGCTAAAACCTGAAGTGGAGATTCGTTTACCCTAGATCCATCTTTGAATTCCCATGTAGGATATCCTTCGATTTTTTTATCTTTACAAATTTGAGTTTGTCCTGAAGCATCTGGTAATGAACATTCTACATAGAGTCCTATGCTCTCGAGTTTTTCACGAGTCATACCAAGTGATTCTTCTTGAGCTTTACAATGAGGACACCAAAAAGCACCATAAAAAGTAGCGCCTTGGTCTTTTAAACATTGAGCAAAAGTATCATATTTTCCAGCAGGAACTGAAGAAGATGAAGTTATTTTTGATTGAATAATAAAACCCGCAATAGAACCGACTATTAATAAACCAATAACTGAAAAGAAAACTTTTATATTTGTTGTTGAATTTTGCATATATAACTAATATACCATATTTGTGGTATCTAGCCAGCAAAAAAGTGGATTATTGATATTGTATAAAACTAGGTTGTGGTTGAAGTTTTAAAACTTCATTTGGAGTCATCATTCTATTTAATTCTTGTTTTAAATCATTTTTGTAAAACAATTTAAATCCAGTAAATTGAATAGGTTGTTGTTGCACGAAAGATTTATATGTATTTTTCTTTTTTGCCATTCCTCCCCATCCATCCATATCCATAACTATTTGAACTTCTGGTAGTGTTTTTATATTTTTATAATTTGTTACCATATGTTCAGTAAAACGATGCACAATCAAAATCTTTGGTGGTAAATTATTATCTTTTACTAATTTAGCTAAATAATCTGCAGCATAATTCACATCAGTAGCATCAAAAGTACCAATAACACTTCCTGGTTTATCCCCTGTCTTCATAGAAAATTCTGGATCAATAGCGAGATGTACTTCTGGCATTTTTAAATATTTTTCAAGTAATGGTAATTCTATTTGTAGAGTACTCAATGCAACTTGCACATCTAGAATAACAATACCATTTACTTTTTTTGCCAGAACAACAGCTTTATCTATTTGACTATCAGGCATACGGAAACGATATTTTTTATCAGAACCAGCACTACCTTGTGCTGTGATAGCTATATAATCAATTGCTTTTATTACAGGGGTTGTAGGGTCAGCTATTTCCCATTTCTTGGCTTCAGCATCTAATTTTGACAACATTTCTGCTTCTGGATATTCACCGAGCACGCCCATTTTTGTAGAGTAAAAATTGCCATAATAAGCGATAATTCTATTAAAAGGTAAAAGTGCCCCTACCTTAGGATAAGGTGCTTTTACGGGCCATAAAGGAGGTTTAGGAGGTGTTACAGGCTTTGTTTCAACTGGCTTAATTGTTTTAGAACCTGAAGTAACTTTTGAATTGTTAATAGGAGTAGAAGTAGCGTTAACTATAGGTTTTGGTAATGGATAATTTGCTAATTGTTTTAATTTTAAATCATAAGCTACGGTATCTAGTACAGCTATCTTTTTTTCTACTACTTTCTTTTCAGCTATTATATTTTTCTTAAGATCAATATCAGCCTGACTGTATTTAGATGGAAAAATATCTCCAATAAAAAAAATTATTAAAATAACTAAAAAAGAAAAAAGGACTAATGAGATTAGTCTTTTTTTATTGAATTGTTCCAGAAATTTATTCATTTACAAATATAATTATACACTTTAAAAATAGAAAGGAAAGAAATTATCTTTTAAATGCAAAATTATTCAATTTTTGTACTTTCTTTATGTCTTTTGTATATTGTATATATTTTAGAAAAGAAAGAAATTATTAATTTAAGTAAAGTTAATAAACCGATAAATGGTAACAAGAAAAATACTAATGCTCTAAAAATAAGTGTTAAAATTTTCTGGAAACTATTTTTATCTACATGAATTAAAACAGTATCACTAGGCTTACTTTCAATATTATTATCTGTTCTAGAAATTACATAAACAGAATATACACCATTTTTAATTCTATTATCATAAACAAAAGTAAATAAACCATTTTTATCAGTTAGACTAGTACCTACTTTTTCAAAATCAGCTTGTATAAAAGAAGTCTTGCCTAATAATATATTATAAATATCATCACTATTGTCTAATTGAGATTTAATATAAATATCTACATTTTGATTTGATGTAGCTGTACCGGAAATTACTAAAAAGTCACCATCGAGCAAGGCTTGGTTAGACATTTTTATTATTGGCTTCTTTAAAGCTGAAACAGTAAAATCAATACTATTAACTAATTTATTTCCATCAGTATCAACAGCTTCTACAACCAAAGTATGATTTCCGGATTCTAATTCTGGAGTCGTATAAATACCAGTACCATCATCATTCCATATTATTGGATTACCTCTATCTATAGCAATATTATAAGAAGCTATTGGTTTAACTAAATTACTAATAGTAAAAGTAAATTGTTTATATGGTAAATCTACTTCAACCATTGTCGGTACTGGAGTTATTGTAAACATTGGAGTAGAAGTTGCATTAACGAGACCTGAATCTTTCTTTGGTTTAGGTAAAACTGGATTAGCCTTTATTGAAGGCAAGGTTTTATTAATCGTAAATTTTGCTATTCCTGTTTTATCTAATAAATTCGTTCCTAGCCCATCATTTGCTAAAACAGAAGAAGAAATAAAGGCCAAATCAGCTACACCTGGATTTTTAGCTTTAAACGTAATTGTAGCTATTTTTCCTTTTGTCCCATTATATCCCGGATTTAAAACAATACCTTCAAAACGAACATCATTAGTTTCTTTAAAAGGTTCTGTAGTCCAAACATTTACGATAGATCCAACCTTAGAAACATTTACAAAATTCAATTTATCTTCAGGAAAAGTAACTTCTCCTGAAATAGCATTAATTGATTTATCATTTGTTGTAGAAACAAAAACACCAACAGTAACAGTGTCATCAATATTATAAGTACCCAAATCTGGAATTAAATACAAAGAAGCTGCATGGGCTTTTTGCCCAACAGAAAAAACTGCTACTATTAATATGATTATTAAAAATAATTTATTTTTCATTTCTTATCCTCTTCTTATGATACCGCAAATGACTACGATGAATCAAGAGCGAAATGAATAAAATAATTGCAATAATTAACAATAATATAATATCTAAATAATTCTTTGATTTATTTATTTTACTGATAGTATAATTCCCGGCTAGATCTATGGCTTTTACGTCAATTTCACCAGATAAATTTTGATCAAGTAATAAATAAGGACTTTCACTACGAATCCAATCATATTTGCCTTCTTTTATTTCATAATGATCAATACCACTTTGTTTATCATTTGTACTAAAAATTAATACATTTTTACCATCATAAATATTTTTATCATTAAATATCGTAAGTGTAAAATTTTCTGGTGGAATAATATCCACATTATTTACAACATAATTACTACCAACATCATTTAAATTTAAAATAAATGGATTAATAGAAACAATATCTTCAGTTCCTAATCCATCGTTTTTATAAACATGAATATCATTAAATTGTATTAAATTTTGACCAGCGGATTTAACTTTAAAATTAATATTAAAAATAACTCCAGGGACACTATTTTGTGTTACAGGATCTACTGTAGATTGATACCCTCCCGGCATTATTCCGGAAAAAACAATTGAATTCCCTGAAATATGAGGTGAATCTATCCAAACAGGAACTATAGAATTAGCAAAAATAACATTTTCAGCTGATAAAAAACTATCATCGAAATTAATATCTCCGGATATTGCATTCATACTTTGACCTTGAGTATTTAGAATAACTTGAACTGTAAATTCATCACCTATACCTAAATTGGGAGTATTTGTTTTGAAATCAATTTCAGAAGCAAAAGAAAAATTTGGTATTATAAAAAATATCAATAATCCAAACATTAAGAGATATTTAATTTTAAAAATATTTTTAACCATTCCAATGATAAGCTAATATACTAAAATCAACCAAATTTATAAAACTATCTCCATTTAAATCAATTTCTTTTGGCACTCCAGTCCTATGATACCAATACGCCATTATAGAAAAATCTATTAAATTAACATGACAATCATTATTAAAATCAGCGATATTTCCACAAGCATCTTTTTTCATTATATTTTCACTACCAACTTTAAATGAAAGCAATTTACTAAAAGAAGAGGTCGGGTTTGTATTTACATTCGTTAAAGAAGATTTTGATTTTGTAATATGGTTACCATATTCCAAAGGAGTAGTATTTAGATTATAAATATATCCTCCAGAATTATCAGAAGTAACAGTATCTTGAATTAAATTATCGGAATGGGTTTGAATTATAACAGTAGCATTCGGAACTGTTTTTCCGAAAACAGTTATAGTATCACCTTGCTTGACTTGCTCTTTATCTATCTCAATAGTAGGGGCAATAAATATTCCTGAAACATCTGTAGCGACGTTAGAAGTTGTAGAAATAGGAATAGTAAAAAGTGTAGATCTTTGTCCATTAGAATCTTCACCTAGAATTGAAAATGTATATACTCCTGTATTTAAATTTGAAACAGTAATACTAAAATGAGCATCAGGACCAGCAACTGTATTTAAAATTTCTTGACCATCTTGGAGTAAGATAACTCTAGATAATGGATAAGCAAAACCAGAAAAAGTAACACTCGTAGATGGATTATAACTGCCACCGCCAGAACCGCCGCCTCCTCCGCCTCCTCCACCACCACTAGAACCAACCGTAGCTGAAATAGTTATAGAATCATTTAAATTACAAGTACCTCCGAGTGTAGTAGTACAGCTACTAGCATTAGAAAATAATGGAAATAAAAATATAAATAAAAACAAGAAAAATGCTTTCTTGTTTTTATTATTTATAAATTTATTAAAATTATTTGTGAGCTTTATGTTTATCATGGATTTCATTTTCACGCTTTATCATAGCTTCTGCTTGTGAAATGACCCAATGATTGTATTTCTTTATCAAGAATTTACCACCGAAGAAAATAATTAATAAGGCAATAATACTAAGTAAAGTTAAATGCCATGGAAATACCCAGAAAGAAAAAACTGCAGTTGCTACTTCATTCTTTGTACCATAAGAAAGATTCATCTCTGCTTTGTAGCGTCCAAAAGCAAAGTTTCTCCATTCATAACCTACTTTATTGAAAAAGTTTCCTTGTGATTTATCGTCGAGTGGTGTAGGACCATCTTTACCTTGCCAAACCGTCTCAAATTTACGAACTTGATTTGGTAAAATATTTCCTTCTACAGGATTAGCAGAAATCTTTGCACCAGTAAGACCTATCGTATCTTTCATCAAGATATCTCCTGTTGGCTTGATACGGTCACCTCCATTGTTTTGGAAACGATAATAGAAAGAAATAGGTAATGAAGTAAAATATGTTTGTTTGTTTTGTGTAGCAAATTCTAATACTCCGCCTTTTTCAGCAACATCTCCATTTACACGGAGGAGTACAAGCATACCTGTCTTTGCACCGATGGAAACACTTGTTCCAGTATTATTAGGAGGTGTTGTTCCCCAAAATATTGCACCGAAATGTCCACCAGCATCTGCATTAGATGGTATAGCTATTTTAACTTGAACTATTTTAGAACTTTTAGGAGGAAGAACTATTGATGGTACTGCACTCATCCAAGTGCCGATATCGTCTTTGGCTTCTACGAAAGATGGACTACCACTTTCCCCTTGTGCTTCAAAGTTTGCATAAGAAGAATAGTAAGTTTCTTCTGTATCCCTCTCATTTATCAAGGTCATTTCTTCTGAAAGAGTTTGACCTGTATCACCGTTTATTTCAAGGCGAATAGGCGTAAGAGTGAGAGCGAAAGATTTATGAATTGGAGAAAAAATAGTTACAAGCACAAAAGAAAATATTAGAAGTGTTTTTTTTGTTGAATAAATTTTTATAAATTTCATATTTTTTTTAGAATGTTGCAGTAGCTATGTAAGTAACTCCAGTAGTATAAGATCCTGCTGGAGTAGAACCACTAATATTTGCTAAATAAGATGCGGTAATGACTTCTGAAGATACTGGTGCTGCAGGAGAAGTTACAATAACTACAGGCACTGAAGCAGAGTTTGCGTAACTCCAACTACTGTTTGAACTTCGTGCATATGAAGTATTAATAGTTGATGATCCACTAGTACTAAAAGATGTAGCAAACTGTGCAGAGTTAGGAGTACCATCACTATCTGCTGAAATAGTAGCAGCTGCTATGGTATTAGCGCCAGATGCGAGTGTTGTACCTAATTCTGAAACAACATAACCCGAACTAGCATTAGTAGAAACTGTCATAGTATGAGCAGCTGTTGGAAGGTTACCTGCTATAGCTGTTTGCCCTGTAGATGAATCAGCCCATTTACCATTAGCAGATGTTAATGTACCAAAACTAATAGCATTTGAAGATAGAGCGAAAGAAATAGTCGGAGCTACTGTTGCAGTTACTGTGACTACGTCGTTTGAAATGATAGCCATCGCGAGTGTACCAGTATCAGTAAAAGTTCCCGAGATTGCAAGCGTAGTAGTACCTGCAGGACCGTTTGTTATTTGGCGAACACCAGTAGATTGGTTAGTTGCGTTTGTTCCAATTTTGATACGAATAGTATGTCCCGCAGTGACTGCAGTTGTACCATTAGTAAGTGTAATAACAGTAGCTGAAGTTCTTACTGCTCCCCACGTAGCTCCAGTCGGTGACGCAGCGAGTGTGACGTTCGTACCGTTGTCGAGCACATCTATATCACTAAAGTCGAGAGATGCATTAATAGAAGTACTGTTGTCGAAAGTTAAAATGATTGTTTGACCACTGGCAACACCAGTAGGAGTGACGAAAGAGATGTCATGGTTTGACACAGCACTTGCATTTTCATTTGAAAGTGTGTCCGAAAAAGTAGTGATCGATGCAGCGTATGCATGATTCACAAACAAACCAGAACTAAAAAAAACAACCGCGAGGATTAAGAATGCAGACACAAATTTTGATTTAAATAATTTCATTATTTTAAATAATAATAATAATAATTTTTACGTATTTATTGTATTTATTATATCATATTCACACAAATAAAAACAACAAAAGGTTATCCACATAATTATTTTCTAAAAAAAAATTAAAAATTTCCTGTAACTATATAAGTAATATTTGTAGAATAATTCCCTGCTGGAGTTATAGGAGAAATATTTGCTTCATAGTGCATATCGACAGTATCAGAAGTTGCAGGACCCGAAGAAGATGCAATTGTTGTAGTTGCACCATCTACAAAAGACCATTGTGGAGTAACATGATTATAGCCTGATACCATAGCACCAGTACCAGAACTCGTCATTGTACCTGAAATTGCAAATTGAGATGTTCCAGATGTTCCACCAGTATTGATATTAATAGCTGGGCTAATTGTATTTAACCCAGAAGTTAAAGTATTTCCAAAATATGTAAGTGTATATCCTGAAACAGCATTTGTTACCATATTTAAACTATGAGCAACGACATCTGTAGCAGAACCCAATGTGTCATTTGTAGCATAACACACACCCAGAGAAGATAACGTTCCAAAACCAATACTAGAATCAGAATTAGAATAAGTAAAAGAAACGAAAGTTGGAACCCAACAACCGTCATTGTTTCCACTATTTGTAAAATTAGTTGGTGAGATATTGGTAGATCCGCTTTGACATCCTCCGTCCATTACGTCTACATAGTCAGCACTCGCAGTACCTGTCGGATGTATTTGCCATTTTGTCGGAGTTGCATCTGAACGTAAAGTTATCAAATTACCAGAATGCCCTGTTACAGTAAATATTCCTGTCACGTGTGTAATACCAGTTGAATCGAAATCAACTTCTTTTGCGCTTGTGTGTGTAATGGTTAGATTATTAAATGTTGTCGTTCCTGTTACAGATGCAGTTGTACCACCATTCATAATTACAGTTGAAGTTCCTGCTGTAAATACACCAGCGTTTGACCAATTACCAGTGAGTGTAATAGTTGCAGCTTGTCCGAGTAATGTTCCACTACCACCTATAGTCATATTCCCAGTGTTTATATTATAATGTGAAGCACTTGTTGTATCGAGAGTTCCTGCTGAAATATTTATCGTATTAGTTACTGTAGTAATCGCGGCTAAACTTTTTACTCCAGCAGCTGTAATATTTAAATTGTAATACGGATTTGTTATCGGGGCTTCTATTGTCTGTGTTCCTCCATCATAAGCAATAGTATTTACACTTGTGCTTGGAGTAAGTGTTCCTGTTGCCATTGTTGCGCCTCCGAAGTTCGTTGTTGAGTTGATATCTGTTGCAAAGTTAGAAGATCCATTACCTCCTGTAATACTACTGTTAAAGTCAACTGTACTAGTATTACTATTTGTTAAAGTAAATCCACTACTTATCGTTACTGCTCCACCGAAAATCATAGCAGTAGAGCCACTTAGGCTTTGTGATGCAGAAAAAGTAGTTGTACCTGTACCAGTATTGAATGTTGTTCCATCCATATTAATACCACTACCAAAACTTGTCGCCGTAGCAAAAGCAGTAAAATCAAAACTTGCAGAAGGATTTACATCGACTAACCCGGTAAATGTTTTTGTACCGGTAATACTTCCTGTTGCGAGTGTTCCTGAAATATTTGTTGCACCATTTACAGTAATAGTTACACCATTCATTGTAGTTGTACCAGAAAGAACATTTAAATTTGGAAGTGTAATGGGAGACGAAAAACCAGTTGTTCCTGTAGTATTAAATGTAGTAGTTGAATCAATTGAAATTGTTCCACCTCCTGTCATTGTACCAGTGAGATTTATAATACCTGCACCTGTAGTAGTAAGTTTATTTCTAGCCTGACTTGTTCCTGCAAAAGTAATACCAGTTAAAAATGTAAGTGTACCAGTACTAAAAGAAAGAGTATCGATACCTCCGACAGCATTTGCTCCTCCACCCATGTTTACAGCACCACCAGCAGAAAAATTACAACTATCCATAAGCATATTTGCCGTTCCTGTTGAAGTCGCATTTCCTGATATCGTTGTCACCCCAGTAACTGTAAATGTTCCAGAACTAGCATTACAAGTAACACCAACATTTCCAGTACTAGTAGGTGGAGTAATTGTAAATGTTCCAGCATTTAGATTCGCAGTTCCATTCATTGCTATATTTGTATTTGTAGCTGTAGCATTAGCTGACGCTGAAAGCAATCCTGAAACTGTCGTTGTTGATCCAGTAGAAAGTGACAGACCTGTAGATCCAGAAGCTAAAGTCAAAACTCCAAATGTTACTGTATTTGTATTACTATTTGTCACTAATACTCCTGAGTTAATTGTTGTAGCATTTGCAACAGTTCCATTAAAAGTCATCGTGCCTCCTCCTGATAAGGTTAAGTTTCCTGTAAAAGTATTTGTGGTACCTGCAATACCTGTATTTAAATCTCCACCTGTATTTACAGTAATATCACTACCAAAAACTAAAGTAGGAAAGACTGATGGTGCAGGAGTATTAAGATTAAAACTTCCCCCGTTATTCACTGTAACTGCACCTGTAAAAGTTTTCGTACCAGTACAAGTTGCAGCAACAGTACAGTTTATAGCTCCATTAACTGTCGTAGTACTACTTGAAGTAAAGGCAACTCCTGTGAATTGTAAAATTGCTCCACTTGAGACAGTTAAACCATTTGAAATAGTTGTTGCTTGAGAAATTGTTGTCGTTCCTGTTGAGACAGTCATATTAGGAAATGTTAAAGCGGCATTTATATTTACTACTCCTTGAGTGTATATTGTTGTAGCTGAGTTAATACCAGAAAGTATTCCCACACCACCAACTGTTCCTGTTATATAAATGTTTGCCGCACCTGAAGTTGTAATACGAGCCTGAGCCAATGTTACTGCAAAAGTAATACCAGCATTGAAGTCTAAAGTTCCAGTTGAAGCAGAAATACTAGCCACACCTACAGTACCTCCTGTAATTGTAACAAGTCCATTTGCAGCAAGTGTGCAAGTATCCATTGCGAGGGTTGAAGCACCGGCAGTAGTTCCTGCTGTAACACCTAAAGCACCAGTAACAGTAAATGTTCCAGATCCAGCAGCACAAGTTACAGATGAGTTTCCAGTATTACTTCCAGCAGGCATTACAACAGAACCAGCGTTTAAGTTTGCAGTACCATTCATTGTAATAACTTCATTGAGTCCTACACCAGCATTGGCAGTATAAGTAAGTGCTCCAGTAATTGTTGTAGTAGATCCTGTAGTAAGTGACATGCCAGTTGTTCCCGAAGTAGCAGAAGCTAAGGTCAAAGAACTCATTGTAACTGTCGCTGTGTTGTTATTTGTAACAACAACTCCAGAGTTAATAGTAGTAGCACCAATTGTTATTCCGACAGGACCATTAAAAGAAGAACTAGCTGTAAATGTAGTAGCGCCTGTTCCAAAGTTTACAGTACCAGCACCAGTAACAGTCGTGACACCTGTGGCAAAACTAACAGCAGGTACTGTAGCTGTTGTTAAGTTAATTGATCCTCCGTTGTTAACGGTCACTAATCCTGTAAAAGTTTTAGCTAGAGCACTACTTGCATTTACCATAGCACCTGTAACATTTGTAGCACCAGATACCGTAATCAATATTGCTCCCATTGTTGTTGTTCCTGACAATATATTTAAATTCGGTAAAGTTATAGGAGAACTCAAAGATGCAACACCACTAGTATTAAAAGTTGCTCCAGAGTTTATATTAATAACTCCAGCACCAGACATCGTTCCTACAAAGTTTATAATTTCTGCACCAGTATTCCATTGAGTATTGGCAACTGTTCCAGCAAAAGTGAGACCGGCATTTATATTTACATTACCTGTGGTTGTAGTTAAAACAGCTGAAGGATTTAAAGTAGAGGCACCAGTAATAGTAATAAGTCCACTTGAAGTAAATGTTCCGGAACTCATTAAAACTTTTGCAACATCAGTATTACTACCAGAAGCAGAAAGAGTAGAAACAGAAAGTGCATTTGTTCCTAGAGATAAATCTATTCCACAAAACTGTGTTCCGACACCAGTACAAGTCAAAGTAGTAGCACCTAAACTCACATTACCTGATGCTCCAGAAGCCGCGATAATTCCTTCTGTTGCTCCTGCTGTTGTAGATGTCGGTGCAGATAAAGTTGTAGTTCCAGCGGTAAAAACTGCCGTTCCATTTAAAGTAACAAGTTCAGTAAAAGCACCAGCAGCAGCATTCGCTCCAAGTGTAATAATTGTAGTGACTACAGTAGTAGTACCAGTAGATAAACTTAAACCATCACTAGCGGAAGTAGGAGCTGTCAAGTTTAAAGTTGAGTTAAAAGTAACAGTACCTCCAGTATAACTATTTGTTAACAAAATGTTTGCGTTAACAGTAGCTACACCAAATGAAATACCGATACTTCCTCCACCAGAAATTGATTGGTTTGCTGTGGTAAATGTTGTTGTTCCTGTTGTTGCAAATTTTACTGCACCACTATCTACCTGAATACCTCCACGAAATTCGACAGAAGGTGCTGTAACTACAGTCATATCAAAAGTTCCTCCAGAGTTTACAGTAATAAGACCACCGAAAATTTTAGCCGTGTTACCGTTAGTATTGTTAAGTGTACTTGTAACTTGTGTTGTACCAGTAATTGTTTCAGCTAATGCGAGTGAAGTTGTACCAGCAGATACCCACAATTTTCCTGGCCATGTCATACCATTTGTCACACACAATGTCGCAGTTCCAGTTGTTTTTAAAGTTGTACCAGAATTTATAGTAAGAGTTGGGGCTGATGTATTTGTCCAGTTACCCGCAAAAGAAATCGTATTTGCTCCTGTTGTCGTCAATCTAGTGTTTGCTGCTGTTCCAGAAAAAGTAATACCAGCAGATAATGTCATATTACCTGTACTTTGAGATACAGTAGCAGCAGTCACAGTTCCACCAGCAATAGTAAGCAATCCTCCAATACTCATATTACCTGTACTCATAGCAATAGTTGAAACTCCGGTTTGTGCAGCTGTACTATTCCCTGTCACAGTCACAGCACCAGTCGTTGTTAAAGTTCCACTACAAGACGATACACAAGTTATCAAAGCAGAACCTGCTGCAGTCATCGCTGGCATAGAAATAGATCCTGCGTTTAAGTTTGCGGTACCGTTTAATAAAATACTTTCACTCTGAGCACTTGCTCCTACGGCATAGGTAATAGCTCCAGTTACAGTAGTCGTTGATCCAGTTGAAAGTGTAGCAGTTATAGCAGAAGCAGGAGCAGAACCAAATGTAAGTGATGCCAATGTAAGAGTCGCACTCATATTGTTAGTTAATGTTTGACCTGATGCTAAGGTGACAGCACCAATTGTTACAGCGACAGGCCCAGTAAAAGTCGGTGATGCGTTAGAAAAAGTCGTAGCTCCCGTTCCAAAGTTTACAGTACTAGCACCAGACGATGTGGTAACACCAGCACCAATAACCACAACAGGCACAGTAGCAGTAGTTAAGTTAATTGATCCTCCAGAGTTTACTGTAACTAATCCTGTAAAAGTTTTTACTGTAGCACTGTTTAAGTTTGAAATAGTTCCCGTCACCGAAGTCGTGCTCGAAGCTGTAAAGGTGTTTCCGAGTGATAATGTTCCTCCGGCAATGTTTACTGCGCCAGTAAATGTTTCTGCCGCCGCACTCAATGTCAAAGTTCCACTGTTCACTGTTAATGTTCCCCATGTTGATACAGCTGTTGCATAAGCAACAGAACTTGTTCCAGCCGAAATTAAGTTTGTATTTCCTGTAATAGTATATGAACCAGAAGTTCCAACTGCTGGCAAAGATGCATTGTTCAATGAAATAGTTGTACCGTTTGCAGTAATAAGAGCATCTTTACTGGCTGTTGCTCCAGCAAAAGTTAAACTACTATTAAAAGTAATTGTTCCAGTTCCCATTCTTATAAATGCATTTGGTGTCGCTCCTGTTGTACCTGCGGTCAAAGTATTTGTACCAGTTCCCGTAATAACATTACAAGCACCAGCAGTCATATCAATACTTGCTGAACCAGTGTTTGATGCGGTACTACTACCAGTAATAGCGATAGTTCCAGTTCCTGAAACAGTTAAAGTTCCAGTTCCACTCGCCGAACAGTTTATTTTTTCAATAGAAGCAACAGCAGTAGTTGGTGCAGCCATAGAAATAGATCCTACAGTCAAGTTACCAGCACCAGTACTCGAACCGAGAGTTACAGACGAGTTTGTAACAGACGTATTAAAAGTTAGAGCACCTGAAACAGTTAAGGTATTTCCATCATTTATTACTAATCCGTTTGCAACAGTTGAAGTCGCAAGAGTTAAAGAAGTTAGAGACGCGGTTGTAGCGAGTGTAACAACTACACCAGAGTTAATAGTTAAAGTATCAGCTGATCCTGGTCTAGCACCAGTTCCTGTACCAGTACTCGCTGCACCAGTACAAGACGTAAAAGTAGCAGTATCTGTTCCTCCCCATGTTCCTGTGACAGTTGCGTTACATGCAGCATCAGATGCTATCTGCCAATTACGAGCTTCTTCAAAAGAAAGATTTCCATTATTATTTAATTGAATTTTTCCAAGTATATAAAATTCTGGACTCACAGGTGGAGCATTGAAAATATATCCGAGGTCTGTTTCTTGATTTGCTACAAGTGATACATTCCAAGAAATTTTCTTTACTTGTATAGTAGGATCACTAGGGTCTTCTACTATATTTACAGAAATATATTGCACACCATTAGTATCTTGTGAAATATCAAAACTTTCTGGTACATATTCACTGACAATTCCCTGCCAATTATTTTTTGCAGTAATTTTTATATTCATTGGGTACGGAGTATCGTATGGATATATACGGGATGGTCCCACACGTTCAACTACAAAATTAGAATTATGCACAACATTAAAAGTATCAGAAATATTTTTTGTGCCATTTATAGTATTTGCTGTAAGTCTCATTGTATAAGTACCAATTTCACTAGGAATATTGAAATGTGCGTAATAGTCTGGTACAGAAATAACATTGTCTGGTCCACATTGTTTTTCACGAATTATAGAATCATCACTAGTTGAAAAATTATTTACTATTCCGCTAGGACTAGTAATAGACAAATTTAAATCAGCATCACAGATAGTATGTCCACCATCATTCAATACTCCCATTTGTAAATAAGCATCATCACCTACCTCAAAAATACTTTTATTTGTGTTAATAGACAAAACACCCCAAGTAAAATCTTGTTGTGAAACGATTATCGCTTGTGGTGTATTAACTGAAACTTTCAGTGTATATTTTCCAGGCTTGAATTCCCTACCTTTTATTATTTGAACTTGCTGTTTATTGATACCATTTATAGTTACAGGCACAACTCGAGCACTAATATCTGTATCATCTCCATTTAAATCTAAAACTTTTGCTGTAATATCTGGAGCGTCAGCTAGAGCTTTTTTTGTTTCGAAAAAATCCAGCAATGAAACTGGTTTTTCTTCTGTTATTATTTTTGTATCTGTCGTCGTTTTAGGTATATCAGGTAAAACTATAACTTGAGCTGAATTTAAGTCATCTGGTAATGCTTTATTTAAAGAATCAGCAGTGGGTTTTACAATATCTTTTATAGAATTAATAGTATTATTAGAAGTTGTGTTATCTATAACAGGAGTATCTGTGAGAACTCCAGCTTTATCATCGACAATTTCAGCAGTACCATTATTTACTAAATCTTTAATATCATTAATATCCAAGTTTGGAGTATTTATAGTAAAGTTAACATTTTCACTAGAATTAAAATCTTGTTGTGGACTTGAAATAACATTACTTGAATCTTTTAATTCAACCGTCGGACGATTAAGGATTTCTTTTATGTCTTGATATTCGACACTCATTTTCATAGCGTCTAAATATATAACAGCAGGAGTATCATAAGTCGGTAATGTTTTTATTGAAACTTGAAGATTGTCCAGATTTGCCCAAGCATCGAGTGGAATATTAAAAGACGCATTTTGCCACTGACTACGACTTATAGTTCCTAAAGTTTTCCAATCTGTACCATCGAGAGTGTATTCTACTTCGGCAAATGCATCAGATAGGTTTTTATCTGAATTTAATTCTTGATTTAATAATTCATCTCCTGTATTTTTATTTTCACTAGAAGTAGAAGCATTTGAATCTGTAGATGTATCTGTAACAACAGGTTCTGAAATTAATTCTGGTGTAGATGAACTATTACTAAAATCTTCTGCGAAGGCAGGAGTAGAAAATAAATTATATAAAAATGCTGAAACAGGATTATCGTTTTGAGAAGGAGCGGGTTCTGGTGCAGGTGCAGATTCTACAGGAGCTGGTGCAGGATCTGATGATGGAATATTCACAGAATTATCAGCACTATTATTTTGTGTATCAGAATTACTTGGAACTTCAATTAAATCTAAGTTTGAATTATTATTTACATCTGTTGCAGTAGAATTATTTGTATCTGTAGAATTAGAATTTGTATTATCTACAGGATTTGTATTTTGTTGATCAGTATTGGAAACATTTTCAAATGGTTTTACTTCGTTATGATTTACTGAACCATCATCCACAGACCAAGAAAAAGATAAATGAAAATTTGTCGGCTGTGTATTATCTAAAACTTCTCCCTTGAAACCTCCACAGAAAATAGAGCCACTGGATTTATCTAGTCGCGCAGAATTTGAAACACTAAAACTCTCTGGAGATGAACCGCTTGGTAAGTCTGGTTCACCTTGTGCATTCTCTGGATGTTCCCAACCACCAAGACAGCTTGTAGGATAAAAATTTGTAACTGAAGCATGACCCATAGAGAAAGCACTCAAGATTGAAAGAGATACAACTAAAGTTAAAATACCAAAAATAGCTCGACGGTGTTCAAGAAATAATTCTTTAGCTCTATCAAAATGAATTTCTATAACGGGTAAATTTTCTTTCAAAATAGGATGATTATCAATCGTTCTTCGAACGATATCTTGCATAAAAAAATGCTTAGTCTTTTCATCTTTTTTTGGACGCAAAAATTTCATAATATAATATTATTATATCAGTTTAATTAAGAAAATAAAAATATTTTTATTTAATTTAATGCATTAGAATGCCTCTCACTCCAAGCATATAGAGCTATCGCCGTAGAAACTGCGGCATTCATTGATTCACATTGTTTATGCATAGGAATTCGGAGCATTACATCACAGTGTTCACGAGTTTTTTCACGGATTCCGCGAGCTTCATTCCCTATTATAAAAACAGTTGGTGTTTCAAATTTTTCATCATTGAGTGATTGTTTTGATTCACCATCGAGTCCATAAATCCAGAAACCTTTTTCTTTTAAATCTTTAATTAAATTATTTATATTTCCTATTTGTATAAGTGGTACACGAAAAGCCATACCAGCAGAAACTTTTACTACTGCGCCAGTGACTGGAGCTTGATTGTGTTCAGGAATAAAAATACCAGCGATACCCATAGCAGCAGAAGTACGAATAATTGATCCGACGTTTTGTGGATCTTGAAGTTCTCCTAAAATAACTAGACAAGTGTCTGGAGTTATTTTTAAATTCTTTATAAAATTATCATAGTTCAAAACTAAACGATCGACAGAGAGTAAGCCGATAATTCCTTGATGTTTTGCATCACGATCGAGGCCTCCTGTTTCAGAACCATTGAATTTTGAAACATTAACACCGGATTTATTTACCAAAGCCATCAATTCAGCATCGTCTTGATTCGCTAAAAAAACCTTTTTCAAACTTTCAGGTTTATTCGCCAATGCTTCCATTACTGCATGCTTGCCATATATATAGATTTTCTCTTCTTTTGCCATTGCTGGGAGATAGGGAATCGAACCCCAATTAAAGGCTTCAAAGGCCTCTGTCCTACCGTTAGACGATCTCCCAATGTAAAAACGAGAACTTATACAGTTTATAATAAAAACCTTATTTTTTCAACTATTCTTTGGAAAGAATTTTTATCACTGCCATTTCAAGTGGTAGTGAATCTACAAAAGCTCTATCGATATTTTGATAAGCTTCTAATATAACAGAGAGTTGTCCTGAACGGAGCATTCCTTCTTTATCAGTCTTCACAAGTTCTTTTAAGAATTCTAAATCTTCTGGAGACAAATCCCCTGACATTTCACGTTCGAGTTTAGGCGCATAGCGCAGGACCACCGCCATTCGAAATTTTTGAATAATTAACTTTGTGAAAAGTTTCATATCTAGGTTTTCCTCCCCTGCTTTGCGCACTGCGAGTATTCCTTCTTCGATATTTTTATTTGCTATCGCTGAAAGAAATTCATTTACGAGCGTAGTCTTCGGAGCGCCAGTTATTTTTTCTACATCTTCGCGAGTGACTTTTTTACCTGTAGCAAAGTTGAGGACTTTTTGTAAAGCTCCGAGTGCATCACGGAAAGATCCATCACCGAGTATTGCGATGAGTTCTGCAGAGCCATTGTCTAGACTGTAGCCTTCTTTTTTAGCTACCTCAATAATCATATTTTTTAAAATTAAATCACTAGGCTTTTTGAATGTGAAAATCTGACAACGGGAAATAATAGTGTCTGGAACTTTGTGAAGTTCTGTCGTCGCCATTATAAAGATCACATGATTCGGTGGCTCTTCGAGAGTTTTGAGAAGTGTATTCCAAGAATCTTTTGTGAACATATGCACCTCATCGAGAATGTAAACTTTATATTTTGAATCAAAAGGAAGTACTCGCACTCCGTCACGAAGTTCACGCACATCTTCCACACCTCTGTTTGAAGCGGCGTCTATTTCATAGATATCATTTTCTGAGACGCCAATGCCGCGCGCAAATATGCGCGCGGCACTAGTCTTCCCAGTGCCTCTAGAACCGACAAAAAGGTATGAATGAGAAATCTTCCCTGAATCGATAGAAGACTGTAAAACACTCGCTATATGCTCTTGTCCGAGCATATCTGCGAAGCTTTGTGGTCTATATTTTCGATATAATGCCAGTTCGATCATGGGTCTAGTATAACAGAAAAAATAGGAAAATAAAAAAGCACTTTTAGTAATTTAACTAAAAGCGCTTTTATTCAAAGGACAAACTTACTCAGATTCAAGTTTTTCAAACTCTTCAAAATTTTGAGTAATCATCCTTACTTTGTTTACAAAAAGAGTAAACATTTTTTTCCAAGAAATATCATTAAAATTTTTATTTTTATCATTGAATTCAAGAATTTTTTCAAATATAGTACCATTCACCACAAAATCATCACAACAACTAAAAACTTTGCAGATGGATTCATTCATTGAAAATCCAAGAATATACGAATAATTATCATATTTAAGTAAACAATAAATTAACTCAAAATTATTTAAATGTCTTGGTAAAAAATAATTTCCAATAACTTCATTATCATTTCCTTTTTCTAGGGAACGAATTTCTAAAGAAAGTTTTCCTTTTAATGGTTGACTTGTTTCTAGATCATTTTTTAATTGATTTAATAACCACATTACTTTTTTGTACTCAAAGTAATCATATTTTTTTCTAATGTTCATTTTATACTCTTTTTTAGATTGTTAGGTTAGAGCAATAATAATACAAAAGTAAAATTATATTATAATTGCCATACCCAAAAATCTTTTTTAAAGAACTAATTAATTAAACAAACTCTAACATAATTGATATCATTCGTCAAATTTATACATAAACCTCAAATCCACCTTTTTTCTATATTACTGACAAGGCAATCTCAGCATTAGCGATAGCAGAAAGTGAGATTATTTTTTTATATACTTACTTATCGATTTTGTAAGCTTTTGCGAGTTTAAAAGTCTTAATACAATCTTTGAGCTTTATTGATTCCACATAATTCATAAAGTCCTTTGGTAATGGTGAAGGACCAACCCAGACACTTCTCTGAACCATTACATAGTTAAATTTCTTTAAGTGAAATCTGAACCATTCCCTTTCAGCCTTTTTACCTTCTGGTATATCAAACATTACTATTAAGTTCTTTGGTGAATCTTTTTTGAATGTATTAGAGAATACTTGTAAACTATCTTGTTTTCTTTTTATGTATTCTTTGCCCTTAGGAGTAATTTTCAAAAACTCGCCATCATTTTCAATAAAATTATTTTTCTTCATTCTTGAAATAGCATTTGCAAAGGAGGTCTTAGAATATTTTTTATTAAAGACAGGTAAACCTAACAAATTTACAGCTACACCACCATATCTTATGTTGGACTTCAAAAGTTCTTCTAAAAAACTTTCAATAATAGATTTATTATTTTTCATATATAAAGTATATCACAGACTCACCAATCTCTGCTATCGCTAAGTGTGGTGAGTCGTATAAAATACGATTATGTCTTTAAAAATTCTTTTACAATAGATTCTACTTCACTGGAATTTTCTGCTTCCATGAGTTTCATGCGAAGCTCTTTTGCTCCCCTGAAATCATTACAGTATGCCTTGTAATGCTTTTTCATAATTGCGAAATTTTTGTGGCCACCGAGAAGTTCTTCAAAAAGTTTTGTATGTTCTACCATAACATTTAATTTATCTTTAACCGAAGGAAAAAGTTCTTGAGAAAAGCCTTGGGAGGAGCGACGGCGACGGACAGAGAAAATTTTCTGCAAAAAATTTTCGTGCTTTTCGAGAGAAGCTTTTTCCTTTGGTTTTATGTTTCCATCAAATAGCCATGGATTTCCAAAAATAGCACGGCCAAGCATCGCTCCGTCACAACCAGTTTCAAGGCATTTTTTATTTCCATCTTCTAAATTTAGAACATCACCATTCCCTATTATTAAAGTTTCCGGTGCTATTTTATCTCTTAGTGCGACGACACTAGGCATCAAATCCCAATGCGCTGGAACGAGAGACATTTCTTTCCTAGTTCGTAAATGCACAGTCAATACTGCGACTCCTTCTTTTAAAATTTCTGGAATCCAAGTTTCGATTTCATTTTTATTGTAACCAATACGAGTCTTCACTGATATTGGAAGGTTTGGAGCACCTTCTTTTGCAGCACGGATTATTTCCCGAGAATGAGCTGGATCCTTCATACTAGAAGCTCCTGCACCTTGTTTCTCGATACTTTTATCAGGACAGCCCATATTGATATCTACTCCATCAAAGCCAAGCTCTGCGCACAATTTCGCCGCCTCACGGATATTGTCAGCATTCGAGCCGAATATTTGCGCTACTATAGGGTGTTCATTTTTCTCAAATTTTAAATCAATAAGTAATTTTTCTCTAGCATCAGGATGAGCGAGCCCGTCCGCAGATACGAACTCAGTCCAAAAAACATCAGGTCCACCACCCTCTTCACCATGTCTAGAATATTTCGCTATTATCTGTCGAAAAGCACAGTCTGTGACATCTGCCATCGGAGCTAATACGAAAAAAGGTTTCTTAAGTTTTATCCAGAAATTTATCATTTAAATTTGTAGTATATCTTATTACCAAACCTTAAATCAATATAAAGTAAAGAATCGTATTTTTTTTGAAAATCAGTATGAAATGTTTCTGTTGTTAAAGCAGCATGCAAATTCTCAACCAGTTTATCAAAATCGGAATCTGTTTTAAAACGAATCTCAGCACCACTAGAAAGATTGATAATCATATAACCATCAGGATTTAAAAAGAAAGAATTTATTTTTAAATTTAATTTTTCTAAATTTTCTTTAAGAGACACTAATCTCATAAAGTCATTTTTCAAGAAATATAAACCGACAGGATTATTGTCTGTATCATCTAAATGCCCATAAAATTTAAAATACACTCCATCTGAAAAATATGGTGCATTATCAAAAATATAACCATTATCATCTATAAAATAACATCCTGTCGTAGCATCTATAGATACAGCAGTTTCTCCACAATATAAATATTTCCCATCTCTTTCCTTTACATTTACTTCTAATATTTTATTGCCTTTTAAATTTATAGAAATATCTATAATTCTTTTAAATTTATCCATCAAATCATCTTTAATTTTTTTTTCAGGATAAATGAAACGATTTGAATGTGGTAAAAAATACATATAGTTACCAGATAAATCCATCTTCACAATATTTTCTATATCTTTAGTTTCAACTATTTTATTACCTGAAATAACAACAGTATCTATATTTATTTTTTTAATTCTAGATAAAAAAATCAAAATTACAAAAAAAGCCAAAACAATAATAGCCCAAAATATTATTTTGTTTCGCAATTCTTTACGCCTCTTTTTCTTCAGTTCTTCAACCTTAGGCGAATTTAAAATGACTTTTTTTTGAATCATCAATTTACTTTATGAATTCTTTTCCACCCATGTATTTTCTGAGCACTTCCGGAATTTTTATTGAGCCATCAGCTTGTTGAAAATTCTCTACGAGAGCAGCCGGTAATCGAGATGTAGCACAAGCAGTATTGTTTAAAGAATGAACAAAATGCAATTTACCCTCATCGTCACGATAGCGAATATTTAAACGACGAGTTTGGAAATCATGGAAATAACTTGAAGAATGAGTTTCACGATATTTTTGTTGTGAAGGCATCCATGCTTCGATATCGTATTTTTTTACTTGTCCGAGACCTAAATCACCTCCGCAATTCATAACGACATGATATGGTATTTCCAAAGATTGCATCAATTTTTCTACATGCATTGTTATTTCTTCGTGCCATTTTACAGACTCTTCATGTGAAGCTTCTGTTAAAATAACTTGTTCTATTTTGAAAAATTCGTGAACACGGATAATGCCTTTTGTATCTTTACCATGTTTACCTGCTTCTGCACGGAAACACGGGGAAAAAGAAATAAATTTCTTTGGTAAATCTTTTTTATCTAAAACTTCATTCATGTAATATCCCATAGTTGCTACTTCGGCAGTACCTGCGAGATATTCGTTTTCACCTACTTTATACAAATCTTCTTCTGATTGTGGAAGCATTCCAGTACCGATTAGAGATTCTTTACGAACAAGAGAAGGAACGATCATCGGTGTATAACCAGCTTCAATAAAATAATTTAAAAAATATTGCCACAATGCAAAAAACAAGGTTGTACCATCATTTTTCATAAAGTATCCACGAAAACCAGAAACTTTTACTCCACGATCAAAATCAACCATGTCTAATTTTTCCATTAATTCGATATGGTCTTTTGGTGTAAAATCAAAAACAGTTTTTTCTCCCCAGACACGAACTTCTGCATTATCTTCATCATCCTTACCTTCTGGTACTGTAATATCAGGAACATTTGGAACTTGGATCATGAGTTTCTGCCAATCTTCCATTATTTGTTTCAATTTTTCTTCTTTAGCTTTTATCTCATCTTTAACAATGCGCATTTCTTCGATGAGCTGAACTTTCAAAGCTGAATCTTGATCACGTCCAATATCATTGGAAACTCTATTGATTTCAGTACGTAATTGCTCTACTTCTTTTAAGATTACCAAGCGTTCATCGTCAAGGGCTATAAGCTTTTCAATATCAATATCCACATGCTTTTTTACAGCACCAGCTTGAACTATCTCCTTATTTTAACGTATAAATTTAATATCTAACATCCCAGTACTAAAAATTTAATTAATAATCTTCTATCTTTATATCCCGTAATCAAAATTTTAGTACGGGACAAGTACTTTATATTATATACGAATTTGTTATAATTTCAAATATGAAGATACGGAAACTTCTAACAAAAGAATTCCCAAAACCATTACTCGAGATTCCTCAACCACCAAAAGATTTGTGGATACTAGGAGAATTACCAGAAGAAGTCGAAGAACAAGTTTATCTATGTATCGTCGGGTCTCGTCGTTTTACTTCTTATGGACGTGAAGCTTGTGAAAAAATAATTGATGGACTAAAAGGCTGGCCGATAATTATCGTGTCTGGTTTTGCTATGGGCATCGATACTATAGCGCACAAAAGAGCAATGAAGAATAATTTGAAAACTGTAGTCTTTCCTGGCTCAGGACTTTCCAAAGAAGCTATTTATCCAAAAACAAATGCCGGACTTATGGATGAAGTTATAAATAGTGGCGGTTGTATGATTTCAGAATTTGAACCAGACTTCAAAGCACAGCAATGGTGTTTTCCTATGCGCAACAGGCTTATGGCAGGACTTTGCAAGGCGACACTCATAATAGAAGCTGAGGAAAAATCAGGAACACTTATCACTGCTCGACTCGTCACTGAATACAATCGTGATTTGTTAGTTATACCTGGATCAATATTTTCATCAAGTTCAAAAGGTACAAATAGATTACTTTATCAGGGTGCGACTCCTGTCACCTGTTCTGAAGACGTACTAGAAGCACTTGGTTTTGAAATAGAAAAAGATGAAAATAAGCAAATGAAACTCTTTGCTGATTTATCACCTGAAGAAAAAATTGTTGTAGATTTATTACGTGAACCAATTGAGCGAGATGAATTAATACGAATGATGAAAATGCCGACAGCTAATGCTAATGGCATTTTATCTATTATGGAAATCAAGGGTCTAATAAAAGAAGAACTCGGAGAAATTAGGATTATTTAAATTTTAGGAGAAATATCTGTTCTTACCTTTTCAGTACCATTTGAAGACAATATTCCATTTACTACATGTCTAGTAAATGTAGCAAAATTACCAGTAGGATTTTTAATATTTTGAGGTGTTAATATCTCAGCTCTATATGTAGCCTGGAATCTTTTTACTGCTTCTTTTGTAAGAGAACCAAATGTATTTGTTTCATGACCAGGTGCTCCAGCTCCACTTTTCGCAAGTATAAATCCATTTGCATTCAAGAATATTTGTAGATTTTTTACATCTTCTCCAACATCTCCTACTGTTATATTTCTAGGAAATACATAACCAGAAAGTCCTGCTGTTACAATAGAATTAAAATCTTTTGTATCTCCACCCGTTATAGGGCAAGGTAAACCTGTAATAGTATCAATAGGAACATCTGTACTACATCCACCTCCTCCGCCATTATTATTTGTATTTATAACTACAGGATATATACATGGAGTTGATTGATTTGAACTATATTGATTATAATTAGTTGCTTGTACATCTGTACAAAGGTAACGAATACTTCCACCAGAGCTTCCACCCCCTCCACCGCCCCCATTTGAAGGTATTAATTCAAAACTAGCAGTAACTGAAATATTTCCAGTAACGTTTGTATCTGTACGTGGATTTGTAGTTGAATTATCTGACCATTTCTTAAATCTATATCCACTAGCAGGAACAGCTCGAACCTGAGTTCCATTAGAATTATAATTTACAGTTTGTGAAGCAGTACCAGATATTGAACCATGAACTCCTGCAGAATAATTTAAATTATAAGTATTAATTGCAAAATTTGCAGTTACATTTGTATTTGTATTATCTGATCGAGGATTATCTGTAGAATTATCTGACCAATTTACAAAGTGATATCCAGTATCAGCTACAGCAGTCACAGCAGAACCGAAACCACCAAAAATTATTTGAGTTGGATTACCCAATATATTACCATGTAATCCTGCATGATAACCTAATACAACCATCATAGGACTACAATGATCAGTTTCAAATGAAGTTCCACTTGAATAAACAGTACCAGCACTATTTGTCGCAAAAGATCTATAATAATATGTAGTTCCACAAGTCAAACTTGAAATATCATAAGTGAAATCAGTAGCATCAGTCACTGTGCCATCTACAGTAACAGTATTTCCATAATTTGTATCTATACCATAATCAAAACCTGCAGTCACATATTCACCACCTGTATCAATAACTGTGCCATTTAGTGTCGCAGAAGTTTGCGCAATATTTGTAGCTGAGACAGAACCTGTTGTTGCTTTTACAACTCCTAGACTAGTAAATGAAGTAAAATGTTTTATTTTTGTCTCTCCTTTTACACCATCAAAATATCCACCAACATACATCTTTTCTCCATTTCTGAAATAAGAGATAGTATTTACACCACCACTAGATAAATCTGGATCAAAAGTTGTAATATTTGCACTAGTTGTAAATGAAGCTAGATAATTTCTAATAAATCCATTTATCAAATTAAATCCTCCACTAACATATAATGTATTTTGATTAGGGGCTAGAGATATATCATTTATTCCTTCACCTAGATATTCTAAATCAAATAATCCTGGTGTCGCATCTCTATTTGTAAAATCAAATGAATATACACTTGAAGTATAATAAGTTGAAGCATAAATAGTATTATCATCATCTGAAACTACTACTTTATTAAAAATAGAATTATTTACACTTGGATTAAAGTTTGAAAAAGCTGACCCATCTGTAGTACTGAATGCTTGTAAACCAACTCCATTATTTACATTACTAAATGCTCCTGCGAGATAAATAATTGGATTATTTTTTGATAAAGCCAAACTGTACACTGGACCATTTAATCCAAAATCTAAGTTATTTAAACTTCCATCTGGATTAAAGACAGCTAAACCATTTCTAGGTATTTCTATGATAAAAGGAACAGAAATGTTATTAAAATCTCCACCAGTATAAACTAAATTATTATTATCAACACCTAAAGTATTTACATAATTACCATCTCTAATTCCAGCATCAAAATTTGTAACATTACCAGAAGTATCGAAACCAGCAATAAATTTTCTTTGAACATTATCATTTACCTTAGTGAAACTTCCTCCAGCATACACAATACTATTATCATTTGATAATGCCAAAGCATTTACCTGCCCATCAACATTTGGATCAAAGTTAGTATCCAACGCTCCATCGATATCAAGAGCTGCGATATTGTTTCTAGGTACAGCATTTATCATAGTCATATCTCCTCCTATGAATAATTGAGTGTTATCAGAAGATAAAGCAACTGTATTTACAATGTCATTTGAACGTGGATCAAATGATGTTGCAACTCCAGTAGTAGCATCAAGCCCTGCAACATATAACCTGCTAACATTAGGAGTTTTTACATAAGTAAACCATCCTCCGGCATAAACAGTATTATTATCAGAAGAAACAACTAGACTATTTACAGGTTCATCTAAATCTGGCTGAAAATCATCCATAACACTCGCATCACTTGTATTAAAAGCTACAAGATAATTATGAGTGTTAACATCGCCACTTTCTGAGAAATATCCACCAGCATACAAAGTATTTCCATTTGGTGATAATGCCAAAGCATTTATACCATTTACCCAATTAAAGTTTTCTATATCCCACAAATTATTTCCAGAGTTCTCACTTGCAGAAGTTTCAAAAGAATACAAACCAGCAGCCCCTCCAACATACAATACTGTTCCATCTAGAGATAATGCGCTTGAATAGAAATAGTGTTCGTTAACATTTGGTACAGTAGGTTTAAAAGAAGTATCTAAAGATCCGTCAGTGGTGTTAAATTCTGTAATACCATTCATATCTACTTCAGATGTATTTATATTTGTATGAACAAATGTTCCTATTGCATAAATTTTTGAACCATCGAAATTCAATGCCAATGAACGAATAGTATTACCACCTTCAGTATCATCAAAACCTGCGTCGAAAATTAAATCAGCAGTTCCAGTAGTTGTATTAATTTTTGCTAAACGAGCAATGTCATGACCAATATCACCATCTTCAACATGATTAAAATCTCCACCAACATATAAGAAATCTCCCATCGGTGAAAGTGCTAAAGCACGCACAGTACCATTTACACCAAGCAAACCAAAATTTATGTCATCAACATTACCATTTGCATCAATATGAGCAAGATTATTTCTTTGTTTTTCTCCTACAGAAGTAAAATCTCCACCGATATACCATCCACCATTATTATCAGAAACAGAAGCATATACAGGACCATTTATTTGAGGATCATTTAAATGCAAACCAGTATCAAGCGCTACAGGAACTCCTTGTCCTACGATATCACTTGGTTGATACATATTATGAAAATTTCCACCGATATAAACCTCACCAGTATCTTGATTTACAACACTAGAAAATACAGGACCATCTGGAAACCAAGAATTCTTATCACTATTTGAATTTGAAGACATATCTGAGTTCACAGCAGAAGGAGTATCAAATTGTACATCATTTCCACAACTATTACCTAAATTATTATCTGCACATAAACGATAATGATATGTATTTGCTTGAGACAAATCTTTTACACTAGTACTGAAATTCCCTGTTCCTGAAATACCAGTAAATTCATAAGCATAACCTAGTTCATAAGAATCAGTAGTTCCATATTCAAAATAGAAATGACTTGCTCCACCAGAATTCGTAATAGAACCATTGAGTGTCGCACTAAATGAATTTACATTTGTAGCATCTTTTGTGTCTACAAATGGTGCTTTTGGATTATCATAAATATTATCTAAAAATGTCGGAGTAAAATTCTCTGTCACTGCCCAGATCGGTGTAGTTGAAGCAAAATTCCAAGTATCAAGCGGACTACTTGTCGCATTATTCAAGAAATAATTTGGTTGTAAATTATCTATATTTACAGGATTACAATTAGAAATATCTCCAGCAGCAGTACAGCCACTTTGTTGAGTATTTGTTTGATCGTAATAATCATTTGATAAATTAATATCTTCTGAACTAGAAACTAAACCGCCAGTATTTTTGTAAAAATTAGTTATTAAACCAGTAGCAAAAGAATTATTAATATAACTACCGCCCTTACTAGAACCAACTAAACTTCCAGAATCAGTACTATTATTAATATTACCACTAATAAATCCACTAGAATAAGAAGATTCAACAGTAGATGCTTCTAAATATCCTATTAACCCTCCAACATGAGAAAAATTTGAATTTACAGAACCTGTAGCATAAGAATTTAAAACTGTAGAATTTTGTACCCAACCGACAAGCCCTCCAATATTATTACCGTCTCCAAATACAGCACCAATAGAATATGAATTCGAAAGAGTTGAATTGTCTCTCAATGAGCCAACGAGTCCACCAACAATACCACTACTACTTGTAACTTCAGCACTACTTGAAATATTAGTAATAGTTGAACTCTCAACTTTACCAGCTAAAGAACCAAGTACTTCAGTATGACCTGTAATATGACCTGTAATATTTAAATTCTTGATAGTTGCACCGACAGGATGTCTAAATAAACCAATTGTAGAATCAAAAGAATCAATCTTAATATCTATACTATAATTTTGACCATCAAAACTACCTGTAAATGGATCTACTTCTGGAGCATCAATCATTATATTATTTCCATTATCACTACAATCTAAATCATTATTTAAAATATAATAAGCAGAGAGGTTTGAATTAATATCTATAAATTGCTGACAAGAAGAAATTTGATATGGATCTAAAAGTGTTCCACTACCTCCAGCAAAAGAAGCAATATGAAGTCTAGGATATGATTCATTTTTCTCCCAAGTACTAGCGAAATTCCAAGTATCTAGTGGATGATTCTCTGTATTATTTAAGAAATATTTATTGTCTGGAACATCGATAGTATCTACTGCATTAATTACAGAACAATCTGTATCATTATTTGAAATACATGCATCTACATTACTTTTAATTTTGTCTACATAATTATTATCATAATTTGAACTGTAATCATAACCCACAAAATTACCAACTTGTCCGTTTAAATTAAAACCGTTTATTGTCATTGCTGAAAATGAATTACTTATATCACTTGAATCACTATATTCAGTAAAACCTCCAGATGAATCGCCGTTATTGTTAGAATACAAAGATCCAGCAGAATAGTCCTTATTAAAATTAGCACCATAAGAATAGCTAACAAAACCACCAAGATAATTATTACCTATTATATTTCTATTGGAATATGAGTCTGTAATACTAGAATTCGCTACTTCTCCAACCAAACCTCCAATACCATAAATTCCAGTTAATGAACCAGTAGTATAACTCTTTGTAATAGTTGAATTGTCCATACATCCTACAAGACCTCCAACAGCACAATCAACATCTTCTGTTTGAACATTAATAGCACTAGTAGAATGACTTCTATCTATCGTCGAAGTATTATCCATATATCCGACAAGTCCACCTAAGGCACCGATAGATGTAGTAGAACTTGCTGTGATACTTCCTGATGAACTACTATTTGATATATGACTTGGGTGAGCAATAGCATCAGTTAAATATCCTACAAGTCCACCGACAAATGGATAATAACCATTATTATTTTCAATATTTATATTTATACTAGAAGAAACATTATCAATAACAGAATCATAATCTACAATACCAGCCAAAGATCCAGTTTCATTTGCAGAAGTCATAGATCCCGCAATATTAAAATTATTTATTGTTGCATTGTATAATTTTTGAAATACTCCGACATCGTTTGAAATAGTATCATTTATATCTACAGTCAAAGTATAATTACTTCCGTCTCCTACTGATGCTGAAAAATGTCCATCAAAAGGCAAATCTGTACCTACCATTATGTTGTTATGCTTACTACGACAATCAAGATCAGTTGTCATAGAGAAGTAACCGGATGAAATATTTGGATTATTCATCTCTTCAAATTTATTACAAGAATCTATGATATAAGGATCAACTTCTGTACCGGTACCAGTTCCAGAAAAATTAACTGTTTGTTTAAGTGTTGGATAATCACCAACATTTGTTCTCCAGATAGTATTAAAATTCCAAGTATCTAGAGGTGAATTGGAACTATTATTTTGATAATATGAAATACCTTCAGCATCATTGTTACATCCCGTTCTATTTGCACCACTTAGACCACCAGAAGCACTATCACCTACACAATAATTTTGACCCACAGAATCTTTATTAAAATAATTATTTTCATAAATAATATTTGAACCTTCTTGTCCCAAGAAATTACCTATATAAGTATCATTTGCAAGTGGAGCATTTTGCGTATTTACACCATCATATATAAATACTACTGGGCTCGTAGTGAAAGAATTATAGAATTTAATATTATCATTAGTTGCTCCGACAAGTCCTCCGATATTGCTATTATCATAACCAAACATATTACCATTAGCTATTACACTTCCAGTAGAATAAGAATTAAGTATACTAGCATTATTTTCTGCATAACCGACAAGTCCTCCGACAGTATCATAACCGACAACTTGTTCATTTGCATAAGAATTCTTAATAATAGAATCATGTAAATATCCTACAAGTCCTCCAACAGAACTATCACCGACAACACTAATCTGACCTGTTACATAAGAATTTGAAATCAAAGCGTTGTTAGCATTTTCTCCGACAAGTCCTCCGACAAAATTAGTTTCACTATCGATTCCAACAGTAGCAGAAGAGTTTGTTATTACAGAATTATTATCAGTATTTAAGCCCACCAACCCTCCTAGGTCAGCACCAGTTCCAGATACACCTCCATTTGTATGAGCATTTATTATAATACCTCCATTTATATTTTGTCCTGCTAGTCCACCAATATTAGAATTACCAATTAAATTTTCACTAGTTAAATTAATATTTTTTATTATTCCGCTCGACACACCAAACAATCCGACAGGAATATCCACATTATTAATGTATAATCCATCAATAGTATAATTTTGACCATCTAAACTTCCAGTAAAAATTGGAATTTCACTACCACCAATAGGAATAAAACCGTGACCATTATTCCAATTTATAGTATCACTACAATCGATATCCCCTGTCAAAATATAATGAGCATCTAAAAAGATATTCATATTTTGCAATTGCTGACAAGATGATATTTGATATGGGTCAACTAATGTTCCAGTACCGAGAGTGAAAAGTAATGATTTTAATCTTGGATAAGTAGAAGTCACAGACCAAATAGTACTAAAATCCCAAACACCATTATATACAGGATTAGTAGTATTATTAAAGAAATAATTTTGATCATTACCACCAAGATTTATAAAATTACATCCACTAGGATATGGATTGTTCCAAGAACAAGATATTGTACCACCGCTTCTCAGGCTATCAAAATAAGAATTATTATATACAGTATTATTATCAAAACCAATAAATCCTGCTACGATAGAAATTGCATTATAGACAGTACCAGCAGAAAATGAATTATTTATATTATTTGAATCACTATAACCAATAAATCCTCCAATATAATCACCAATATCACGCCCATATATTTTTCCAATAGCATAATCATTTGTAAAAGTAGAATTTTGAGAAAGACCAATAAATCCTCCAAAATAATTACCAGAACTATTTACAACAACTGATGTAGTTGAATAAGAATTTTCTATAGTTGAATTATATGAAAAACCAATAAATCCTCCTATATTTTGATTACCATTTATATTACCTGAAGAATAACTTTCTGAGATCGTTGATGTATTCAAATATCCAACTAAACCTCCTGCCCCACCATTTAGATCTATAGTTTGAATATCAATATCACCAATATTATAACTAGTAATAATAGTTGAATTACTATCAGCGATACCTACGAGCCCACCGACAACATCAACAGAACTATCATTATCTATTTTTATAGAACCAGCATTGAAACTATTTGAAAGAGTACTATGTCGTGATGGAGCATCTGTCATATGACCGACAAGCCCCCCAACACTTGGGGACCAACCGTTATTATTTTGTATTGTTATATTTACACTTGAAGAAACATTATTTATATGAACTTTATCAACTATTCCCGCCAATGCCCCTGTCTCATATAAAGATTTTATTGTACCTGAAATATTTAAATTATTTATATTTCCAGAATTTTTTAAATTATTATCAAAAGATATATGTTGAAACAATCCAACATCGAGAGAATAATTATCATCTATATTTATTTTTATTGTATGACCGAGACCATCAAAAGTTCCAGTAAATGGATCAGTAGTTCCTACCATTATATTGTTGCCTTCACTAGAACAATCAAGATCATTTTGTAATACAAAATATCCAGACAACAAATCATAATTATTCATTTCTTCAAACTCAGCACAAGTTGTTATTAAATACGGCTGTTCTTTATCACCTTTACCTTTACCTGTAAATTCAGAATTCTGTTGAAGAATTGGATAATTCGTATCATTTAAATTCCAAATATTTGTAAAATTCCAATTATTGAGAGGTGTATTACTTGCATTACCTTGGAAATAAGTATAATCAGCTCCATCATTATTACAATTAGCATCATCTGATACTCCTTGGCCACCCAGAGTACTGTTACCCATACAATAATTTTGTTGACCATTTATTTGATCATAATAATCATTTACAAAAGTAGTACCGGCATCATTGTTACCAATAAAATTACCAACATAAGTATCATTTGAAAGTGGAGTCGAAGATGCATTTATTCCATCATAAATAAATGTAACAGGACTAGTTGTGAATGAATTATTTATCATTGCACTACCAGCAGAATATCCAACAAAACCAGCGATACCTTGGTTATCTGTTCCTAAATTATAAGCATTACCCATGACAGATCCTGTCGCATAAGTATTTGTAATAATGGCATTACTTCCATCACCCACAAGTCCTCCGACAGAGATAGCACCACTGACATTTCCAGTAGCATAAGAATTAAAAATATTTCCAGAAACACCGTAACCTACTAGTCCTCCGATATTTTGATAACCATCTACATTACCAGTAGCATAAGAATTCACAATTGAACCACCCTCATTATCTCCGACAAGTCCTCCGACATTATCAAACCCACTCACATCAACAAAAGAATTACTATTTACGATAGTAGCTGGTGATGCATTCACACCTGCCAATCCTCCTGTATTATTACCACTACCAGTTACAGCACCACCAGTTGATATTTTTGACACTTTTGCTCCTGTATTTATATAACCAGCAAGTCCTCCAACATTCTCACTTCCAATAATATTTTCACGTGTTAATAAAACATTTTTTACTACAGCAGTATCACCCAACACACTAAACAAACCTACGTTGCTTTTACTTGGTTCAAAAATATTTAAACGATCTATAGCAAAATCTTCTCCATTAAAATTACCAGTGAAACCAGGAGTGTCTAATCCAATTGAAGAAAAATTAAAATTAGAACAATCTATATCATTTTTTAATATATAATAAGCACTTAAATTTGTATTTATATTTTGTAATTCCTGACAAGAAGTTATCTCGTACGGACTACCAGCAGAACCAGCTCCGTTTTGAAATAAAATAGGATCATCAGCAGAAATATTATAAAGAGTAGGATAAAATCCATCAGTCGCTACCCATATAGGAGCGCTATTAAAATCCCAACTACTTATCGGTCCATAAGTTTCACTATTAATAATACCCTTAAAGAAATTTACGTCAGTTTGATCAAAACAACTAGCACTAATGTCAGAATCACCACTGCAAGCGCTTGTTCCGCTAGTAGCTAAATTATACCAATCATTACTACCGAATGTATTACTTCCACTATCATCACCAATAAAACCACCCATATTTGAAAAAAAGTTAGAAACAAAGCTAGTCGTAAAAGAATTAGTAATAGTAGAATTATTAGCTGAACCAATAAGTCCACCACCATTAATACCGGAAGTTGAGGTAACAGAACCTGTAGCATAGGTATTCTGTATTCCTGCATTATTTGAATTACCCACAAGTCCTCCAATATTACTCGAACCAGTCACATTTCCTGTTGCATAAGCATTAGTAACACTAGAATTATCAACTCCACCAACAAGTCCTCCAGTGCCACTTGAAACACTACTAACATTTGTATTTGAATAACTTTCTGTAATATCAGAACCACTCTGAACATAACCAGCAAGCCCTCCGATACCTAGAGATACTCCTTCTTTTAAGGAATTTATATTACCAGTAGAATAACTTTTATTTATAAAACCAGACTCCATATCTCCAGCTATACCTCCAACGGCGTCTATAGGAGAACCACTACTCAAAGTAATATTTCCAGTGTAACTACTGTTTCGTATCTCAGAATTACTATTTAATACACCAACAAGTCCACCAGCAAAATAACCTGAACCAGAATTATCCCCCAAATTAACATTTACACTAGAATGAACATTATCAATATGAGAACTACCGACAGCAGCTCCAACCAAAGAACCAGTATATAAAATAGAATTAATATTTCCAGAAATATTTAAATTAGAAACACTCGCACCAAATAATAAAGTAAACAAACCAGTAATATTATCCAAGGCAGTAGTATCGAGACTAATATCTATAGTGTGATTTTGCCCATCTAGATTTCCGGTAAAAAATGCATCGCCATTTCCAACAGTAATACTGTTACCACTTTTAGAACAAGCTAAATTATTATCTAAAATAAAGTACGAACTTAAATAATAATTTATATTTTCAAATTGTTTACATGTTTGAATATGAAATGGATTTGGTTTTGTACCATCTCCACTAGCAAAAAGATTTGCTGGATCATCAGCAGTAATTTTATAAAGAGTCGGATAAGAATCTGGAGTTGCAACCCAAACTTGTCCAGGACGAAAATCCCAATTATCTACAAATGGTGCATTTGTACTATTGCCTTTAAAATAATTTATATCTGTAGCATCACTCGCACAATCAGCCCATGTACCTAAAACAGCATCACACATACCGGTACTACTAATTAAATCATAAAAATGGTTATTCGTAATTGTGTTAGTTTCATCATCTGCTCCTATCAATGCACCAAAATTTAAACCAAAACCAGACATAGGACTCGTTGAAAATGAATTTGATACTGTTGAAGCATTAGAAATGGAGCCTGCTAATCCTCCCCCAGAATTTGTAGAAATATTACCATTCACAATTCCAGTAGAATACACATTACTAATAGTAGAAGCATCTAATTGACCAACAACACCTCCGACATTAGAATCACCTGAAACATTACTAGTGGAATAAGAATCTATAATTCCCAAATCTCGTAATGTTCCAGCCAAACCTCCAACATTATTTACACCTGTTACATTGCCACTAGAATAAGATTCTCGAATATATGAGCCGACCATCCCTCCAACCAAACCTCCGACACCATTATTACCAGTAACATCTCCTGAAAAATATGAATATTCAATTCTAGTACCACCAATATTTGAAGAATCACTAATAAGCCCCCCACATCATCTTGTCCAGAAACTGTTCCAGTAAAACTAGAATGTGAAATTCTAGATTGTGCATAATCAATACCAATAATTCCCCCAGTATAAGACTTAGCATTACTAATTACAGAACCGGTAACATTCAAATTTGAAATAGTAGCCAAACCTGTAATAGTAAATAATCCTGTTATATGTTCACCTCCACCTGAATAATTTATATTTATATCAATAGACTTATTATTACCATCCACTTTACCCAAAAACATCGAACTCGGTAAATTTAAATCAATTTGGCCACCGATAATTATATTATTCTCTTCTCCTGCACAAGATAAATTATTTTCTAAAACATAACTAGCTGTTAAATCATGGTTAATATTTTCCCATTGCTGACATGTCGTAATTTGATAAGGTTTGACATCTGTACCATTACCAACAGCAAATAAATCAGTAGCATCGTCAGCAGAAATATTGTGTAGTCTAGGATATTGACCTATTTTGTTATTGTCCCAAATATTATTAAAATCCCATGCTCCTGATAAATATGGCTCGTTTGTAGTATTGTTTTTAAAATAAGAATTATCAGAATTTCCGATATTTTCAGCATGACAATCAATAGTCACACTCCCTGAACCCACACAATCAGAAATAAAACTTTTTGTTTGATCATAATAAACATTAGAGAAAGCAACGTTGCCTTGAGATCCTACAACTGCTCCAAAAGTATTATTTAAATTAAATGGATCGATCGAACTTGCAGACCAAGAATTATTTATATTAGAAAAATTACTACCATCGATAATACCTACTAATCCACCTGCTTTTGAAGATAAATTTGGATCAGTACCATTCACAGATCCAGTAGCATAAGACCTATTAATATCTACATTATAAGCACTTCCGACAAGTCCTCCGATGTTAGCCAAGGCAATAACATTTGTATTAGCATAAGAATCAGAGACAGTAATATTATTAGAATCTGAAGAAAGAGATCCAAATAAACCCCCAGCATCTACATCTGCAGATGCTATTACACTAGGACCAGAAAAATAATCTTCTGAAAAATTTATATTACTAGGACCAAAAGCATCGAGAGCTCCAAAAATACCACCAGTAGCACCAAGGCCTAATATGGTACCAGTAGCATAATTTTGATTAACACTATAATCAAGTGTACTGAATTTATTATTATAAGTTTCATCGTAACCAACCAAACCTCCTACGACATACCCACCATTACTAGTTATATTACCAGTAGTATGATTACCAGTCATAGTTAAAGTTAAAAGATTACCACTTTTACCATTAGTATCTTGATATATATAACCTATTAAACCGCCGACAGCATCTGACGCCGAAGACACATCCATACTGGAACTATTGTTTAAAATAGAAATATTATTTTGAAGATTGTCGCTGTTAATATATTGATCAATATCTCCTATTAAACCCCCAAAAGAACCACCATCACTATTACCTGTTATAGTACCCTTAGTATCACTATTAGAAATAGAAAAAGACGTATTTGAAACGCTACTATAATCATTTAAATATCCTATTATACCTCCAGATATTGATCTACTAGAACTTACTGAAATATCTCCATTATAATGAGTGTCGGAAATAGTTAAAATTCCTCCATCATATAAATTAACACTTCCTATAATACCACCAGTATCATCTCCATCGTTTGAAACATTTCCTGACTCTTTTACATTTGTAAAAATATTTTCTAGACCAGTAGCTTCTAAATAACCTATAATTCCACCAACAAGTCCACCTCCATTAAAACCATTTATATTTGCAGTATTTGTAATATTTTCAAGATCCATATTGCTAGCATAACCAACAATACCTCCAACAAATTTATCACCTGAAATATTTCCAGAAGAAGAGCTACTATATATAGAAGTATATGAAGATTGACCTATCAAACCTCCTATAGCATTATGACCCAAAACATCAACAGAAGAAGTAACATTAGTAATAGTTGCAAAATCAGCAACACCAGCCAAAGCACCAACACTTCTATTACCTGAAACACCATTTACAGAAATAAGTTGTAGATTATATATACTAGCACCAGTAATAGTACCAAAAAGCCCTACATTATCTGTACTGTCTTGATTATTATCAAAAGTAATCGTATGATTATTTCCATTAAAATCTCCAGTGAATGCTCCACCAGAAGCAACCTCTAAATTACTTCCAGAACAATCAATATCATTATTAAGAATATAGTGAGATGCTAAATGATTATCTATTTGTTGAAAATGTCCACAAGTTGAAATAACATAAGGATGTAGTGCTGTACCATTACCCGTCATTATAGGTCCCGCAAAAACTTTATTTATATCAAAAGAAAAAAATGAAACACTAAAAACAAATATTAGAATAAGTGCATAAATTTTTGTCTTTAGTATAAATTTCATATTTTTCTAAAAAAGAAACTTATCTTTTATTGTAGTGGTGTAGGAATTGTGTCTGTGTTATCTGTAGAACTAGCATCTGGTACAGTTGGTAAAGTTATAGGATTTAAATTTTCAAAAATATTATTTTTCTTTTGATTAATATTTTTTATTCCCATAGAAGCAACTTCTGGCATAATTCTGACAGTTGTAATTCCTTGATGTGTCATAGCCATTATTTTATTCCCTACTGCTACATCTGCGAGAGTAGAATTTTGTGATCCAATTTTTTCAAACTTTGTATTTGCATCGACTGTGATTGTAACAACAGAAGTTTCTTTCCCTTTTTGTTCATTAATAGAAATATTATTTCCATCGATAGCAGCAACTGTTCCGAAAACAAAATTATTTTTTTGATTTGTTAATTTTTTTGCTCCGGCAATGTTTATCGAATTAAATTGAGGTAGTCCATCAGTAATAAAATCTGCTTTAATATTTTTCCCAGAAATTTCTGTAGCTGAATGTACTATGACCATATCGTTTAGAGCAACATCTGAAATTTTTATAATTGCATCACCTTTTTTGAAAGTAGCAGAACTTGTATCAACTGTATATGTAGCTCCATTTTTTCTGTTTGTAGTTACAGTCAAAACATTACCTGTGATATTTGTAACTTTTCCAAAAATCATTTTATTAACAAAAGTTGTATTTTTTAATACATGACTTTTTTTAGGACCTATTTTACCAACAGCAAAAACGGAACCTGTCGACAAGATCAACAGCAATGCAAACAATGAAATTTTTATAATTGATTTTTTCATATTTTAAAATAATTAATATTAATATACACAACGACTGCGTATGTATACATTATATCATATATAAATTAGACACTATATATATGTGCACATGTGGAAAAGAATTTTTATTTAAAATTTGCCAAAAAAAGCAATCTCGTGTAATACTTAGCAATAATGAAACTATTAATCGTAGAGTCACCATCAAAAGCAAAAACAATCGAGAAATATCTCGGTGGAGCTTTTACTGTGCGTGCATCTGTCGGACATGTACGTGATTTACCAAAATCAAATAAACAAGCTATCGACATCCCTGCTGGATTTGTTCCTCATTATGAAATCTCAAAAGGAAAAGAAAAAGTAATTCACGAACTCCAAGGCCTCGCAGAAAAAGCGACAGAGATAATGCTCGCTACTGACCCCGACCGCGAAGGAGAAGCGATCTCTTGGCACTTGAAAGAAATTCTCGATGCAGATAAAAAAGTAAAAGCTCCGATCAAGCGTGTGACATTTCATGAAATTACAAAAGAAGCAGTTGAAGAGGCATTAAAAGAACCACGCGACATCGATGCAAAACTTGTGAAAGCACAAGAAGCTCGTCGAGTACTTGATCGTCTCGTCGGCTATGATCTCTCTGGAATAATTTGGAAGAAAGTTCGATACGGACTTTCTGCGGGACGCGTGCAATCTCCTGCTCTACGAATAATTATGGAACGTGAAAGAGAAATCCGTGCATTCGTTCCAGAAAAATATTGGGTACTCGAAGGACTTTTCAAAACAGAAAAAAAAGTAGAAATAAAATTAACTTGTAATGAAGAACCTCGTGATGAAAAAGTCGTCGAGAAGATTTTAGAAATTGGAAAGAAAGGAAATTGGATTGTTTCTGATGTAAAAGAAAGTGAACAAAAGCGTTCCGCTGCCATTTACCACATCGAGTTTGCAACAAACAGCCTCTACTCGCCTCGGCTTTTCCCCTTCTCGTACAATGCAAGTTGCGCAAAAGCTTTATGAAGCAGGACATATTACTTATATGCGTACTGACTCTGTAAACCTTTCAAAAGTAGCTCAAGAGCAAATATTGAAACTCGTAGAAAAAAAATATGGCCCTGAATATGTCCAAGCTCAAACATACAAATCAAAGAGTAAAAATGCTCAAGAAGCTCACGAAGCTATTCGTCCTACACATGTCGAAAATTTATCTGAAGGTGCAAATGATGAGCAGGTAAAATTATATAAACTTATTTGGGAGCGTACTGTGTCTTCACAAATGTCTGATGCAAAACTTTTGAAAACAAAAGTAACTGGAACTGTCCAAAATGCGGACGAGCTTTTTCCGGACTTCTCAGCAAACGGTTCACGTGTTCTCTTTCTTGGCTGGCTCAAAGTAGATGCTGATGCTCGCGGTGAAGACGTAGAACTTCCTGAAGTTAAAAAAGGAGAAAAATTATTTTTAATAAACCTAGAAAGTTTTGGAAAAGAAACACAACCACCAGGCAGATATAGTGAAGCAGGACTCGTAAAAGAACTAGAGTCTCGTGACATCGGCCGTCCATCTACATATGCATCTATTATGCGCACTATCGAAGAACGTGGTTATGTATTAAAAGAAGGACGCACACTTTTCCCTACTGATACAGGTGAAGTCGTTTCTGATTTCTTGGAACAAAATTTTGCTGAATATATTTCTGATACTTTCACAGCAGGAATGGAAGATCAGCTCGATGAAATTTCTCGCGGAGAAAGAGAATATGTAAAAACATTAAAAGATTTTTATGGACCATTTTCTAAAGATGTAAAAGAAAAAGATAAGCTCGCTAAAGCGACGAATATGGGTGAAGCTCCGGCTGATATGCTCTGCCCTATCTGTAAAAGTTCAATGATTATCAAACTCGCACGCAATGGAAAATTTTATTCTTGTAGCAAATTCCCTGAATGTAAAGGTGCACGAACTCTCGAAGGTTTAGAACTCGAAGGACCGAAAGATTTGGGACGGCCTTGTCCTAAATGTGGAATACCTGTAGAAGATTCTGGGCTCGATAAAAATGGAAAGAAAAAAAGAAAGAGCACAAAAGTTCCAGAACTCGGACACCTTGTCCTCCGCCAAGGAAAATTTGGCGCATTCGTTTCTTGTTCTCGTTATCCAAAATGTAAATATATAGAAGAAGATGAAGAAGAGAAAAAGAAAAAAATGTCTGGCGTACAATGTCCTACTTGTAAAAAGGGAGAAATGATGGAACGCCGTGGAAGATTTGGAATTTTCTATTCTTGTTCAAATTATCCTGATTGTAAAAATGCTATCAAAGCAAAACCAACTGGTAATATTTGCCCTATGTGTAATAGCCTCATGATGCTTGGAACTAAAACTATTCCCGAACGCTGTTCAAACAATAAATGCCCAAACCACCGCCCAGATAAATTGGAGAAAAAATAAAAAAGTCCGGATTTTTATCCGGACTTTTTGCTTAAATTAGATTATTTGCTAACTAATAAAAGAAAGCATCTGTGACACAGCTTGATCACCTTTAATATTTTTATCTTTTAAGATTGAACGCATTGCTCCTTTTTGTTCTAAAATTGAATTAAAACTAACTCTACCTGAAAAAGCAAAGAATGAAATATTCATAGCTTTTAAAATAGGAATAAGTTCGTCACCACAAAATTCTCCACCTCCCCACAATTCATAATCAAGTAAAGCAAAATTAAACTTTTCTTTTTCACATAAAAGTCTTAATTCCTCATAAAGCTCCTTTCTTTCAAGTGATTTTGGCTTAAAGATAATTGCAGTACTATTATAAGTTTTAAGAGATTTTAAAATTTCATTAATTTCATATGACATTGGAATGTCATCAATAATTAGTATTTTCATTTATTAGATTTTTCTAAAGAGCGTCTTACCGCCCTGTTTTTGTTAAACATTAGGTAAATTTATTTATATTTAAATTACCATAAAATACATTATTTAGCAAACAGCTCTAGGTCTTGCCTAGAGCTGTTTATAATCTAACCATGAAAAAATTTCATTATTAAAATCTTTAGTATTTGGGAAATAATTAGGAAATGATTCTTTATTTATTATTTTCCCTTCAGTTCTATATATTCCAAAGTAATCTAAATAACTTGAATGTTCGTAACCTCTTAAGAAATCTAAGGTTTCTTTTTTGTTTCTAATTCCCTTCTCTTTCCAATCTTTCTGAATTAACTTTACTGGAT
>JAPLXR010000007.1 GCA_026395955.1 Candidatus Nomurabacteria bacterium | reverse complement strand
TTTTCCACATCTTTGATTTCCATACTAAAAGTATAACAAAATAAAGACTTTTTTTAAAGCATCTTTAAAAATTCCTCCTCCGTAAGTACTTTTACCCCTAGTTTTTGTGCATTGGTAAGTTTAGAGCCGGCTTCTTCCCCTGCTACAACATATGAAGTATTTTTTGAAACAGAGCCGGAGACTTTACCACCATGGGCAAGTATTTTTTCTTTTGCGAGTTCGCGCGACATAGTAGCGAGTGCACCAGTGAGAACAAAAGTCATACCGTTAAATTTACCAGCTTTTTTCTTCTCTACTTTTTCTATAGTGACACCGTTCTTTTTTAATTTTTCTATAAAAGCGATATTATGTGTATCAAAAAAATAATCGTGTAGACTATTTGATACTGCGGGACCAATATTTTCAATCTCACTCAGACTTGCTAGGTCTTGCCTAGCAACTGAAATAAGATTTTCTAGTGTGCCGAATTCTTGAGCTAAATCTCGAGCAGTTTCTTCTCCGACGTGGAGAATACCGAGGGCCCAAAGGAATTTAGAAAGTGAAATTTTCTTTTTTAAATTTATTTCATTAATTATATTTTCTGCTGACTTTTCACCAAATCTATCAAGTGGAGCAATGTCTTCTTTTTGCAAAGTGAAAATATCTCCAGCATCAGTTATAAGTCCTTCATCTTTAAAACGTCGTAATATTTTTGGACCTAATTCATAAATACCAAAAACAGAAACAAAGAAATCTAAATATCTTTCATTTTTCGCACTACATTTTGGATTCGGACAAAAGCTCGCAACCAAACCTTCTTTCTTTTCTATTTTTGTATCACAAGCAGGACAAACTTTCGGCATATTAAATTTCTTTTCTTTTCCTGTGCGCATTTTTACCAAAACTTCCACCACTTCAGGAATAACATCCCCTGCCTTTTGAATAACAACAGTATCACCTATACGTAGATCGAGGCGTTCTATTTGTTCTATATTATGAAGTGTCGCCTTGGAAACAGTAGAACCAGCGACGAGCGTCGGCTCAAATATTGCGAGCGGTGTGAGCACACCAGTACGGCCGACATTTACTCGTACATCTTTTACTATAGTCGTAGCTCTCTCTGCTGGATATTTAAAAGCAGACATATAACGTGGTGCTTTACCGACAACGCCGAGAGTTTCTTGAAGTTTTAAATCATCAACTGAAATAACAATACCGTCCGTACCAAATTTAAAATCTGGGCGAATTTTCTCAAACTTTTTTATAAAATCTTCTACCTCATTCAGATTTTTACAAATTGCATCATGTTCGTCTACAGGGAAACCTAATTGTTTTAATAATTTATGTTTATCTGAATGATTAGGGAGAAGAAATGAAGAATTCTCGAGTGTCTGGTTGAGCGAAGCGACCCGAGGACCGAGAGAATTTTTCATTTCTTCTCCCCATACAACTTCTGCAATATCATAAGCGCGAAAATCTAGGTTGCGTTCTTTTGCAATCTGTGGATCAAGTTGACGTACACTACCCGCTGCAGCGTTACGTGTATTTGCAAAAATAGTTTTACCTTCTTTTTCATTTTTCTTATTTAAAGAAACTAATGTTTTTTTAGACATTAGAACTTCTCCTCGAACTTCTAAATAAACCGGCAAAGAAGAATTCAAGGAGTCGTGGGTCCCCTGTTCTAAGTCTCCGAGGGCGAAGGCGGGAGAATTCTTCTTTGCCGGTTTTAGTGATAAAGGTATAGAATCAATCATTTTTAAATTCTCTGTAATATCTTCACCAACATTTCCGTCTCCCCGTGTAGCGCCACGAATAAATTTTCCATCTTCATAAATGAGTGACACTGCAAGTCCATCAAATTTTACTTCACAAAAATAATTTACTTGAGATACCACGAGTAATTTCTTCACGCGTTTATCCCATTCTTCTAATTCTTCAAAAGAAAAAACATCATTCAAAGAAAGCATTCTAGTTTTATGATTAACTTTTACAAATTTATCTAAAGCCTTCCCTGCTACTCTATTTTCATTAGAACTTTCATTGTTAAACTCTGGATATTCTTTCAGTAAACTTTTAAGTTCACGAGACAAAGAATCATACACATCATCTGTAACAGACGGTGCATTTTCTACATGATAAGCATTACGTAAACGACTAATTTCACTTCGCAATTTTTCTATTCTTTGCTGTATTTCTTTTTTCGCTTCTATTTTATTCATACAGGAATTAATAAGTTACTTGCAACTCTCTTTCTACAATATTGTTACCAGAAGGACAATTATTTAAATCTCCAGCGTTAAAACCTTTTGAAGTTATTGTAGTAGAAGCATTTACTTCTCTTAAAACTGAGACAGCAGCACAGCCATTATCATTAGTAACGTTAAAGTTTACAGCACCTGAAAAATCAGTACTAGTATAATTAACAGGTAAACCAGCACAAGCACGATCAGAAAAATTTGTATTTCCAAATTCATAGTTTAAGCCAGTAGATAAAAATGGCGATGAACTGGCAAGCACATTGTCCAAATAAAGAGCACATTCAATACCTATATCAGAAGCAAAAAATGCATCATTACCATTTTTACCAGAAGTCGTTAACAAAACTTCTTTATAAGAAATATTTGCAATACCTATAGAAATAGCAAAAATAATACTAGCTAAAATAATAGCAAAGAGTAATACGAAGGCCTTATTCTTTTTTATATTTTTTATTTTCATAATTAATACCAATTAAATAAACTTTCAGAAAAAGTAACGTTTTGTGGACCTGATTTTTGATTCCAAGAAACTACAGAATACACAGTTACTCTGTCTGTACTAGGATCAAATTTTGTAGAAATTACACGATTAAAACCAGAATCAGTATCTCCACTACTACCACCAACGTCATAATGATATTCACCAGAACCTTGATTTATATATAATTCACAATCTACAGGATTAATACATTGAAAAAAATTAATTGCTGTTTTATCTATGTTATTTGTCATACCACAACCTAATCCAGTACTAGGAACACAAGGAACAAGTGCTGTTTGAAAATTAGACCAACCCTGACTGTCTGCAAACAAAATATTTTCATCTCTAATATTTCTAACATATTCTATACCTTCCTGAGCCAAATATGTAGCAATAACTTTATCTTTTGCGTATTCTGTATCTGTAATACCATTAGATAAAATAGAAACCATTCCTAAAACAGAAATAGTAAATATAGAAATAGCTACAAGCGTTTCGACTAAAGTGAAACCCTTATTTCTCTTTTCTATTTTATTTTTTATAAATATTTTTTTCATAATTTAATTTGCTGGTGCATCAATAAGCCTCTGAGATATTGATGTTTGTAATTTAAAAGGTATTTCTTCGCTCTTATAAAGAATTTTACCAGAAAGCTTTATTGTTACGTATGGTTGAACAGGATCATTAGGATCTGCTCCTGTAACATTAAATCCGGAAGAACTATCAAGCTGAACTTCTTCTGGATTTATTGGTATTAAATCTGCAGTATTAGCAGCAGATAAAATAGCATCGAAATCTGTATTTGGTGTACCAGATGGTCTAACTATTTTTACAAGATCACCAATAGAAGGATCATCTCGAGTTAGAAAAACGTACATCCATTTTTCGCCACTTTGACCTGGTGTATGATTAATAAAAATTAATTTTTTACCGTCAGTACAATCAAATCCGCCCTCACAAGAATAATCGCTACCTGTTCTTAGGTTACGAGACATGTCTTCCATGACAAAGGAAAGGTTATCTAAAATAGATCTAACTTTTGCAGATTTATTATGTAAATTACTAGCGTTCAAAAGAGAACCAACGCCAATAATTATAATAACACTAAAAAGAGCCACCGAAATCATAACTTCTATTATTGTAAAACCAGATTTTATATTATAAAAATTTTTCATATTAATTTACTTCTATTCTACCTGATGAATATACAGTTATATCTTTTTGTAAACTGGCATCTCTTTCTGATCCTATTGTTATAATAGCTTTTGTCTCTGGATAAGGAGAAATACTACCTTCTACAAAATTTCTATTATCAACAATAAAAGCACCTGAATCTGGACGTGTAAATGTAAGGTGAAGGAATTTAGCACCGACACAATCAGTTTCACCTACTGCAACAGTACATACATTTTTAACATAATCTCCATTCTGAATGTTTATAACATCCCTACATTGATCAGATGTTCCACCAGGATGAATTGGATCCGGACAAGTTTCTCCGTAATATTTTAAATTTTCTGTATCAATATAGGAAACAAGTTTTTTATTATTATAAACAGAACTAATAGTCGGGTCAGCATTAAAGTAAACACCGTATGCAGGTTTCCATTCTACACCATTTGAAATATTAGCGGAAATAATGTCTGTGCCTGCCTCACCTAATCCTGGAATTTTTCCAGATAAAGAAGCTTTTTGAGCAGACACTATTTGTAATGCAATATCCTGGGAAAGATTTTGTAAGTCAACTTGATTAGTAAAAGTAGAATAATTAAAAATCAAAACACTAGACATAATTCCAAAAATAGTAAGTACAACTATTAATTCTATATAAGTCATCCCACCTTGGAAATTTTTATATGTTTTTTTAAGATTTTTAATTTTTTTAATCATTTTTAATAAAATGGAAAGAAATTCATTTCAAAAAGAAAAACTAGCAACGTGCCAATTATAAGAAACGGAGCAAAAGGAATTTCGCTTTTTATATTATGTTTTTTAGAAATAAACAAAAGAATAATTCCAAAAAGTGCTCCGAGCCAAAAAGCTAAAACTAAAGCAGATAAACCAAAAGATAATCCAAGCATCCAGCCGAGTCCTAGTGCGAGTTTTGCATCTCCGAGACCCATCCAACGTCCACGAGAAACAAGCCAGAAAAATGCAAATGGTGCTGCTAATATAAGACCAGATAAATATTCAAATAAACCAGGAGTATGAATATAATAATTACCATTCAAGAAGAAGAATATTCCACCAAAAGAAACTAAACCAAAAACAAAAGATAGAACATCTGGAATTATTTTATGACGAATATCATAAACAGCGACAACCATCAACAATGAAAACAAAGTCGCATAATAAGCTAATGTAATAGTAAAGTCTACGGTATTAAGCCAAAACAATAATTGATATTTCAAAAATATTGCAGCAAATATAAAACCAGTAAGTATTTCTACTAAAGGATATTGTATAGAAACTTTTGATTTACATCCCTTGCACTTCCCTTTTTGCATTGCAAATGAAAGAACAGGAATAAGCTCATGCCAAGATAGCTGTCTGTTGCAAGACATACAAACGCTACGGCCACCAAAAGTCTTGCCTGTGTTAAAACGATAAATAACTACATTTAAAAAACTACCAATAATAACCCCAAAACCAAAAAATATCATTGTAATAATAAAAGTCATAGGATAATTATAGCATATATACACAAAACAAAAACCACCCATATGGGTGGTTTTTGAAGAGTTTATAAAATTACAAACAAAGACCAGCTGCAGTGACTGTAGTAGTCAATTGAACTTGAGAATTTGCTGTGATTGTCTCTAATTTTGAAGTACCACTACTATCTACACACCATGCTTGTGTTGTAGGATTTGTACGTAGTCCAACTGAAGCAGCCCATGAAGTTCCCCCTACAGCAGCAGAACAAGCATTGAAACCTCCTGTATCATTTGCTATAGCACCTGCAATTTGTGAATTGAACTTTGCATCAACTGCACTATTAAAGATACTACTTGCAGTACTCATAGCTGTAGAACAAGCTCCTGGAGCAATAACTGCAGGAACTGTAGCAGAACAAGTTGATCCATAACATCCGTTAGCATCGTTTGTAAGTTCTGCTTGAACACGAGCATTTGCTAATTGTGATTTTATTCCAGCATCAGTACCCTTTGTACGAGCAGTATTGATTGAAGATAAAATAACACTAGCGAGCACTCCGATGATTGCAATAACAACCAAGAGTTCTATCAATGTGAAACCTTTCTTAAGATTCATTTTTTTCATAAAAACTAAATTTTAATTATTTAATAATATAAACATTATATCAACAAAAAACAAATACTACTACTGACAAGAAGCATCATTATTTATGTCTGATTGTGCTGTTTTTCCTTCTCCAGCAAAACCAGTACTATCAACACAAAAATGTGTACTACCATCACCAAGAACAACATCTGCAGCATATGTATCTGCACTATTTTGACAAACAGTTAAAGTTGCACCAGTTTGTGTCATTGCCGCATTAAGCAATTTAGAAATTTGTGGATCGGCGCATACAGTAGTACTGTTTGAATTATTTACATAATGATAATTTCCACCACCATTGTAATAAATTTCTGCTTGATCACGTACACTTGTCATACTTGTCTTAGCTGATGCATCTTTTCCCTTTGTACGAGCAGAGTTAAGTGATGCTAAAACAACTGATGCCAAGATACCGATGATTGCAATAACAACCAAGAGTTCTATTAATGTGAAACCTTTATTTAATTTATTTTTCATAATAATTTTATTATATCAATCAAACATAACAAAAACCACCCAGAGGATGGTTTTTGTTATGAAAATTAATTATGTTGACAAGCAATATCTAAACCATTTGTTTGTTGTATAGGCAAATCAACTTCCGATATTGGGGTTCCATCAGCAAGAGCTGGTATACCAGCAAAACCTGAACTATCAACACAGAAGATAGTAGTATCATTTAATTCAACTTCTGAAACATAACTTTTTCCATCATTAGCAACAGTACAAGTTACTGTATGACCTGTTTGGATAGCTGCAGCTTTCATTAAAACAGCATTCTGTGGATCACTACAAGAACCAGTAGAACCTGCTGCTAAATCAGTTCCAACTGTTGCAGGAGACACAATACCATTTAAATCATATTGTGCAACTCCATCAGGAGCATAAGAATTAACTGGATTTGCGGTAGGGCCATTATAGAATAGTTCTGACTGTGCTCTTACACTAGTGATACTTGTCTTAGCTGATGCATCTTTTCCCTTTGTACGAGCAGAGTTAAGTGATGCTAAAACAACTGATGCCAAGATACCGATGATTGCAATAACAACCAAGAGTTCTATTAATGTGAAACCTTTATTTAATTTCTTCATATTTTTAATATTTAACTAATAATTTATAAAATAATTTCGACTTATTTTTAATACTTTTAATTATATCATGATATATAAAACAAAAAACCACCCAGAGGGTGGTTTTTTAGAAAAGTATATTTATAATACTCTTATTGACATTTAACACCAGCAACATATGTTGTACCAACTGCTGTAGGATCACCAGCAATACCAGCAAAACCAGTACTATCAACACAGAAGTATGTAGAATCGTTAAGTTGTACATAGTCAGTATAACTAGTAGCTGCAGCAGCACCAGATGCATTTTGTGTACAAACAGAAGAATGACCTGTTTGTGTGTTAGCTGCACTGTTCAAAACAAGAACTTGAGAATCTCCACAAACACCACCAGTAGTAACGTTACTACTTATTGGTCCGTATGAGTTTGCTCCTGTACCGTTGTAATAAATTTCTGCTTGAGCACGAACACTAGTGATACTTGTCTTAGCTGATGCATCTTTTCCCTTTGTACGAGCAGAGTTAAGTGATGCTAAAACAACTGATGCCAAGATACCGATGATTGCAATAACAACCAAGAGTTCTATCAATGTGAAACCTTTATTTAATTTCTTCATATTTTTAATATTTAACTAATAATTTATAAAATAATTTCGACTTATTTTTAATACTTTTAATTATATCATGATTTTAAGCTTAACAATACAACCTGTGGAAAACGTATGTTTATATATTTGTTCTTGTCAAGAATTAAATTCTTATTTAATACTTCCTGCAACGTTATAGATAGGAACGAGAACAGATACGAGTAGTATACCTACCCCGAGACCGAGAACAACGATCATAACTGGTTCGATAAGTCCTACAAGTGTATCAATAGCATCGTCAACTTCACGTTTATAGAATAAGGCCAATGTTTTCAAGATATTTCCGAGTCCCCCTGTCTCCTCTCCGACTTTTACCATCTGAACTAAAATACTAGGAAGTTCTGGGTGTTTTTCTAAAGCAGCAGAAAAAGAAAGTCCTGCTTTTACACTTTCAGCTGCATCTTTCAAAAGAAGTCTATAAACCTTACTATCCACAACTTCAGCTGTAATATCAATAGCACGAACAATAGGTATACCAGAAGAAAGCATAGTGTCCATGTTGTCAGCAATACGAGAGAGATATAATTTTTTATACAAATTTCCTATTCCTGGAGTGTTTAACTTTAATCTATCTAAAAATGTTTTACCTGATTCAGTAGCAGATAATCTCCAAACCCAAATACCTAAAAGGACTAAGAAAATTAAAAATATAAATCCATAGTTTACAAAGAAATTTGAAATAGCTATAACGACTTGAGTATATACAGGAATAGTTTGGGCTGTGTCTTGGATGATTGCTGAAAGTTTTGGAATAACTACTACAAACATGAGCCCCATAACTACGAAAAATGTAACTATAACGAATATCGGGTAAATCAATGCATTTTTTGTTTTAGAAGTAAGAGAGTATTGCCTGTCTAGATAGTCAGCCAAGTATAAAAAAGTTTCATTTAATTTACCTGTTTCTTCACCAGCTTTTACCATGTTTATATAAAATTCAGAAAATACATCCGGATGTTTTGCAAGTGATCCAGAAATAGAAAGACCTGATTGCAAGTCGTCAGCTACTTGAGTCAGTTTACGAGCTAAATTTTCATTTTCAGTATTACCAGCAAGTAAAGAAAAGGCCTTTAAGGCAGAAACTTGTGCACCGAAAAGTGTAGCTATTTGACGTGACAAAATAACGACATCTTTAACAGGAATTCTAGTTAGAAAAGAAAACTTGAATATTTTATTTTTTTCTCCAACTTCTGAAATAGAAACAATAATAAAACCACGGCGTTGCAGTCCTGAAATAGCAAAATCCTTACTAGGAGCATCGATACTTCCCTCTTTGTTTACACCTTTTTCATCTACAACTTTATAATTAAATAACATAATTATATTATATCATTCTTTCTAAACTTTTTGGGTTGAGAGAATATTGATATGCAGTTTCTATGGTAATTTCACCTCTACGAACTAATTCTAGTAATGAACGATTTAAATCTATCATTCCATTTTCTGTACCAGTCTCTATGACTACATCTATTTCATGTGTTCTTTTTTCTCGAATCAAATTCGAAACAGCACTAGTGTTCAAAAGTAATTCATATGCTGGAACTAATCCCCCTGTTATCTTTGGTACTAAACGTTGAGAAAAAATACCAATAAGAGATGAAGCTAATTGAATACGGATTTGATCTTGCTGAGTTCCTGGAAATGAATCAATAATACGATCGATAGTTTGTGAAGCATTGTTTGTGTGTAAGGTTGAAAGAACAAGGTGACCTGTCTCAGCGGCTGTAACAGCAGTAGCAATGGTTTCAGTATTACGCATTTCTCCGATCATTATAACGTTTACGTCTTCACGAAAAGCAGACTTTAAAGCAATATGGAAATCTTCTGTATCAATACCGACTTCACGTTGATCAATAATTGATTTATTTGGAACATAAATATGTTCTATTGGGTCTTCAATAGTTACGATATGACGAGCCTGCTCATTGTTTATTAGATTTATCATTGCTGATAATGTAGTAGACTTACCTTGACCTACTGGTCCTACACAAAGAAAAAATCCTTGTTTCTTACGAGCAATATCTGCAATTATTGGTGAAAGATTTAATTCTTCTAAAGGACGAACTTTTGGTATTAAACGAAGTGCAACACTAACAAGTCCTTTTTGAAAAAATGCATTACCACGAAGTCTAGCTTGGCTATTATTAAAATCATAAGAGAAATCTAGTTCTTGTTTTTTTGTAAATAAATCAATTTTTTCTTTTCCAATCAAAAGATTTAAAATAGCAATCATATCTTCTTTTGAGAAGACCGGCATTTTAACTAAAAAAATTAATTCACCTGCAACTCTAACAGCAGGCACACGACCAGCTCCGAGATGAAGGTCTGATCCTCCTTCTCGTATTACTGTTAATATGAGTTCTTCAAGTGTTTTTTGATAATCCATAAATTTTTATTTAGCTACTGCTAATTTTTTATTTAAAATTTCCATTACCTTGTCTATAACTTCTGCAGGGGTACTACTTGCTTTAACGATATACCCTGATGCCCCAAGTTCAGTACCACGATCAATATCTGACTGTTGCCCTTTATTTGAAAGGATTATTTTTATAGAATTTAATGCTAATTTATCTGCAATCATTTTTTCTAACATTTCAAAACCATCCATTTCAGGCATCATAATATCTAACAATATTATATCTGGACTTAGACCGTCTTTTAATTTAGTTAAGGCTTCAGTTGCACTCGGTGCTGTGTAAACTTCAAAAGAACTTTGGCTAAATTTCAAAGCATACATATCAATCAAAAATGTATCGTCATCTACTATTAAAATTTTTTTCTTTTCTCCTTCCATATCTTTGTAATTTAATTATATTATAATTGCGACTTTTAATCTATATCACTCGTAAAGTTATATACTTCTTGAAAAGGTATTGTACCTTCTATTGCTTTAATCATAGCATCTTCCTGCATTGTTAGCATTCCATTCTTACGAGCTGTTTTGTATATTTCAGATCCAACAGGATTTTTCAAAATAACATTCTGCATTTCTTTATCAACTTTAAACATTTCAAAAACAGCGATACGTCCACGTGTTCCTGAAGGACATTCAGGAGAAGGTACTGTGTCATACATTTGCTCACCTATTTTGATGTCTTTTTTATATTCTTCTGGTAAATCAACTAATGATTTTTCTAATTGACCACGAACACTGGCTTCCATTGGAACTAATTTTCTAGAAGAAGGACAGGTAAGACGAGCAAGACGTTCACCAATAGACAAAATCAATGTCGGTGCAATTAGATAAGGATCAACTCCCATATCAACAAGTCTAGGTACAGCACCTATAGCATTGTTTGTATGAAGTGTAGAAAAAACCAAGTGACCAGTAAGGGCGGCTTGAATAGCGAGCTGAGCTGTTTCCTTGTCACGTATTTCTCCAACCATTATAACATCAGGATCTTGACGCAGAATAGAACGAAGACCTGAAGCAAAATCATATCCAATTTCTGGCATCATCTGACTTTGGTTTACATCTGGAATATGATATTCAACTGGATCCTCTAGAGATACGATATTACTTCTTTCTTTATCTAATTCATTTATCATAGAATAAAGTGTTGTAGATTTTCCGGAACCAGTCGGACCAGTAATAAGAATAAGTCCATAAGGGCGTTTCAATGCTTCCCGAACAATTTCTAAATTTCTTTCCGATAAACCTAAGGTGTCGAGAGGTTTTACTCCTTTTTCAGAATCTAAAATACGCATCACAACTTTTTCTCCATAATACGCAGGCATTGTAGAAACACGAAAATCAATTTTTCTTCCATCAATGTTTGTAGAAAAAGATCCATCTTGTGGTTTCCTTTTTTCATCTAAACGAAGTTTTGCAAGTATTTTTATACGAGAGACAATTCCATTGTATACGTTTGGAGGTAAAACAATTGTAGTATGTAAAATACCATCCACACGATAACGTACTTTTACTTTTTCACCAGTATATTCTATATGAATATCAGAGGCTCCTCCTTCGATAGCATTACGTAAAATAACAGCCACTATTTTTATAACAGGAGCAGATTCAACTAATTTTGATTCTTCTCCAGGTTTAATATTTTTTATTTCCGATATATCTGAATTCAATGCTGCTTCACTCAATTCTTTCATATTAGAAAGTTCTTCTTTGTCTGATCTATCTAATTCATTATTTACCTGTCCTGTAATACCTTTATAATTTTCCATTATATCCATATAATCAGATTTAGAAATTAAGAAAATTTTAAATGGTGTATTTAATTTTGCGGAAATAAATTGAAGCGCATCCATCGCTTGCATATTTTCTGGATCTGTAACTCCAACTTCTAAAACTCCATCTTTTAATCCGATAGGTGCAAAATGATAATGAGTAGCAGAATCTTCTGGAATATAGTGAAGAGCTTCAAAAGAAAGAGTTTTAGTAACTATCTTCTTTATTGGCATTGAAAAATAAAGTCCTTTTATTTGTAATGCTTTATCTTGATTTACCCCGAATTCTGTCAAAGCATCATCAATATCACCAGCATATTTTTCAATAGCTTTACTTTTTATCTCACCTATTTGATTTTCTTTTATTAATCCTTGTTTTGCAAGTTCTTCTAAAAAGCTCATATATATTTAATTTCCTCCATTAATAAATGTATTAAATACTGTTGAACTAGCAGTAGAAATAACAGCAGTATTATTTGAAACAGGAGAAATATCAACTCCAATAGGAGAAAAAGGATTAGGTCTACCTTCATTACCGTCAGATACTAACTCTATCGTAGAATCCTTCAAAGTAGAAAAAGCTGGATTAGAAAAAATACCATCATCTAATTTTATATTGTTTACGTTTAATAATGTAGTAATGAACTCTTGGCCAACAGTAGAAGAAGCAGATGTTGTACTTTTAACTGTATTTGTAGTTGTAATAGGAGCAGCTTTGTTTGCAGTAGAAGTTAAAGTATTTGTAGTTGTTGTAGGCTTTTTAAAAAAAACAATAGCACCAACGATAACAACTAGTGCTATTCCTACAAACAATATTATTTTTTTAATTTGTGGTGACATATATTTTATAAAAATTAATTCTTAAGCCAATAAGTCCTTATTTTAAAATTAAACTTATAAATTGAGCTTGAATTAGTTGCAAGCAACATACCCGTACCAGAAGAAGAATTATTATCAGCAGAAAAATCAACAGAAGATATATCAACAATACGCAAATTTTTCTCTAAATCTTTTGAGAAAGAGATAAAATCATCGTAAGTACCAGAAGTAGAGAATTCTAGATCCCAACTACCATAATCTTTCTTAGTAGCAGTATTTTTTAATAATTTTTTATTAGCACTATTTACAGTAGGATCAGCAACTATTGGATTATATTTTACATCTTTCAATGCCATACCATATGGTGTTGCTATTTTTTCAATCTCTAATATGAGCCTTATATTGTCTACACTATCTGGTAGCAATGTTGTTAATTTGTCTAAATTTTGTGTATCAATAGAGTTGTACTTACTAGCCAATTTATCTCTCTGATTTTCTAATGATTTTGAATTTGAAAGAGCTGTATTGTAAGATTCTATTTTAGTTTGCAAAGATTTGATTTCTGTATAAGTAGGATTCAAAAACATGAAAAACCCTGAAATTGATATTGCTATTAAAATAATTGGTAATAAAAATCTCATATTATTGTACAGTGGCTTGCTTGGCTACTAATTGTTGATAATTAACAAAAGAAGGATCTATTGAAAACTCTAAATCAAATATCACATTACCCTTGGGGTCTAGTGATAAATTTGAAAAAACAGGATCAATTATGTCTTTGTTGTGTTGAGTAAAAAGATCTGATTGTAATGCAATAGATCTGTATCCGATAGCTTGTCCGGACATTTGTACTGTTATTTTAGAACTAGAAGTGTCTCCTAATACATAACTAAATTTAGAATAACGGATAGTTTTTAAAGTAATTTTTTGTAACAAATCAAAAATTGGAGAAATGGCAGTATGATTAGATAAAATTTCATTTGCTGAATTTAATCTTTTGTCTAATTTTACAAATTTTGCTATTGTCGCTGGTTCAAAACGATTCTTTGCAATTTCTAAATCACTAGTCATCTGATCTATTTGTTTTGATAAAGATCCTTTATAGAAATAAACTCCACCAGAAGCTATTACAATAGTAAAAAAAATAAAAATAGAAAGAATAGTAAATAAACTAGCTGGACGTGAACGAACAACTGTTTCCTCTACTATAGGTCTTTTGGGTATGAATGATGTTTGAAAATTTTGTTCCATATCTATTTTTCTGAGTATAAAAACAATCTACACTATACAACTATATTATCTCATTGCAGTTTTCTTAAAGCAAGTCCTAATGCAACTGCGAATTCTGGTCCTGTAGCTGCTAAAACTTTTTCTAAGAAAACAGGTGCATCTACTTTTGAAAATGGATTACCCATTTCTACTTGAGTCGGAAAATTACTAACTGCGACTTCTTTGAAACCTTTTAAGAGAGATCCGCCACCGGTCAAAATAACCTTACTGATATTTTTTCCATATTTCTTTTCGTAATTTAATAATACACTATTTGTCTCTGAAAATACATAGTCGACGTGTATTTTTATTATATCTGTAAGACTTTTTTCTGTAGGATTACCATATAAACCAAATTCTTTTTTCATTACTTCTGCTTTTGCAAATTCAATATCGTAAGATTTAGCTATTGAATCTGTAATATCAGCGGAACCACGAGCAATAGTATGAAAGCTTTTTACAGAACCGAATTCAACTATTGAAAGTCTAGTACGACTAGCTCCGAAATCTAAAATCAACACAGGAGAAAGTTCATGTTCAAAATTTGAACGAATAGAAGAGAAAATTTCTAATTCAAAAAATCCTGCTTCTAAACCAGACTGATTTGTAATTGTACGATATTTTGATATTGCTTCATTTTGAATAGCTACAACCAAAACTTCATTGTTTTGTGCTTGTAAGGCTGGAAGCTCTGGATTATTTTCTTCTTCAAAAGTTGGCTGTTTTTTAGGTAATAAAAACCAATCGAGAGAAATTTCAGTCATTGGTACAGGAATATATTTTCTAGCTTCTGTAGGAATAATATTAGCCATATCACTTTCTTTTACTTGAGAAGGAAGTTCCAAGGTAAAAACTAGACTTGATTGTGAAGGAATAGCTAAAGCTGAAGAATTTGTAGTAACTCCTGATTGTTTTAAAACTTCTTTTAAAGCTTCAATGGTTTTTTCTTCATTTAAATTTGTAACTCTACCAACATCAACACCAGCATAAGGACCTAGAGCAACAGCCCCGTACGTTTCAAGTACAGCACGTCCTCCTTTCTTTTTTATTTGAACTATTTTTATAGCAGAAGTACCTATATCTATACCGATTGCACTCTCAGATGAACTACCTGAAAAAATACCTTTGCCTGCATCTATTATTTTTTGAAATGGGTTCATAATTTATGGTAAAATACCTTTGTATTATAACATATGGGATTTTTTAATACTATATTAGATTTAATATTTCCTGTGAATTGCGTCTCTTGTAATAAATCTGGAGAAATTTTATGTTTAAAATGTATTTCAAATTTTCCTATAGCAGAAAGAGAAACAAACAAATGGATTTTTGCTTTATACGACTATCGACATCCACCTATTAAAAAAGCTGTTTGGCTACTGAAATATAAAGGTAAAAAGAAAATTGCGGAAATTTTCGCTGAAAGTTTATATGGAAAAATAAACGAAGAACTTTCAGACCTTTCTATTTTCGAAAATTTCCGTAACCCAATCCTAATCCCTATCCCCCTTTCTAAAACACGTCTACGGGAACGTGGATTCAACCAAACTGAATTAATTTGTAAAGAATTAATAAAATTAGATACAGAAAAAATATTTACACTAGAAAGAAATATTTTAATAAAAATAAAAGAAACAGAACATCAAGCCAGAATACGAAACAGAAAACAAAGACTAGAAAATCTAATTGGAACTTTTGGAGTTATAAATGAAAACAAAATAAAAGATAGAAATATAATATTAATAGACGATGTAACTACTACCGGATCAACTTTAAATGAAGCTAGAAAAATACTTAAAAATGCTGGAGCTAAGAAAGTAATCGCTTTTACTTTAGCGCATTAAATCTTCTTACTAATCTTTTTTACTTCTTTCTTAACTTTTTTGATATCTTTTGAAACTTCTTTTTTTGCTTGACCAGCTACTTTTTTCACAGTTGCTTTGAATTCTTTTAGAGATGGTCCGGCTTTTGCTTTTAAATCTTTCCAATCTTTTTGGATTTTCTTTTCTGTCTTTACCATTTTATTTACTAAAACTTTCGCTTTCTTCTGATTCTTCTTTCCATTTGGACCCATAAAAGCATAAGCTCCTATCGCTCCGATAGCTGCTACTCCTGCACCTATTGCTACTTTCTTCCCTACTGACATTCCTTTTGTTTTTTTCATTCTTTTTTCAATTGTGATTTGCACAATTAATTATTATTAAAACTATTTTTTAGCTATTTTTTAATTTTGTGATGTTTTTTCTTTTTTCCAAATAAGAATTTGAAAATCATATTATCTTTCACATCTTCTATCATATCTTTTGCTCCTTCACTTATGTTCTCTATATCTTTTTCTAATTTGTTCATTATTCTAGAAAAAGTGTGCATAGTTTTTATCAAGTAAAATAAAAATACCGCAGTTAAAACCCATAGAGATATAAAACCTATTGAAGAAATAAAAAAGAAAACTTCCGACCAATTTGTACCGTTCATATTATTATTGCCGTATTTAATGTTTAATTATTACAAAAATTCAACCAAATAATTTGCAATGTCTTTAATTCTACTCTTTAGATATAGGTTTGTAAAATCAGTTAAATGAATGATTTAATCATATTCAGCAAAGATTCTTCAGAATTTAACGTATCAATCGAAAGTTCACCATTTTCTGGTTTGATTTGCATAGTATCATAATGCTTTTTTAGTTCTTCAAAATTAGTTAGCAATTGGTTTGGTTTAGGGCTTTCTGCTCTAGTATTAAAACGTTCAGCCCAAACAACCTCATCACTACATGTAACAAGAATAGATTTTAACTCAACGTTATTTTCTTTACACCAGTCTTTAATTATAGAAAAATGTTCTATTTTATTAAAAGGATAATCAACAATAAAAACAGAATTTGTTTGCTTGTTTGTTTCTAATATTGAATATAAAGAACCATAAGAAATTTCATTTTTTATTTTATGATCTTCTATAAAATCTGATAGCAAATCATAAATATCATCTTTTCTTAAAATAGGAACACCTGTTTCTTTAGAAACAAAATCTGACATTGTTGTTTTGCCTGATCCAGGCAAACCTCTAAATAAAATTATTTTCATAAATTAATTATATTAAAATTTTACTCTGCGGGCCATGTGAGTTAAGTACCCACGCTCTAAGGCCTTGTAAGGGTATTCTAGCACTTCTGGATGGGTCTTGTTGAGGCAAGTGAGTCGCTATCCCGTTTTCACAAAATGAGACAAATGAGACACCTGAAGCCACTATTCCTTTTCTGGCTCACTTTTGACCTCCTCTTCTATGGGCTTATCAGGCTTTTCATCAATAGAATCAATCTTTAATATGGACTTTGATCCCTCGTGCATTTGAAAGCTTAAATCAGGATATGACTGCTTTATCTCATTCTCTTTCAAAGTCGACATATACTCCAGTATCTTATAGCCACCTAAGACTTCTTTGGGATCCTTATGCATAAACCAAGGTTGTGAGTGGTACCAGTCTTTACCGTCTTTTTCGAATTTAACTACGGGCCATTTCGTCACCTCTTTAGGAGGCAGGATACCCTCGTGGTCTTCGATGAGAAATAATTGATAATGAGTACGGTCTGCAGAATCTTTAATGATTCGTGGCTTCAAGAGACCCTCTTTTACGAATCTCCTAACCGCATTCGGCTTCATAAAGAAACTGCTCTCAAAATCATGCACGGAGTACCAACTCTCGTGGTCGCTTGCCACCGATGGCGGGATTACTTTCTTATCCAACGCATCCTGACAGATTAAACACTTGATACCGTTCTCGTCATACCATGTCTGTTCATCGGAAATAGAGTTACGACAAATACAGCAGGTATATCCTTTGCCTTCAAGATGAAAGCCCTTCGGATTCTCTTCCAACTTTTTCTTTCGTCGAAAGTCTGTCTGGGCGAGATCATACATAAGCTTGGCGTAGTTTGTAAGCCAATGTTCTGCATCAAAGAGTTCCTGATCGGTGATTTCTCTTCCTCGCTCTTTTTCCAAGATCTTTCTCAGCTCTTCTTTACGCTCCTCTCTTTTCTTTTCAGCTTTTGCCTCTCTTTCGAGGTTGCGAGGAGGGCGTTGAATGGTTGGAGGTATGTACTCTGGCTCTTTGCGTATCGGAGGCGTCGGCCTTGGTTCTATCTTGGGAGATGGTCTCTCTACCTCCGAGACACTGGCACGCTTAATTGCCTTACCGCACTTTCCGCAGAAGTTATCTTCTGTATTAGTTTTGTTTCCACAGTTCGTGCAAAACATATATCCATTTTATCAAAAAATTCATATTATAACCCTATGCAGGAATTTTCAGATTGCTATAATGTATATGCGACAAGCAAACACAGTTTGAAGTAGAACAATTTCACTCGACACAGTCCACAAAGGACACCGTCACTCTCGAAAAAAGTTCTCACAAGACATCCGTTTCAACGCAAATATTATTAATCCTCGTTTACGCAGGTAAATGGATTAACTATCTTTGCACTGACACGGATGTTTTTCTATTTCCTCGTAAACGCTAATTACAAAAAAGTAATATGCGTAATGAAAACTTAACGATCGTACAAGTACCACTTGTCGATCTCAAACTAACCGAGTACAACCCACGAAAGTGGAACGATACTCAAAAGCAGGAATTGAAAGATAGCATTACTAGATTCGGAGTGGTCGATCCAATAATCGTGAACAGTGCCGAGTCTCGCAAGAACATAATCCTTGGAGGCCACTTCAGGTTCTCCGTTCTTCAAGAACTCGGATACACCAAGGTGCCAGTGGTGTACCTCAACATTCCTGACTTGGAAAAAGAAAAGGAACTGTGTATCCGACTTAATAAGAACCAAGGAGAATTCGACATGGATCTTCTCGCAAAGTTCGACGAGTCATTCCTCAAGGACTTGGGATTCGGCTCGGTAGACCTAGATAAAGTATTTGAGGAGGACGATGAAGAAGAACAGTTTGATCTTGCAAAGGAGTTAGCAAAACTAGGGATTGATAACATAGTCGCCGCCAAAGGTGACGTGTATGACCTCGATGGGTCACGGCTTATGTGCGGTGATTCCACTATCGAGGCAGACATGCTCAAGCTCTGCGGTGAGAACAAGATAGATATGGTGATGACAGATCCTCCTTATATTCTTGATTACCTTCACGGCAAGACAAAGAAGAACGGCGAAGCAGTTACTGGATTCGGTGCGAAGAAGAATCGCCGATATCTTGAGACCGATGTTCTCCCTGACAATTTCACCGAACTTTGGATGGCGAATGTTGCCAAGGTACAGAATGATAACTTCTCGATTATCGTGTACGAAAACTGGAAGAACATAAGAACTATCTGGGGCGAGATGGAGAAGCATTGGAAGGTGCGAAACATGCTCGTCTGGCATCTGCCAAATCGTAACCAAGGATACGCGGGACAACATAAATTCTTTTCGAAGCACGACATTGCAATGGTTGGTACTTCGAGTGAGGAGCGAATACCCGATGTTGAATTTGAAGATGAAGAGCTTGTGCAGAACGAGTACGAAACAGCACTCTTCGCAATCACAGGTCGTCCTCACTGGGAGGGATATCAGAAAGGTGCGAAGTATTGTCCGACTGACTTCATCGACTTCAATGCGTCAGATGAGAAGTCTTCTGGTCAGGGAGTTATCTTCGGTACAAAGCCGATAGAGATACTGATTCCATATATCAAGATTCTCACAAAGCGGGACCAACTTGTTCTTGAGCCATTCGGCGGTTCAGGATCAACTCTCATTGCCTCAACGAAGCTAAAGCGTCGATGCTTCATCATGGAAAAGTCTCCCGTATATGCGGAAGTGATCATGAATCGTTGGGAGAAGCTAACTGGAAAGAAGCGAGTAAAGATTAACTAAGCTCTATGAGCAAGATTTATGAACAATCTAAATTCATCGAGTACTTGCGGGAGACACCGCTCGTGTCTTTCGCCTGCAAGAAAACGGGAATCGCGAGGGCCACCTATTATCGATGGCATAAAGATAACAAGAGCTTTCTAGATCAGGTAGAGCTAGTGCTACACCAAGGAAGAAAGAACATAAACGACCTTGCTGAGGCAACTCTCATCAAGATGATTAAGGGTGAAAACTTCAACGCTACGAGATTCTGGCTACAGCACAACAGCAAACGATATGTGCCCGTGCGAACAATCTATGTGCCACCACCAAAGCATGATCACTTTGATCTAAAACCAGGAGAGACTTGCATATATTGCGGATCAAAGAATAATAAAGTCCCGCCATCTTTTGGAGGTGGAGGTATCTATGAGCGAGAACCTGAAGAGAGCAAAAAACTACCAGAAGCGGAAACTAAAAAGAAGAAGAAACTGAGTGGCAAGGAGAAGAAAGAAAGAGTGAATCAAATGATCAGGCGTAAAGAAGGGGCTGAATTCTATGAGAGGTTGGCTCAAGCTTTTCCGCAAGAGACATACTACAAAAAGTGGGCTGAGGAAATTAGGAATGGAACGATGGAGCCTCCAACCAAACCAGGATTACCTCCTGCGTATATCAAGAAAGCTGATAGGACCAAAAATCAAAAACTAGACCTCGATCTTGATTAGATCAATGTCTATACCCAGATCTAAGGCGTAATAAAGCGAGCGAACCTTTATCGCATTCATTGCTGAGAATCCCTTAGTGCCTAGTGTATGTAGCTTACTAGCTTCAATTACAAGATTGGCTACTTTAGACAGTCTTCCGAGATCTTGTCTTGAGTTGTCTTTCTCAAAGTTTTCTATCTCAATCTTTGCAACCCTTGAAACATCTGCCAAGAACCGACCTGTAGCATCTGGAAAATCGGTCGTGTCTTGAAATGACTTCAATGTATCTTTAATTCTTGCGATATAAGTAGCAACTTCTACTTTGATCGGAGATACGGTTCCGAAATAAATGTAATAGATCGCCCTCCTTAAAATTTCAAGAGCAACTAGGACAATAAGAAATGGCTGGACAACGTTTCCTAAAAACGAATCGTACTGCGGCATGTACAAGTTGTAGATAATGACGACAGTAGCGAGAAGAACGAGCATGTACAGAATCTTCAAAATCCTGTACCAAGGTTTGGTACTTAAATTATTTAATGTTTTCATAAAACTTTAGCGGTTTTTTATGACTGATAATGCTTAGGAGAGATGCAAAAATCTCCCCGCCAGTTGCGATTGAACCTTTCGGCCCAACCCGTACCCGTTTCCAGATACGACCGCTAAAGTGACTCCTGACGAGGAGGTTTTTACACTTTAGCGGAATTTGCACCATACCTTGGGATTGCTCCCAAGGGTTAGGCGACTGTATTCAGTTGTGAATGAATTATACCATTTCAGAGGTACGTTTGTACTCTAGCTTAGATTAAAGATTAATGGTAATTAGTTACCAACTGCTCGATTTAGCAGACCGAGGATCCGATTGTCTCGAGTTTCTCCTTAACTTTCTCCCATTTAGGAAACTTCTTGTCGAGAAAATCATAGAAGCGTTTATCGTGGTTCTTATACTTCATATGACAGAGTTCGTGTACGATTACGTAGTCGATACAGTCCTTTGAAGTGTGGATCAATTTGGGATTAAGAAATATCTTGTCCTGATTTAGGAAACTACCCCAACGCTTTTTCATTTCTCTGACTGATAACTTCGGTGTGTTCTTAAAATCAAAGAGTGAAAGCATTTCAGTGAACCTATCTTGGAGAATAAGATCCGTTTTTTCTGCAAACCATTTGTCGACGAGCTTCTTGTTGTGCTTGCCGTCCGCAACTAGCTTTGTTGTGAGGACGATCAGCTGACCACGAGTGAGCGAGACTGAATCCTCTTTGCCTTTGCGAACAATAAGCTTGTATTGTCTGCCGAGATATAAATACCCCTCGCCTGAGATGTATTCTTTCTCATACGTCTTTCGCTGGTACTTCTTAAAGAACGAAAGTTGCTTCTCTAGCCAGAACCACTTTTTCTGTAGAAAGGATTCTATTCTTTCGCTCTCTGCTTTGAATGGACACTTAACAATAATACGAAGATCTGGAGTGACAGTGAGGCTCAGGGTTTTACGATCTTGTTTTATAAGTTGGTATTCATATATGAACGTTCCGAAGATGAATTCCTTCATATAATTATAAGAATAGATCGAAGTTATTTTCTGCTAATTGCATGGCGGTATCGATAACGACCTTAATATGATCATTGTCGATATCTATACCTTTCTCACCCTTAACAACATCGTAGAGGTAGTCATCAATGCTATTTCGCATCTTACGTTTAACATCCATGTTCTTGTACCAGTCGACAATCGCCTCGTTCTTAATGATCGTGAAGATGTCGAGAATAGTAGAGATATAGACATCCTCGCTCAAGTTCAAATCACTAAGCTCTGATCGTAAGTTACGGTAGAACACATCCGATCCTTTCTGTGATTCAATCTGATATGGAAGGCTTTCGTCTTTCTTGTTCACCACATCGTCACTGATGAGCTTCATCTGCTTCAGTGCTTCAACATCGGCAAGTTTGCCTTGTCGCATCTTTTCAAGAATGTCTGAAATCTTCTTAGAGAACTTCTCGTAGAATTCAGGATCAGTATCCATCTTCTCGGTGATAGTTCTTTCGGTTTGTGCGGCGATTGCTTCAGCCTTTGATTTGTCAGAACCAAGTTCTGCTACGGCTTCCTCAAACTGTTTTCTATCAGTAATGTTTACCTGCTTTGTAAGCAACTCAACACCACGGGCATCGACGTACTTATCGAGGATATTGATAAGCGACTGCTTGTATTCAAGAAGATCAACACGGTCGGCGTACTTCAAACTCGCAGACTTACGGAGTTCCAAAAACTTCTTAAGTTCTTTCTTGTAGAGGTCGAGATGTTTGAATTCGTGAACGAAATCCTGCAACACAAAGCATTCGTTCAAGTTCTTGATGAAGGCATTGAGGGTCTTGTAGAAAGTCTCACGCTTTGGCTGATCAGAAAGGAATTGGAGATATACCTCATCATCACTTGATCCTTTGATCTCGTTAAACAAATCATGAACAGTTCCATAGCTTTGTTCGAGATCTTGTATCTTTTCTGACACATCAATAAGAGTTCCTTTAACATCACTTTCGTCATAGTTACCGAAAAGCTTCATCGCAGTATCGATGTTCTTTGCGTTCTCTGAGTAGTCCATGATATAGCCCGCAGTCTTTGGCTTTTCCTTCTTGTTCTCAAACAAACGGTTCACGCGAGCGATAGCTTGGAGCAGGTTGTGATCTCGCAGATCCTTTGCTAGATAGAGTACTGTGTTTCGAGGTGCATCAAAACCAGTGAGTAGTTTATCTACCACAATGATCATCTCGATACCGTCGTCGTTGTGCTTGAAACTATCAACAACATCCTTCTCGTACTTATCGACACTGCTGTGATTCTTACGAACACCTTCTAGGTATCCGATAACTTCTTTCTTGTGGAGATTTTCATCGTCACCATCTTCATGCTCGTCAGAGATGATTACGGCAGTACGAATATTTCCACGAGTCTCAAAGAACTTCTGGAAAAGAATTGCTGAGTATTTTGACGGAGCAACAACCTGAGCCTTGAGTCCTGTGTTTTGGAAATTTTGAATGAAGTGCTTTTCGATATCGTAGGCAATCTCAACAATACGCTGAGGGTTGTCTTTGATTATCTTGCTTCCAACGTATCGCTGTAGCTCTTTCTTTTGCTTGTCGTTGAGTCCTTCTGTGATTCGTTCAACATGACGATCAATCTGTTCTGCATTCTGAATAAGATCAACATAACGACCTTCATAGATAAGAGGAAGAATGATGTTATCAGCAAGAGCATCGTCAATCGTATACCTGTCGATATAGTCACCGAATTTCTTCCAACTTTCTCGGTCTTTCTTCATGAGTGGTGTACCAGTGAATCCGATGTAGCACGCATTTGGAATGATTCGGTTCATCTCGAAGTTCGCCATACCATTCTGACTTCGGTGTGCCTCATCGATAAGAACAAAGATGTTTCTGTCATCGTCTATAAATCCAGTACTCTTTTTCGCCGCTGATTCAAATTTCTGAACGAGCGTAGTGACCACAGACAAGTCTTTCTCTTTAATGAGGTCAATCAAATTCTGGCCACTTGTAGCCTGAACAACCTCTTTCTTGAGGTTACAATTTTTAAACGTGTCTTTTATCTGCTTATCCAAGTCTCGACGGTCAGTGACGATAATCACACGAGGATTGAGGATGTGAGGATCTTCGATAAGAGCCTTCACAAACATCACCATGGTGAGCGACTTACCTGAACCTTGCGTGTGCCAAACAAGCCCACCTTTTCGGCGAGTGATTCCATGGTCGGTTACTTCTTCCTCTTCCACACGCTTGAGCATCTTGTGAATAGCGAAGTACTGTTGGTATCGTGAGAGCTTCTTTACACCTGCATCAAAGAGTATGTAATTTTTAGTTAAGTCCAAAAGTCTCTTTGGTTCAAAGAGTGAAAACACGCCTCGATCCTGTTCCGTAGGGAGTCGATCAGTTCGTTGCTTGTGGCCGTCAGTGTATCCATTGAGGTCTCGTAGTACTTGAGCGTACACGCTTACATCAACAGGTTTCTCAATCAGAGTAGATATCTTTTTATTTAGTGATTCCAAGTCTGTTCCTTTCTCTTTCCATACAGCATAGAACTTGTTGGGTGTACCAGTCGTTCCGTACTGCAATTCCTTGCCGTTGGTAGCAACGAGGAGTTGGGTATAAGTGAAAAGCTTCGGACAGAACTCAGGTCCCTGATTACGATTCATCTGGTTGATAGCCTCTTTTACGTCTACACCAGACTTCTTGTTCTCGATCACAGCAAAAGGAATACCGTTTACGAAACAGACGATGTCGGGACGTATATTCTGCTTACCGCTAGCGACGAATTCTACAGATACATGAAAAGCATTATTCTCGATATTCTCGAAGTCTATGAACTTGAAGTTCTTTGATACTTTCTTACCCCCATGGTTTACCTTGATCGTCTTACCACCACTTGTCGGCATGATCGTGTTGTAGATCTTCTGTGCAGTATCTATAAGTCCTTCGTATTGAATATGCTCAAGTTCATCAATGGCATCTCGTACATCTTTCTCACTGAATTTGTACTCTGTACCATCAACCTCGTAACCGTTTATCTCCATCAGCTTTTCCGTTGCTATGTCAGCAAGAATGAAGTTCGAAGTATCACCACGCTGTCGCAGTGCTTCCTCGGTAGAAACATATGTGTAGCCCATGTTCAAGAGAAGCTCTACGAATGGGAGCTGTGACTGTCTTGATTCATCGAAGTTTACGTTTGTGAGTGACATATATTTATTTGGTTAGTTTGGTTGATAATGTTTCTGGTGTACGAATTGTGCCAGTGATGAGATTGTTGAGGAGATAGCGTTTCTGTTCTTTGAGGATGGATAGTTTCTTTTCTAATTCGGTTATTTCCTCATCTGAAGTTTCTATAATTCTAGCGATCTCCCTTTGTTCTTTTACCGATGGTATATCTAGCATGAATTCTCTAACCATTCCAGCATTTAAGTTCGATTGTGTTCCTTGTTGCCCTTGCAGTTTGATTCTTTCTTTAATAGATGAAAGATGGTAATACAAAAATATTGGATCTAACCTTTCTGGATTTGGTGTAATTCCAAGAATTGCCTGACTTGATGTCATTTCAACACACGCAATACTACATTCTCCAATTGATGCATACATAGCGTAAAGGATAGTACCCTTGGGATATATTTTCGCAGCACTGTTGTTTAATCCTTCTTTTGAAAGAGTTTTAAAAGTTGAGTATATATATTTACCTTTTGCAGTCATATCTGCTATTGAAACCCAAGGAATACCGCCATCGTAAAATTCTTCATTTTTCGACTTTGGGGTACCACCACTTCCCATTTTTGAAACATCACCAAGCTCTACCGTCTCCCATTTTTCACTAAAACCGCCCAAGCGTTTTTTTCCTGTTAATAGATCCTGCATTAGACCTTTCTTAATTTGCTTTTTCGATTCAATTTTTTGTGCAAATTTCTTTATTGAAATGTCCCACGTTTCAAGAACTGAAACGATACGATTTTGTTCTGATAAAGATGGGTAATAAAGTGGACATTCTAAAATGTCATCCTTCCTCAAATTTGTTTGGTTAACTCCGTCATCAAAAGCAAGAAAGTATTGGTTTCTATTCAGAAGGTAGTAAAGGAAAGAACTGTTGATCTCAGTTGATCTAAACCCACCAATACGTTGATTGAGACTATATTTATCATCTTTATCGACCAAAAAACACTTTGCTATAGCTTTTCCTTTTGGAATATCAGACATTACCATTACAACATCACCTTTTTTGAGTGGAGAAAGACAAGTGTTGGTATATTTTGCAACCGATCCATTCGTAGATACAAACTTTGAATTTATAACTATATATTTTCCATCCGCAGAGATCTCATTCTCATGTGCTTTGCCATTAAAAAAAGTTGCGACTTCTCCAAGCTCTTTTTCTACCCATTTAGTATTGTTTTGTATTTGATTAGTTTTCATAATTTTTACCATTCTTTGTTTTCAATAAGGCGCTGATCTCTCTTCTTTCTCTCCTTATTTATTATTGCGACTATCTTTTTGAGTTTGCTCACATTTGCTTTCAGTTCTTTTTTAAAAGGATCATTGTAATTAAAATCAAATTTGAATAGATTGTTTCGAAAGGCATACAGGTCTTCAATCTTCTCAAAACCCTTTAGGGATTTTAATTTACCAACGGCATCTTTGTCTCTTATTCCTTTACCGAACTTAAACTTGTAGTAACTTACAATTAATATCCAGAATACAAAGAAGTTTTTAACATCCTGATTATCGATAATATCTTCCTGCTCTGTATAGTAATTATCAAATTGTTGTTTCAAGAAATTTTCTACTCCAACCTCATCCTTGATATATTCATATTGTTCGTCACCTAAAATCATTCTCATGTGTATAGATCTCGGTAGTTTATTTTTTTGTGATGAATTAGTTTTCATAAAATAGTTTAATTTACTTTTTCAGTCACTAAGTCAGTACTATCTATACAATCCATAAAACTCGATACTTTTTTACCTGTAGTATTGATGAAATAGATTCTCTTTTTTGCTCTGGTCAACGCAACGAGCAGTTGGTAGATTTCGCTGTCTGTGGGTGTTGTTGTAACAGGAAATTTGCCTTCATCGAAACCAATAACGAAAACCACATCCGCTCCAAGTCCTTTTGAATTAAGGATGTTGCACACAGTTATATTTAAATTACCTAACGGTCTTGATAGATTGATATTTTTATTCTTAATTTCTTCAATCAAAAGACTTCGTCGTATTTCTGTGTCGGAGACAATAGCAAGCTGAATACTTGCTTCCAATTCAGCAACATCAGAGTCTTTAATTGCCTTAACTTTTGAAGGAGCATCATTGAGAATAGACTTAAGAGTCTTCGCATTTTTCTTATGGCCATCCTTAATAGCTTGATCTGAAGGATTGCCCAGAATTCTCCACCCGAGTAATGAATCAGCATCTTTGCCTATGAATTTATATGCATCGACGATTTCCTGTTTTAGATTCAAATAACCTTCACCTTTACTAAAATCTACGTGCTTGAAACCATACTTTTTCAGTTGCTTAGTTGTGTTTTCCAAAATTGTTTTACAAGATCGGCCTTCACCGATAACCAAAACATCTTTTATTTTCTGTTCCGATACAATCTTTTCTAACTCAGCTTTTATTTTATAAGCCACCATCCCAGTTGGACAGTTTGTGATTAGATTTATTTTTGGGTTTGCCTTGGAATCCTTTTCCTTGTCTGGTACATAGCAAATATACTCTTTCTGAATTCTGTTTTTCGCAGGCTCGTTAAGGTTGTATTTTGTAACAATACTATGGAAGTATTTAATAATCACTTCTGTACAACGTGAACAGAATCGTAAAGTATGACTCTCGAAATCAGTGTTTCTGTTGTTGTGTTTACTTCTTATGTATGACGGAGATGATCCCTTAAATTCATACAGAGCTTGGTCATCATCTCCAACAATTACCAGCTCATTCTTTTGAGAAAGTAGATCGACAAACTCAGATTCAATTGCATTAAAGTCTTGGAATTCATCAACAAGAATTAAATCATGTTTAGGGATCTTGTTGTTGTCTTTTTTACAAATCTGCACAGCATAATGAACAACATCAGCATCTCCCACAGCTTTATAATAAGCTGTCTTCGCTTTGTAGTTATCGTCTCCTATTTCAAAAGTCGTTATACCCTCACTGACGAGATCTTCTTTAATAACATCGAAAATCCTAGGATAATATTCCCAACCTGCTCCACAACTGGCAAGAACAAACTTTCTAGCGAAACCATGCATTGTCACTGTTTCAGCTAGACCACATAAATCGTCTGCGAGGGCATCTCCTAATTTTCCAATAAAAGTAATTGCCACAAAGTCTGTTTTACCTTGTTTCTTTTTCTCTTTTATTAATTCTTGAAAAAGAAAACTCTTGCCAGTACCTGGACCGGCAACGATAACTTTTCTTGGGTGTGTAGATGCTTTTATTTTACCTACATCTATATCCCGTTCTGCTTTGTGGTCAATCGTAGGCATATTACTTTATTCCTAGTTCCTTTAGATATACGACCATCTGTTTCTCAAGCTTCTCGAGCTGTGGCTCAAGCTCAGCAAGCTCTTTTAAGTTCGCCTTAATGTCTACAGGAGCTTCCTCTGTGAATGTATCTACATAGCGAGTGATATTGAGGTTGAAGTCATTCTCCTCAATTTCCTTTAGGCTTACTTTGCGAGCGAACTTTGATATATCCTTACGAGTCTTGTAGGTAGAGTAAATCTTTTCGATGTTTTCATCGGTGAGGATATTCTGGGCTTTATTTGCCTTGAACTCTTTGGATGCTTCAATAAAGAAAACATCTTTCTTAGATTCATTTTCTCCACGTTTTTCTCGTGAGCGATCGATAACTAGAATAGCTACAGGGATACCCGTTGTCTGGAATAGTCCCGCAGGAAGTCCGATGACTGCCTCGATAACATTCTCTTTGAGAAGTTGTTCACGGATTTTACCTTCAGCACCACCACGGAAGAGAACACCGTGAGGAACGATGACAGCAATGCGTCCTGTCTTTGGCTTTGCGGTTTCAACCATATGAGTAATAAAGGCAAAGTCACCTTTGTCTTTTGGTGGAGTGCCTCTCCAGAATCGCTTGTACTTATCGGCATCTGCATGTTCAGCACCCCATTTCTTGAGAGAGAATGGCGGGTTGGCAACGATCGTGTCGAATTTCATCAAATGATCATTTTCTACAAGAAGTGGGTTGTTGAGTGTGTCGCCCCATTCGATTCGTGCTGAATCTTTTCCGTGGAGAAACATGTTCATACGAGCGAGCTGATAGGTTGAACCTGTTGATTCCTGACCGTAGAGAGCGTAGTTTTTTGAACCTTGTTTTTCCACTTCTTCACCAGCAAGGAGAAGAAGTCCACCAGACCCCGTACAAGGATCGCAGATACGAGCACCTGGCTTTGGTTCTGCGAGTTTAGCGACAAGCTTTGCAACATTGCGAACAGTGAAGAACTCGCCAGCTTTTTTACCTGCATCAGCTCCAAAGCGTTCGATCATGTACATGTAGGAGTTTCCGATGATGTCATCGTTCACATCAGCAAGATCCATCTTCGCAAAGTCCTGTATGAGGTGGCGGAGCATCTTGTTTCGCTCTGTAAGTTTTCCAAGTGTTGATTCGGAGTTGAAGTCCACAGAAAATACGCCATCAAGCTTTTCCTTGTTGGCATCCTCAATGCGATGGAGAGATTTGTTTATTTCTTCACCGAGATTGTCCTGTTCAATAATTGAGTAGATATAATCGAATGATGACTTCGGAGGGAGATAGAAGCGGTCGAGCTTCATTTTTTCTTCGGTACGCTTTTCGTCGTTACCAAAACGTTCCTTGTACTCGTTTCGTTTTTTCTTTGAGAGGTCACTCAAGTACTTAAAGAAAAGAATCGCAAGCACGTAGTCTTTATAGATTCCCGCGTCTACTTGTGTACGAGAAGAATCCGCTGCTTCCCAGAGGATTTTGTTGAGGTCTTCTTGTGTGTATTTTTTGTTAGTCATATTAGTTCTTGGTTAAGTTGGTAAAGCTTGCGTTGATAATGGTTTTTTGAATCTCTTGTTTTCTTTTAAATATCCGTTCTTGGTTAATGATGTTTTCGTGGAGTGCTCGGGAAGTCTGTCAGATTTTTCACGAGGATGCTTTGTATGTATGAAGCACCTGTGACAATTTGAGCGAGAGCCTTTTGTCCGTCCAGAGAATTGAGGTAGAGACATACATATTTGGGGAGTACTGTGACATCTTTGATGCGGATGACATGAACTGATGATGATGGCATCACGTTTGTGTCGTCTGAAGCAAAGACAGCGGAACGGAACGATCCAGCACCTGAACCTCTGGAAACGAGCAAAATGTCGTTATGTTCCAAAAAGTAGGGGTTTCTGATGGATTTGTCTGAAACAGTGGTGAGATCCACAGTATTCAAAATATCCTGATTTGCTGAGATATTCTTAGCCTGTAGCACAAAAATCTGGCCTTTTGGGTCATTTTCAATGGATCCACGGAATGTGTACCCTGAAACCATGTCTGCTATTTCGCTCAATTCCTTGTGCATGTAAAGAGTATACTGCACTTTGAAATAAAAAGCAACTTTGAGGTATTTAGTTACCTACTGGGGTCGTCCTAGACTCTTGGAGGGGTCTGCGTCATTGATTGATGTATGAAGACAACAGATCAAATGCCAGGGGCCATGACGGCCAGAGGGACAATAGCTGAGGTAAAGGTGAAGTATTGCCTGTATGCCAGAAAGTCGACCGAAAGCGAAGAACGGCAAGTATTGAGTATTGATAGCCAGATCAAGGAAATGCTCCAACTAGCAGACCGTGAGGGTCTTGAGGTGGTCACGATGAAGCGAGAAAGCCATTCGGCAAAGGAAACGGGACAGCGACCAGTCTTCAACGAGATCATCGAGGAACTGAGGGATGGAAAATTCAACGGCATCCTGACATGGGCACCAGACCGTATTTCAAGAAATGCAGGAGATCTTGGAAGAATTGTGGACCTGATGGATGCAGGTAAGCTTCAGGAAATAAGAACCTTCGGACAGAAGTTCGGTAACAATCCGAACGAGAAATTCTTGCTGATGATTCTCGGATCACAAGCAAAGCTTGAGAACGACAATCGAGGAATTAACGTAAAGCGAGGACTGCGAACGAGAGTGGAGATGGGACTATGGCCAGGAGTCGCACCTCTCGGATATCTGAATCAGAGAGATATCGACAAGAAATGTCAGCTTGTGGTGGATGAACTCAGAGCACCGCTGGTGAAGAAAATGTTCGAGCGGGTGGCGTACGAGAAACTGAGCGGAAGAAAGATATACAATTGGCTTCGATTCGAAGCCAATTTTTATACCCGAGGAAACAAACCACTCACGCTCGGCGGTGTGTACAGAATATTGGAAAGCCCCTTCTACTACGGCATGTTCGAGTATCCTAAAGACAGCGGTAACTGGTATCAGGGAAAGCATGAACCGCTCATAACAAAGGAACTGCACGATCAGGCACAATCACAACTGAAGCGAGACAATATACAAAGAGAAAACAAAGAATTCGCATTCACAAAACTATTCACCTGCGGATACTGTGGCTCTGGAATATCTGCCGAGGAAAAATGGAAGCAACTGAAAGACGGCACGCATGCAAAGTACATCTACTACTCATGTGCGAGATCGAGGGACAGGAACTGCAAGAATCAATACATCCGAGAAGAAGATCTGATCATCGAGATACTGAAGATACTCGACAAGGTGAACATTAACGAGCTTGGTATGAGGCAGAAGCTTGAGGAAGAAATAGCGAGATTCAACATCTTCCAAAGATCGGTTTTTGGAAGCACAGACAAGGTTGGAAACAGAAAGGATACCGACATACGAAACTATGCGAAGTACATACTAAAAGAGGGTGCAGTTACGGAGAAGCGAGAATTACTGGCGAACCTGCGGAGCAAGATTGTGTACAAGGATAAGGTGCTGACGCTCATCGATTAGTGAAAATTGTTATAATGGGCTTATGAACCAAAGTGATAATGATCCATTTGCATACCGTTCCCAAGGAGGAGCTTTTAATATTGGTCTAGAAGAGGGTGATAACGTATCTGCTCTAATTAAGGTAGATGAAAACCTGTTTTGTGTTACGAGAAAAAATACTCGTTGTATGGTGATGGCTGATGATGTTGATCCTGAAAGGACAAATCCAAATATAAATCATAATATTCAACACATATTGCCTTACGGTTCTGATAGCGAACTTGTTGGAAAAACTTTGCAACAAGCAAATATTTTATTTGCAGATCATTCATTAGCACAGACAATAAACCACAACAAAGGTATTAGTACCGCTTTCTCTTTTTTAAAAGAAATTACATCACTAGATAAAACAAAGAATGACTATGTTTTAGAAGAAAATGGTATTAAAACAAACCTCTCAAAAAATCCACAAATACCCTCACTTCCTAATTTGGAGCAAAAAGTGAAAGGGTTTGTTTTAAACGCAGATCATGCCTGCGCTCATATCATGGAGATGGCTAATCTTTTTTACCCTGATGTTAAAGGTAAAGGGTGGGAATCAAAACTCATTGGTAAGTTAGACGCAACATCCCAAGACGATTTTATTAATTTCATCAAAAGTTTTGAGGCGTACACCGTTGGTATACGTAGAATGAGGAATAAAATCGAACACCCACATGGTGAACTGAAGGATGATCTACTTAACATAGAAAACTATAAATTGACTCCTGAAAATACGATTTCACCACCATCGATTATCTACAAGAGTGATGTATACAATCTTCCAAAGATTAAGATATCTGCTTTTATGGAATCGACAATAACCAATTTGGTTAATATATTTGAATTATTAATGGCTTACTTATGCAATCTACATGCTGAACCATTTGCGGGTGACAAAAGGGTTGTAGTGTCAGTCCCAGAAGACAAACGAGAAGAATCTGCAAAGCATGTCGGTTTCGAATATCAGATTCTTTGGACAAAATAAAAACACGATTTCTCGTGTTTTTATTTACAACTTTAGGCATCTGGGTCGCATCACTTGCTCAGGCAAGTAGGTTGACTCCGATACTAAAATGTCTTGGCGGAGGCGGTGAGATTCGAACTCACGGTCCCGATTAAAGGACGACGGTTTAGTAAACCGTTGATTTAAACCACTCATCCACGCCTCCATTAAAGCTGTATTAAATTAGCTTTAATGCTATACTAGCACAACATAAAAGATATATAAAGGTCATTGTGTTATTGATATATATGGAGCCGTGTCAGAGTGGTCTAACGTACCTCTTTGCTAAAGAGGCAGGGGCTTCAAAACCCCTCGACGGTTCGAATCCGTCCGGCTCCGCAAATTTTATTTAGACAGATTCTCTTCTATCTCCATCAAACGATTATATTTACAGACTCTTTCTTCGCGAGTAAGTGAACCGGATTTTATATAACCACATGATAGTCCCACAGCGAGGTCGGCGATAAATGTATCATTTGTCTCCCCTGAACGGTGTGAAACGATAGCATTCCAATTTTGTTTTTTAGTCATTTGTATAGCGTCGATAGTCTCAGACAAAGTTCCGATTTGATTCAATTTTATCAAAACAGAATTCACAGCATTTTCTGAAATAGCTTTTTGAATTTTTTCTACATTCGTCACGAGTAGGTCATCTCCTATTATTTTTATCTTGTCTCCAAGTTTTTTATTTAATAATACAAATCCTGCCCAGTCTTCTTCATCGAGTCCGTCCTCGATAGAAATTATCGGATAAGTAGCGACGAGTTTTTCATACCAAGCTATCATTTCCTCAGTATTCAAAATCTTCTCCTCCCCTGCTATTTTTAATTTATAAACTCCATCAATGAAGAAGCTAGATGCCGCCGCATCAATACCGATCTTTATTTGCTCTGTAGTATAGCCAGCATTTTGTATCGCCATAATTAAAATATCAAAAGCCTCTTCATTGGAAGCGAGTTTCGGCGCAAAGCCACCTTCATCCCCCACACCGACACCAAATCCTTTTTCCACTAAAACTTTTTTCAAAGCTGAAATAACTTCTGAAACGACTCGCACTTTTTCTTTAAAAGTTTTTATGCCGACAGGGATAATCATAAACTCTTGAATATCGAGTCCATTATCTGCATGCTTGCCACCATTGATCACATTGAACATAGGCTCGGGTAAAGAGTACTGTGTATTGCCGACTAAAGACCCTAAGTATTCATACAAATTTATTTTCTTTTCTACTGACACGGCGCGGGCAAAAGCTAGTGAAACACCGAGTATTGCATTCGCTCCGAGTTTAGATTTATTTTTTGTGCCATCGAGATTTATCAAAGTTTCATCTAAAGATTTTTGATCAAATTCTTTTCCTGAAATATTTTCATTGATTATAGTATTTACATTATTTACTGCATTCAAAACTCCGAGGCCGTTGTATCGTGTTTTATCCCCGTCCCGTAATTCCAAAGCTTCGTGAATTCCCGTACTCGCTCCCGACGGTACACCCGCCACAGCAACTACCCCACTCTCAAGTTCGCACTCCACTTCGACAGTCGGATTTCCCCGTGAATCTATTATTTCCCTCCCTGTAACTTTTTTTATTTTTGTCATAAATTTTATAAACCTAAAAGTAATTTAATACCAAGAATACCTCCAATTATTACAAATAAAGTTTTTATAAATTTATTTCCTTTGTTTTTTGCATATTTAGAACCTAAAAATCCTCCCAATATTGAACCAATAGCAGCAACAGCCATAATATTAACATCGTAATATCCTTTTTGTATTAACAACACAGCGGCAAAAAGTGCCCATGAAAAAGAAATATAATAATAGTGACCAAGTCCATCAATAAAATCAAAACCTCTAGTGTATAGAGTAATCATTGTAAAAAGAATTCCGTTACCTGATCCGAAAATAGTTTCATAAAATCCTAGTAATAAAGCAAAGGGGTAAGCAATCATCTGACGAGCCAAAGATTGAACTTTATTTTGATTTAATCCCATATCTTTTTTAAAATATGTATACGAAACTAAAAATAAAATAATAGCACCTACAGAAATTTCCAATATTCTCTGATTTATATTTATCATTAATAAAACCCCAAAATAACAACCGATAAGTCCTATCAATGAAAATATAATAAGGAATTTCCAATCAACTTTTCTTCCTTTTAAATAATTTCTTCCAGCAGGCAAAACCCATACAGTAGAATTCACTGCTGATACAGCACCGACTAAAGGAAAAGGTAAACCCATAGATAATAGAGCTGGGTAAACGATAATTCCTGCACCCCCACCAGACATAGAACTGAGTAGTGTGGCAAAGAATGTTATTGCAAAAATAATTATATATTCCATTGTGATATTATAACATTTTAGTAAGAAAACTAAATGGTTTTATAGAAGATTTAATTTTTTATCACCGGTCATATGACTCTCGGCTTCGAGAATAATTTTCTCCATCATCATCACTGCTTCGACTGGATATTTTCCTGTGGCTGTTTCTTCAGAAAGCATTACAGCATCACTTCCCTGTAGTATTGCAGTATCGACATCAGTCACTTCTGCTCGTGTCGGCGTCGGGCTATTTACCATAGATAGCATCATTTGTGTCGCGGTGATTACAGGCTTGCCGGCTTTGTTACAAGCTTTAATTATCTTTTCTTGAATGAAAGGAATTTCTTCTAGTGGAAATTCATTACCGAGGTCTCCCCTAGCTACCATCACAGCATCAGCAGAAGAAATAATTTCTTCGAGGTTATCGACGGCGACTTTTCTCTCTACTTTTGCAATTATTTTTTGTGTTCCATTGAGACTTTTTATAAGTTCTCGGCATTCTAGAATTTCTTTTTTACTGCCAACAAATGAAAGAGCTATGTAGTCTACCCCCTGTTCTACACCGAACTTCACAAAGTTTTTATCTTGCTCAGTCATATCGAAAGCCATTGTCTTATCATAAGTATGACCATGTTCTTCTTGAATTCTCGGCCCTGGTAAATCTTGAATGATTAAAATATTTTTTCCAGCTTCTTTCGCCACATCACGAATCATTTTAATATGTTCTTCATGCCAAGCAAGGTCTGACCAAGAAAAGTTTAATCTCGCCAAATTCATATTGTGATTCATTAATTCTAAAAGTGTTTCTTTGTTTCCAGAATTAATTCCAATAGTCGCCACGATCTGTGCAACTTTTTTTGTATCATCCTTTACGACTGGCATATGTCTCTCTTCTTTACTAATCATTCTACCCTCTTCATTTATTTCATAAATAACTACAGTATCAAAAAGCATTTCCAAATGCGCAATATTTTCATCAGAAATATTTTCTAAATATTTCATCAAAGCACGAAGTGAATTTCCATGAGCAACTAAAAGTACAGTCTTCCCCTCTTTTAAAAGAGGCAAAATATTATTTAAATAATATGGGACTACTCTTTCATAAACGACTTTTAATGTTTCACCATTTGGTACCGGATAATCCCAAGCCCGACGAAGTTTATCGAATTCTTCTTCTCCTAATATTTTTTTCATTTCCCATTTATTTTTTCCAGTATAGTCTCCATAATCCCTTTCGTTTAGTGCATCTGAGCGGGTTATTGGTAAATCAATACAAATATCATCTTCCATACATAGAAGTGTTTCAAGTGAGCGAATTTGTGTCGAAGCAAAAGCTTGATCCATGGGAATACCACGAACAAGCTCCCCCATTTTGCGAGAATTATCAAAACCTTTCTCAGACAAACCAATATTCACAGAACCAGTCCATTTATCTAATTTATTCCATTCTGATTCTTCATGCCTGGCTATAATTAATTTTCCAATCATTTTATTTATTTACAACATTTTTTGGAAGTTTTCCTTCAAAAAAATCTATAATATTATTTACTGCGACCTCGGCCATTTGATTACGAGCTTCAATACTTGCAGAACCTATGTGCGGTGTCAGAATTACATTTTCTAATTTTGCTAAACCACTCATTAATTTCGGTTCAAATTCAAAAACATCAAGTCCCGCACCTGCAATAACTTTTTCTTTCAAAGCTTTTACGAGGGCTTTTTCATCTACAATAGGACCGCGAGAAGTATTCACCAGGTACGCACTTTTTTTCATTAATTTGAAAGTTTTTTCATTCATCAAATGTTTTGTTGAATCAAGTAGTGGTACATGCAAACTCACAATATCTGCCCGTGGTAAAAGTTCTTCCAAAGTTTTACAATACTCTGCCCCAGCTGATTCTTCTATTCTAGGATTTTTATTTACATCAGTATATATTACTTTCATTCCTAAGCCTTTTACGAAAATTGCTACTCTCTCCCCGATACGTCCTGCACCGACGAGCCCGAGAGTTTTTCCGACAGTATCAGTACCGATAAAATTCATCGGATCCCAACCTTTGTATTTTCCACGACGAACAAAGTCATCGGCTTCGACTATGCGTGCTGCGAGAGCGAGTATCATTGCGAGAGCGTGTTCAGCTACTGCTTCAGAAGATAAATCCGCAGGAGCATTGGTAATAGTTATTCCTCTTTTTTTAGCTTCGACTAAATCCAAGTTATCAAAACCTGTCGCGTAGTTAGCATAGAGTTTAGTATTAGGCGCTGCATCGTAGACTTTTGCGTCTATTTTGTCAGTCAATAAACACAAAACCGCATCATAATCTTTCTTTTTAAGTATAGAAATAAGCTCTTTTTGAGGCATTATTCTGTTCTTCGAGTATACATCGACCTCATAGCCCTTATTTTTTAACAAAGTAATTCCGAGGTCTGGTATTTTCCTTGTTATAAATATTTTTTTATTCATGAACTCATTATAATACTTCTCTTCTAATATATCTAATACGAAAGTCTTGTGGTAAAATATATGTATGTCAGAAGATATTCAAAAACTTAAAGAGGAAAATGAACGTCTCACAAAAATAAATTCTGTAAAATCAGAAATAGTTTCTATTGGTGCTCATCAAATACGCACATCTCTAGCTGCACTCAAATGGATTATTAAAATGTTTCTCGATGGAGATCTAGGAAAATTAAACACTGAACAAGAAACATTATTGAGAAAAGCATACGATGGTAACGAGAGAGCTATAGGATTAGTTAGTGAAATATTATTAATAAACAAATCCGAGCAAGTAGTAGAAAAAGAATATGTCTTTGAAGAAATTAATTTGGTAGATATTATTGAAGGTACTATTTTCGATTTTTCTGGAGAGTCTACAGCTCGTGGTATTGAAATAATTTTCTTGAAACCAAGCACAAACGGAATACCTCATGTAAAAGCAGACAAAGAAAAAATTCGTGTAGTATTTCAAAATCTAATAGAGAATGCTATCAAGTACAGTAATTATCACGGGAAAATTTTTATTTCTATCAAACTTAATGATGATGATTTTGTACAAGTTTCAGTAAAAGACTCAGGTATAGGGATATCTGAAGACAGCAAGAGACAAATATTTGAAAAATTCTATCGCACAGAAAAAGCTCAAAAGAAAGAAGCTATGGGTTCTGGCATTGGTCTATATACCACAAAGAAAATAGTAGAAAATCATGGGGGAAAAGTTTGGTTTGATAGTATCGAAGGTCATGGAACCACCTTTTTATTCACCGTTCCTGTATGGGAAAAATAATATTTGCAAAAGAATCCTAGTGGGAGTAAAATATACTTATGGCTAAAAAAATACTTATAATAGAAGACGATTTATTCCTCCAAGGTTTAGAAGCAACTAAGCTTAAAAAAGACGGTTATGAAATAGTAACAGCAGTTAACAGTGTAGAAGCTTTCAAACTTATCGATTCTGGAGAAAAAATTGATTTGATTTTACTAGACTTATTGCTCCCTGATGTTGATGGTTTTATGATTCTAGAAAAAATTCGTGAAAACAAAGCAATGCTTACAGTACCTGTAATAGTTTTCTCAAACCTTTCAGAAGAAAAAGACATTGCTCGTGCACAAAAACTCGGTATTAGTGAATTCATGGTAAAGTCTAATTTCACTCTCGACGAACTAACTAAAAAGGTCAAAGACTTAATCGGCAACTAAATCTATGAATATAGGCGATAAGTTAGAGGATATTTCACGCCTTGATATTAATCAGAAAAAAGCCCTTCACAAGCTCGGGCTTTTTTCTGTTGCTGACTTACTCTTTTACTTCCCTGTTCGTTATTCAGACATCTCTCAAATAAAACAGATTAACGACCTTTCTGCTGGTGAAACAGCTACAGTGTATGGAAAAGTAACAAATTTAAAAACTAAAAAAGGTTTCCGTTCAAAGATACCTATGGGTGAAGCATACATCGAAGACCTTTCAGGAAGAATAAAAATAATTTGGTTTCACCAAGCTTACCTTGCGAAAATGATTCATGAAGGTGAAAATATAAAACTCACAGGAAAAGTCACAGAAAGTAAAAGTGGTTTATATCTTACTAATCCAGAATTTGAAAAGATTGGAAATCTACCGATAGACTCTCACGATACTTTATTTAAAAAAGACACAAAAGAACAAAGTGGTTTTTCTTATCCTGTATATCGTGAGACTCGCGGCATAACTTCCAAATGGATTTATCATACAATACAAAAAATATTTAACAGCGGTGTGCTCGATAGTTTTTTCGACTACATACCAAAAGACATTTTAGACAAATATCATTTACCTAGCTTAAAAACTGCACTCATCTGGATTCACACGCCACAAAATGAACACGATTCCCTTTCCGCTAGGAAGCGTTTCGCTTTTGAAGAAGTATTTTTTATCCAGCTCGAAAGACAAAAAGACAAAAGAGAATACAAAAATAATAAATCTTTCAAAGTTATTCCTGACGAAGATAAAGTGCAGGAATTCTTAGAAAGATTCCCTTTCCAAGCTACTCAAGGCCAAGTCGATGCTATCAATACAATATTAGAAGACATTAAAAAAGACCAACCAATGTCTCGTTTACTCGAGGGTGATGTCGGCTCTGGAAAAACAGCTGTAGCTGCGACTGCGACATATGCGACAGTTACTCAAAGGCCAGACAAGGACGGCGTAAAACAAAATTTTGGTAATCTCCAAGTCGCCTATATGGCACCGACAGAAATTTTAGCGACTCAACATTTCGAATCATTTATAAAATATTTTAGACATTTACCTATTAACATCGGGCTCATTACTGGTAGTGGTTGCAGGAAATTCCCATCCAAAGTCAGCCCTGACGGATGGACAAATATTTCCAGAGCTCAACTTTTGAAATGGACTGCAAATGGTGAAATTTCAATACTTATCGGAACTCACGCACTTATACAAAAATCTGTAAAATTTAAAAATCTCGCTCTCACTATCATTGATGAGCAACACCGTTTCGGTACAGCACAAAGAAGGAACCTCGTTCGTAAAGATGGCTTCGCTCCTCACCTGCTCTCAATGACAGCAACACCGATTCCCCGCACACTCGCTCTCACTATCTATGGCGACCTTGATTTGAGTTTGCTCGATGAAATGCCAGCCGGTAGAAAACCAGTTATTACAGAAATAATTACTCCCGACAAAAGAGAAGATACATATAAAAAAATAAAAGAAGAAATGGTGAAAGGCAGACAGCTCTATGTCATCTGCCCTCGTATCGATGAACCAGATCCTGAAAAAGAACTCGCTCTCACAATGAAGTCCGCAGTCGCTGAAGCAAAGAGACTTAAAAAAGAAGTTTTCCAAGACTGTGAAATAGATGTCCTCCACAGTAAAATGACAAAAGAAAAAAAGGAAAAAGTTATGGAGCGATTCACTCTCGGTGCTGTCGATATACTCGTAGCTACTTCTGTAATCGAAGTCGGTGTGAATGTACCTAATGCTACTATAATAATCATCGAAGGGGCAGAGAGATTTGGACTAGCCCAATTACACCAGCTCCGTGGACGTGTGATCCGTAGTAATCACCAAGCCTTTTGCTATGTTTTCGCTGAAGCAAAATCTGAAAAAACTATGCATAGACTCAACGCCCTCAAAACTGCTAAAAATGGTTTTGAACTTTCCGAACTCGACCTCACACTCCGTGGTGCAGGTGAACTAGGTGGTGCGAAACAATGGGGCATCACTGATCTCGGTATGGAAGCAATAAAAAACATTAAAATGGTTGAAGCCGCCCGCCTAGAAGCAACAAATCTCATAACCACCGATCCCGACCTAATCCACCACCCTCTCCTAAAAACCATGCTCTCTAAAAAGCATTTAGAATTGCATTTTGAATAAAAAGTTAAAATAAAAAAACTCATTATGTAAAACATAATGAGTTTTCTAAAAATTTAAATACATTTAATCAAAAGGCCATTGTGTTTCGTAAGCCTTATCATAAACTCTTTTTAGCCTTTCCTTTAATTCTTGTGACTTCAATAAAGAAATCCATATAGATATAAATCTATCTAGATTGCTTTTATCCATAACATCACTTACTTTACCAACAATCATGCAAAAGTCATCTACCACAGACTCTTCAGATTTTTTATCAACAAATGAACGAAACATAGATGACACATCTTCCAGTGCTTCATCCTGCTTATACATAAATTTGAGTTCAAGCATCCTTATTGGGATTTTTTTAGAAAGAATCGGGCTCGATGTTTTTATATAATCCCATTTCAAATGTTTTTTACTATCAGATAAAATGAAATTGATAATTATTAATCGTTTTTTCCAATTCTCTTCAGTTTCAACACATGTTTCAATAAACTTAACTAACTTTTTTTGAAAGCCTATATCATACTGATAGTTCAATTCTTTAATAAAACTCAAGAGCGAATAAGTTTGCGAATAATCAAATGAATCTAAGTTAGAAATACCTTCCGAAATAGCTTCAAAGTAAGGCATATGTAGTTGGAAAGTTTTTACCCAAATTTCACTTGCCGTGTAATCAGTCTTTGACATTTCTGATTTAGAATCTAAATCTGCTAAAAATTTTCTTATGTCTATTTTTTCTTTTTCCATTATATTTATTTTTTATGAAAGAGCGGAAAATCCACTCATTTCGGTTTATATTGAGTGAATTATTTAATTAATATAAAATATAACAGTTTTAAGTAAAAAGTCAATTACTTAATGATGCTAACTTTAAAGTTTAAAGCATCTACTTTTATTTCCTCACCTGAATTATTTTCAAATTTTACTTCATTTATTAGAATAGTTTTCTTGAAATCAGCTTCGAATTTTTGAACTAGAGATTTTCCTATTTCATCAGTTTCTATAGAAAGAGAAATAATATCTGAAGGAGTAAGTCCTGCTTTTTTACGCATGTCTTGAATAGCACGAACGAGTTCACGATAGTTCCCTTCTTCTTTTAATTCTGGAGTTATTTCTGTATTCAAGATTGTTTCCATTTCAATACTTTCATCGAAAATTACTGATTTTATATTTACTTCATCTTTAATAAGTTCAATGTATTCCTCGCCAAGTTTTGCTCCTTTTATTTTTAACTCAGACAATGGCTGACGCACAGGGAGACCTGCTTTCTGACGATCTTTCAAGCCTAGAGAAACATTATTTCTAACACTTTGCATTTCTTCTATAACTTTATTATTTATTTCAGTATATTTAGGCCAATCACAAAGGTGCACAGATTCTGGCTCATTTTCATTTCTTAATTTTCGATAAATATCTTCACTAGCAAATGGTGCAAATGGCGCCATAAGCTTCGTTAGGTTTTTTAAAACATAATACAAAGTAATCTTTGAAATGAAAGATCCTTCTTTGATTCTCTCACGTGAACGACGTAGATACCATGTAGATAAATCATCGATGAAATCACGAATAGCACGCACTGGTTCGAGTGTTTTATAGCCATTCAAATTTTCTGTAACATTTTTTGTTAATTCATTTAGTCTTGCAAGAATCCAAATATCTAGTACATTTTGACTCTCTTCTGGTGTTTCATTTTCTAAATTTTTATCTCTATACAATTCATAAAAAGAAACTACGTTATATAGAAGTCCGAAAACTTGCCTATGAAGTTCCATCACTGTTCGCTCATCGAAATTCTTTGACTCCCCTGGCTGATTCACAGAATACATCCAGAGACGAATAGTGTCTGCTCCATATTTTTCAAACATCATCCATGGATCAACGACGTTACCACGAGACTTTGACATTTTTTGACCATTTGCATCGAGGATAAGTCCGAGGCAGATGACATTGTTGTACGCATTACTTGGTTTATCTGAAAGTAAATTTGAAACTGCGTGCAAAGTATAAAACCAACCACGAGTCTGGTCGAGCCCTTCAGAAATAAAGTCAGCCCTTGCTGGAGTAAAGTCCACTTCTTCTCCTAGTATATGGTCTTGGGCATAAGGCATCGCACCAGAATCGAACCACACATCCATCACCTCTGATGTACGAGTAAGCGTTTCGCCATTATCTTCTAATGCAACTTCATCGATATATGGTTTATGAAAATCTAATTCATAATTTTTATTATGTGGTAATGGAGTAAAGTTTAATTCTTTTATTTCTGCATTTTGGAAATAATGATAATCTTTTTTATCTATTATCATATCTAGTGTTTCTTTCGGAGACTTTCCTTCTGCCCCAGCAAAGAGCAACCATGCAGGTCCACCATGAGTTACAAATAAAATATTTTTACCTTGGTATTTTTCTTCTATTTCATAAAGGAAAGAAGTGATGCGAATTTTTACATCTTCATATGATTCATCATCATTCACACGTCTGTTGAAATTCTCAACTGTCTTTGTATGAAATGCATGATATTCGTCCCAACCTTTTCCATCAAAAGAATAAGCACCTATTTCACGAAGCCTCTGATCTATGATAACTTGTTCAGATTTCAATCCGAGTTTGTCAGCCATTATTTCTGCGGTTTCTTGTGTACGAGTAAAATCTGAAGTGAAAATCAAATCAATTTTTTGATCTTTATATTTTTCAGCTGTTTCATTTACTTGTCTCTTTCCATCTTCATCTAGATGCCATTTACCAGAAGGCAGTGAACAAATGATTCCTTTTTTATTTGCTTCTGTCTCGCCGTGACGCATTATGAAATATTTATTTCCAGATTTCTTTGTATATTTTTTCAAATCTGAAAGAGATGAAATAGTTTTATAACTTCCATCAGCTTTCTGCCAGATAGGTAACGGCGTTCCCCAATAACGATCACGAGAAATAGCCCAGTCCTTGATACCATCGAGCCATTCGCCAAAACGTCCTTCTTTTATATGTTTTGGTTCCCAATTTATATTTTCATTTCCTGCTAGGAGTTGATCACGAAGTGCACTCATACGGAAATACCAAGAAGTTCTCGCATAATAAATGAGAGGTGTATCACAACGCCAACAATGCGGATAACTGTGCATGTGATTTTCTTTTTTAAACAAAAGTCCACGACTAGTTAGATTATCTATTATATCTACAGCGAGTGTGGGCTTACCATTCTCATCTACTTCTTTCACATATCGTCCTTCGAGGAAATCGGTTCCTGCGACAAATCTTCCCTCTTCGTTTACTGTATGATATTTAGGTAAATTAACTTTTGTACCGAGGTCAAAGTCGTCCGCTCCATACATTACCGCTGTATGCACTATCCCTGTACCATCTATCGTTGTCACGAAATCTGCACCGTAAATTTTAAATGCATTTTTTAGATTTTCTATTTGTGTCGGCACTTCACTTTCGATATTATTTTTCAAATATGGAAAGAGCGGTTCGTATTCCATACCGATCATTTCACTACCTTTATGTTCTGCTATTATTTCATATGGTTCAGTAATTATTTCTAATCTTTCTTTTGCAACAACTAAAATATCATTACCGACTTTTGCCTCAACGTATATAAAATCATTACCGACAGCGAGTCCGACGTTCCCAGGCAAAGTCCAAGGTGTCGTCGTCCAAGCTAAAAAGTATCCATTTTCAAAACCTTTTATTTTAAATTTCACATACACGGAAAGATCTTTCACATCTTTATATGCACCAGGCTGAGAAAGTTCATGACTTGAAAGTGCGGTTCCGCAACGTGTACACCATGGAAGGACTTTAAAATCTTTATATAAATGTCCGCGATCATTTGCTTTTGATACAACTGACCACAACGCTTCGATATAATCATTTTTATATGTTACATAAGCATTATCCATATCAACCCAATAACCCATACGTTGACGTAGTTTTATCCATTCATCTCTGTATTTCCAAACACTTTCTTTACACTTTTGATTAAAAGCTTCTACTCCGTATTGTTCAATTTCTTTTTTTGATTTTAAGCCGAGTGCTTTTTCAACTTGTAATTCTACAGGAAGACCATGTGTGTCCCATCCGGCTTTTCTAGGAACACGAAAACCTTGCATCGTTTTATAGCGAGGCATAACATCTTTGAAAGATTGAGCTTCCATATGATGAAGTCCAGGCATACCATTTGCAGTCGGTGGACCATCAAAAAATATATAATCGCCTTTTGGATTTTCTTTTTTATTTATTGTTTGTTCAAAAATTTTGTTTTCTTTCCAAAATTCTAAAACTATTTCTTCGCGAAGTGCTACTTCTGATTTATTTGTGTTATTTTTTTCTTCCATAATTATATATATTAGCTGAATGTTTTAATTTGTAGGGGGTTTTGCGAGCGACGGCTCGCAAACTTCAGAAAATTTCAAGTCAAGAAATTTTCGTACCCGGAAAATGAAACATTCAGCGGCTGTTAAAAAATAAAAAACTCGTCCGCGTACAGCAACATATAGTTACTATACAAGGACGAGTTTCTCGTGGTACCACCTTGTTTACTTCTCATTTAATGGGTTCTACTTCCTTTTTATAGGTTTCTTCCCAAAGCTCCAGGGTGATATCCCCTTCAACACTTATATGAATACTATACACAAAAATAACAAAAAAGACAAATAAAAAACGCATGGATTTCTCCATGCGTGTACTGCCTAAGCAGCATTTTTAATTAACCATTTTTTACGTAAATCTTTAGCACGTTTTTTTATGCCATTTTTCTTACGATTTTTTTGATAGTATTTAATCCGATATGATAAAGTTGCAGCATAACTTCTTAATTCATCAGGAATTTCTCCATTTAAAAAATAATGGGTTACTTTTTTATCTAACGGGGACACATATTTTGTTTCAGTAAATGTTTGCTGAATTTCAAAAAGTACACTAGTCCCAGGTACAACAGGTCGATAATTCAATCTGTTTTGCATAAATAATGTTGCTTTGATCAATCGATCTGCAAACTGTTTAGTAAGTACATGACGCTTTACTTGTTGAAAGTAAATACCTTCAGTAACTCCTTTTGAAATAACTACCCAGGCAGTACCACGTTTAGTGAACTCACCATACCCATAAGTGCCAAGAGTTGGATTAAAAGAAGTGTGAATAGTTAGACAAATATCTCCATCAAACCATTTTTGAAAAGAAACTTGTTGCAAGCTCTCTTCTATTCTCTTTACTTTTGGCGGTACCAAACCAAATCGTTCATAATTTTTCTTGATTATTTTTTCATTAACATAATCAAACCCTTCATACAATAATTTTGAAGCTATTTTTTCAAACACAAAGGCCTTTGTTAAAGCTAGTGATTGTTCTGAGCTCATTTGTTCAGATTCAGATGCCCGAGGCCCCATTAAAAATCTTTCAAACTTTCTGTTTGCTTTTGACTGTTTACTCATTTTATATTTATTTTAATTTACATATTTATTCTGTAAATACTATAGCAAAAATAAAGAGATTTGTCAAAAGGAAGAAAGTTCTCCCCCTTGCTAAGGTGGGAGATTCAGAGGGGGTGCTTACAAAAAAAACAATCCTAGTTCTTCACTAGGATTGTTTTCAAAAGAAACTATTTAGCTTTCACTTTTTTTGGTTTCTTTTTTTCTCTGTGCTGATGCGTATCTCCTTTTGCCATCTGGTTCTTGATATTATTATACAGTGTCGAAAGAAAGTATAACGATATCTAATTACTTATAATATATTTATTATATCACAAAAAAAATTTATGCAAGCTCTTTTAGCAAGTCTTCGATGTTTAAAACTTCTGTTACCATTTCTACCATCCCATCATTTGAAACTTTCCAAGTTTCTTTCGGACGATCGACATAAATCTCGACTCCGTTGTTGTCTGGGTCACGTAAATATATTGCTTCGGAGACTCCATGATCAGCAGAACCTTCGAGTGGATATCCTGCGTCGATTAATTTTTTCAAAACAATAGCGAGAGCTTTCCTCGTCGGATACAAAAATGCGACATGATACATACCAGTGTGTCCCATAGGTGCTGGCGTTGCACCCTTGCCTGCCCAAGTATTTAATCCGATATGGTGATGATACCCACCACTAGAGAGAAAAACTGCACTATCTCCATAACGCGCAGAAACTTCAAAACCGAGCAAGTCTCTATAAAACAAAAGTGCTCGATCAAGGTCAGAAACTGTTAGATGTATATGCCCCACTATCGGATGTGTATGTGTATTCATAATTTTATTTTATCATATTAATATAATTGTATTTGCTTTCGACATTCTTTATGATTCGGCACTTGTATAGCTACCAAGTCCCAAAACCTTTTGGAATGATTCATCTCTCGCAAATGACATAGCTCGTGCACGATGATATAGTCGGTGAGTTCTGGTGGCAAGAAAAATATTTTGTAATTAAAATTCAAATTCTTTTTCCCACTACAACTTCCCCACCTCGTCTTTTGATTTCGTATAGCTATGTTCCCTATTTCAAATTTATATTTTTGATTCAATACTTGTATCCTCTCTGCCACCTGCTCTCGAGCTTTTTCTTTAAATTCTTTATATTCTTTTACGCTAAAATGAGCGAGTATTTTCTTTGGCCGTTTTTCCATCTCTGTTATCTTCTCTCGTATCCAGTCTGCCCTTTTTGCGACGAGGCTTTCCACTTGTGCGACGGAAATCCTAGGTGACCTAGTCACCACCACCTCTCCACCCGCGTCGACACTGATCCGCACTCCGCGCGTCCGCCTATTCATTTTTAAAGTATAACTAAAATCCATTTACGTATTTTATCATGCTTTGATAAGTTTCAGTTTCTCTTCCCTATTCAAACTTTTAATTCTAGATTCTTCTTTACTCGCATTCGACCGATTCTTAAACCTCCTCGAATACACCACCTCCACCGGACGGCGACTGCTCGTATACTTCGCACCGAGTTTATTTCCCTTCTCACCATTATGCTCCGCTACCCGACGTTTCAGATCCGTCGTGATACCAGTATACAAACTCTGATCCGCACATTTTAAAATATATAAATAATACATTATGTAATTTCAACATCCTTACAAACTCCAGTATGTAAGGATGTTATTAAAGTTATTGAGCGAGGTTTTGAAATGCTTTGAGAAAATTATAAAAAGTCTTTCCATATGGAGACAATGAATGCTCTACAAATCGGCCTTTGTACTTTTTATTTACCAAACCAGCGACACATAGACGACGAGTATGCTCACCTATTGTCTTTGGGTTAGCATCGAGTGAATTAATAATCTGATCGAGAGTGATACCATTTTGTTTTCCTATTAATAATAAAATCTCAATACGATGATGGTTTGACATGCCTTTCAAGTGTCGCTCCATTTGTTTTGCAGTTTTTAATTTTGTCATATTTATATTATATTACGACATACTGACAAACTCCAGTATGTAAGGATGTTAACTAAAGGAAAACTTCGAGGGCGCCGGAGCCGCCGGATTGAAGTTTGGATTGATTGTAATGTACCCCGCGGGAATTCAAATAGTTTCGCACAAAGTTCGGCAAGACGGGACCATTCTCACTATTCTTGCCTTTACCAGTGATGATGCGGACATGTTTGTATTTCATCTCTCTAAACAAAGCATCCAAAACCTCCCCTGCTTCAAGCATTGTATATCCATGTAAATCTATTTCTATTTCGGCTTTTTGTTCGTATTTGTTTGTCATTAATAATTTATTTTATAATACTCCAATTATTTAAAAAATAACCCATTTCATGATTCATAGTTCCTAAATAAACTTTGTCATTTCTAAACTTAATATTTACTCTATATTTTTTACCATTTAATATTTCTAATATTGCACCATCGTGCATTTTTTTCTCCATTTCGTGAAATGGTAGAATTAAATAATTATTTTTTGTAAGACTATGTAAAACAAATATATAATAAATATTACTTGTACTATGTCTCTCAAAAGAGACCTTTCTTACATCAAAAATATATGTGTCAAATTTATTAAGATTTGATGTCTTAACTTGAATTCCATATAACTGATTTTCTTTTACAGCAACAATATCCATCCCTACATCTACACTCATTATACTTGCATTGAAACCACGAAAGATTAATTCACTACAAACCAAATGTTCGCCTGCCTTTCCTGTATACCCTCCTTCTACTATTATCTTTTCTTCTTCTTCTTTTTCTGCTTCGATTATTTTAACTGTTTGTTTTATTTCTTTTTTATTTTTATTTAAAGCAAAAACACCAGGAGCAGTTTTAACAAAATCTGAACCACTTTTTTTATTTTTAATATCAACTGTAATCTGAGCAATCATTGAAGCCTCAGGTGTAGCACCTTCGGTTTCTAAAATACCTGATTCTAAGGCCAATCTAGTTATTTCACTATAATGTAATGGTTCTTTTGATTTTTTTAATATTTCAACTGCTGCTTGTTTAAATGTATTCATATTTATTAATAATACTCCTAACTAAAAAGAAAAACTATCAAAACTAATTTAAATTAATTTTGGATTTAAAATCTTCAAAGATTCTACTTGAATGGCTTTCCATATCAAAAAAATTGTTCTTTTTTAAAGTAACATCAATAAAATTGATTATATTATATGGCTTTATGCTAAGTTTTTTATCTAACATTTGATTATCAATTAAAGAAATACGAAAATAATTTTCTGTATCTTGATGTATTATTGGTGCTACTAATGATAAATATTTCTTTTGGTAATTTTTAAATTCTTCAGTTTCATTTAGATGTCTTATAAGAGTGCTTGTTTCATTATTAAGCAACTGTTGTTTTGTACGGATAAGGGTAACCTCAAGTAACCAATATATTTCATTAGAATATATATCAATGTCTCCGTTATTACCTGGTGCATGAGAATATGGCTTACCTAAATGATCAGCCTTATAATTTGGCCTTATATTAAATTCTTTTTCATATTTTAGTACTATTAAAATAGACAGGAAAAATTCTAGCCTAAGAGGTGGAGGTATTATATCAAATTCAGGGTGTATTGGATTATTTCTTTCATAAATTTTATGTATTCCTTCTATAATATTATTTTCAGTTATTCTATACTCTTTAATTAAAGAAACAAGTTTATTTGTATATCCTTTTCCGTCTATTTTATCAATTACTCTATATTTCTTTACGATATTAAAATATTTATCGTCAAATGTCCCTAATTTTAAAAAGTACTTTTTAGCATCTATCTTTTCATCTTCTGTTAAAGAAAACTCAACAGATAATAATTCTTTTATGTAATCTAACTTATCTTCATTTATTTCTATAAATTTGATACCTTTATATTTTATAGTTATAAAACCAGAAATTATCATTAGTCTTCTTGTGACATCAGGGTAGTCTCTTAATACAGTACTAGGTTTAAGAGTATTTGAGTAGTGTTCGTTTACAAAATTATAGACACTTTCTTCAGTTGGGAATTTATTCTCTAAAAGCAGTTCAATTGTTTCATTTATATTTCCACTTTGGTTGAACATTAGAACAATAAATTGTTCAAAACTAAGCTGCTTACCTTTATCATGTAAATATGATAATGTATTTAAAACTAATTTAAAAAAATTAAAATCATTACTAACATTTTTATATGGTGATCTTCTGTTACATTTCATTTCTTGAACAGAAAAAGCCTCTTGTTCATCAATAACACCAGCTAAAAGCATTTTAGATACTTCAGAAAATAAAAGTGGTTCATTATAACGAGCGTAAATCATTCCAAGCTCTGAAGGTGTTCTCATATAAGTCCAAAAACGAGAAGCATACCCTTTAGGAAAACCTCCATCACCATTTCTTGTGGAGTTTACTTTGATAACTAAATCAGTAATGTCTTTTAAATTTGTATTTTCAGAAATATTTATCTCGTCACTAGAAAATTCACCCAATAAATATAAATTAGATACAATTTCCAACAGGATATCATCATTTAAAATGCAACCATCATAATTCTTTATCGAACGAAGTATAGATATATACCTGTCTGGATTTCTTACAGCAGTTTCAAACTGTACTTGCTTATATTCTGATCTTCTTTTTTTGCCTTTATTTGTCATAATTTGTTATTAAAACTTCTTTAATATTTTTAGTTGAATTATTATGATAACTAATATAATTGCTAGTTACTTTATGTACTTTATACTTTTTCATCCATTTTATCAAAAAATTATTTTTGCGGCCATTATAATGAGTTACATTAGATAGTGCAAATTTAACTCCTTTTTTATCTAATTGATCAATAGTTTCAAGTAAATCAGATTCTGATTTACTGTTCCATAATTTATTATATTCACTTGATGTTATTAGATAAGGAGGATCTAAATAAACAAAATCATCTTTTTTATAATTTTTCTTCATAAAAAACTCCTTAAAATCTAAAGAGGTAAAATATATCTTTTTATTTTTCACAAAGTCAAAATATTCATTTAATGCCTTAAAAACATTTTTATTAAAATCAACATTCCCAACAGGTAAGTTAAAGTCACCGCTACTATTAAAACGTAGCATTCTGTTAAAACCATATATAAGTAATATGTATAGCATTAAGGGGTCTTTTTTTTTACTTAAATTTACTATTTTTTTTATTTTTTCATACCCAACTTTATTAAATTTTGCAAAGTATGTTTTTAACCAAGTTTTTCTTAAAGAAACAGAGATAATGTCTTTTTCATAAGATTTTGATAAATTAAATTGTTTTATTATGTTTCCAACATTTCTGAAAAACTTTTTTGAATTACTTGAACTTTTCATTAAAAAATTATGAATATCAATTAAATTTTTATCAATATCATTTAAATAATAGTTATTTGCTTCTATATTCAAAAAAACTGTTCCTCCACCAGTAAATGGCTCATAAAAATTATTAATTTTTATAGGAAAAAGCTCAGATATTTGACTCATTAACTTATATTTATCACCAACATAAAATAAAGGTGATCTTTTAATTTTTTTAGACATGATTTACTTCAGTAACAAAAAGATATTCTTTGTGATTATTAAAATCTGTATTACCAGCATTAAAATGTCTATAATCTTTTTCAAAAACTTTAGTCTTACCTTTTTGGTTTAAAATATCTTTTATTTCTTGTAAATTAATCTTATTTTGAGAAGAATGACTTTTTGAATCATAAGTATTATTATAGGAAACAACTAAATACTTTGCATCTATGTCTTTTATTAATTCTGCAAATTTTTCTCTTGCACTCACACGACAGTAATCACTCATATTTTCTGGTTCAGGTTTTAATGCAACACCATGCAAAAGTGGTTTATCCCATTTAATCAAAGTTTCTAAAACATGATAAAATCTACTATATTGTCTAGAATTATATGGTGGATCTATATAAGCAATATCTGTTTTAATTTTCTTTACTAGAATATTAGCATCTTCTTTAAAGATAGAAATATCAGCAACCTTAATTGGGTCTATTAATTTTAAAATAAACCTATCTTCCAACGAATCTTTTTTAAAGTATGCATCATAGTGCCCAACTGTATTAGCAATCTTATCTATTGAATAAAGTAAGGATGAAAGTAAAATATAATATTCTCTATCTGTAAGAGTTTTCTTAATTTCTTCAATATTATCTCTTATAAATCCTATTATTTTTGCTGATTTTTGACTAAAATACTTTCCACCAAAATTTTTAGAAAAGTAATTTTCTTTCAAATTTAAAACATCAATATTATTGTAATAATTAATCAGTCCTTCTATCTTATTAGAATCCCAATCATTATTACTAAAAAAGGCTTGATAAGTTACGTAGTTTGAGTATAAAAAATCATTAATAGTTATTTTTTCAAAATGCTTAGCTGCAATAGCAGAAACAATTCCAGTACCAGCAAAAATATCAGCAAAAGAAGTCCCTCTACATTCTTTATTAATAACAGAAAAGATCCATTCTATAAGTTTATGTTTTGAACCTATATATCTTCTATTTTGTAATTGAAAACGATTTTCTTTTAGTTGTGGAGTATATAAATAAGTTTCTTTTATTTTTTCTGCAACAATATCATAATTAAATCTTTCACTTTCAAGAACTTCAAAAAGTTTGTCTTGAAATGGATGACTTGGAAAAATTTTAATTGTATCAACTGTATCTTTTAATTTCATATCCTTTAAATTTTACCTTATTTTAAATCATTTTCCTAACAATTTAAACCTTTCACTCACAACCATATTATAAGTGAACAATCGTTCACAAGCAAGTGTGGAAAACTACTTTATCTTAAATTTAATTTTAACCATATCGCCGTCAAAAATTCCTTCTTTTTGGCGGACGAGTTTTTTGACACAGAGCAGATAGCTGGCGTCCCTTTTACTCGGCAAGAGTGACGCATCCCAAGACGTGCGTCCGATAATGGCAGATACTTTTACAAAACCACGAGTATACACATCTCGAATTTATTTAGAGACTTTTTGATCGAGATTCACAAAATGCCAGCCCCCATCCCCTGGCCATCGCCACACCTTCGCCTGTATATTAAAATTCTTTTTCATTGTTTAACTAAGCCAGTGAGGCATTGATTTTATTAAATCAATGTAAAAAAACAAAACTAAAGAGAGTATTAAAAATACTATATTTAATAAATATGGGTGTCTAATATTTATAAATTTTTTTATAGAATTCATTAATAAAAAACTAACAACTGGAACAAAAATAAATACGTAGGAAATCAAAATAATACCAGCATAATCATTGCCTACAAATGCGTCTTCAGAAATTAAAGACAAACTTCCATAAAACACACACCAATAAATAGTGTAAGTTAAAAGCATAAAAATAGCCTTCCCCCACCATTTATCTGTATGAAAAGTTTTTTGAATCCAATTAATCATCCCGTTAGAAAATTTAATTAATAAAACTTCAGTGATTTACTTATGCCCGCTGATTTTCTAACGGGACAAGTTATATCTATTTTAACAATTTTCTTCCTATAATAAAAGCTAAAATGCAAACAGAAAGGATTGTGAGTATATTCTTGATATTGAAGTCTGAATTTATAGCGGAAGCTGTTTGAGATACAGGATCAGGACTCAAATGCTTTAAGGTCGCACCTTGGGTACCTTTAAGGAACGACCTTTTAAATACAGAACTCTTCAAGGTTGGACCTTTAATATCCAAATTCTCAAGGTCCGACATTTCTAATTCAGGAATATTTTTAACTTCTGTTTCTTCTTTTTTATTATCATCTTTCCTGTCGAGAATTACCAGAATACTGCCACCGCTAGAATGATGCGGTTTTTCTTCTGCCTTTTCGGCTAGGCTCGTACCATCGAAATTCACAGGGAAATTTTTCTCGAAAGTTCCATCACCATTTTCATCGGCTTTTAATACATATTCATTTTCAGGAAAACTAGGACCGATATTTATCTCTGCACTTGTATTCAAAGTCTGAAATGGTACGAGGTTCCAAGAAAAAGTATTTGTGACTTCGTCATTACTCGCTACATCATCTATGGCTAAACTATATCCTCCTGTGTCAGTAGCATGATTCACTATTTTATAATCTTGGCCATCTGGTAGGAATGCATATTTCACATCATCAAAAATATCGTAACTCACTGCAGGGATACCGTATTCAATATCACCATCAGCATTCAATCCTGTGTGATTCCCTAAGCTATCATAAATATCGAGAGTTGCCGGACTATGCACAGACACAGTGTGCCCTGAAGTCGTACAGTCAGCTTCATCCGACAAAATAACTGGTGAGCTAGGTAATGCAGAGCCAGATAAAATAGCGAGGACGTCTTGCTTCAACCCATCAGCAGAAGGCAGATCCATATGGGAAATATTTTTTACAAAGTATGTATTGAAAGCATCGACACTAGTAGCCGAAGATAGTGGCACTGTCTCATCCCCATTTGTATAAGTAATACTCACATCGTCTTTCCAAGTGAGGCCGAGGTGTGTCCAATCTCTCTTCTTCCCCACTCGTATTTTTCCTATTGTTTTCGTCTTGCCACAACCAGCAAAATTATACACATCTGTTCCTAACAAATTTAAATTATCTATATCATTATGCACACTCTCAGCTGGTGTAAAAATAGCAGTATTGCGACCTTGTGTATTCATAAAGTCTTTCGTACTCGTATAATCCAAATCTTGTACATGATTAATTTTTGCATTTGTCACATAGGGTCCAAAGTCTGTAATATATTTCTGGCTCGGTAAAAGCTCAAAAACCCCTGGCATATTTTGTGAAATAAATTTTACTCTATTCGCGTTTAACAAAGGAATACTATGAAACAAAATATTTATTCCCATATCATCTCCGTAAGTTAAAACTTTATAAGCTTTCGGTGCGCCAAGGTGTGGCGTGCCGAGGAAGATGAGCTTGTCGATTTTCTCGGCACCGTTTTGGGCGATGTATTCTTTGGCCACGAGTCCGCCCATGCTGTGCGCGACGATGTCGACTTTGGAGGCGCCGGTCTGGGCGAGGACGGCAACGATTTTGCTGTCGAGCAAAATCGTTGCATCTTTGTCATTTTTTCTCCAATCATATGGAAACACAAAAAGGTCCGTGCCTTCAGTATAGCCACCACTTTCCAGCTCGTCGATGAGTCCATCGAAACTATGCGTCACATGTGTCGTGCCCAAAACATTTGCCGTAATCGTGCGAATAATGTCGCCCACTTGTATAGGCTTGGCTGGGTCCTCGGTGCCGTCTGGTCGGAGTGCTAAATCATTTAAAAAATCATCCGAGATAGAAGTGATCATGTGATTGATATTGATCCACACTTCGCCATCATCACCGAAATTCCTATCCAAATACGAGCCCATAATCCCCGGGATGAGTATAACCGGTGTGCGGACGATGAGCGGGTCTGTCGTAAGGAAAGGTATGAAATCGACATTGTCCGTCACGCCACTGCCGAGTCCATTTGGATTTTGAGTCTCATTGTACGGACCCGACGCATCACCCCAGTAATTATTTTCCGCATGTATCGTCGTCGTATTGTAATCCTCTATTCCTAAATAGTCGAAATTCTTTATCGTATTATTTGAAATGTTCGTAACGATTGCACTCGTACCGAAACTCATAAAGGCAGAACCCATACCTCCGTCAAATAATGTATGCGAGACAGTGATACTCGAAGGAGTATTAATATAATTCCCAACATCATAAAAAGTGATACAAGCTCCACCAGGACAATTTTTAAAAGTTGAATGGTCCAACAACACATTACTATGATTAAAAACGTCCACCATATCAGAATTATAATCTTCAAAATTCTCTACATCTAAATGATCTGCAGTAAAAATACTGTCATTCAAAATAGAGATAGCATTCAATTGTGAAATATCTTTAATACTAGAATTATCTAGAGAAATAGTACTACCATTCAAAGCTGTAACAGTATACTGAGTAATATTTTGCATTTCTACATGATTTGCATTAATAGTACTTTGCTCCCCTGCTACTAGTACATCAGTCCGGATATTTTGCGCTGTCATATTGTCGACAGTAATATGACTACTATCAAAAGCAACAATTCCTGCATCACTCATAAACATATCTATATCCTGAAAAGTAATAGCTGAATTATCAGTCGTGAAAATATTTGCTGCATACCTGAAATCAACATTAGTAAAAGAAGAGTTCTGTGAATCAATAAAATAAAAACCACTCCAATCACTAGCCTGTGGAATAGTCATGTCTAAGTCTTCATTAGTATCACCTCCGACAGAATCGTCGTTAATAGAAGTAAATATTATTTGATTATTAACTGTACCATTCGCGATAATATTTCCAGCGACATTCAATGAAGAGTGATTCGCAAATTTTACAATAACCCCTGGCTCGATAGTGAGTGTCGCTCCAGAAAAAATAAAAATGTCGTTCTGCACGACATAGGGGCTACCTACTATATTCCATGTAATGTTTTCACTAATATCATCAGTCACATTTGTAGAAGCAAAAACTGGATGTGAAAAATAAAAACTGCAAACAAAAATAGTTAAAAAAATAAACAACAAACGAAATCGTTTTATTGCATACCCCATATATAAATTATAAAACACTACCCTATTTTTTCAAGATGTTCTGTGGAAAACTATTTACTTGCTAGGTCTTGCCTAGCAAGTTTTACATACGTTCTGGGAGAGTAATACCGAGGAGGTACAAGCCGTTTTGCATTACTTGGGCAACTGATTTAGTGATAGCTAAATTGTAATTCATATTTGGATTAGCTTCATCGATAATTTGAGTATGTGCATACCAGCTATTGAATGATTGAGCCAATTCACATAGATATGTCGTTACATAATGTGGAGCCCAGTTATTGATAGAATTTTCAACGACTTCTGGGAAACGAGCAAGTATTTTTTCTACATCAGTGGTTGGTGTGTCTGAGAAAGTTGTTGCTGGAAAAATTTCTGCAGAAATTTTTCCAGCTTTTTCCAAAACAGAATTTGCACGGACACCAGTGTATTGTAAATATGGACCTGAATCCCCTTCGAAAGAAAGTGAAGTCTCTGGATCAAAGTCGATATTTTTTCCTGCTTGAGCACGGAGGATAGCGAACTTGAGAGCGCCGACGGCGATAGCTTCTGGATTCTCACGTGTATCGACAGTATCTCTATTTTTTGTGCGTTCAAAAACTTCAGCAAGGACTGTCTCTAAAATATCAGCAACGAGTGGAACTCCCCCGAGACGTGAAGACATCTTTTGTCCCTTGAATGTCATACGTCCATGTGTTCGGTGAATACTTCTCTCTACCCAGCTTTTATTTATTTTTTCTACGGCATCGAGAACGACAGCGAAATGAGAGATCTGTTGATGGTCTGTAATAAAAATAGAAAGGTCAGGATTATATTTTTCAAATTTCAAATCGAGTAAACCTAAATCTTTAGCTTCATAGGTTGGGTTGCCTTGGCTATTTATAAACACTGCAGTATTTATGTATTTTTTTGTTTCTTCTGGAATATAAACGACGGCGCCTTCACTCTCGGTAAAAATAGCAGGAGTATTTTCTAAAACCATTTTTTTACCTATGATACCAGCCTCACTCTCGTAAATATATCCATCAAATTCTGAACCGAGACGTTTTGTAATATTTTTAAAATATTCCATATTGAATTCTTTACAAGCGACAAAAGCGCTGAATTCTGGAGAGTCTTTTTAGATTCATCGTCATCGTATCTCTTCGTTCCTTCTACATAAGCATCACCTAATACAACGATGTCTACTGGTTTAAAAACTTGACCATCAATTTGTTTTTCTAAAATTATAAAAATTGCTTTAGCTACTCCGAGAGAAATATCAGACGGGAAAGAAATAGCTTTTACTTCCGCACCAGAAAAATGTGCGAGTCGAGTAATAGATTCACCGATAGCATTATTCATCATATGCCCGACGTGAAATGGCTTAAATAAATTCGGACTAGAATGTTCAACTAAAATTTTCTTTCCTTTATTTAAATCTGAGGATCCGTATTTATCAGCTAAAGTTATTATATTTGCTAATTCTTTTTGAAAATATTCTTTTGAAATATAGAAATTTATAAACCCTGCGCCGGCGACTTCTATTTTTTCAACACCCCCACCCCAGCCCTCCCCCTTAGCTAAGGGGGAGGTGACTGAAAGCCGGAGGGGGTGCTTCATAATTTCTGCAGAAATTTTTTCTGCAAGTTCACGTGGATTCATTTTCAATTGCTTCGCACAAACCATCGCTACGTTCGTAGAATAGTCTCCATTCTTGAAATCTTCTGGATGTTCCACGACAAAATTCACCTCACCTATTTCGAGTTTATTCAAAGCATCTTTTATTAAATTTATTATTTTTTGTTTCATTATATTGTGTATTCCATCCCGGCGCCCCTCTCCTTTATAAGGAGAGGGGTTGGGGGTGAGATCTTATTTTCTACCAGTTGAACCATATCTACCCTCTCCGCGAACAGACTCTGAAAGTTCATTCACCTCCTCTATCTCGCCTATCACGACAGGAGTGATAACTAGTTGAGAAACTTTATCTTCTACTTCGATAGTATATGATTTATCAGACAAATTAACCAGATGTGTATTGTATTCGCCTCTATATCCTGCATCATATACCCCACCCATGACTTTGAGCCCTGCTTTTGAAATACTTCCCTTGTCCATAACAAAACCTCCGTATCCTTCAGGGAATTCTAAAGCAAAACCATGATTTAAAATAGCATGTTCCATAGGAGCCAAAGTAACATTTTCCATAGAATACAAATCCATACCAACATCCCCCGGGTTTGCATAACTAGGTAATTTCGCACCTTCTTTCAATTTTTTAATCTTAAACTGCATGTTTTCATTGTACATAATTATAGGAAAAATAAAAACCCGAGATAGCTCGGGTTTTTTGTTACGTAACAAAAAATTATTTAAACATTTCTTCAAATATTTTATCTAATTCAGAAACTTCGGTGTATTCTATGCAAGTAATATTACTGTTTCCTGCCACCATTGCAGAAAGTCTTTTACCGTCTACTACTCTGTATAAGGCAATAATTTTCTTTTTAAGAGATTCAGCAAGTCCTAATTCATATCCAACACCAAGTGATGGATTAGTAACTTCAGCAATGATAATATCAGATTCATTAATCCAATTAACATCTTTTTGATAAATCTCTTTATTCGTCATTGACGTTTGACCCTGACTTGAAAGATTTTTATCACCAATATGTTCACTTAGTACTGGACCGTATTTTTTTAGTAAAGAAATAATTTCAGCATAAATATCTTTATCATCTCTTCCACCGCGTATTGATCCTGCAAAATATATTTTGGGATGAGGAAATAAGTGTTTAGAAATCTCATTCCATATTTGCTGGTGAACTTCTTCAATAGTTTGGTTTGCATCTATAACTTTCCAATTCAAATCTTTCGCAAGTTCTAAGTGTACCTGACGAGCAAATTCTGACTTTACATCATCATTTTCAAAACGATGTCCTGCTTCTACACTTTCTAAAAAACGTTTACCATCAAGTAAAATCGAAACATCTGGCACTAAAATTCCTTCATTTGCTTCAAGCAGATATTCTTTTGACACACCTTCACACATACCGTAAGCAATACCTGTACCAGTATACATTTCAGCGACAACAACATCATTTTCTAACAGTAGTTCCTGCATTTGTTGTTCAAAATCTTTTCTATTTTCAGCACATAAAGTTTGTAAAACTATTGGAGTTAATCCTTCAGGATTTCCTTCTTTTAAACAAGCAAAAATTCTTGGACCGGTTGGTTCTAGTTTATAGATTGGGTATTTTAAAGGTTGAAATTTCAAACCTTTTTCAATAAACATCTTTTCAAGAAGATTCATTTGAGTCGTCTTACCCACATTATTAATACCCATTATTGTAACTAATATTCCTTTTTTCATAACTATTTATTTTAAAGATTGTTTTTATTAAAATACCATAATAACATCAAACAATCAATCCTAAATCACCATTAATAATAAGAGGATTCATTCCTAATAATTCATCTTTTAAAAAGCTTTCTGGAATTGGATTATACAAAAATATCTTTTTACCTAATTCAAAAGCCATGTAAATTTCTAAAAATGTAGCTCCTCCAATATAATTCGCCTGTCCATTCTTTTCAAAATTTAAAACTAAAATTGCATCATTCATATTAACTTTTTCTTTTTGAAGTCGAAGCATCTCTCCTTTCCATTTTGAATGTTCTGCAATTCCTACATTTTTCATTTCTTGCTCTTTCAAAGGGTTATCATAACTATTTGGTAGAGTTATGATGTGACCACTTTTTTTAAGAGATTCTTTTATAGGAGGAATCTGACTATATAAATGTTTACTTGTGCAGATAAATATCTTCATAAATTTATTTTAAAATTCTCCAACCACTACGTCCTGTTGTTTTTATAATTTGTTTTTTAATAGAAACTTTCCCTATCCATATAAATGTAGCATATTTTGCGATAATTCTCTTTTGCCAAAATTTTGAATCTATATCTGAGCAAATAAGCTTAGAGTACTCCTTTTTCAATCTATCTAAATCTTTTTTATTTTTAATTTCAGTAAATAAAACTTTCTGTACAACGAAAAAACCTTCTATTCCACCACCTGAACGTTTCAGTAAAACTGAATCGCCTTTTGAAACTTTTTCATACGGTGCTATTTTATTTTTTGAAAATCTTGATTCAACCTTTTTCTTACCATTCAACATCAGTGACAAAAATGGTTCAGTACAGATAGCGAGATGAGTTTTTTGTTCTTTCCTATCTTTAGTCATAAAATATTTTTACCCCAATGGAACAGCATCTGAAATATCTTTTTGATTTGGAAATTCATTTCTCAGTTTTTCTATATCTTCTTTTTGCATTTCCCAACCTAATGTACCTAAATTATCTTCAAGGTGTTCATGATTATTAGTCTTTGATATTGTGATTACATAGGGTTGAGAAATAAGCCAATTAATAGCAATCTGTGCTGGAGTTTTCTTATACTTATCACACATATCAGAAAGAATCGGGGGAATATTTTCTAATAAGTCTCCTTTCTGAATTGGTCGCCAAGCACTTAGAAATACATCATTATTTTGACAATATTCAACAAGCCCTTTCCTTTCAGGTTCTCGAAATATTAAATTGTAATGAACCTGATTACAAACAATTTTATTTTTTGTATAACTTTGTGCTTCAGCTAAACTTTCTTTGGTAAAATTACAAACCCCAATATTTTTTATCAAACCACTTTCTTTTAAAGAATCCATAGCATGCATTGTTTCTTTTAAAGAAATTCCAAGGTTACGAAAATGAATTAAATAAAGATCCAAATAATCAGTTTGCAATCTTTCTAAACTTTTCTTGCAAGCGTTAATAACATCATTATATTTTAAATTTTCTTTTCTTACTTTTGAAACTAAAAATATCTTAGAACGATCAAATTCTTTTATTGCTTTACCAACTATAATTTCTGTATATCCATCTGCATACTTTTCTGCTGTATCTATATGGGTTATACCATTAGCAATAGAATCTTTGATCCCTTGAATATCTTTGTCATCATCATTTGCAAGATCATGATTTTCTCTTCCACCCATTTGCCAAGTACCAAGCCCATATACAGGCATTTCAAATCCAGTATTTAATTTTTTTGTTGGAATTTTCATAAATTATTTCCCTCTCAAAACTTTATTCATCTTCTGTGCTATTTTAATCATATCTTTTTCCTTTTTCCCAATCGTCGTTTCTGCACAAGTGCCGAGTCGAATACCAGAAGGATCCATAACAGAACGTGTGTCTCCTGGTACAGTATTCATATTTACTATTATCCCTGCTTTTTCAAGCTTTTTACTAGCATCACTACCTGTCACACCATTTGAAGAAAAAGTATCCATCAATATCAAGTGTGAATCAGTACCACCAGAAACTATTTTCCATCCTAGGCGTTGTAATTCTTTTGCTAGTGTTTGTGCATTTTTTACAACTTGTTTTGCGTATTTTTTAAAAGCTGGAGTGTCGGCTTCTTTTAGTGCGATCGCAACTCCGGCAATATTATTTTCATGTGGACCACCAAAGAGTCCAGGTATTACCATCTTGTCTAATTTTTTATCAAAACTACGTTCATCTTTTTTTACAAAAAGAATTGCTTGTCTCGGACCACGGAGAGATTTGTGAGTAGTAGTCATAACACTGTCTGCATATGGAAATGGAGATGGGTACGCTCCCCCTGCTACGAGTCCTGCAAAATGTGACATGTCGATATGTAATAATGCTCCGCATTTATCAGCAATATTTCGAAACTTTTTAAAATCAACAACGCGTGGATATGCGGTAAAACCAGCGACGATAATATCTGGCTTTTCTTGTATTGCTAATTTTTTAATTGCATCATAATCGATGACTTCTGTTTTTGGATCGAGTTCGAATTGAATTGGTTTCCAAAGTTTACCTGTCATAGAAAGTGGATGTCCGTGTGTGAGATGTCCACCAGAAGTTAATTTCATTCCCATTATTTTTCCACCGATCGGTACGAGAGCAGAGTACAATGCGAAGTTCGCAGGACTTCCAGAAAGAAGCTGAACATTCACATGCCATGCGTCTGATTTTAATTTGAAAAGTTTGAGTGCGCGAGTAATAGCGAGAGTTTCTACTTTATCTATAATTTCATTTCCTCCATAGTATCTTCGTCCTGGATACCCTTCGGCATATTTATTTGTAAGTACAGAACCGAGAGCCTCCAAAACATCTTTGGAAACATAATTTTCTGAGGCGATTAAATTAATAACACTTTTTTGTCTTTTACCTTCTAATTTTATAAGTTTCTCAATTTGTTTATCTTTCATGACTAAAGTATACCCTATATTTTTATAAAACAAAAAAGCCCCATTTGGGGCTTTTATTACTTTCTTTTTTTTATATCTTTAATTAGTGGTTCGAACATTAAATCATTGTATTCACTCAAATCAGCGAAGGCTTTTTTTGCAGCATATTCCCAATCTTCAGAATCCATTGTGTCTTCTGCTAAATCAGCAAACAAGGCTTCTTTAAACATTTGTACATGTCTCTTTATTACCGGCAAAAAAGTAATGAAGTATTCTGCTTGATCCCAGTAACTATAATATTTGTGACCAGTGCTTCCTCCAATCCTTTTAGTAGAAGGTATCGCATGCTGTATCCACAACATCCAACCAATAGATAAAAATAATAACTTTTTTTTGTTTTCACTTTCAGTCAAACGCATTTCTAGAGATTTCTTTATTACCGGATGTAGTTCAAAAAAATTATCAGTTAAATCTTTTTGATACCGGTACGCAACATGTCGCAATACATTTGCCCAATAAATCCCCGCTTTTTGAAACTCCTTATCATTAATAATTGCATTAAGAATATAATGAGTGCGTTGGTACTTTCTATCAAGATGAAAACTCAAATCAAGAATAAGTATGTAATACTGCGGATGAGTACATATACCATATCTCTCACTAAATAATACAGCTTGATCGACAGTTACATGTCCGATACCATCTTTACAGAATTCACTTGTACGTTTCATCATGTTTTCAATTTCTGTATAGAATTCATCCACAACAGTGGATACTTTTTTAGTTGTTACTACCATAATTAATTTATATTTAAAGAATTATTTCTGAATATATTATAACAAAAACACCCTACTTTGTAAAGTAGGGTGTTTTTAAAAATTCTTTATTGAGGAACAAAAGTTAATGCAGTTCCTTTTTTATCTGCACGGCCTGTACGACCGATACGGTGAACGTAGGTGTCGTAAGTTTGTGGGATATCATAGTTGATAACGTGAGTTACATCTGGAATATCGAGTCCACGGGCTGCGACGTCTGTCGCAACAAGGATATTTATTTTATCAGTCTTGAATAAATCCAAAGTACGAATACGATCACGGCTACGTTTGTCGCCGTGAATACAACCAACTTTGAAACCAGCGTCAGAAAGTTCTTTTGTAATAGTATCACAAGCATGTTTCATTTCGCGGAAGATTAGAACTTTATCAGAACCATCTTTTTTCAAAACTTCTACAAGCTTATCAAAACGATCTTCTTTTGAAGTAAATTTAACAACATCTTGATCAATATTTTTTGAAGTCTCCCCTGTCATAACAGATATAAAGATAGGATCTTTCAAGAATTTTTCTGTAAGTTTCTTAATTTCTGGAGAAAGAGTAGCAGAGAAGAAAAGAGTTTGTCTTTGCTCTGCACATTTTCCTAAAATGAAAACCATATCGTCGCGGAATCCCATATCTAACATACGGTCAGCTTCATCGAGAACGATAGATTTGTATGGAGCGAGGTCGAGAACTTTTCTTTTTATAAGATCAGTTACACGTCCTGGAGTTCCGATAACGAAAGATACTCCGTGTTTTATTTCACGAATTTGTTTGTCGATTGGCATACCACCAACAACACAAACTCCAAAAAGTTTTGAACCAGATGCCATAGAGCGAAGGTCTTCTTCGATTTGCATTGCGAGTTCACGAGTAGGAGCAAGTACCAGAACTTTCTCTTCTTTGTTTTTCATTACTTTATTTATAAGTGGAAGTAAGAATGCTGCAGTTTTTCCTTGTCCTGTATTTGCCATACCGAAAACGTCTTTACCTGCAATAACTGAAGGAATTGATTGGTCTTGAATAGGGCGAGGATGAATGTAACCCTTCTTTGCGATATTTCTCTGAATAACTGCATCAAAAGGAAAATCAGAAAAAGTATGTTTTGAAACATATGGCTTCTCTTCTACTTTTACTGCTTTTTTAATAAAGCGAGAATAATCTATTCTCTCTCCACCAAATCTTTTTCCTCCAGCACCTCTCTTTGGTCCGAAATTACCTCGTCCTTTAAAACTAGGTCTGTTACTGCCAAAAGCTCTGCCTCCAGATGGAGCAGAATGAGGTCTTCCGCTACTAACACTATGTGTAACGTGGCGGACAGGAGTTCCAAAAGCTGGTTTAGCTGCTGGACGATGAGAAACTGCCCCGCTACTAGCGTGACGTGGTGCACTATGTGAGTGACCTGCTCCACTTCTCGCAGGGCGAGCAGAAGGAGCATGCGGTCGAGCCGAAGCCGGACGCGCGAAACTGCGTGTTTTTATCATATAATTTTTGTGTCATGGTAACCAATCGCACGACACAAAAGTCATAATTGATTTCCACAGGTTTCAGTCTCGTTAATTAAGAGTGAGATTGATAATTAAAGAATAGCATTTTGTGCTTATTTTGTCAAATATACAAAGATTTATATTATGCTAAACTCAAAGTAAATAATTACCTTAACATAATAAATATAGTACAATGGAAAATATGGAAAACAACAATCATGTAGATAACCAGTATTTAAAATTATTGGAACATATCTTACAAAGTGGTGCGACAAAAACTGATCGTACAGGAACAGGCACAAAAAGTGTCTTCGGATATCAAATGCGATTCGATCTAGCAAATGGCTTCCCTCTCCTAACAACAAAAAAAGTACACATGAAAGGAATCATTCATGAATTGATTTGGTTCTTACGTGGTGATACAAACTTAAAATATCTAGCTGATAACGGTGTAGGTATTTGGGACGAATGGCCATACAAAGCATATTTGAAGAAAAATGGTATCCCTGTACCAAAGACAGAAAGTGATGAATGGAAAACTGGATTGAAAGAATATGTAGAAAAAATAAAAACTGATCCAGTTTTTGCAAAAGAAAATGGAGACCTTGGACCAATCTATGGTTACCAATGGAGGAACTGGCCAACACCAAATGGTGGACATATCGATCAAATCAAAATTGTCATTGAACAATTAAAAAAACAACCTGATTCTCGAAGAATGATAGTATCTGCATGGAATGTTGCTGACTTAGATGCAATGGCTGTAAGTGGTCTTCCACCATGTCATTGTATATTCCAGTTTTATGTAGCTGACAATAAATTATCTTGTCTGTTATATCAAAGAAGTTGTGACACCTTTTTAGGTGTACCCTACAACATTGCTTCGTATGCATTGCTTACTATGATGATGGCACAAGTCACTGGACTTGAACTCGGAGAATTTATTTGGACTGGTGGAGATACACACTTATATTTAAACCACCTTGAACAAGCGAACCTTCAGATTTCACGTAAAAATGATATTCGTAGTATGCCGACAATGAAAATAAATCCTGAAGTAAAAAATATAGAAGATTTTGTCTTTGAAGATTTTGAGCTTATTGGATATGACCCTCATCCGATGATTAAAGCACCAATAGCCGTATAAATTATGAAAATATCTATCATTGCAGTTATAGGTGAAAATAACGAACTCGGCAAAAATAATAAATTGCTATGGCGTTTAAAGACCGACCTGAAACATTTCCAAGAAACTACTTCAGGGCATCCAATAATCATGGGTCGCAAGACTTTTGAATCTTTAGGTAAAGCATTACCAAAAAGACGAAATATCGTAATTACTCGTAATGCAGACTATACAGCTCCAGACATCGAAGTGGTTCATTCACTCGAAGAAGCTCTCGCTCTAGTTAGACAAGATGAAACAGCAACAGAAGCTTTTATTACTGGTGGTGAACAAATATACAGAGAAGCGATGAAAATTGCTGACAAGCTATATATCACTCATGTAGAAGCAATAGACAAAGATGCTGATGCATTTTTCCCGGAAATTATTCCAATAGTTTTTGGAGAAACAAATCGTGAACGATACGATGCTGACGAAAGGAATGAGAAACCGTATTCATTTGTAGAATACGAAAAATTTTAATCTAAAAAGGCCCCACAAGGGGCCTTTTATTATTTATGGATCTATGTCTGTTTTCTCTCTTATGAAAATATCTTTACCGTCTGGAGATTTAGCTTTTTTATATTTACGATTTTTATTTATTTCAATTTTACGAACCAATTCTTTTTCCAAATCAAAACCAAGTATCTCACACATACCGAGGAGAAATACAGCAACATCAGCGAATTCTTCTGCTACGCCGTCTTGATTTTTATTAAACTTTGAAAAAGCTTCTGAGAGTTCTTCGTGAGCTCGACAAAATTCCAATGCTACATCAGTAGTGTTGAAACCTTTTTCAATCTTGTTCCTCATCACCTCTTTTTGTAATTCTTTTAGATCAACAGACATAAAATTTATTTATTGATTAGTATATGTTTCGACTTCGTTATTTATAAGTTCATATTTAACTCCAGCTTCTTTGAAAATTTCTTTTGATCTTTCTCCTGCATGATAATCTTTCTTTGCAACGACTCTGACAATTCCAGAATTAATAATCATTTTCGCACAAGCATAACAAGGAGTCATATTGCAGTACAATGTTCCACCTAAAAGTGCTACACCAGTACGAGCAGCATGCACGATAGCATTCTGTTCAGCATGAGCTGTACGAATACAATGCTGTGATTGTGTACCATCAGCATGTATCACTGTATGCATTTCATGCCCTGCATCATCACAGCTTTTTACTCCAGCCGGAGCACCGACATAACCAGTAGCGAGGATTCTATTATCTTTGACAATTACACAACCAGAGCGTCCCCTATCACAGCTAGCTCTCTTGGCTACTGTGTCCATTATTTCTAAAAAGTATTCGTCCCAAGATGGTCTTTTATGCGATAGTTTATCTGTGTCTGACATATGCAAAGTATACAATAATAAATATAAAAGAAAAGAGCCCCAATGCTAGGGCTCTTTATTACTGTGTCCATATTATTTTTTTATTCTTTTCAACAACGTCCACAGCTTCACTTAAATTTCTAACACGAAAAATCTCTTTTGGCAGATCTGTAATATTTTTATTCCAAGGTGCTGGAATTAATATTCCATATATTCCTTGTTTTGCTGCAGAAATCAAATGTGAATGATAATCATCGATCAAAATAGAAATTTCTAATTGTTTACATTTTTCCCATTTTTCCATATTTGAATGTATTCCCCAACCAACAGAATGAACAGATGAAAAGTGATCAGGATGAAATAATTTTAATAATGTAAACCTAAGGTGTTCTTCGGCATCTTCGCTTCGTGAAGTAATTATAGGAAGATCATATTCTTTAAATAAATAATCAACAGCTTCATAGGCACCATCAGCGATTTTTACTTGTTTATATAATTCACTTTTGTAAAACAAATTAACAATTTCTACAACCCTTCCACGACTTACTCCCCATACTTTAGAAAAATCATATATTTCATAGTCTTTAATTCTAATTTTTTTATTGTATTTAGAATTATAAAATTCATTCAACAGTTTTAATGTAAGGATTATCGTGTCGTCTGCATCAAATCCAATTTTTCTTAATTCTTGCATTTTGTATTATTTTAAAAGATTGATTTACTTTCAAATTAACACAAAACAAAAATCCGCACAAGGCGGATTTTTGTTTTTAAATATTAACCTTTTACTTCAATACCAGCACTGCGAGCAGAACCAGCAATAATAGCTATCAATCCTTCATCGTCCTTAGCATTTAGATCAACAGCTTTTTTCTTTCCGATTTCTAAAGCTTGAGCACGAGTAATCTTTCCAACTTTAGATGTATTAGGCTTTCCTGAACCTTTTTCTACACCAGCAGCCTTTAAGATAAGGTCTGTAGCAGGAGGAGTTTTGATAACGAAATCATATGTACGATCTTCGTAAACAGATACGATACATCCTACCTTTTCACCCATCATAGATGATGTTGCGGCATTAAACTTAGTAACGAAATCACTAATGTTTATACCAGCTTGTCCGAGGGCGGGACCAAGAGGAGGAGCAGGAGTTGCTCTTCCACCCATGATTTGTAATTTAATTTTCTTTGTTATTTTCTTTGCCATATATTTTTATACTATATTAAATCTTTTTTACTTGCAAGAAGTCTAATTCGACTGGAGTTTCACGACCGAACATTGAAACTAAGACTTTTACTTTACCTCTTTCTTGATCAATTGCATTTACTTTACCTTCTAATTCCTTGAATGGTCCGTCTACTATCATAACTGTCTCATCTATCGCAAGGTCAATGTTATGTTTTGTAGTACCCGCATCCATTTTCTTGAACAAGTAATCAACTTCGTCTTTTTTCAATGGAACTGGATTAACTCCTGCTCCGACGAAACCTGTAACACGAGGAGTATTACGAACTACGTACCATGAATCATCTGTAACAATCATATCTACTAATACGTATCCAGGGTAGATTTTTTCTTCTAATTCTACTCTCTTCCCTGCTTTAATTTTTATTTTTTTCTCAACAGGCACAATGACATTGAAAATCTTTTCTTGCATACCTAGAGATTCGATACGTTGTTTTAGGTTACGCAAAACTGCATTTTCATATCCAGCATAAGTATGGATAGCATACCAATTTCTCTCTCCTTGTGTTTCTTGTTTAGACATAAATTATTTAAATTAATTATTATATAGCAATTACTTTTTCTAGACCTTTAGAAAACAAAAAATCAAACAATCCTAATATATAAGCCAAACCAACAGAAAGAACTACTACTATCAATGTATAGTAAATAGTTTGCATTTTTGTAGGCCAATTTACATGTTTCAATTCTGTTTTTGTATCTGCGAAATATTCTTTAATTTTTGACATCATATAATTTTAAAATATTAGAAATCCTCTTAAAAAAGCCCCGCGAAGGGCTCTTTTAAATATACTCTTTTTCTATAAAATAGTCAAATTATCTTATTTCATAGGTAATAGTCACATCTGAGGTGATTGTGTTCTCACCTTTTGGTATTATGGCTGGTGCAGAAGACACTCCTGCTACAGCCATATCAGCCTTCGCATACATCATAGGTACAGGATAATTTGTTCCTTCTGAAAAGGAAGTAATTTTACCCAAACGTATACCCAGATCTTTTGCTAAAAGTGCTGCTTTTGTCTTTGCATCTAAGATAGCCTTTTCACGAGCTTGTATTTGTAGTGCGTCAGTATCATCGATAGCAAAATCAGGGCCTGAAAGCTGTTCTACTCCTAATGTTCCCAATCCTTGCATAATAGCTCCAGCATCGTCTGTATTACGAACTTTTACAGTAATATTTTCACTTGATTCGTAACCAACAATAACATTATTACTAGGAGGACAACCAAATTGAGTACAAGGAACCAATGCTTGGTTTTCGTATTTTGGATTAAATGAAGAATTTGTGGTCTTTATGTCTTTATCCAAGATATTTTTTGTCTTCAAAAAGTCGAGTGATGCTTTTTCAATACTAGCGACTCCTGCTTGAGCTTCTTTTACAGTTTTTGCTTCTTTGTGAATTGTAAAATATACATTTGCAATATCAGGAACTGCTTTAACTTCTCCATGACCATTGAACACGATAGTATTTTGATTATTTATATCTTTAAAAGAATTATGATTTTCTTTACATATACCCATAAAGGTAAATATGCACAACAAAACAACAAAGATTACAGATACCTTAATAAACTTTTTATTTGTCCAAAGTGTTTCCATTTTTTATTCCCCGTAAACGGGATTACTATTTAATAGCTAAGAGTTCTACGTCAAAGATTAGAGTTGAATTTGGTGGAATTATTTTTCCTGCTCCTGTCTTACCATAAGCATCTTCAGGTTTGATAACTAAATGTCTCTTTTCACCAACTTTCATTCCTACAAGACCATTATCCCAACCTTTGATAACTTGACCAGCACCTAGAGTAAATACAAATGGTTCTACGTGTTGGAATTTTGGATCAACATTTGAATCAAAAACAGTTCCATTTTCAAGTGAACCTGTGTAATTCATAGCGACTGTATCTCCTGCTTGTGTAAGTCTTCCGTCTTGAGAAGCTGTGTTTTGATTATTTGAAACTATATTATTATTTTGATTGTCTGCTGGCATTTTATTTTCTTTGTGATTAATTGTAAAAAAGATTGCACCGGCTACTACGATAGCCATAACTAAAACTGACAAACCTAAACTCATATTTTTACTCATATTTTATATTTAATTTATTTAATAATTTTCAACTAAAGCTGACTGGCTTTAGCGCTAATTTGTAATATCTTAATTATAGCACACTTAAAATAATCAAAGCCAGAGAGATATAATAGTAGCCACACCAACAATAGCCATCAAGGAAACAGCTATCCACCCTACTATCTTTGTAATAGGGCGACTTTTAAATTTACCCATTATTTCTTCGTTAGAAGAAAGTCGTACAATCAAGAAAAGAATTACTGGTGCAACTAAGCCATTTAAAACAGCTGAATAAATAAGTGCTTTGATAGGATCAAGGCCAATAAAATTCAAAAGAATACCTAAACCAACAGCTACAACAATAACTCCATAAAAAGCTATTGCTTCATTCCATTTTCTATAAAGTCCCTCTTTCCAATTAAAACATTCAGATACTGCATATGAATTCGCACCAGCCAGAACAGGGATAGCTAAAAATCCAGTACCGATAATTCCAATAGCAAAAAGCAACGAAGCAAAATGTCCTGCAAAAGGTTCAAGGGCTTTCGCTGCATCAGCTGCTGTACCGATATTTGTAATTCCTTCTTTGAATAAAGTCGAGGCACAAGCAATGATTATGAAAAACATAACGAGGTTTGAAAAAAACATTCCACTCCAAACATCGATGCGCATTTTTTTAATATCAGAATTTATTTCATTTTCATCTTTTTGTAATTCGTCTACCTCTCCAGAGAGAATATGCTCTTCTACTTCTTGAGAAGTTTGCCAGAAAAACAAATAAGGAGAAATAGTTGTTCCTAAAATAGCAGAAAGTAAAATGATACTGTCTTTTGAAAAAGACATACTAGGTACAAAAGTGTGACGTAAAACTTCATACCAATCCATATCTACCATCAAAGCAGAAAAAATATAAGCCAATAAAACAAATGTTAAATACTTTAAATATTTCGCATAAGTTTTATATGGAATAAAAATCTGAAAAACTAAAGATAAAATTGCGAACAATACAACAAGTAATGCAAAATTTAAATGAGGAAAAATCAGCTGTGTCCCCTGAGACATAGCACCTAGATCAGCCCCGATGTTAAAAGTATTAGCAAAAAGCAAAAGTGCGGTACAAAAATACAAAACTTTTTTTGAATAATGTTTTTTTATATTAGCAGCGAGACCCTGACCTGTGACCATACCGATACGTGCACACATTTCTTGTACTACAGACATCAATGGAATAGTAAAAAGAGCAAGCCAAGTAAAGCCGAAACCGTATTTCGCACCTGTTTGAGAATAAGTCGCAATACCAGATGGATCATCATCAGCGGCCCCTGTCGTGAGTCCTGGACCCAAGCTTTTCCAATATTGTTTTATATTTTTCTCTATCTCTTTTCTCATCCCTCTATTATCGCATAAAATTTACCAATAAAAAAAGCCCTTACATTTCTGCAAGGACTTTTATTTAGTATTACTCTATTTAATGAGCAACAATAAATTTCTTTGTTGTATTTCCATTTTTCAAAAAATAGACACCGTCTTTAAAAGACGACACATCTATATTTTGTTTACCGGAAACTTTTAATGAAAGAATTAGCCTACCTGTGACGTCTATAATTTCAACATTACTTTCTCTACCATTTAAAGGTAAATCAATTGTAATATTTTCATTTGCAGGATTTGGATAAAGTGAAAATGCAACTTCAGAATTTTCACTGATACCAGTAGCAATTGAAAAAGCAATATGAACACCTACGTTTAGGATATTCCATTGTCCGAAACTATCGAGTGTTCCTAACTCAACTCTATAATATCCTGGATTACTCCATTTCCTAGTTATGTCATGAACATACGAGGTGTATTGAGCTAAGGTGTCATTATTATCAGCACCCTGAAACTTCCATCTCCATAAAACTATCTGGCCATTCGTACAATACGAGTGATCAATAAATTTTAGAGAATCTGCATCCATAAACCATCCACCACTGTTCACAAAAGTTGTATCAGTGTTAATTGAAAATCCTGTAAAATGCCAGGAAGTTTGTGCATTCATTTTTGTACTCCAGCTTATTACAGCGAATACGACTAAAAGTAAACTGATTTTTTTCATTTGTTTTGTTTTTAAGAGTTATCACAAATTCCAATAAATAATTAGAATATCTGGCAACTCCTAAAAACTTTTTTTCAAATAACCTTCTATAATACAAGTATATCATATTTATATGTAAAAGTCAATAGATAAAAACCTTATAAAATAAGGCTTTTATAGAGAAGACTATATAAAGCGAGTTAAAATAAAGACTAAAAGTGCTCCGAAAATAGTGAGGGCTACGGTCTTCATAGAGCTATGTTTACTATGCGCTTCAGGTAAAATATCACTCGCACCTATATAGAGCAAAAATCCAGCAAAGAAACCGAGATATAAAACTAGAAAATTATCTGATACTTTAAATAGAAAAGTCGAAAGGACTCCGAGGGTAGGAGTAACAGCATCGAGCAATAAAAACCATTTTGCATTTTTAACAGTATTTTTACTTGTCAGCATGAGAGTTACAGTGTTCATTCCGTCAGTAAAATCATGAGCTATAACAGCCAATGCGACAGCAATACCGACAGCAGTATTAACTTGAAAACCGAGACCTATACCTACCCCATCCATAAAACTATGCCCTGCTAAGGCTAATGCAGAAAATTTTCCTACGTGTGGATGTTTATGGTCAGCATATTCATCTTCGTGTGAATGATGAATCATCATAGATTTTTCTAAAATATGAAAAAGTAAAAAACCAGCGACAAGTGCAATCATCGGATAAACAGAATCAAAATTATGTATTTTAATTTGTTCTATAATCTCTGGAAAAATATCAAAAGAAACAACACCAAGCAAAACCCCAGCAGTGAAGCCCATTATCAAATGTAATCTATCTTTATATTTAATAGAAAACAAACCTCCGAGAGAAGTAGATATAAATGTTGCTATTGATAATAAAATTGCAGTCATTGGGTGCCCATCGGGAGTTGAACCCGAATTGAGAGTTCCACAAACTCTAGTGTTAACCATTACACCATGGGCACCATGTTTTTATTCATTATTCAGAATAAAACCGCTATTAAAGCGGTAATATCTTTATAACATATTTAATAGAAAAATTAAAGTTTTTAATAAAATTAAATCCAGTTGTATTTTTTTATAAAATACATTTTCATAAGTTGAGTCAAAATAAAATATAAAATTACTCCTACAAATAAAAAACCATAATAGAGTAACGGCAAGGCCATAAACTGAAAGGCACTAGCAAAAGGTGAAGCTACGAGCCATATTCCAAAGACAATCACAGAGAAAGTAGAAATTATCAAAGGTGTACTGGCGCGACTTTGTAAGAATGGAATTTTACTAGTACGAATAATATGTACGATTAAAGTCTGAGTTAATAGTGACTCGACAAACCATCCGGTATGGAAAAGAGCAGGATTGTTCCAAGCATGGAAAACATAAAGCAAAACAAAAAATGTAGCATAATCAAACAAAGAACTTATCGGGCCAAAGAAAATAATAAATCTTTTTATATTTTTAAAATCCCATTTCTTTGGTTGAAGTAGTCTGTCTTCGTCTACATTATCTGTCGGTATCGTCGTCTGAGAAAAATCATAAAGCATATTGTTGGCCAATATTTGTATTGGTAACATCGGCAAAAATGGTAGAAAAATACTAGCTCCAACAACACTAAACATATTCCCGAAATTTGAACTCGCAGCCATTTTTATATATTTAATAATATTTTCAAAAATCCTTCTTCCCTCTTTTATTCCGTCTTTCAAAACATTTAAGTTCTTTTCGAGCAAAATAATATCTGAAGATTCTTTTGCAATATCAGCTGCAGTATCAACAGAAATTCCTATGTCTGCCGCAATCAAAGAAAGCGAATCATTTATCCCATCACCTAGGAATCCAACGACGTGGCCTTTATTCCTCAAATTCTTTATTATTCTTTCCTTGTCATATGGAGAAAGTTTTGCAAAAACAGACACACCTTGTATTTCTTTGTCTAATTCTTCTTCTGTAAATTTTTCGATGTCTTTACCTAAAAGTATTTTATCGACTTGCATTCCTACATCTATACAAATTTTTCTCGTTACTATATCGTTGTCCCCTGTTAAGATTTTTATATCTACACCGAGTTCTTTCAAATCTTGTATTGTTTGTTTTACACTAGCTTTTGGTGGATCAAAAAAAGCTAAAAATCCTACGAGGATTAAATCACTCTCATCATCAACAGAGAAAACTTTTTTATCACTATCAACTTCTTTATAACCGACAGCCACAACACGAAAACCTTGTTTATTAAGTTCTTCTTCCATTTCAAATTTTACACTGTCTGTAATACCAGATAATGTTTGAACTTTTCCATCAACCAAAACATTCACACTTTTACTAACAATTTCTTCTACTGCACCCTTACAAACCAATATTTGTTTATTTGTTCTAGTATCAGACACGATCACAGATAGTCGACGTCGACTAAAATCAAAAGGTATTTCATCAATTTTTTTATAATTTTCTATTTCCGATTTTTGTTTTACTTCTTCATGTTTTAAAACAGCTTCATCTATAATAGATGACACACCTGTCTGAAAAAAACTATTCAGAAATCCATAATGCAAAATATCATTATTTTCTTTTCCGTAAATATCTAAATACTTTTCTAAGACCACTCGTCCTTCAGTGAGAGTGCCTGTCTTGTCAGTACAAAGCACGTCCATAACTCCCAGATTTTCAATAGCATCTAAATGTTTTACTATAACTTTTTTCTTTGCCATTGCAAGAGCACCTTTATATAGATTCATAGCAACGATTGTAGAAATCATTTCCGGTGCCATACCGACAGCCACAGCTAATGCAAATAAAAATGCTTCAAACCAATTTCCTTTAAAAATTCCATTTAAAAGAAAAACGGCCGGCACCATAAAAACCATAAATTTCAAAGTTAAAAAAACAAAACCCTTTAATTCTTTCGTAAAATCTGAAACATGATTTCCTGAATTAATATCAGAAGCAATACTACCGATATATGTATTTCTACCAGTACTCAATACTACTGCTGTTGCTACTCCACTCTCGACACTAGTACCGAGAAAACATAAGTTACAAAATTCAATAATATTTTTTTCGCTCAAACTAGAATCAGTGACGTGTTTTTCTGCAGGTAAAGATTCACCTGTCAGCATGGCTTGGTTTATAAATAAATCTTTAGAAGTTATAAGCCTTATATCTCCTGGTATAATTGTCCCGGAATAAAGACATACAATGTCACCTGGTACGACATATTTTGAAAGAATTTCTATTTTTTTATTATTTCTAATTACAGTACTTTTTGTATGAATAATTGATTTTAGTTTATCTACAGCGATAGCAGATTTTGTTTCTTGATAGAAACTCAAAGACGCACTCAAAGTAACCATTAAAATAATAACTACAAAAGACTTTATATCACCGACAAATAAAGAAATAACAGAAAGAGCAATTAACAATAAATTAATCGGGCTTTTAATAATATTAAAGAGTTTTAACAAAGGACCTTCTTTTTTATCATTTGCTAAGTCATTTAAACCGTATTTCTTTATTCTATTTTTTGCCTCATGATCATTTAAACCTATGTTACTAGAAGATAATTCTTTTAAAGAATATTCTGGTTCATTTTTTGCAAAAATACGCAATTTATCAAAAAGTTCATTTTTTGATAAATCTGTATGATCTGCTTCTTTACTCTTTCTAAAAATATGTTTATGCCAATTCATATTTTTAATTATAGCATTTAGTTTAGCCTAAATAACAAAACGAAATATCATTAGTCCTATTAAGCCCAATAGAGAAAAAATAGACACAATCATGGATATTTTACTATCACTATTCCCTGCTGTAGCAGTGATATTTATAGGTTCTATTTTTGATATTTCTTTGGTAAGAATTTTTGGTTCAATTTTTTTTTCAACCTTTTTAACAGACACTACTTTAGGTGTAATATTTTCTACTGGAACTATAGTTAGTTTTTCTTCTGCAAGAACTGATTTTGGAGGACAAAGAGTTATATTTGTTTCACAAGTCGGTTGTATCGGTGGTGTACACAAAGAAGGATCTGTCTCACAAGTTTGTGTTAAATTTGTAGGATTAGTAGGTTTTGGAAATGAATGAAAAATCTGATTCCAAGTTTCGTTTAGTGCTCCTGGAATTGCATAACTCGTCGCCCAGATTCTATTTTGTAAAATTTCTGTATTTTTTATCGCACCACCATCAGTATCTTGATTATCTGCTAAATAATCAATTCCTGTTTTTCCATTATTACTCCAATTAGTACCTAAAATTGATTCAGCTTGTAATACCCAGCTCGTCGCTGAAACATTTCCCCATCCACCATCATTTTTCTGAGAACTCTCTAAATAATTTTCTGCTAGAGAGATTGCAGAATTTACACCAGACACACTAGAATAATTTTCAAGGGCTAGAATACTAGCAGAAGTCATATCAACACTTTCTTCCCATGAACCATTTATTTTTTGTTTTGAAATTACATAAGCTATATCTTTTTTGATAATATCGTCACTATTATCATAGCCAGTATTTGCAAGCGGAATAAGTGCAAAAATATCATCATTGATTAAATTAGTATCACCGAATTGTGTTCCATCAAAAGAATTTATAATTGGAGTAATATAATCTACATTGCCAAAATCATATGGATTTTTATTTAAAGCAAGAAGCGCCATTGCACGACGTTCATTGTCTGTAAGATTATCAGATACAGAATTATCTGCTGACATATAACTTAAAATTTTATTTTTAATATTATTTGAAATTCCATTTGCTGATAATGCAATACTAGCCCAATCTGTATACATATCACTGTCTCCAAAAGATCCGTCAGAACTTTGAACACTTTCTAAATATGAAATTGCATTTGGAATGCTAAAAACAGGAGCGGGATTTCCTCCACCACAACCACAATCAACAAAAGGAGCAGATACAGTCAAAGATTCTGTCGGAAAATAATAATCTTCTTGAATTCCGACATTATAATTCCCAGCTCCAATATTTGTAAAAGTTGCGACACCACTAGCATCAACAGGAATAGTTTGCACTTCTATCGGACTCCAAGGGTTGTTTGGATCAGGTTGAGTTAGACCAACAGTTACACCAGTTCTCGGATTCCAAACATTATTTTCATAATCATATTTTTCAGCGGTAACATTTAAAGTATCGGTCGTATGAATGTTATTACTATTTAAAACTACTTTATACGGTGTACCAAAATAAATACCGATACTTTCTCCACCAGTCAAAATAGTTTGATCGATACTTTGCCAAGGTGTTGTACCTCCGACGACGTATTGCCAATTATCACAAGATTCACTAACGCTCGTAATGCATTTTAAATAAAATGCTCCAAAAGAATCATAATATTGTAGATTTGAAATTGAAAAAGAATCATTATTTTGATCTAAAGAATATAAAACACCGAGAACACTGTCAGTATTTACTGAGTGCGTAGTACTAGCATTATCCATAATGTCGATATTCCCTGCTGTTGGTAAATCTACTGACCCTTGAAAAATAACAGTATCTCCGTTACGTATTAAAATATTTTCAGTGAGAATAGGTGTAGAAGAAGCATCTGGTGGTGGAATAATATCTGGAGTAGTAGATGCATCTGGTAAAGGTAAAACATCTGCTCGAGCAAAAAATACTGGCGTAAATAAAACTATTGCAAAAATAAATATTAAAAATTTTGTTTTCATAAATTATAATGATGTACTAAGTTTCCACTCGATAATATCTCCTACTTTTGGTACATAAGAAGAAATCCCGACAGACGCTTCTGTGCCATTAACATAATAAATTAAATACTTCCCATATCCTTCTTTCAAATTCCCAATACTACTAATAAAAAATCCCATTCCTGAATAATTCTTTCCTGTAAAATTTATCTGTCCTGATTTTTGCCCTGCAAGTAAAACATCATAAAGACTAGCATTACTTTGTATTGGTAAATTTATATTTGTATCCCCTACCTTTATAGTTACAATATTTGTATTTAAAGGTATTGTTTCATTTTTGGGAATATTTTTTGTAACAGGAATTTGTTTTAGAATTTCTGGAGTAGATTTCTCTATAACTTTTGGAATTTCAATATTTTGTACTTCAGTAATTTTGTCTTGGTGTTTAAAATAAACAATAAAAAATCTTAAGGCCAATAAAGCAATAATTAAAAGAATGATTATATATTTTTTATTTAAATTTTTCATTAAAAAAACTCCCACAGAGAGGAGTTACCGTACCATGTTTCAAAAATGAAATATGGAATTCCTGCTCGGGTATCAAAATTCATAATTGGCATTCGGACTTTCTAAATTAAATTTAGATTACCGTAGCGGCACTGTGGAGGATTCTCACCTCACTTCCCCAATTACAAAACTATTAATTTGTTAAGCACATTACCAGTATACTACCCACATCATTTTATGCAAATTTATATCATTTGACATGTTTAGTTCAGAATGATACTTTTAAGAAAAGACAACTGAATTTTAAAAACTATAAAAAATGAATACAACAATAAGGGTGCTATTAAAATTTAAACCTTTAAATCGTGGTTGGTTTAAATGCCTACAAACAAACGAGAAAACAAAGGATTGCGACAAATACCGCAATTCACACAAAAACCTCAAAGTATCTGAGGTTAAAAATGCAAACAAAATAACAATGAGAGGTTTCAATACATGGAATTGTCCAGAATGTAATGTTATGAACATGAATGGAAAATTAGAAGAAAACAATATTTGCCCATACTGTGGTAAAGTTGTATATCTTTATGCAAGAAGTTATTAAACAAGAACTTAAATAGCATAATCAAAAATATTTTTGATTATGCTATTTTTATTCCCCTTTTTTTGGCGGTGTTCTTTCTTTATTTTCCAGTTGTGTAAGGACTCCCCTTACATAACTGTTTTATTAGTACCTCGGAGCTTCTTCGGTAATACCAGCGACGTGGTTTGAGGCGCGGGCGAAGGCGTAGAGGACACTACTTAAACGGTTTAGGTATGCGAGGGTTTGGGCGCTTAGAGTTTTTATGGGTGCAGATTCAGGAGCAGAAATCTCTGCAAAAGATTTCTGCTCTTCTGCGACGCCGACTACTCGGCGTTCTGCACGGCGAGCGATAGTGCGAGCGATGTCGCAAAGAGATGCGAGTTCGGTACCACCAGACACAAAAAAAGTTTTAATCGGTGGAAGCATTTTTTCAATGCCGTCGATTATTTCTTCGAGCCATTTTACTTTTTCTTCTACAATTGTTTTATCTGCACCTGCGAGTTCTGCCTGAATTATAAAAAGGTCTTGTTGAATTCTGTCGACAGTCTCTGCTAGTTTTATTTCTTGATCCGGCCTGCCTGCGTAGGCAGGCAAAGTAAAAGCCACCTTTAAAATGGCGGCTTTTACTTTTACCAAACCCAGAAAAGAATTTATTTCATCCATAGAACCGAGAGCTTCGGCTATCGCACTACTTTTTGATATACGTTGATCGCATCCAAAAGTTTTTGTTGTTCCATTGTCTCCTTTTCTAGTGTATAGCATTTTATTTTTATATTTCGCAAAGTCCTCCTACGCAAGCGAGTTCTTTCTTTACTTCTGTTTCATCTTCTCTTTCATAAGTTACGATCTTTGAGAAATCAATTTCACCAAGTCTTTCTTTCATTTCTTCATATTTCTCTTTTGTAATAGCTTCATATGGAGCGAGTTGATATACATGGTTTGAACGAGGAAGGAATGAAAGTCCTCCGACGATTTCCCAGTTCTCATAAATCCAATGAGCGACTTTGAGCCATTCATCTTCTCCAACAGAAATAGTTACAGAAGGATTGTGTTCAGTATAGTGATTCTTCACAACTTTCCAGTGTTCAAGCTGAGCGATAGCATCAACATCATCTTTACAGATAGCACCGTCTGGAGCCTTTATAGGGAATTCTAGGACGTATGTAGTAGCGTCTTCGATAGTTTGTCCGACTTCTGGGAAATGAGGTACTCCTTGGTCACGTAACATTTTGAAAAGAGCATCTGTAGTAGAAATACGAACACGACGGATATAGTATGGAGCGTGGCGAGTATGCATTCCAGAAGAACAGTCTACGGTTTGTGAAGTATTTCCTGATGGTTTAACACAAGTCACACATGTTGATTGGTTAACACCAAATTTCTCTGCATACTTTTTATTTATTTTTATTGCTTCATTTTTTAATTTCTCTAACATTTTCGGATCACGTACGAGTGCACAATCCCATTGTCCTGTTATTGAAACACCGAGCAATCTCTCCTTCTCACAATTCTTCTTCCATTCTTTTGAAAGATATGGGAAGTATGTAAGTGTTGATTGGTAAGTACCGAGTATTGTCGCAACACGAATTTTTCTAAGTAAACTTTCTTCTGTATCATCTGCACGAGCGACAACTTCTGAAAGGTTACAGAATTGTTTTGATTGAAGAATAATTTCTCCACAAGGATTTGTTCCCCATGCTGGGTAGATACCACCCTTGAATTGATCGAGTCTTCTCTTTGGTAAAGTATTTGCGAGTCCTCCACGATTAAATATTCCTCTTTCTCCTGATCCAGATTTCATCAAAGCTATCCATTCATCTAGGAATTCTGTTGAAGTTGGTTTTGTTTGATAAACAGCAGAATTGTTTGCGAGCATTCTTTGTCCTTCTGTTAAATAAAATTGTCCTTTCTTTGAGTCACGAATATTTTCATCATCCAAATCAGAAAGTGAAATCATCGCACTACGACGAACTCCACCAGCGACGACACATTCACCGATCTTACAAATGATATCGTGTGCATCCATGTTTGAGAGATGGCGTCCTTGTCTACGTAAAACTCTTTCACGTGTGAAGTCTATCAAATCACGAAGTGGTGCAGGACCAGAACTTTTTCCTCCCATAGTTTTCAAACGTGCTCCTGCAGGACGAATAAGAGAATAATCAAAATTAATATCTCCACCTTCGAACCATGTTTTCATTCCGAGAGAAAAAGCATCTGCCCAACCTTCTTTACTATCAGGTATTACATATGTAGTTGCTTTCTTTCCTGTTTGTCTTTGGATTTGTGGTAAGGCTTGAATATTTTCACTTTCTACAGACCATCCGACACCAGTACCACACATAGAGATGTACATTATCTCAGCAAAGTCTTGGAAAGTTCTAGGAGCAATAAATGAACAGTTATAAGCACAGACATTTGTACGGCGAGCTGCTTTGCCTGCGAATTGTAATAAACGCATAGATGGTAAGGCTTCTTGCTTTAGCATTGTTTCGCGGACTTCTTTGTATTCAGCGTCAGACAAACTACCGTTAACATTGTCACGCATAAAATCTAAATATCTATCGACGGTCTCTATCCATGTCTCACGACGATCTTGTTCAGGAATCCATTTTGCATACGTACGATAGTATACGAGTTCAGCTAGAGAGTTACGGAAATATTTTTTACTTTCTGCAAAAAGCTCACGAATCTTTTCTGGAACAGTACCGACTTTTTCACGAACGAGTGAGCGTTCTTGTCTATAGAGAATATATGCTTTTGCTGTATTTAAAAATGTAGAGTTAATCAATTCATTCTCGACGACGTCTTGGATCATTTCAACTGTCGGAACAAAGTTTTTAATTTTATTTTCTTTTTGAACTAATAGAAGTTTATCCAAAACTTTAACCATCACTTTTTCTGCATGTTGTTCATCCCCTTCTTTTACATTTTGCATTGCACGGAAAATAGCACGAGTGATGTGTTTTGCATCAAATGGAACTATTGAACTATCTCTCTTTTGAATTTTTTGAAGCGGTGAATATTTTTTTGAATTAGCTATATTGTTTTTCATATTTGTTTTGGATTTAAAATTAATTTTGATAATGATAGTTCAAACTTTTTATTTTCAATTACGTATCTATATATGAGTGGAGAGAATACAATTGCAAAACCGACATTACTTACTAGATGTAGAAGAGTGAAAGGTATCTGTCCTGCTAATGCTGTCATGAAACTTTGGTGAAAAAATATCGGACCGACAGTCAAACCTGTCACAGCGTCATAGAAGATAGTGGCCAGAATTGCGAATTTCGCATAATTCCATGAAGTATTATTTTTATTTTCAAAATAAACTGCTGCGACTAGTCCTAAAACTCCATAAGCGACTCCTGTAATCAATGTCCACATTCCGACTCTAGCTGTAGCGACATCATAAAGGATAATACTGAAGAAGCCGAAAAAAAATCCTGCTAGCTTTCCGTATTCTTTTGAAAACGGCATAGCTGTAGCTAGGATTGGTTCTACGTTTGGAGGACGAAATGGAATTAAACGAAGCAAAAAACAAAAAATAAATCCGGTTACATATTTAAAATAATTTTTTATATTTTTTTTCATTTATTTTTTGTTTTTTATTTTCTAATTTTTGTATGGAGGTATATAATAATATTAGTCACAAAATTTCGCAACTATGAGGACAGTATACCGCGTATTACTGACCTCTAGCAATGTGTATAACTGACGAAAAATATAGGTTTTTTAGAAAAATTTATATTTTAAAAAAAGATTATTAATTAACAAAAAATTTTATGAAAAAAATTCTAAAAATAGCTTCTGTTTTAGCAATGTTTGCAGGTATGGTCTTGATAGTCGGTGGAGTTTGGGGTGTAACGTTTACTCACAAGAATGTAACACAAGAAAAGATCATGACTTCGCCTGATTCTGCACTTCCAAATCAATTAGTTGATGGTCCGATGACACTAAAAGCTCAAGCCGACATCATTCGTCACCATGTTCTAGGAATGACAGGAGGAAAAACATATGCCGAAATGCCTAGAGAAGTTCAAAAGGTAGATGAGAACGGTGTCTCTTTGTTTGATTCTAAAGGACAACCAATAATGACAGCAAATACTGCTCGTGATATTTGGGTTACAGCTACTTCCCTAACTACAGCATTAAATCTAGGTATTATTACTTATGCATTTTCAGGACTTATAATCCTTTTCGGTTTAGTTTCTATAATGACTGGAATAGTTTTCTGGTCCTTGAGTAAATTGCATCAATAAATTATAAAGGACACAAAAAAGACCCCGTCGGGGTCTTTTTTAATTTGTGCACGAGAGAAGATTTGAACTTCCATGCCCTTGCGGGCGCTACCACCTCAAGGTAGTGCGTCTACCAATTTCGCCACCCGTGCAAATACCGTTTAATTAAAATTATTATTTTAATTATCTATCAATTCTCCCCTAATTTAGGGGAGATGTCGATTTTTAAATCGACAGAGAGGTATGGATTGATACTATCATATTTCGATAAAAAGAAAACCCCTTTCGGGGCTTCTTTGTTATATATTTAAATTATTTTTCTTCTGTAACTTCTGGTTCCATTTCGTGTTCTGCAGACATTGCTACTGAACGAAGTTTACGGCGAACATCTTTTACAGCTTTTGTACGTACGTAGTAAAGTTTACTGCGTCCTGCACGAGCTTTTTTCACAACTTCGATTTTGTCGATCATTGGAGAAAAGATTGGAAAGATTCTTTCTACTCCGACACTACTAGCTACTTTACGAACTGTAAAAGTACCCCCTATTTCTGTGCCGTGTTTACGAGCAAGAACGATTCCTTCGAAAGCCTGAGAACGGTATTTTAAAGCTTCACCCTTTTTTGTAGCTTTTTCGTCTGGAATCTTTGACCACACACGAACTGTGTCTCCAGCCTTAAAATCAAGCTTTTTTCGGGCATCCATATCTACTGGACTAAGTTTTATATTTGTTACTGTCATAGTTCATATAATCTAACACAAAGCATTAGATTTTGCAATTAAATATAAAATTAGTTAGATTGTTTGACATAAAGTTTTTAATATGATAATATATGAACAGAAATATAAATTGAACATAAACAAAAATCGTAAGAAAAATGAAAAAACTAGCATATAAATTCCTTATCGCTGCAATAGCATTAATTTTAATTTCAAGTTGTGATGAAGTAAAAAAACAAGAATCTGCTCCAGTAAAACAACCAACAGCTCAAGACAGTACACGAGATGTGTACTTAAACACGGAAGTTATTCTTTGGAATCTTTCCTTAGAAAAATTAGAAGATCAGCTTGGTCAAAGACTTACTCCTATCGCATTGCCTGAAAAAGATACTCAAACAAAATTCTTAGTAGAATATCTTTCTGGTGATGCTGCTAATTTTGGTTCATGGAGTATATATGAATCAGACACAGTAAAAACATCACTATACAATCAAAAAATTGTTGCAGTTGTAGGGCATTATATTAATTTGGTTCAAGACAAAGGATCCGCAGATGATGGTCGGCGAAATGCTGCAAATCTATTCTTTGTTGGAACCCCTGTCAGGAAACGATAATTAAAATCAAAAATCCCCTTTCAAAAAAATGAAAGGGGATTTTATTTTACTTAAAATTTAAAATAAAAAAGACCTCTACCTAGTAGAGGTCTGAAGGTTTTTAAAACCTACAAATTTTATTCTTCGTCCATTTTCTGTTTTCCAACTTTTACCCACATTCTTAGCAAAAGAAATATAAGAAAAATTAAAACAAAAATGTAAATCCACCATACAGCTGAATCAATCTGTGATCGAACCTTCAACCACTGATATGAACCATCTTCACTAAATTGCTCTGGAGCAATTTGTACCGAATAGTACATACCAATTAGGTACTGCGCTAATTCATACAATCCTGTCCATACAATCATAGAAAGGATATAAAAAAACGTTTTCAATCCGGGCCTTTTAACAATTTTTTTTTCTTCCATTGTTATTTTGTATTTAAGTTCTTAGCAGCCCATATATCCATAATAGTACCTTCTTTCCCCATAACAAGTGTATTAGGCCATGTAAGCTTGCCATTTTCCAAAGCACTAGCCAAAGCGTGTTTAATTGCTATATCAGCATCAAGATCTTTTTGTTTCTTAATAACATCTGCTGCAGCAGCAAATTTACGAGCCGACTCAACTTCATTTTCAGCAGTAGCAATCTTCATTTCTGATATGAACTTACCATTAATTGAAGTTTGGATTGTCTGATCTGTATAAACAAATTGACCAGCAGCACCAAGATTAATAATTGTAAGACCAAAATCTTTAAAGAACTTAACAGTTCTTTCTTTCATTGCATCATACACTGCTTTTCTGTCAGATTGGCATTTATCCAGGTTACGTGAACCAAATTCAGTTGTTAAAACATCGAGTATATATGGTCTCACATTGTGATCCATAACATATTCAATAGTTTGACCACCAAAATGGTATAAAAATGTTGATGCATCTTCTTCTAAAACAGATCCTGTACAGTTAACCGGAACATCAAATCCAATTGATTCTTTTGACTCAACATTTAAAACCTGATTTTCGTGAGTTGTTCCAGTTCCAGCTTCTTTTGTCCACTCTCTGGTAACCGGAGAACGATGAACAATAACCACAGTGTCAGTAGGGATATATTTGTAATCATCCCACATACGACCAGTACTGATTTGTATCTGGTCAATGTACACTCTTTTCGTTGCCACTTTTTTTTGTTCCAGGTAATCAACTGATTTAAGCATCTTCTGCCCATCTTTTGTACCCTGCTCAAGCGGAATCATAAAAGCTGTTTCATTTGTACCTACATTTACCCATTTTTGTTGTTTGTACGGACCCATACAAGAATTCATTGTCAGCATTAAAATGCCGATTGCTAAGAAAATTGTTTTTTTCATTTTATTTTGTTTTTATACCGAATTTCAACGTTTTTATACGAGGTCGGTATTTTGGAAACTAAAATATACCGTCCAAAATGCCGAACTCGTAGTTAAAATAAGTTTTAAAAACTATTTTCAATGAACCTTATACAAATACAAGTATAGCACACACTTGCTATAAAAGTCAAGTCTATGTTACTAGAAAAATAAGACCTAAAACAGGTCTTATTTTTCTAGTATTTTAGCCAAATCTGGAGGTAATGGAGCAGAAACGGTGATACTCTCCCCTGCGAGATTTTTAAATTCTACTGACGAAGCGTGGAGTGCAAGGCGGGAAATACCGAAAGGTGCTGTAGCGTCTTTTGGGGCATATAATTGGTCCACTACAACAGGATGATTCAAGAATTTCATATGTACACGGATCTGGTGTGTGCGTCCTGTTTTAGGATGAACTTCGAGCCAAGTGTATTGTTGTGGAGTTGTCGCAAAATTTTTATCTCCGAGGGTCCCACCCGCGGATTTTGCGGGAAGGGCGCAGGAGGAAAAATTTTGAGACAACGGAACTTCTATTCTTTTCAAAACTTTATATTCAGTTACTGCATCACGAATCTTGCCAGTCTTGCCTCGTGAAGCAATTTTTTTTCTAGGGTCACTAGGACTACGTCCGATACCGGCATCGATAATTCCAAAATCATTTTTCATATTTCCATAAACGAGAGTATTATAAGTCTTCTTCACTTCCCTATTTTGAAATTGCTCTTTTAAATATTCATAAGCTTTTTGATTGCGAGCCAAGATTAAAACTCCACTCGTGTCTTTATCTAGTCTATGTACTATTCCAGGACGATATATTATTTTTTTCTCACCACCACCGATATCTATTTCCATCGGTTCACCGACGTCTTTCATTTCTGGATATTCCGCCAATATCAAATCTGCCAAAGTTTCCACATCGCTCCTACCATCACCATGCACAGAAATACCCGCTGGTTTATTTATGACTAAAATGTCTTTATCTTTGTGTAAAATTGTAAGCATATTGAAATCTTATTAGAAATGTTATAGAATGACAAGCATAGGTATTTATATGCGTGATTAGCTGTTTTGGTAAATATCAAAAATTTAATACATATGCGCGATTAGCTCAGTTGGTAGAGCAACCCGTTTACACCGGGAAGGTCATAGGTTCGAGTCCTGTATCGCGCACTAGAAAGTCCATATGCCTTCGTAGTTCAATGGATAGAACAGAGCTCTTCTAAGGCTTTGATGTAGGTTCGATTCCTACCGAAGGCACATTAAGTTATATTGTGTCTGAACCGAGAAAAACTTCTACCTTTTCATCGTTATCTTCTATTTCAAAAGAAGCTAATGAATATTTTGGTTTTTTATTAATAAAAATTCTTAAACCCCCAAAAGATTCTTCGTTAAAAATGTCTTCCATCTTATTTTCTTTTTTAAGTTCCTGATATCTATCAAAAACTATTTCTTTTATTTTTGGATTTATTAACATAAATTTACATAAAACTTTTAAATTGTTCACTAAGATTTTTAAAACTAACTAAATCATCAATAAATATACCAGATCTTAACTCGTAACGTTTTAGGTTTTCATTGTAGACAGTAGCACTTTCCTCGTAAGTAGAATCACTACCTGTACCATAAATAGCAGTTCCAAAATCAATAATTACAGGCAAACCCTTTTTATCTACCATAACATTACCCCAATGCAGATCTCTGTGATAGATTCCAGTTTTATGCATCAAATCGATTTGTTCTTTTAAAGAATTAAAAAAAACATTATATTTAAATTTCTTCGGTAAACGTTCTGGTTTTTCAATTATATCTTTCATTGAATAACCCTCAATTCTTTCCATAAGGAAACAATCTCCTTTATCTGTCTTTAAAGACATTAAAGGCAAAGGTGTACGAACACCAGCTTCTTGAGCTTTTATTTGAAATTTATTTTCTTCATCAATTTCATTACAAAGTATTTGTTGCTTATTTTTTATTCTTTTTAAACAAACTTTTTCAAAAGGCGTTCCTTCAGCAATTAAAACTTCAGCATTACCACCCTCTCCAATAGAAACAGCTCGAAGCTCGAGCACATCAAGACAAGCCAACAAATCTTCTGTGGCTTTATTTTCAACTATTTTTTGAACTTTTTCTAACTTGAAAGTTTGTTTTTTAGGTGGATTCTCCATGCCTATGATTATAGACTATAATTTTCAATAAATCTATATAGAAGGATCTGGTGTTGTAGTAGCAGAATTTAATATTTCTATTGATTTCTGTTCTCTTCCAGAGAACATATCCAATACTTTTTGTATTTTATTTTTATTTAAAGTTTCTATTTTTGAAGCAATTGTTTCAGAATCCAAAGAGTCTAAATCATTGTTTGCTTGCATAAAGAAATAAAAACCAAAAACTAAAGCTGCAACTACTAGTAAACCAGAAATATAAAGTATTATATCCCAATGAAGTCTAGAATTTAGAGTAAATTCTTTTTTACTACTAAATTTTGTTTTACTTTTTAATTTTAATTTTAAAGATTTTAAGTCCATATATTTTAATTCTCAAAAGATAACAATGTTAAATCAAAAACAGCACTCCATTTCCCTGTGACAGTATCAATAGCACCACTCGCGTTATTTGAAACAGTTGTATCAAATCTTATCGATGAAAAACTAAGCTGATACTGTGAATTTTCTAATAAGGCCAAGAGCTTATGTAAGGAAATAAAAGATCCTGTTGCTTTCATTTCTACGTCTAGACCAACACCTTCTTTTGATAAGCCCAGAGTAGAAACCTCAGCTGTAGCACCGACAGAAGTAGCCATAGACTGTAAATTGTCTAAAAAAGAAACAATGTCTGAAGATTTAGCAAAATGACTTTGCAATTTTTCTCTTTCTCTTGTTATAGATTTTATTTCAGAATTAAGTGAACTTATTTTTCCACGACGAATTGATTCTGTTTTTACTTGCTCTGTCAGATCTGTGGCATTTTGATTTTTAGTATTTATATTATTGTATATATAAAAGAAACTACCAACAAAAACAGCGTTGAATATCAGTGCCATGAATATCTTTATAAAAATTTTATTTTTATCTTTCATATGTTAAGCAGAAATAAGAGTTAAATTAAAATTAATATTCTTCTCTTTTACGAAATTTGAAATTGGCAAATCAACCTTTACAAACGAAGAATCAGACTCTAATGCTTGTCTAAAGATCAACAATCTTTCACGATTTGGCGCAAAACCTCTAACACTTATTTCTTTTGCACCATCTTTATTAATATTAAAACCAAGTTCTATTATTTTTATATCTGGCATTTTTTGTAATATAACTTGATCAAAAGCATTTTCTAAAACCAAGAATTTTTTAGTTTCTATATCATTAATAGTAGAAATCTTAGTATTTATATCTTTTATAACACCCATTGTTTCTTTGTCTGGCTGTGATACAGGCAAACTAGTAATATATATAAATTTTTGATTTGCGATATTCTCTTTTAAAGAAACAAGGAAATAAGAAGGTAGTAATGCTATTCCTGCTATACAAAAACAAACTCCAATCATGTAAAAGGAAAAAGTTAAAACACGAAAACGATACTCATTTAATATTCTTTTCTTTTCTTCTGTTGGAAGTAAATTTATCATAATAATATTACAAATCACCTAACGCTAAACCTATTGCAGTAGAATAACTAAGAGACTCTTCAAAAGACATAGTTGGTATGTATTTTTCATGAGAAACAATATTACTCCAAACATCTGCCATTTCGACCTTTTGATGCATTGTAATAGATAGATACTCTACCAAGCCTATCAAATTTGAATCTCCACCACAAAGGAGAATTTTTTTTATTTCAGGTCTATCTTTACCATTTTCATCTTTATGTGTATGCCAATATATAAAATTCTTATCTATCTCGTCACGTAAAATTGAAACGCCATTTAAAAGCACAGAAAAAACATCTTTTTTATCTACATTGCGAGTCAAACCATATTTTAATTTTACTTGTTCTGCTTCAGCGAAGCTTATTTTAAAATCTTTTTCAATAAGTTTAGTAAGCATTACACCACCCACGTCCAAAGTTGAAGCAAAAACAACTAATCCTTTACTGATAATAGATAGACCTGTACGTTCATTACCAAAATCTACAATCATATAAGTTTCCATATCATCTTTTTTAATCAAAGCTCTCGCTGCAGCTTGTGCTTCTAATTCAAAAGAGGGTACATTTAAATTGCAATCTTTAAAAACAGAAATGTAACTTTCAACCACTTGTTTTGGCACGGCTGAAACTTGCACCTCAAAAATATCTTCATCTTCGTTATATATTTCATAGTCAAAAATAATTTCAGATGGAGGTATAGGAACATATCCTTCTAAAGAAAGTTCTATAACTTCACGTATGTTTGTATTTTTCTCTTTTGGAACATTTATCTTAAAAAGATATACCTGTTCTTCTGGAAGAGAGACTCTAACAGATTTCATGCCTTCCTCTTTTTTAATAGACAGAAGAACTTCTTTTAATAATGTTGAGTTGGTAATTTTCCCTGAAGAAATAACTCCTGGTGGTATTTTCTTTTCTCCAAAATGACCAATATGCAAACCATTATGTGTTTGTAATATTTCAATATATTTTATTGATTCATCAGAAATATCTAAACCAAAAGAAGGTTGAGATATGAATCTAGGTATAGGAAAAAATTTATTATAAGCTCCTTTAAACATTAATTATATTATACCCTGTAGTAAAATTTATTACAAAAAATATTACTTTTTAGAATTTAAAAATCCAACTATTATTGGAACAATAGAAATGAAGATTATCAAACCCGTTATAGGTAAAATGTAAGTGTCGATGTTTTTAATAGAATGACCTAAAAAGTATCCAGTTAGTAGCATAATACTAGTCCAAAAAAATCCTCCAAGGATATTAAAAGATAAAAAGTCTTTATACTTCATCTGTGCTGTACCAGCCATAATAGGAGCAAAAGTACGAACAATAGGTACGAAACGTGCTATGGTTACAGTCTTTTTTCCATATTTATCATAAAATTTTTGAGTTTTATCTAAGTTCTTTTTATTAAAGAAAAATGAATCTGGTCGTGAAAATATTTTTTGACCAAATTTCTTGCCAGTCCAATACCCTACAGTGTCACCGAGAAAGGCACAAATAAATGCTCCTAAAAACAAAAAGGAGAAATTTAAATATCCAGCAGAAGCAAAAACTCCGGCAGTAAAAAGCAAAGAGTCTCCTGGTAAGAAAAAACCAAAAAAAAGTCCTGACTCAGCAAAAACAGCTAGGAATATTCCTGCTAATCCGAAAGTTTTTATTAAAGGGATAATGTCAAAAAAATGCATTCTATAATTTATTTTGCACGAGTTCCTGCTGGTATTTCATCATTTGGTTCGAGTAGAGAAAATTTTCCATCCTCTGTAGAAACAGCCAATATCATCCCATTACTCTCAAGTCCACGAATAGTACGAGGTTCTAGATTGGCAACAAACATACACTTCTTCCCGACCAAAACAGAATGCTCAGGGAAATAAGTAGAAATACCAGAAACAATTTGTCTTGGTTTTTCTTCTCCCATATCGACTTCTAGCTTTAGAAGCTTGTCTGTATCAGGAACTTTTTCTACTGATAAAATTTTTCCGACAGCAATATCAACTTTTTTAAATTCTTCAAAAGTAATTTTTTCCATATTGTTTATTTCTTTTCTAATAATTTATTATTTTTATCTAAATATCTTTGTAATATTAGAGCTGCTGCTCCTGCATCTACCCTACCTGCTTTTGTATCTTTTAATTTACTGTGTGCTTGAGAAGGGCTCATATCTTTTTTACCAGTTTTTGATCTCCGAGCTTCGACAGAAGTTAAAAATTCTTTTTGTCTATGTACAGGTAAATGAAAAGCATTTTCTAAATCTGTAATAAAAAGTTCTATATGAGACATTAGCATATTTAATCTTCCAGAAAAATCTACAGACTCACCGATAACTATTTCTGAAACATTTTCTATTTTTATAATCTCACCAATCCGATCTAAAACCTTATTGTCCTTGGTGTTCAAAATAATCTCTTTAGGAAAAGCCAATGTTCCACCCTCGTCTGAAATAGCTATGCCTATCCTTTTCATACCAAAATCTATACTTAAAAATCTCATATCCGTATATTAGCATAAAAAACATTTTCCTGATATTATCAAGATATGAATACAGATATCAACACAAATATATTATTTATGATAGTTTTAGTTTGGAGTATTTTTTGGAAATGCTACTCTACATGGACAGCAGCAAAAAATAACAACAAGAAATGGTTTATAGCTCTAGTGGTTTTAAATACTGTTGGAATTTTAGACATGATCTATATATTTCATGTTTCAAAAAAGAATTGGAGTGATGTAAAAAGTGCTTTCAAAAGTGGACTTAAAATAAAGTAGAAAACTTGAGAAAAAAAGCAAAATGAAGTAAACTCTCTTGTGGAGGCGTGGCTGAGTGGTTGAAGGCACTTGTCTTGAAAACAAGAGACTCTTTACGGGGTCCGTGAGTTCGAATCTCACCGCCTCCGCCAAAAAGAAAAATCCCCTATTGATAGGGGATTTTTCTTTTGTTTTATTGTTTCATTTGATACAATTAAAATATGAATAATATTTCTTGGTCTGCTTTTGAGTATGAAGAAAAAAAAAGAAGTCCAGATTGGTTTTGGGCTCTCGGTATTATCGTCGTAGCTGGTAGTATAACTGCTATAATTTTAGGTGATGCTTTTTTTGCAATATTATTAGTGCTAGGAGGTGTGTCTCTCGGATTTTTCGCAGTTAGAAAACCACAACTAATAACACACGAACTAAGTGATAAAGGTTTAAAAATAAAAGACAAAATGTATCTTTACAAAGATATACAATCTTTCTTTGTAAGAACAGAACATACTCCAGCATTATTTATAAAAACAAAGAGAATTTTTTTGCCAGTAATAGTGACTTATCTAGACAATGTCTATCCTGAAAATGTAAAAGAGTTTTTTATTGAAAATAATGTTCCAGAAGAAGAAATGAAGGAACATTATTCAGAAAAAATAGTAGAAAGACTCGACCTTTAAATTTAACTAAAATTTGGACTTTTTTGAAGAAAACTGTTAATCTAACAATATTGCTCTCGTCGTTCAATGGATAGGACGCAACTTTGCGGAAGTTGCGATGTAGGTTCGATTCCTACCGAGAGCACATGAGAATAAACAAATACCTAGCATTACATAACTTCTCAACTAGAAGAGGAGCAGACGGACTCATAGAAAAAGGTTTGGTTTTTATTAATGGCAAGAAAGCTAAACTCGGTGACCAAGTAGAAGAAACCGACAAAGTCGAACTCAAAGGAGATAAAAAAGAGATTTCAAAATCTTATGTGTATTATGCTTACAACAAACCTATCGGTACTATAACCCACTCACCATCGGACGAAGAAGTAGATATCAAAGAAAAAATCAAGGGCAAGAATTTACCGAGTGATGTCTTCCCTATCGGCAGACTCGACAAAGCAAGTCATGGGCTCATCATCCTTACCAATGACGGCAGAATAACTGATAAACTTTTAAATCCAAAATATATACACGAAAAAGAATACGTCGTTAAAACTTTAAATAAATTGCGAACGAGCTTCAAAGCTAAAATGGAAGCTGGTGTAAATATCGATGATTATAAAACTAAAAAATGTATTGTAAAAATAATCGATGAAAATACTTTCCGTATTACTCTAACAGAAGGCAAGAAACACCAAATTCGTAGAATGTGTAGTGCTTTGTTTCAAGAAGTTGCAGATCTCAAACGCGTCCGTATTATGAACATCCGTCTAGGATCTATCCGCGACAACGAAGTTCGTAAAATCGAAGGTCCTGAACTCAAAAACTTTTTAGAATTAGTTTTAAAATAAATTAAACTTTCTTCTCAGTAAATCTAAAAACTACTCCAGCTAAAATAATAAATATTCCAGCTATTAATATAGGTGCCCAAGGAGCAAAAATAACAGCGATCAACCCTGCTAAAAGTGGAGGTACAGCTTGTCCTAGAGAATTCACAGAAGCGTTGATACCTAGTATCTCTCCTCTTTGTTTTGGATCAATTCTATGAGTTAAGAGAGCTGAGAAATTAGCTTGTTGCAAGCCATTTGGAATAGCAAAAATTAAAGCAATAACATAAATCCACCAAGAATGTGTCGGTAATAAATAAAGAAGTAGTGCGATACCAGTAGCAGGATATGCGAAACGTAATAAAGAAATATTACTATATTTCTTTGAAACTAAACGAATTATAACTAGCTGTGTAAATATTACACACACACCAATATAACCAAAGAAAGTTCCTATTTGTCCTACACTATAGTGAAATTTTGTTGTTAAATAGACATTAAAAAAAGAAGTAAAGAAAGCAAAGCCAGCATTAAATAAAAAAGAGACCAAAAGTAAATGTCTTATTTCTATAAGTTTTTTTGCTTTTACTAAATTACCGACAGATCCAAAAAAATCAATTTTTCTAGTATTATCGATATGTTCATTTGTTTCAGTAAAGAAAAAATAAATTGAAATTAGATTTACTAATGCCAATAAGCCAGCAAAAATAAATGGTACCGAAGCCCCAAACCATGAAACAAGACTTGGGTCAGCGAGTTTGCCTCCAATAAATGGACCAAGTATAAAACCTAAACCAAATGAAGCACCCATCAAACCAAAAGCTTTGGCACGATTTTCTGGTTTAACTTGATCTGTGATAGAAGCTTGAACAGTAGCTATATTTCCTCCTGTAAGACCATCTATTAGTCTAGAGAAAAAAAGAAGCGGGATATTTTTTGTCATAATTGCATAAGCAAAAAGAAAATATCCGATTGAAGTCCCTAAAATAGAAATAAGTAATACTGGACGACGACCGTATTTGTCAGAAAGACTACCGAGTATCGGTGAAGCGAAAAACATTGCTATAGGATATATCGCAGACAAAAATCCTAATAAAATAAAACCGAGATGTTGCTGATTTTGAGCAAGCAAAAAAGCCGGAGAATTAGGTTCACCGAGTAATTGTGGAATAACAGGTATCAAAACTCCGATACCGATCATATCTATTAAAATAGTTAAAAATAAAAACCAAGTCTTCTTTGGCATAGAAAACTATTATAGACTAAAATTATTTTTATTCAAAATACTAAGACCGAACTTAAAAACTTTTTATAATTAGTCTTAAAATAAAAAAGACCACTACAAAAATATAGTGGCCCTTAAATAATCAAAAACAATAACTAAAATCAACGCTACTTTGTGGAAGAATTCCTATGTTCCCTAAAATCATAAAGACAGGGCTCAAGAGAACTACTACGCCTATCACAAACAAAAAAGAATTACTTAAAGGATTAATAAAAAAATTATTCACAACATTCCAAAAATAACTTTTTGGTTTGAGAACTTTTTTCATTTCCTGCGATAACTCCAAATGTTCTACGAAAGAAGCTTTCCACAACCACTCAGCTACAATTTTATCACCTACTACGCAACGTACCTGACAATCAAAATCCCAACGGCCTTTAACTTGTCTTAAATTTGATATCTCAAATTTATAATGATATACGCTACCTAAACGCAAAGGTTTATAATAATGTACTGACTCAAAACCAAGTGCAATAATCTCAACCGATTTCTCAAATTGAATCATTTGCACAAAGTAACCTTCTGCACGTGAAAGTATTTCAATTCCGTGCGACACAATGCCTTTAAATATTGATTTATCAGCAAAACTGGAAACAATATGAGCAGGATTGAAATCTCTACCTGCAAGTGAATGCAATAAAATAGAAATTTTTCTAAGCTTTTTTGGTTGTGAAGAAAAGCTAAAAACTTTATTTTCAAGTAGCCAATTGTTTAATTGTTCTACTGACTTAAATTTATTATTCATATAATCTAGATTTAATTGGTTACGACAAAAGGCTTAAACCTACTGTAGTAACCAATAAAACCCAAAATTTCAAAGGGCAAATTTATTATATAAGTATACACTTATTTTAATAAAAAGTCAAGGTATAAAAATAAGCTTGTTTTATAAGCATTTATTCCCCTGATAAGGGGTTAGGGGTTGTATTTATTTTTCTAAATCAAGTATTTCATCAATGCGAATTTGGTCTACGAATTCTTGCACGTGAGATACGAGGATCATCGCGCCTTTGTATTCATCGAGAGCTTTTGCAATTACAGGCAAATGACGGAAGTTGATATGGTTTGTCGGCTCGTCGAGGATGAGTAGCCCTGGTTTTTCCATTACGAGACGAGCAAAAGCGACGAGACCTTTTTGTCCCTCAGAAAGACTTCCAATCTTTGTGCGAATAAATTCTCCAGTAATTTGGAAAGAAGCAGCGATAGAGCGCATTCTCTCTTCGTCTAATTTTTCTCCACCGATAGCCATCGCAGAAGCGAGAGATTCGTAAACAGTATGATCGAAATTCAAAGTAGAAAAATCTTGGCGATAATATCCGACGCGTGTTCCCTCTTTTATAGTCACACCTGGAGCTTTACCTGAAGCAAGGGCTTCGAGCAATGTACTTTTTCCAATTCCATTTGGACCTTTCAAAAGTAAATGTTTATTTTTATTTAGAGAAACATGCGCAGTATGTTTTACGATTTTGTGAGTCTTTGGATTTAGTGTAGTGTATGCAGAAATATTTATTATTTCTCCGATCATGTCTTGCTGTGCAGGAATAATAAATGGACGAATAGCTTTGTCTTCTTTACGAACATCCACTATATCTTCTTCTAAATCTTCAGCCAGTTCACGCATACGACGAGCAACGAGACGTAGACGTCCTCCTTTATGGGCGAAGACATTAGCCTGGTCTTTCTTTGCTTGAATAGTTTTTTGAAGTTGGGCATTCTTCATATTTTCTCTTTCTACTCTGGCTTTGATATCTTTTACCACGTTGAAATAGTTACCGACATATTGTTCCACTTTACGAGTATGAACATCAAGGTAAAAAACTCCTTCAGTGAAAGCATTCAAGAATTCTGCATCGTGAGAAATAACTATCACAGTCTTTTTATAATTTTTTAGAAATTCTGTGAGGTGCGCGATACCGCCTTTATCCAAATTATTTGTCGGCTCATCGAGAAGTAAAATATCTGGATTTTGGATAAGAGCAGAAGCGAGGAGGAGGCGTGCTTGTTGTCCGCCTGAGAAAGTTTTCAAAACTCTGTCGTGAACTTTTTCATGACCTTTCAAATTCACAACTTCTAATACATCATCGATTTTTACATCAATATCATAAATCTTTTCTTTAAAACTTTTCTGGAAGAATTCTCGTACAGTGAGCTCGAGGTCAGCACGAGGAATAACCTGGCGAGAAATAGCGATAGTGACACCTTTAACAATATTTATAATTCCATCTTCTGGTTTCTTCTCTCCGGTGATAAGTGAAAATATAGTACTCTTCCCTGCGCCATTTTGTCCCATCAAAGTGAATTTTGAACCACGACGAATAGAAAAAGACACCTCTTCGAGGATTGGTTTGTTCACACTGTGTTCAAAAGACACTTGATCAAATCTAACTATAGTTTCTGTTGACATAAACCCTATACTAGCTTATTTTTCGACAAATAGAAAGAGAAATTATTCTTCTTGAGTAAATGGTTCTCCTTTTGCCCAAGCTTTTAAAATTTCATAACTAGCATCTCCACAAATAAATTTCTTTGTTTGAGTGTTATAGAAAAAAGGAACACCTCCACACATGTCTTTATCGAGCTCTTCTAATTTCTTAGCATTTTCCTCATTATGCCAAACCTCAAAAATATCGACTTTTATTCCTTCTTCTTTTTCTAATCTTTCCACCAAATCATGCATAACTATGCAGTGTGGACATTCAGTTCCATAAAATTCTAATAAATGATTCATAAATATATTATACAGTAAATAAATAAAAATAAGAAAACTCTTGTATGTAAGGGGTTTTCTCAGCGACGGCTGAGAAACTTCAGAAAATTTTTAGCAAAAAATTTTCGTACCTGGAATACAAGAGTTTTTTTATTTTACGAGTCTTGAAAGACGAGCTTTTTTACGAGCAGCAGTATTTTTCTTGATAACACCTCTTTTAGCAGCCTTATCGATTGCTTGGTAGGCTTTTGAGAGCATTTCTGATGCTCCTTTTTTATCAGTTTTTACTACTTTATCCATAGTTTTCACTATTTCTTTCATAGCTCTTTTGCGACGATCATTAATACCCTTCTTTCGAAGTGATCCACGCATTGCTTTTTCAGCTGATTTTGTTATTGGCATATACGTATAACATAACAGAAATATAGAAAAAACGCAAATATGTTATACTTAGCACATGATCGGAAGCATAAAAGGGAAAACAATACTAAAAACAGACAAATTCATCATCGTGGAAACAAACGGGGTTGGTTATAAAATCAGTATTCCACTGTATTCTATGATGAAAATCAAAAATAATACTGATATATTCATTTGGACTCATACAATAGTACGCGAAGATGCACTAGACTTATACGGCTTCCTTGAAAGGAGTGAATTGGAATTTTTTGAAATGCTTATTAGTGTTTCAGGAATAGGACCAAAGTCAGCACTCGGAATATTATCTATTGCTTCAATAGATACACTTCGCCAAGCAATCGGAACAAATGATATTTCATACCTCACAAAAATTTCTGGTATTGGTAGAAAAACTGCTGAAAAAATAGTCATTGAACTTCGTGATAAATTTAAAGGAGAAGAAGGTGGAACATTAAAAGAAGAAATGGACGCTCTCGAAGCACTCAAATCTCTCGGCTATTCTCAAAATGAAGCTCGTGATGCATTGAAAAATGTCACAGCTGTCGATACTAATACAAAGATAAAAGAAGCCTTAAAAAGGCTAGGAGGTAAATAATTATTTTTTAGGAAAGAAAAAGTTATTTATCCCCTTGGTTGTCAGGTCAGCCATTGTTCTATATGCTTGGTGACGAGTAACACTATTCCTAAAAATCTTTTGATAAATATAACCATATTCTATCAACACACTCCTAGTACTAGGTAACAATGTTCCATATGAACCCAAAGCAATAAGCTTTTGGTCTGGAATCAAACCTCCTTTTTCTTCGGGATAAGTACTCGTTTGATAAACTTTTTCTAATTGTGCAAATATATTTCCAGCCAACAATGAACTATTTTGTGAATTAGCCAATTGTGCTTCTGGCATATAAACAGTAAAACCTTTGTATTTCCCTATTGTAGAATTAGTAGGTCTAGGATAATCATCAAAATGAACATGGATCATTGCATCTATATTATTTTCATTTGCCCATTTATTTATTCCATACAATTTTAGAGCAACATTTTCTGATACTGTTTGGTGTGGAGTCCCATCAACGCTAACGAAACTTCCAGCTGAAATCTTGTCAGCTATTTTTTGTTTTGCATTGTCTTTAAAAGATTTTATTTCATCCATATGGTTTGCAAAATAATCAGCAAAATCTTTTGTATATCCAGAACTATTTCTAGTTATATATACTTGATATCTCTTGTCTTTATTTAGAATATTATAAATCTGTGAAGCTAGGACTAAATTCATATCAGCTTCTTTTAAATTTTTATACTGTGTCCCCCAAACCTCATCATCATGGCCAGGAACGATTAAAATCCGAACAGGTTTATTAGCACCAGTATTAGCGATAGCAGAAAGTGGTGCAATGTTAATCAAAAAAACACAAAAAACTATTAAAAATATCTTTAAACTCTTTATCATAAATAAATATAGTATAATCATACCATGCCTGAGTTACCAGAAGTAGAAACAACAACCAGAGGGATACAGAAAGAAATTATAGGCCTCACAATAAAAGACGTTTGGACAGATCTAAACAGTAAAGACAAACGACAAAATGATGCGGTGAAAAATCCAAAGTATTTTATATTCTTCAAAAAAGAAATAATAGGTAAAAAAGTTTTATCAGCAGAAAGACATGCAAAAAATATTTTAATAAATTTATCTGGAAATAAAACAATCCTTATTCACATGAAAATGACTGGACATTTAATGGTTGGTGAATATGAATATAATAAAAAAGAAAATAAATGGTATCCAATAAATAAAGAAAAAAATAATCCTTTGAATGATCCATATAACAGATTCGTGCATGTGGTTTTTACTTTATCTAATAAAAAACATTTAGTTTTTTGTGATACTAGAAAATTCGGTAAAATTACATTACTTGATACTGATACAGCCCGTGATACTAAACATTTAAAAGATATTGGTCCGGATCCATTAGATAAAAATATAAATTGGAAAATATTAAAAGAGAGATTATCTCTAAAACCAAAAGGTAAAATAAAAACAGTCTTAATGGATCAAAGTATTATCGCAGGTATAGGAAATATTTATTCTGATGAAATTTTATGGAAAGTTGGAATACAGCCAGAAAGTTTAGCCAGTAAAATTCCAGACAATAAAATAAAAGAGATTTTTACAGCAATGCAAAATTTACTTAAAAAAGGTATCAATTTTGGAGGAGATTCAATGTCTGATTACCGTAATATATATGGTCTTCCTGGTAAATTTCAACTTCATCATGAAGTTTACAGACGTGCTGGAGAAAAGTGTAGAAAAAGTGGTTGTAGTGGTGTTATAATTAGAAAAGTCGTAAATGGTAGAAGTGCACATTTCTGCCCAATACATCAATTAAAATTAATTTAAAAAAACCTTTATGGCAATGGATCACTTAAAACAACTTCTTTTATTAATAGTAGGACTATGGTTCTTGTGGTATTTTATGATTGGACCAAACAAAGACAGCACCAAACCATTTATCAATCCACCTGCACCACTTTCTACTGGTGACAAGTACGGACCAGCTAATTAAATATTTAGAATTCGAAACATTGCTACACCAAAAGAAACTGAAACATTCAGTGACTCCTTTTTACCTTTCATCGGTATCTCGGCTATGACATCACATTTCTCTAATGTCTTTTTATCTATCCCTAAAACCTCATTTCCTACCAGGAAAACATTCTTCTTCCCTATTTTTACTTTTTTATAATCAATAGATTTTTTATCTTGTTCAATAGCAATAATTTTAAAACCGTCTCTTTTTAATTTAGCTATGACAGGGCAAACTAGTTTTTTCTGTTCCCAAGGTATAAATTCTTCTGCTCCAAGTGCAGACTTTGCTATATCACTTCTCTTTCTACCGAATCTATCTAGCGGTGCTGGAGTATAACCAGTAAGATAAATTTTATTTATTCCTAAAGCATCAGAAGTACGAAACATCGCCCCGACGTTCTCGGTGCTTCTAATATTGTGAAGGATTAGAATATTTTCTAACATTTTGTGCGCTCGGAAGGAATCGAACCTTCGACCGTCTCCTTAAAAGGGAGCTGCTCTACCGACTGAGCTACGAGCGCATATATTTATAACGGTTTATTTTGTAATTTATACGTAATCAGTTGGAACCGCTACAACTGATCTACGAGCGCATATAAAATAGATAATAACAGATTTCTATAAAAATTCAAGCAAAAACTCTTCTAATGCTATTTCTGCATCTATTCCCTCTCCACGGGCTTTGGGTAGAAGATAAGAAATTTGTGAAGTGAAATTTTTAAGTTCTGTTTCAGAAAACTTTCCATAACTTTTTTTAACGAGCGTATCTTTCGCTTTCCAAAATAAAATACCGACTAATTCTTCGAGACTGACACCCAGGTCTACTGCTTGGCGATAGTGGAGCCAAAGATTTAGTTTATCTTTCGCGCCGAAATCATTAGCAAGAATAAAATTATCATATTTTTCTTTTGCCATCTTTGGCAATTCATAAACATTGATTTCGGCGCGAGCTTTTTTAAAAGCATCGAGAACTGGCTTGTTTAATTTAGAAGTCATAAATATAAAGTCATTTCCGGCTTCACTCATTTGGTCTAATTTACTGAGAATATAATCTTTCATTTCTTCCCTTTCAAAAGCATTTTCAAAAAATACGGCACATTTAGTAAAAAACAAACCTTGAGAAGATAGAAAACTTTCTAACTGCAAAGGGTCAAAATCATTTTTTATGATGAAAAATTTTTCTACTTCTTTAGGAAAAGTATTTGAAAATTTATCATAAGCAATACGCTTTTTCTTTGTGTCATCACCAGTAAAAAGATAAATCATATTTATAGCTTTACAATATCTTTGTATTTTGAATAATGTTCTCCGTATTTATGTTGTAAGAAATTTTCTTCTTCGTTCAAAAAAACATATTTAGTAAAAATAACAGATACAAGAGACATTAAAATTACCCAAAAAGAATTACTAGTTATACCGAAACCAAGCATTAAAAGGAAAAGGCCCAAATGTGTTGGTCTTCGAGAAAATCTATATGGGCCTTTTAAAAAATTTTCATGATGAATATCAGTAGGACTTGTCTTCCTTAGATCGCTAGAAGTTTTCTGTGCCCAAAAAATTAAAATTGAAGCAATAACTGTTAGAAAAATACCAGTATATTGTATAGAGCTAATATTGAAATAACTTACATAAAAAAAAGAATCTAAAATAATAGCCAATAAAAAAGACATAAAATAGAAAGAATATGAATGCGCCAAAATATTATGCACACTTGTCATATAAACAGATTTTACACCTAATTGGCTCATTTTTTCTTTGATTTTCTCTTTAATTGTTTTGTCTGAATTCATACTAAAACTATAGCACAAAATAATAAAATTATATTACTTTACTTCTCCAAAATTATCCCCTACACCAAAGTGGACCTCTAGTGGAATATCAGTTTTATAATGTAAAAATGATCTCTCCAGTACTCCCTGCATAGCGGAAAGTATTATTTTTTGAGCTTGTTCTAAAGCATCTTCCTTCACTTCATAAACCAATTCATCATGAATTTGTAAGACCATTCGTGATTTATCTAATATCCCTGCCTTTTCTAAATCTTCATTAGCATAACGAATTGCGAGTTTGATAAGATCAGCTGTTGCAGTCCCCTGTATCGGAGCATTTGTCGCTGTACGCTCTGCCATAGACTTTATAAATGGAATGCGAGAGTTTATCATAGGAAACATTCTGCGTCGACCAAAAAGTGTTTCTGTATATCCATGAGCTTTGGCAAAAGTTTTTACTTCTTCCATATATTCTTGGATTCTAGAAAATTGTCTAAAATAATTATCATAGAATTTTTGTGCTTCTTCGCGAGTGCCACCGAGATTTTTACGGAGAGCTGAAACTCCCATACCATAAATAATCCCAAAATTTATAACTTTCGCTTTTCTGCGCATTTCTCGATCGACATTTTCAATCGGTACACCAAAGACAAAAGACGCTACACCAGAATGAATATCTTTTCCTTCTTTAAAAATTTCTATCATTTTTTGATCATTTGAAAGCATGGCTGTGACACGAAGCTCTATCTGACTATAGTCAAAAGCTACAAGCTTATATCCTTTTTCTGCTGTAAAACCTCGACGAATCCTCTGACCTAAATCACTCTTGATAGGTAAGTTTTGTAAATTCGGATCTTGTGAAGAGAATCTTCCAGTCGTTGTGCCATTTTGCACAAATTTTGCATGAAGTCTTTTATCTTCGCCTACCATTTGCGGAATTACATCTATGTATGTAGAAAGTAATTTTTGTAATTCACGATATTTCATAATCTCTGAAATAATTGGATTTTCTTCTTCTAACTCTTCCAACACAGAAATATTTGTAGAATATGAACCGCTCGCGGATTTTTTCTTTGGAGATTTTATTCCCATTTTTTCAAAAAGTATTTCGGCTAGCTGTTTTGGAGAATTAATATTAAATTCCTGACCTGCTACCTCATATATTTTTTTAGTTAATTTATCGAGTTCTGTGTGATATTCAGTAGATAAATTTTTAAAATATTCTTGATCGATTAAAATACCGACGTCTTGCATGGCTTTTACTATAGGAATAATTGGTTTTTCAATTTCTTCATATACTAATGTCAGGTTTTCCTTTTTTAACTTTTCAAAAATAAAATCACGGGCGACTTTAAAATCTTTTGTTTTTGTATACAACAAAATATCTTGTAATGTCGGATTCGTCATCTCAGAATTTATCAACCACAAAGCAACACTTGTTTCTTGAAGCTCTTCTGGATTTACCACTTGAGTACTTTGAGTCAGAGAGCTCACAGATTTTTCGCCTGCGGGCACTGGCTGCGTTTTGTCCGCCAGAAAAATTTGTGAACTCTCTGACTGATTACTACCTTTATTAAAAAAACTTTTTAATCTTCCAAATAAACTTCTAAATTCAAAATCAGCAAAAACCCTTTCAATTTGAGACAAATCGGCACTTTCCCAAAAAGTTTTTTCTGGGAGTTTGAAATCTATTGGTGCATCACGACGAATTGTCGCCAATGTTTTAGAAAAAATTGCTTCTTCTTCATTGTCTTTGAGGAGTTGTATCATGCGAGCTTTAATACCTACTTTTTCCAATTCTTCTGGATTCTTTTTTAATACTTTATATAAATTTTCTATTGTACTAAAATTCATTATCAAATCAGTTGCAGTCTTTTCTCCGATGCCTTTGATGCCTATAATATTGTCAGAAGTATCTCCACGAAGACCTTTATAGTCTGGAAGTAATAATGGCTTGAAGTGGAACCTATCGAGTACGGCCTGTTCATCATATAAAATAGTATCTGTAATTCCTTTTTTCAAAGTATAAACTTGAACTTTTTTACCATCGACGAGTTGCATCGTATCCATATCCCCTGATGCAATTATGATATTTATATTTTTATCTTTTTTAAAAATTTCTGTGATCGTTCCGAGCACATCATCAGCTTCAAAACCTGGCGCATCATAAATAGGAATATTAAATGCTTCAAAAATTTTACGAGAAGATTTTAATTGAGAAATTAAAGCATCATCGGCCTTCGCACGGCCAGCTTTATAATTATCATAAGCTTCGTGACGAAAAGTTTTCTGTGGAAGATCATAACAAGCTACGATATAGTCTGGCTTCAAATCAGAAATTATTTTCATAATCATATTTGCCATACCGTAGAGCGCCCCTGTCGGCTCACCAGTGCTAGATACGAAGTCCGGCAATGCATGATACGCGCGATGAATAATCGCATGAGAGTCCAGCAATACCAATGTTTTTGCAGTATTTTTAACCATTAAATACAGTATAACATTTTATACTTATTTTATTTCAAAACTTCTATAGCTCTCTTTTGTATGAGATATTTTTATTTTATGGTGTTTTTTTGGAAGTGCCTTTGGTACATTTTCTGGCCATTCAATAAATATTAAATTATCTGGATTAGATATTATTTCTGCCCAACCTAGATTTTCTAAATCTTTTTCATTTTTTAAACGATAAGCATCTATATGAATTAAATTTTTATGCTTATTATTTTTTATTAAATATTTCTTCATTATTACAAATGTAGGACTATTTACCTTTCTTTTTATTCCTAAATGTTTTCCTAATGATTGAGTGAAAGTAGTCTTCCCTGCACCGAGATTACCATACAAAGCAACGAGAGTTGCTTGTTTAGGAAAAGCTAAAATTTTATTTAAAAAATCTTTCGCTATTTTTTCTGTATCTTCTATATTTTTTGAAATTATTTTCATAACTTTCATATTTTAGCATAAAAAAATGCCCCCAGTCTTTAGACTAAGGGCAAATACTAATGTCTTCCATAATGTCCACCAGCGTTATTATTACCACCAGTGTTATGGTTACCGCTATTTGATACATAACCACCAGGATTATGACCACCACTATTGTAACCGTAACCACTAGAATGACTATAACCACCTTGATAGTGATTACCTGCATTCATAGAGTGACCATCATTTCCACGATGACCAGCAGAATAAATGTGACCTCCGGGGTTTTGACTTCCTGAACGATACTGATAACCGGCACCATAATGATAACCAACCTGTCCACAAGAACGATACTGACGACCTTCATAACAATATGTTTCTGGTCTACTACTATAGTAATAATTATCGTTATCGTAATGATAACTATAACCATCCGCATAGTGTCCTGCCTGAAGATAGTAACCACGACCATATCTGATCTTTGAACCTGTACGATTCTGCTCAACATTATTATTTTGATTGTTATCAACATAAAGAGTGTCGTGTATTACTTGAGGTTGTTGCGTTATTGGTGATTGTTGCATCATCGCAACTGGAGCTGTAGCAATAGGTGCAGGCATCATCAGATTGTTTAAACTTGTATTACTTGGTTTTGCAACTTTGTAATAATAGTTTTCGCAATACGTAGATGCAGTTTCTGCATCATCGAGCTGTCCTGGATAATCTTCACGATCACCATAGATAACTTTCATTTGCTCACACAAAGCACCTTCACCTGGCTTACTGTCTCTGTTAATTGGTCCACCAAAATATGGTTTACGATTGTCTTGTTTATCAATTCCTGCCATCATTATGTCTTCTTTTTTAAAAGAAGTTGCTTTAATGATAGTTGCAGAATCTAATATCCACAGAAGTTCAGCACACGAAAGATTTTTAGTCCATTCAATTAATTCTTTTGAAAGGCCTCTTATTTCAGCATTCTTTACTAAAACAATCTGCCAACTTTTAAGACTAATTGAATCATGAAAATCATAACGAAATTCAGTAATAGTACGGAAATGATCACCATGAGGGCGAACCGGACTTAAGCTTTTAGGTGAAGTCTGTGCAAAAGTTACATTTGTTAAAAATATAACGATTGTTGTTAAAATTAATTTTTTCATTATTATTTATTGTTTTAAAGGGTTTGTTATTTTGTGAATTATACACAGACCAAAATTTAGTCGTTATATAATTCACAAAATCCCTAAAAACAACCTTTTTTCAAAGAACCTTATTACCTATTAAGTATAGCATATTGCTATACAAAAGTCAAGCTAAATAAGGCTTTCATTTTAAGCCTTAAATGCTGTATACTGTAGCTATATGACAACATTCGATGAAGACAAATCAAACAAGCAATTAGGCGAAATTCACAAAGAAGAGGAAGAAGAACTCGTCCAAATGCTAGCTGAATCAAAATACAACTTACCTTATATAAACCTAGGTGGTTTAGCTATTGATAACGAATCTCTACGTTATATATCTGAAGCAGACTCTCGTAAATTAAACGTGGCTCCTTTTAAACTTTCTGGTAAAAATATCTCTATTGCTTTACGCTCCCCTGACCCAGATTTGATGGATAAGTTTAAAAAAGAAATGGAAGACAAAAATCTAAACACTCTTTTTTTTATGGCCTCAACAGCAAGTCTAACTAAAGTTTGGGATAGATATTCTGAACTCTCTATGGCAGAAAATTCTAAAGTTGGAGGACTCGATATTTCAGGAGAAGTTTTAATGGAAACTGCAGGAAAAATAAAAATGATGCAAGATGTTGAGAAGCTCATAACTGAAGCTTTAAACAATGGACAAACTCACAAAATTTCTAGAATCTTGGAAATTATTTTAGCTGGTGCTATTTCTATCAAAGCATCTGATATTCACATGGAAGCCGAAGAAGCTCGTGCGAGACTTCGTTTTCGTCTCGACGGTGTTTTACAAGACGTCATGTTTTTCGGACTAGATATTTACCGTTTATTAAATTCTAGATTGAAACTTCTTTCTGGAATGAAGCTTACTAGCAAAACAGCACAGGATGGACGTTTCTCTATTATGATCGGAGGAGAAGAAATAAGTATTCGTAACTCTATGATTCCAGGAGCATATGGTGAATCTATTGTTATGCGTATTTTGGATCCTAAATCTATCCAAGTAAATCTAGAAGACATGGGTATCGATCCTTTCCTTTTCAATATTATTCAAAATGAAATTGCAAAACCAAATGGAATGATACTAGTAACAGGACCGACTGGTTCCGGTAAGACTACAACCCTATATGCTTTTTTACGTAAGATTTATTCCTCTGAAATAAAAATTATAACAATCGAAGACCCAGTAGAATACCACCTCGCAGGTATTACACAAACACAAACAGATGCAAAAAAGGGATATACGTTCCTCGAGGGTTTGCGTTCTGCTCTCCGCCAAGACCCTGATGTTGTGATGGTGGGAGAAATCCGTGATTCTGAAACTGCAAAAATCGCAGTCGAGTCTGCCCTTACTGGTCACCTTGTTTTCTCTACTCTCCACACCAACAATGCTGCAGGTGTTATCCCCCGTCTCATCGACCTCGAAGTTAACCCTAAAATTCTCGTATCTGCTCTATCTCTGTCTATCGCTCAACGTCTCGTGCGTAAACTTTGTAAAGAATGCAAACAAGAAATACCTCCAACAGAAGAAGAAACTAAAACAATTAAAATGATTTTGGAAGGTGCTGTAGCCGAAGGAAAAGATTTGAAGAAATATAATGTTGATATCAATGCACCGATTAAATTATTTAAGGCTGTCGGTTGTGAGAAATGTAATATGACTGGTTACAAAGGCCGTATGGGAATCTTTGAAGCTATTAAAACAGATGAAGCAATAGAAAAAATAATGCCGAACAATCCTTCAGAAAGAGAAATTAAAAAAATTGCATCGACTCAAGGAATACTCTCAATGCGCCAAGACGGTATCATAAAAATATTCACTGGTGTGACCTCCTACGATGAAGTAAAAAGTGTCGTAGACTTTATGGAAGAATAAAAAATACCCCGAATAAAATCGGGGTATTTTTTATGAGAGATAAAAAGCATTAATCTCTAAACAATCCTTCCGGAGCTATGCTCCAAAAGTAACAGATCATTATAGGATGGTTCCAGAAAATAATAAATTAGAAACCAAAACGTCCTATGCAAAACTATAGAACCAGGGGCTGATTGCTTAGAGATTGATGCCTTCTTGTTTTTGAAGATCACTAATCTTGTATAACACACTTATCTTGTTGCCAGAGGCAACTATCAGAGCGTGCTTAGATTAGTGCCTTCTTCTTTTGTAAAATAAAATTGAGGTGTGATCCTCAACAAATTCATTATACTATATACAATTCATAGCAAATGCTATAATGTGGATATGTATGTTGATAACATGTCAACAGTAGAAATATAGCATATTCGAATTGAAATGTCAAGCAAATTATTCACAAATATTGATAAATAAGGTATAAAAATTATGTCAAAAGATGAAAAAACCAATATAAATAAAGACGAAAGCCACCTAGACCAAACTTTGCGTCCTTCGACTTGGGATGACTATATTGGCCAAAAAGTCATAAAAGAAAATCTAAAAATCCTTTTAGGTGCCGCAGAAGAGCGTGGACACATCCCTGAACACATCCTTTTCTATGGACCACCAGGATTAGGTAAAACTACCCTCGCCCACCTTATAGCCAAAGAATCTGGACGCCAAATGAAGATAACTTCTGGTCCTGCTATTGAAAAAGTTGGTGATTTGGCGAGTATTTTGACTAACCTCGCTCCTGGGGATATTATCTTTATAGATGAAATCCACCGCCTCAACAAAATGATAGAGGAAGTCCTCTATCCAGCGATGGAATCCGGCGTACTCGATATCATTATCGGCAAAGGCCCATCTGCTCGCACTATCCAGCTCGACTTACCACCATTCACACTCATCGCCGCGACGACTCGTATGGCTCTCATCTCTTCCCCTCTCCGTTCTCGTTTCTCTGGAGGAACTTTCCGTATGGAATTTTATAGTGAAGAAGAAATAAAACAAATTCTCCTCCGTTCTGCAAAAATTTTAAATATTGAAGTCGATGAAGAAGCAATGGAAGAAATCGCAAAACGCTCACGCTTCACTCCACGTACTGCAAACTATTTCCTCAAGCGCTGTCGTGACTTTGCTCAAGTACACCCCGAACTAGAGCAAGCTCAGTACGGGGCAGGTAAAAATATTAGTAAAACATCTGCAAAGAAGGCTTTAGAGTTACTCGAAATAGATGAGCTCGGGCTCAATTCTGCTGACAGAAAAATTCTTGAAATAATTATTGAAAAGTTCAACGGCGGACCCGTCGGTCTCAAGACCATCGCTGCTGCAACGTCTGAAGAAGAAGCAACTATTGAAGAAGTCATAGAGCCATACATGATCCAGCTCGGCCTCCTCGAACGCACCGCTCGCGGCCGTACTGCAACCCGCAAAGCCTATGAGCATTTAGGTTTTGAATTTGTAGGAGAGAAATAAAATATTACAGATATGAGTCATTCACAGTGGGTAAAAAATAAAATGAAAAAGGAGGCGAATGGTAAAGATACACATAAAATCTTTACTAAAATGGTGCGCCTGATTACAGCTGAAGCTAAAAACTGCGGAGGTAATAGAGAAGCACCCGGACTCAAAGCTGCGATATTGAAAGCAAAACGCGAAGGCCTCCCTTCTGACAACGTTGATAGAGCCATAAAAAAAGCAAGTGAACCATCAGCACAGATGGATGCTATTACTTACGAAGCTTATGGTCCTGCGGGTGTGGGAATAATTATCGAAGTTCTGACTGATAGTAGAAATAGATCTTCACAGGACATTCGTCACATAATGACAAAACACGGCTTCGCACTCGGAGGTATCGGCTCTGTCGCATGGAGCTTCACAAAAGAACTTTCTCCAGAAGGTTTAGTTTGGAAACCAAATATGCTTACTGAAATAAATTCAGAAGAAGATGCGAATTTACTCGAAACAATAATAAATGAATTAGAAAATTACGACGACGTGCAAGAAGTTTTTACGAATGCGGAATAACCTCTCCCCTAACCCCTCCCCATTTTTAAAAAATGGGGAGGGGCAAATGCGTAGCATTGGGGTGAGGTCTGATATAATTACAATATGAAAATACTAGGAATTGATCCGGGGTTTGAAAGATTAGGTATCGCAGTATTAGAAAAAAATACTGATGACAAACGCGAGAATGTTATTTTTTCTGAATGTTTTAAAACTTCAGCAAAATTAGAATTCGCGGACAGACTAAAACTTATCGGTGAACAAGTCCAAATGATAATCAAAAAATACAAACCAGAAGTTCTCGCAATTGAAACTTTATTTCTAACTACAAATCAAAAAACGGTAATGCATGTCGCCGAAGCACGTGGAGTAGTGATATACGAAGCCATAAAAGCAGATCTAAAAATATTTGAAGCTTCCCCTCCTCAAATAAAAATAGCGACGACAGGATATGGTAAAGCAGACAAAGAGCAAGTAATGCGCATGGTTAAAATGCTTGTAGATATAGATAATTCTAAAAAATCAGATGACGAGCTAGATGCAATAGCTATAGCCCTCACTGGCTTCGCACACTTATCCACAGTTTATAAAAAATAAGATTGCACAAGATGTTTATATTTGTTATAAAATAGTTTCATAAATAGATTATTATTTTTAAAAGGTCGTTTTTTAAATTAACAAAAAATAAAAAACAAATATGTACGACGAAGATGAAGTAAAAGATATGAATATTGGTCCTGATTTGGATGAAGAATTGGATCCATTAGAGGCAGCTGATCTTCTAGACGAAGATTTAGATCTACCTCTTGGTTTTCATGAAGACGAAGAAGCTCTATAAAATAAAAACCCTCGATTGCTCGAGGGTTTTTATTATTTAACTATTATTTTTATAAATCTCTTCTTGCCAATCTTTAAAGTTAGATCTTTTTCTACTTTATAATTCACGTCTGTAATTCTAGTATCATTCTCTAAATCATGAATTGCATTTTGTTCTACCAGTCTACGCCATTCCCCTTTTGATGTTAGAACTTTTTTGTTAAGTAAAACATCTACGAGACTTTCTCCAGCATTCCCTTTTATTTCTTCCATTTCATCTGGAATTTCTTTTTTAGAAAAAGTATTCACGAAATTTGTTTCTGCTTCTTTAGCTTTTTTCTCTCCGTGATAGATTTTTACTATTTCGTAAGCAAGTCCCATTTTAAAATCTTTTGGATTCATACCATCAGTGATTTTTTTCTCAAAATCTTTTATTTGTGACATTGGTATATCTGTGCAAAGTAAAAAATACTTTGAAAGTAGTTCATCTTTTACAGACATAACTTTTCCATACATATCATTTGGTTCATCTACTATTGTAATAACATTACCCCAAGAAGTAGACATTTTTCTACCATCTGTACCCTCAAGCATTTGAACAGTTAAAATATCTTGTTCCGACATACCATAATGTTTTTGTATTGTTCTACCGGCTTTTACATTAAATAATTGATCGAACCCTCCAATTTCTACGTCTGATTTTACAGCAACACTATCATAGCCTTGCATTAAAGGATAAAACAATTCACGTAAAGAAATTTCTTCATCTTTTTCTAAACGATCTTGAAAATTTCTTCTTTTAGACATTTGTTGCAAAGAAAAACTTTCAGCAAGAATAGAGGTTTCCATCATACTTAATTTTTTTAACCAAGAACTATTGTAAACAAATTCAGCTTTTTTAATATCTATAATTTTCCCTATCTGCTTTTTATAATCCTTCATATTTTCTTTTATTTTATTTGTTGTAAGCATTGGACGCTTCTCTAGTTTATCTGAAGGATCACCAATAGTTGCAGTAAAATCACCAACAATTAAAACAGCCTTATGACCTAAATCTTGAAATGCTCTTAATTTACGAAGTGGTATAGCTCTACCTAAATGTATCTTCGGTCCTGTTGGGTCTATACCTAATTTAATACGTAAAACTTTCCCAGACATTAATTGTTTTTTAAGGTGTTCTTTAACAAAAACATCTTCAACTCCTTTAGACAATATTTCGTCTATTATTTTTTCATCAGTTATTACTTTCATACTCGTATAATAACATACAATTTGCTATGATTAAAGGATGAGGAAAATACATAAAAAGAGAACATTTTGGAAGAACTTAATTTTATTTGGAGCAGGTTCTTTTTTATTAATTGTAGGTTTTGCAATAATATACCTATCAACAATAAAAATACCTGATTTTCATTCTTTTGATGGAAGAAAAGTTATAAGTTCAACAAAAATATATGACCGTACTGGTACTGTTCTTTTATATGATTTAAACCAAAATGTTAAACGAACAATTATTCCTTTTGATCAAATGAGTATCAATATTAAAAATGCTACGGTAGCAGTAGAAGATGCTGAATTCTATACTCATGGAGGAATTAAACTCACCTCTATTATTCGTGCAGTATTGGCAAATATATTTCATACAGGAGGAACACAGGGTGGTTCTACTATTACTCAACAATTAGTTAAAAATACTTTATTAAATTCTCAAAAAACAATTTTAAGAAAAGTAAAAGAATGGGTCCTAGCAATAAAGATAGATCGTTCAATGCCAAAAGAAAAAATTCTTGAATTATATTTAAATGAATCACCATATGGTGGAAGTATTTATGGAGTTCAAGAAGCTAGTCAAACATATTTCGGTAAAAATGCATCTGATGTAGATTTAGCTGAAGCTGCATATATAGCATCATTACCTCAATCCCCTACAACACTTTCTCCTTATGGAAAAAATAAAAAGAAATTAGATGATAGAAAAAACTTTGTTTTATCTAGAATGCTTGCAGTAAAAATGATAAATCAAATACAATATGACCAAGCAAAAAATGAAGTTGTTAATTTTTTACCACAACAAACAAATGGAATCAAAGCTCCACACTTTGTTTTTTATATTAAAGATTATCTTGAACAAAAATATGGTACTGATGTTGTTTCAAGTGGTGGATTAAAAGTTACTACTTCACTTGATTACAACTTACAACAAAAAGCAGAACAAATAGTAAAAGACGGAGCATTACAAAATGAAAAAGATTACAATGGAACAAATGCAGCATTGGTTGCTATAGATCCAAATACAGGACAAATATTAACAATGGTTGGATCTAGAGATTATTTTGATAAAAATATTGATGGTAATTTCAATGTTGCTACAGCAAGCAGACAACCAGGATCAAGTTTTAAAACGTTTATTTACGCAAATGCATTTAATAAAGGTTTTACTCCTAATACAGTTTTATTTGATTTACCTACAGAATTCCAAACAACATGTAATGCGTATGGAAAAGCATTGCCAGGACACTTACAAAGTGAATGTTATATGCCAAATGATTATGATAATAAATTTCGTGGTCCAATGACTCTCCGTGATGCCTTAGCTCAATCAATAAACATTCCAGCAGTAAAATTATTTTATTTATCAGGAGTAAAAGATTCTATAAAAGTTGCTGAGAGTATGGGCATTAGTAACTTAAAAGATGCGAGTCAATATGGTTTAACTCTAGTTATCGGAGGTGGAGAAGTAAAACTTCTAGATATTACTTCTGCTTATGGTGTGTTTGCAGATAATGGAATAAGAAATCCAGCAACAGGAATTTTAAAAGTAGAAGATAATGATAGTAATGTATTAGAACAATATACTCAAAATTCACACGAAGTTTTACCTAAAAATACAGCATTAACTATTTCTGATGTTCTTTCTGATAATATAGCGAGAACTCCTACTTTCGGTGCTAATTCAAGTCTTCAAATTCCTGGTCAAGACATAGCTGTAAAAACAGGAACCACAAATAATAACAAGGATGCTTGGACTGTAGGATATACACCTTCTATTTCTGTAGGTGTTTGGGCTGGAAACAATAACAATACACCAATGAAAAAAGGTGGCTCTGGAACAGCAGGACCTATATGGAATAAATTTATGGTTGAGGCTTTAAAATTATATCCAAGCGGAAAATTTGAAAAACCTAATTTAGAAACAGATTCTGAAACAATGAAACCTATATTAAGAGGTTTTTGGCAAGGAAATGATAATTTTTTTATAGATAAAATAACAGGTAAATTAGCAACATCTAATACTCCAAAAGAAACAAAGGAAGAAAAAGTTTTAACAAATGTTCATTCAATACTTTATTGGATAGATAAAGATAATATTTCTGGACCAGCACCTATAAATCCATCTAATGATTCACAATTTGAACATTGGGAAATACCAATACAAAATTGGTGGGCACAAAATAGTTATAAATATCCTTATGTTAGTATTAATCAAAAACCTGTTTTAGTTGATGATATTCATACTGATGAAAATAAACCTATAGTAACGATTATAAACCCAAATAACACTACTCCTACACCAGCTAACCAACCAATTAATTTACAAATTTCTAGTACTGGTAAATTTACATTAGCAAAAATAGATGTATTTATAAATAATACATATATACAAACAATAAAACCTCCATTTAGTTTTTCATTTAATCCTTCTGATTTAGACAACTTAAAACAAACAAATGAAATTAAATTAATTTCTTATGATTCTGTATTTAATAATTCAGAGACTATTTCTGAATTCAGTGTTCAGTAAATATTTATCTAATATTTTGTGGGGATTTTTTACCGAGTATTTCTGAAAGTTTAGATAGTATTATTTCTTGTTTTATAAAAATTTCATTTTTATAAATAGGTTTAATATTTAATTTTACTGTTCCATTTTTTATTTCTATATCTTCTGATTTTATTTCTATTCCTATAGTTTCAGAAATAACAGTTCGAACTGTATCTTTCCTTAACCCTCCTGAAAGTAATAAATCATTAAATTTAGATAATAAATCTTTTATTTCTATCATAGAGATATACTTATCTATTCATTGGCATTATAAGGTATGTAAATGACCCGTCAGACACTCCAGATATAACCATTGGACGATTTGATTCATTTAATCTTAAAACAATACTGTCGGAATTTATAGAGCTTAGGCAATCTAAGAAATATTTATAATTAAATGAAAGTTCTACATCGTTCCCTGTTAGTGCTGCATCGAGTGCTGTTTTATTTTCTCCAACATTTGAATTTTGAGAATATATTTCAAATATCTTTTCTTTTGGTTTAATAGAAAGATTTAACTGATTAAATTTATCTGAAAAAATATTTGAAAGTTTTAATGCATTTAATAAATCTTGTTTTAAGACAATAGCTTCTGTTTTATTTTCTTTTGGCATTATTTGTTTATAATCTGGAAATACTCCATCTATAATACGAGAAGTAAAATATATACCATCCATAAACATAGATATTTGATTCTTATTAAAACAAACTTTAACTTCTCCTGTATTATCTCCAAAAATACGTAATATTTCAGGAATATTTTTAAAAGGTATTAATATTCCAGTTATTTCAGTTAAATTTTTAATTTTAATTTTCTTTTCAGCTAAACGAAATGAATCTGTAGATACAAAAGTTAAATCATCATTATTTGAATATATATAAACACTAGAAATCTCTGGTTTTATATCAGAAACAGCTGAACTATAATAAACAGATTTTATACCATCTACAAGTTTATTTCCTTCTATAAGGAAGTTTTGACCATCTACAGTAGGTATAGTTGGGAAATCTTCATATGGCTGACATTTTAATTTAATTTTACTTTTTTTTGTTTGAATAATTAAATTACCATCTTCTTCATTTAAGATAACATTGTCATTTTGGATAATATTAGAAAATACTCCAGAGATTACAGAACCAGAAATAGCTACTACTCCTTCTTTTTCTATTTTAGCTGGTAATTCTATTTCAATACCAACGCTTAGATTCGTAGCTCTTAATTTTAAAGATTTTCCAGATGCAATAAAAAGTATTGAAGATAGAATAGGAAGAGTTAAATTTTTACCAGTTACTTTCTCTGTTAAGTTAATCGCATTTTTTATTTTTTCAATATTGATTTCTAATTTCATAGTATTTTATTAAATATTATATATATAATTTATTATTACTACTATACAAGTGGATAAGTGGATAAGTAGTTTTTATATTTTATTTATAACGCTATTTTTTATATTTGTAATTTAATTTCTTTTTAATAATTTTAATGTTATCCACATAATTTATTTTTTACAATTTTTTATTAACATTTTATTAAGTAGTTAATTTCTTTTATCCATTTTTTATTATTAACTTTTCATTACTTTTTCCACAATGTTTTCAACTACTTAAATAATACTCTTATCTGTTCTAAATCTTGGACCAAACTCGGATCAGTTTTTAAATCAGATTTTATTTTTAAATGTGAATGAATAACTGTAGTGTGATCTTTACCCCCGAGTTTTTGTCCTATTAAAGGATAAGAAATATTAAAATCTTCACGAAGTACATACATAACTACTTGTCTAGCTCTTACTATTTCTTTACGACGAGTTTTTTCGTATATTTCTGCTTCTTCTAAGTTATAAAAATCAGCAACAATCTTTACTATTTCTTTAATAGCTACATTCTTCTTTGGTTTAATATTATTTTTAATTAAATTTTTAACTTCATTTACTGAAATAGGTCTATTTTTAAGGCGTAATTGGGCTATTATTGTGTTTAGAGAACCTTCTAATTCACGAATATTCCCTTGAATAGCTTCAGCTACATATTGAACTAATTCGTCTTCTAGTGTTATTCCAAGTTCTTGTAATTTAACTTTTAAAATAGCCAAACGAGATTCATATTCTGGTTCTGAAATATCTACAATCATTCCAGCAGAAAAACGAGACTTCAATCTGTCTTCGAGTCCTGGAATAAAGTTCGGATGTTTATCAGAAGAAAAAACTATTTGTTTATTGTTTTCGTGAAAAGTATTAAATGTATGAAAAAGTTCTTCTTGAGTTTTTTCCATTTTTCCAATGAATTGAATATCGTCTATGATTAATAAATCATATTTACGATATTTTTCTTTAAATGCATTTGCTTTATTGTTCCCTGCTTGGAAAGAATTAACTAAATCTGTAGCAAATTTCTCAAGAGTTATATAATGAACTTTTTTATCTTGATACTTTTCTTTTATAGCGTTGCCTATTGCTTGGAGTAAATGAGTTTTTCCTAAACCTGTTCCACCATAAACGAAGAATGGATTATAATTCATTCCTGGTTTTGCAACGATATTTTGAGCAGCTGAATAGGCTAATTCATTAAATGGTCCAACAATAAAGGAATCAAATCTATATCTAGGATTTAAATTATCGTCTTTGTTTATATAAAGATCTTTCAATGGAAGTTCCTTGTTTGTATTTTGTTGATTAGATTCTCCTCCTATTTGTACATCTTTTTGTAAGCTATCTATTTTAGTGATAGAGTATTCTACTGCTCTCATTGAATCATAGAAATCAGCAATAGTTTTAGTTATTAATTTGTGATATTTATTTTTTAACCAATCACGAACAAACTCATTTGGTACACCAATATATATAACACCCGTGTCCTCTTTTAATATACAAGTATTTTTAAACCATGTACTAAAATTAGCTTTTGAAACTTCATTTTCTATTTCACCTAAACACTTTCTCCAAAGTTCTTTTGCATCAATCATGCTTACTATTATACCCGCTCTCGTGTTTCAAAGGAAATTACTAAAACTTATTAACCATGTTTATAAACTGTGGATAACTCAGCTACTCTAATATTAATGATTTATATAGTTATTTCTTGATTTTTAAATAAAAATATTATAGTATATAAATATGTCACAAACATACCAACCTAAAAAGAGAAAAAGAGCAACAACTCACGGCTTCTTAGTCCGTTCAAAGACTAAAAATGGTAAAGCTGTTCTAAAGCGTCGTTTACAAAAAGGACGAAAAAAGCTTGCAGTATAAGCTTATTTTAGCGTATGCTAACTCAAAAAAACAGAACTGACCGTAAAACGGTTGAAAAAGTCTTTAAACAAGGCTGTTTTGTTAATTCTACTAATTTATCCTTTAAATATATAAAGTATCCTGAAATAGACTCCCCTCAAATTTCTTTTACTGCACCTAAAAGTGTTTGTAAAAGAGCTGTAGGAAGAAATTTATTACGTCGTCGTGGTTATGCCGTTATTAGAAAATATTTTGATTTATTACCTAAAAATACTACAGGAGTATTTGTATTTGGTAAAAAGAGTCTTGATATCTTTGGTAAAAAGAAAAATAAGCTTTATAATCCAACATTAAATTTAGAAAATGAAATTAAAGAAATACTTAATAAAATTCATTAATTTTTACCAAAAAAGCATATCACCCTTAAAAAATAAGGGTAATTGCATTTTTTATCCTACTTGCTCTGAATATTCAAAACAAGCCTTTGAAAAATATGGTGTATTAAAAGGTTTATATTTAAGTATCTTACGTATTCTCCGTTGTCACCCTTGGCAAAAAAACCATATAGATCCATTAAAGTAACTTTGATTTTTTATAATTCTAGAGTAGAATGAGAGAATGTTACATAATCTTTGGAATTCAATTTTATATAAACCTTTTGTTAATGCTTTGGCCTTAATTGTTTCTTTTATTCCTGGTGGAAATGTTGGTATTGCTGTTATTTTATTAACTCTTTTAGTTAAAACAGCACTTATTCCCCTTTCTCGTCGCTCTATTGAATCTCAGTCAAAAATGAAGCTTTTAGAGCCAGAGATAGCAAAGATTAAAGCTTCTGGTTTAAACAAAGAAGAACAAGCTAAAAAGACTTTCGAATTATATAAAGAATACAAGACCAATCCATTTTCTGGTTGTCTTTTAGTTTTTATACAAATTCCTATTATTTTAGCTTTATATTATGTTTTCTTTAAGGGTATAGATTTTAATGCTGATATTTTATATTCTTTTGTTCATATTCCAGCAAAGATAAATATGTATTTCCTAGGTATAGACTTAGCTAGTAAGAGTTTAATCTTAGCTATTTTGGCCGGTGCGTCACAATTCTTCCAGGCTTATTATATGCCAAAACCAAATACTCCAGACACTGGAGGTAATTCTTTCCAAGAAAGTTTTGCTCGAAGTATGCAAATGCAGATGAAATACGTCTTCCCTATCCTTATCACCTTTATTGCTTACCGTATTTCTGGTGCAATTGCCTTATATTGGATTACAAGTAATGTTTTTACTGTCTTTCAACAAATCCATGTTAATAAGAAAAACAAGAATTTAGTTATCAAGTAATTTTTTAAAATATTATGAATAAACAAGAAATTCAAAATTTAATAAAAGACATTATTCAAAATATGAATATAACTGTTTCTGATATTATTGTTGAAACTCCTGAAAATTCTAAAACAACATGGTACTCTATCATAGTAGATCAACCTCATTTTTTTACTAATCGTGAAGGTGAAGCGTTGCATGCCTTGAATCACTTGGTTAAAAGGGTTCTTGAAAAGAACCAACCTGTTTTAAATGAAAATATAGAAGGTGGACATGAAGGTATATTGATAGATATTGGAGATCTTCAAAAGAAAAGAGTTGAAAGTGTTAAAGCTGTCGCTCATATGATTGCCGAAAGAGCTCGTTATTTTCAGTCTAGTGTTGAAGTGGAGCCAATGTCAGCTTTTGATCGCCGTATTGTTCATGAATATGTTTCAAATCATTCTGATTTAAAATCTGAATCAGCTGGTTTTGGACCAAGTCGTCATGTAGTTATTAAATATATAGGTAATATATAAAAAACCGGCAATGCCGGTTTTTTATATTATTTTAAATTCAATTCCCAGAGATAGCCGTCTTTTTTGTTTATGAAGAATAAATAATTTTCTCCATCATCTATTCCTAATTTTATTCCATCTACTTCCTCCCCTGTTGTTTGTACTGAGTCTGCTATTTTCTTTGCATTTCCATTAGTTAAATCTACTTTCCAAATTTCATCTCCAAAAGAAATTAATCCTTTATACCAGTCATCTGGATATTTAGCACTATCCATAAAACGAGGAACTGCACAGTATAGAGAACTACTTGCTTTAGCCCAAACACATTTTTCTGGTAAAGTTTTTATTCCCAATTGATCTGAATTGCCTGTATCTGTGTGATAAATATTTAGACTAACTGTTCCATTATTTGAAGTATTGTATAGAACAAAATTTCCTGAAGGACTCATGAGTGTTGTAAGGCCACTTATTCCACCAATAACTTTATTTATAGTTTTCATTGATGGATCTATTGAATACATATATCCAGGATAACCCGCTGCAGCTTTTGTTGTAATTGTAATTATTTTTGCATTTGGCCATTGTGTAATCCAACCATTAAAAGCAGAATTAAATATTTGAGTCTTCTTGTCTCCTAATGCTCCTGCTGTGACACCTACTGTAGAATTATTAGAATTTATTAAGTAAAAAATATTACTTTCGTCTGGAGAAACACTCATGTCTGTAATGTTTTCTGGCAAGAAAGAACCTTTTATTTCATTTGTGTTTGTTGAGTCCCCTCCTAGAACTTCTACAGGGAGTGTTCCTAGATAAGTTTCTATTGTCTTATAGTCTTCTTTTAAATAACGCATTATAACTTGACCAGAATTGTTTGCAAAAAATGATTCATATATTTTTGGAATTATTGTTGCTGTGTATTTTGTCTCGCTGATATTATCTGCTGGTGTTTGGTATATGTTACCTGTTTCTTTGTTTACGTATCTAACTGTGGTGACGAGTATCGTAGGTGGTGGTGTAGGTTTTACTGCTGGTGTTTTAGCTACTGCCTTTTTTGGTGTACTTGTAGCTGTTTGATCTATCATTGGAGTTGATGAAGGTGTCTCTAGTGGTATGTTTTGGAAAATTTGTTTGTTATATATACCATAACCTGCTACAGGGAAACTAGAGATTTTTTTTATTTTTGCGTTATTTACAACTGGATTGTCTGTTAATGGGTTATTTGTAATTATTCCTGATATGTTTGCCGGATTGTCTGTAGTCCCCTTTTTAGGAGTACTTCCAAATGGAAAGAAATTAAAAGAACCTGAATCTGTGTTTTGTGTTAATGGTTTTGTGCTTGGGAACATATATAAATATATAAAGAAACCAAGTGTGATGGCCCCGAGAGTGATTATTAAAAGTATTACGTTTCTTTTTTGCATATTATAATTTATGGTGCTCTTTTAATGTGTTTAATATCTGTTGCATACTTTGTTATTGGAAATACTCCTAATGCATTTCCAACAGAAGATCCTCCATGAGAATCTGCTGCTTGAACACTGCTATTTCCTATATATATCATTACGTGACCTGAGCCTCCGTATTTATTTCCTAGTTCTCCTGGCATCCATCCTAATAAATCTCCTATATGTAATGCTTGACCATTTACTGAACTTCCAGAAATCGAAGTTACATTTTCAGCTCCACTAAAGATATTTGCTGTACCTCCGTTTATAAATGGTACACCAGCGCATTTTAATACATAGTTTACGAAACCAGAACAATCAAGTTGTATTGTGTTGTTTGGTCCTGGAGTTCCTTTTGCTCCCATAAGATAAGTCATCTTACCAGCAAAACTATTTGCAATAGCTGGTATGTTTGATTGTCCACTAGTACATACTATCCCAGAAGGAAGTGTACCTGTTATGTTGCTAGCAATTGGAGTATTTGTATCACCACCTATTGTTACTGTTGCTTGAGGCAATTGATTTAAACAAACCTGTAACACTGCAGGATTGATTGTGTTAAGTAATGCATAAGAAGCAAGAGCGAGAATGAGACCGAATATTGCGCCGGTTATGCGCTTCTTGCCTTCTGCCTTATTAGAGATGAGCTCGCTTGTGATATATTCTATTCCACCGAGAACGATCATTATAAAAGCTAAGACTGCACAAATACCGATAAATATTTTTATTAAAGCATTTAAATAATCTCCAAAAGGACAAGGGTTTGTAGATTCATCTTTTTGTGTATGAATACAATTTTTATTTGTCGGGTCGTTTGTATCTGGATTATTTGAACACACCACCCCTACTCCTGGTAATGGTGCTAATGGATAATAATCGGTATTAGTGTTTACAGAAGAAGATGTATCATCCAGGTGGCCCGTGTCTAATTGCGGAGCAGTGCCACTTGTAAGAGGTTGACCATTATGTGAACTATCTTGTAAGGTAAATGTTTTCGTAATACTTTTAATTACATTTGTGTCACTTTTAGTGATGTGCGCACGCCATGCGTAACTTGCTCCCGCAGTAAGATTAGGAAATTGAGCATGCACTGTTTGAGTCGCTGTATTATTTGCTATAGGAACAAGTTGTTCGGTTCCGATTACTGCACCAGTAGCATCGGTTAATGTTACACCAGCTGAGTTGTTCACATAGCCGTCTTCGGTAGTTAGAATGATCAGACTCAAATTAGCTGCTGTGGTGTTGACTTGGGTAATAAAACTGTTTGTATCAAAAGATACTTGCCCACCCACTCGATCAACGTAGAGAAATTGCCAGTTGGCAGTAGTACAATAACCGTCACATTTATACAGTAATTTACCTGCAGTTGTTGCTTGCGAGTTAGTTTCGTAATCAGGTGTTACTAATGTTCCTGGGAGGTATACAGCAATAAAGAAGGTACAATCCGGGGTAGTAGAAGAGTGGCCAATACTAGTACAAGTATCTTCTCCTGCCTTCATATGGATGATCATGTGATTGCTTGCAGGTACGATAATATCCTTTCTGTTTAATGCTGCAATGCTTTGCTGTTGTATTGTAGCTCGAATAGATGCCTGTATTGTTTGCCCTTCACAGTTTGTTGTTACTATATCAACCAGTACTTCTGGTTCGTGTCCATCATGATACCATGCAGCAACCTGAGTTCCGTTTGGAGTAAATGTCGCAGATTGAACTGTACAAGTGCCTGTAGCAAAAGATGTTTTAGGATTAAATACAAAAAACCCAAACACAATAGAAGCAAGTATAGTGCTTATTAAAATTTTTGAGATTATTTTTTTCATATTAAAAATTAACATTTAATTCTTTGGTTAAACTTTGGAAAAGTGTTTTTGCATTATTAATCGATATGTTTATTTTAGCACTTCCGGATTGATTTGGGTCTGGTTTTATAGATAGAAAATTCTTAGGAGTTGGCGTAGCTGTTTGTGTGTCATTTATTGACCAATCGAATTGTAGGTTTGGAGAACTTAAATCTCTTGGTTCAAAGAAATAAGGTTCTACCACAAAAGTCTCTCCTTTTTTATTTATATTGAAACCATTGTTTATTACAGAGCTATAATTTATACCTAGATTTGGATTGTTTTCATAAAAAAGTATTTCAGGATTTGCTGTATATAAAGTTAGATTCCCTGTTGCATTAGTCGCACCTGTTATGTCAGAAGCAGTTACTTCTATTTTATTGTTTTTATCTAAATAACTATTTTTGAAAGTATAATAATTCTTACCCCAACCAGAAGCTTGTGGTTGGCCATTATCATCTTGTTTCCATATATAAGATAGATTTTCTGGATTCATGTGTCCGTATGTTGTTGTTAGGTTTGGCATAGCAACGACTTTAAAAGTTCCCTCTTCTGGAACTAATGTTTTTCCACGATAAAAAGGTGGTGTGTATGAATCATAACCCTCCCAAAGCATGTCTACTTCAGCTGGAGTTAAAAGAATATTTTTATTAATACTCTGTCCTTCAACTGTTTCTATTTTAGCTTCGAGGCTCAAAGATTCACCGACATTTCCCATTGTAAAAGTAAAATCTTTTTTACCTACACCAACTGCAGACTCTTTTCCATTTATAGACCAAGATATGTTTGCCTTATTTAAATCTGTTGCATAAGTGCTGACACTTGCCTTAACATTTTGATTTGGATTAGGAAATCTAGGCGATGTATTTAAAATAATATCACTATTATGTACTTCTGCATGAGCAGAAAAAGCAAAAAACATTAAAGTAAATATAATAGCTGAAATTTTGAACCTTTTTATCATTCTATTTATTATAACCTATAATCATAAGTTATAAAAGACTAAAATCTTTTATTTTTATTTCTTACCTTCTGCTTCCGCTAGCTCTTGTTTCGCCTTCTTTATAGATAATATTTGTGATGGATCAGAAGTAATAATCTGGTCTTCTGTATATGAAGATATTACTTTCAAAGCAACGTGTTTTGTTCCGGCGAAGAATATACCCTCCCCCACTCCGGATTCAAGTAAGAGATATTTTTCTTCATCTGTTAAGTTGAATGTTTTTTGTAGAATGTCTATTGTAGATGGAGATTGTTTTAATAGTATTTGAATAGAAGAGTTTGTAACAATAGGTGCTCCGTATGGAGATTTCATAAAGTCTGCCGCATCTTGAGTAATAGTAGCAAGCCCTAAATAATATTTTCTACCTCTTTTTGCAATACTATAAAGGAATGAAGCAGTGTCTTCACTTTTCATCATCCACCAAGCCTCGTCAACCACCAGTAATCTCTTTTTAAGATTTTTACGTACAGCATTCCATATAAAGTGTGTAACTATATACATCGCGATAGGTTTTAATTCATCTTCCATATCACGTACAGAGAAAACTATGAATTTTCTATTAATATCTACGTTTGATGGTTTGTTTAAGAATGTAGACCAAGATCCACGTGTGTATTTAACTAAACGTTGAATAACTGACTCACTGTTTTCCATGCCAGAAAGAACCATTTCAAAGTCTGAAAGAAGTGGTGGTTCAATATTTGAAAAATCAGAATCAGGAGTTATGTCTTTGATTGCATAAGTTTCAGAAATAGCACGATCTACTAATGAATCTTCTTCCGGTGTAAGTCCTCCTAGCATGAGACGAAATAAACCAACAAGGTTGATGATGTTTGAACGTAAAACATCAGCAGCTGTTTCGTCTTCACGTGGTATAGGTAAATCAAAAGGATTGATATGGTGGTCAGAAGAAAGTGAGATATTAAAATATCTACCACCTACAGCTTCTGCTAAGAATTCATATTCCCTTTCAGGGTCAATAACAATAACATCTGTTTCAAACATTAGAGAACGAAGAATTTCTAGTTTTGTAAAATATGATTTTCCGGATCCAGACTTTGCGAACATAACAGAGTTATAGTTTTCGAGAGAAAATCTATCGAAGATAACGAGACTTGAATTGTGCCTGTTTAAACCGTACAAAATACCTTTGTCTGATGTAAGGTCGAAAGAAACGAATGGAAAAATACTCGATAATGGCTCAGAATTTAATTTTTGATGAACATTTAGAGTATCATTACCTATCGGTATAACACTTTTAAAACCTTCATCTTGTTGGAATAAGGCAGGTTTTAAATAAATAAGTTTTGATTCTAGGATAGATTTTATTTCACTTTCTATTTTAAATAATTCTAGGTCATTGTCGGCATAAATAGTAATATATAATCCAACATCAAACATCTTTTCTTGTGCCTGCATTAAACTGTCACGAAGATTTTCCAAATCTTCGTTCGCAGTATCAAGCATAGGATCACGAACCATACCTTTTGATTCACGAGCATTTATCTGACTTTGTACTTCAGCAACCTTCTTTTGAAATTCACGTAATGCTAATGATGTATCTATTGGGTGTATATAGATAGCAACATCAAAAATTTTATCCAAGTTAATGATTGGAGAAAACCAATTGTCTGTGAGGAATCTAGGATAAGAAATAACGAAAAATGTACGAGCTATTTTATCCCCTAAGTTTAATGATTTCGGTTCTACTTTTAATGCTGAAGGGGCTATTATATCTTGGAGTTCTAGTGTTGCTGATTCATATATTTCTTCTGGTAATACGGCTAAAACAGAAGCCCTGGTGGCATCTTTTCCTGTTTTCTTTTTTCCAAATAATGAATCAAATATCGACATATATATTTATTTAACTTGTTATATTATAACAGTATTATGCTGATTGTCCTTGTCCTAAATCTATTTTACCTTCAACTTCACCTGGGTTAAAAACTTTATAATAAACTTCTACTACTTCTTCGGTTCCAAGCTCTACAGATTTCAAACCACAACGTGCTAATCCTTGCTCTATTATTCCTATTCTTTGATCAAGTTGAGATCTTTTTTCTTCAAAATCCTGCTTCTGAGCTTCTTTTTCCATTGCTTTGTTTTTTTTATTAAAAAAATTACTAAAAATTCCACCCGTTGAAGCTAATTTGTTTGGTGTATAAGGAACAACTACAAAGAAACTTTTTGTCATTATATTTGTAGTCTCAGTGAAGTTTCTGATAAATTCCATATATTCTTTTGTTTGAACTTTCAAGAGTGGTTCGTTTTGTACTTTTATTCTATTTTCTAAAAGTAAAAGATATGGACGAATATCTAGGCGTCTTGATTGGACAACTATTTGAATTGGAAAATCTATAGTATTCAAAAAAGATTGGAATTGCATTATCGTAGCTTTTTGTTCATCTGCTGATTTTAGAGATAAGTTTGTAGAATTGGCCAAAACAATAGCACGAAGTCCCCCATCTTTAAGAACCACGATACCATCGCGGACTTCTTTTATTGGGACGAACTCTTGAGTTGCTTTTGCTGATAATGCCATATAATTTTATTATTGTTTCTTTACGTCTAATACATCTAAACTCCATGCTAAATCTTTTAATTTACTTGTACCTAATTTACTTACTCTCCTTGCTTGGTTTTCTGTATTTTCTTCGCTTTTCTTCAAGTCTTCTGCTTCTTTTTCTCCTGGTTTCTTTAACCTTCTTTTCCAAATATATAATTTATCACGAAATAAATAACTAAAAGCAGCTTCTAAAACAAAAATAAAAGGTTTGTTATTTATTTTGTAAAAAGTTAAAGCGAGAGAAAAACCAGCTATAGCTAAAATAGGTATTATTCCTACTATTAAAGAAGTTGTTCTGTAAATTACAAAACAAAGTCCAGCTCCACCAGCCATGTATGCAAATTGACGGAACGTAAAAGGTCCGAATATTTTATCTTCTATATCTAAGAATTGTGGAACTTTAAATTGCATATTTTAATTTTAGCATGAAACAAATCGAATGTATGCAGAACCCCTCCCTTAACCCCTCCCCATTTTTTTTAAAAAATGGGGAGGGGAAAATGCAAAGCATTGGGGTGGGGTTATTCGTCTAACGGCATTCTGTATGGATCAACTTTTGGAATACTTGGGCTTGCAGCTAATTGTGTTTTTTGATTATCTTTTGTCATGTTGTTCATCGTGTATTCTGTATTTCCTGCAGGGATTTTAAAACTCTCTGTTAACTTGGAGGCCAAAATAGAACCAACATTACTTGTTTCTTTTGGTTTTTCAACTGTTTTACCTATTGATTCTGGTTGCTCAACACTTTTTAATATTTCATTTCTTGTCTCACCTCCTGCATCTGAAGGTACAGCATTTCTCATTGGAGCTTGATTCACTATTTCAATACCAGCTGTTTCTAATACTGAATTGTCTTTAATAGATTCTTTTTCTTGTTGAAGTGTAGTAATTAGGCTTTCTGTTTTTACTGGAATAGTAATTTTTTCTGTAGGAGTAAATACTTTAAAAGGAACATTTGATTCTTCGTGTAAACGTTCGTTTTCAGCATCTAAACTAGGTTCCTCTCCTTTTGGGGTGTTCATTAATTTTAATAAATCTCTGATTTTTATAAATATTTTTTCATTGATTTCATTCACTATTTTTGAACCCTTCATAGGATCGACGGCTAATTCTTTCGTTAGTTCTGTTTCAAATTCTGCTGTCGGAGTTAGACCCATCATGACCAAAGTAGCTTCTAGTTCTAATGTTCCCATTTGGTTTAGACTTAAATTATTTTGTTTTCCTATCTCAACCAAAGTGTCTTGATAATTTGAAGACAAAATAACTTCTTGGATGCTCTCTGGCAGAGAATCAAATTTTTCTTTTATTATTTTTTTTGTATTTTCGTCCATAATTTTATTTATTATTTATAATTTTTATTTTTTTGTATCCTCTCCTTTTATTTTTTTAGCTAATTCTGAATAATCGGCATCTTTACCAGAATTCATTTTCTTTAATTCATCAATAATTGCTTTGTTTGGGTCTTGCCCTTTTCGTAGACTTGATATTAACTCTGAATTATCTCTTTTTATTCCTTCAGTTTTTACATTTTTTCTAGCTTCGTTCAAGCTTCCAATTAACAAAGCACCCAAAGCTCCAGCTGGACCTAAGAATGTTCCTGCTGTGGCAATTGTTCCGATTCCCGTTGCTGATGTTGTCATTGTTTTCATTCCATTGCCCCATTCACTAAAGAATGACTTCATTGCCCCTTTTACTTCTCTTACTTTGCCTTCATCAACTAGACTGTCAGCATAAGCTTTTCTTCTGTCCATATTTATTTCTTTTGAATCTTTAACTATTGCAACGCTACCTGCCTCTGATTTTTTATCTAGTCCAAATTTTCTTAAATCCTCTCCTTTTTCATATGCTTCTTTAAACTTTTGTTCTGATTTATCATTAAATACAAAGCCTTTATCTTGAGCTTCTTTTTTATCTTTTTCATACTGCTCGTTTCTTACCTTACTTACTTCTGCTTTGTGATTTTGTGTTGAAGCTGCTTCACCACTTATTTCATATGTCTTAAGTTTAGCTTCTTCTTTTTCGGTTGCTCTTTTGACTTTTGCCCTGTATCCACCTTTTAGTGTTCTAGTATCCATTCCCAATGCTCCAGTTCCACTATTTAAATCAAGACCAGCTTTTTTGGCTGCAAAACCACCAACACTTGTTTGTCGAAGATCATAACTTTTACTTGCTCTTCTGTTTGCTCTTTCAAGAGTTTTTTGTGCTTTTAATTGTTCATCTTTACTGATACCATTACCACCAGCTGCTAGTCTTTTTGTTTCATCATTGTTTGCAACTCTTGAAGCGGCTCCACCGATAACTTTTTGTCCCAATACTGCAGCACCTCCTGTAACTGCTCCAGCAGCGAAACCTAAGACGGTTCCACCTGCACTATTCAAAGCTTTTCCTATTTCTCCAGAATATTGACCTGCGAGTTTTTTGGCTTGTAGAAGTAAAACCATAACAATAAAGAAAGGAATTATTACTTTCATAATTGCATCAAAATCCCCTCCTGCATTAACAGCATCAGCATTTATTAACTTTAGGTTTTTACCGAATAATAAAATTATATAAAGAAAGAAAACTAAAATAGGAGCCATGAATGCTTGTTTTAATAAATCATTTTTCCAGTCATCCCAACCCAAGCTAGGTATTTTAAAAGGTAATGTTATTGAGGCAAAAGCAACAGGTGAAAATATCATCGCGAGCCAAAGTCCGGCTACTCTGGCCACAAAGAGTAATGCTATAGAAATAAAAACATAAATCATTACGAAGGACATTATGATTAGGAGTATTAGTATCATAAATTGTCTACCTGGAGCATCTTTTGCATCATGAAGCATTGTTTCTGGACTAAAAGCATCTACAAGTCCAACTGTTATCGATTTTTGTTTATGAGTATCTTGTAAAGGAGTACCATTGCTATCTTGGGGTGTTATTTGATTGTAAAAAACTTTTGCCAGAATATTACTACTGTCTATAACTACTTGAGTAAAAAATAGACTAAAATTTATCATCAAAGCTACAACGATAATATTGGCTATCATTTTTTTGCCGTTAGATCCCATGTCCAGTATCGTTTGTATTGCTATATATAGAAGTGCTATTATGAAAAATATATTAGCGATATCTCTAACAGTCTTCCATCCTGTGCTGACAAAACCAGCAGAATAAGAACTACTGTTTGTAGAATAATAAATAAAAAAGTCTAATATGTTTGCAGCGAGTGATGATACCCATGCTAGTGGAATAAAGATAATATAATAAATTGTTGTGATGATACACTGTCTAAACCATGTAAGAGGATTATAACCACAACCAAAGTCTAGATTGTCTCCAGCTTGCTGTGTTGGCGCAACCGTATCAGCAACACAGTTTCCAGTCCCATCATCGTGTTGCCCTGTTGGACAAGTTACAGCCAATGCAGTATTACTTTCTATTGAGACAGATACTCTTTCGTCTTTTGTTTGTAAATTTGGAACAACAGGTGCCAAAAAAATACCTATCATTATAACTGATATTACTATTTTTGGAAAATTTTTTTTCATTTAAAAATTATGAGATAGAGTTATTCACTCTGAATATATTATACTATATTCACTTTTTAAAAGTAATACTTTTATCCCCTACTTTATAAAAATAAATTAGTGGAAATAATATTCGTATTCAAATATATCTCTGATGCTTCCTGTCGCTGTAGCTACACCTGTTAAATGGTTGTCGTAATATTCATATACTGCGAGCATTCCGTCTTTGAGTCCGAGTTGGTATGCTGCGATGTCTGGAACAGTGACACGAATTTCTCTGCCTCCTCCTTGGTAATAACCAAACATTGTTGCAAAAGTATGCGCTAGGTTTTGTGCAAATACTAACAAGTTTTGGCCATCTTGATATCCATATATTTTTGCCAGAGCAATGTCGCCCATTATTTGTCTTGTTAATACGTGTTCTACTCCTTCGTGATAGTGAACCAAGTCCATACTCGGTGGTACCAAGAAGCTTCCAATAGCCGGAGCTGGATTGTTTGCAGACCCTAATACTGTTGGACCATTTCCATTTCCTCCATTACCATTGTTTCCATTTCCGAATGTTCCATTACCACCATTACTGTTACCATTTCCAGAACCACTACCTCCTGTATTTGTAACAACACAATTAGGATAAGTCCCTGTTGATCCTGTATCACAAAATCCAACACCAGTAGCATTGTCTACACATCTTGGCCAAACACCAGTTGATGTCGTTGGACAAGTACGTCCAGTGTTAGGGTCTCCTTGGTTATTTGAATTGCCTGATCTGTCTGTAACATTAATACTCATAGATGCTGTTACCATTCTTTGTGTTGATGTTTTTGCACCTATTAATATTGCATGTAAACCTAAATCACTAGAAGTCGGTGTCCATGTAAATAGTCCTGTTGAAGGATCAAGAGTTGCACCTGAAGGTATATTCTCAGGAGAATAAGTAACTTGTTCTCCATGATTTCCACAAACTGTTACATTGAAAGTATCTATTTGATCAACATAGAAATGCTCATTATGTAATGAATTTATTGTTAAAGTTCCACAACTGATAGGTATAGGTGTTACTGTTATGTGTACTGTTATTGGCGTTGCATCAACCATAGCTTGAGTATTAGTGATCAAATCTAATGCTCCTATCGGTGCTTTAGCATGTATAGTTATATCATAACTACCAGCCTGATTTCCTCCTGTTGACCAAGAAAATCTTCCATTTGCTGGTCCTATTCCTGCACCTCCAGGCATTAGTGTTGAAGTTATAGAATATGTTACTGGTTTGCCTTGGTTTCCACATGTATGTGCTGTAAAAGAAATAGGTGATCCTGCTTGGGTGTGTTTATCACTTATTGGTCTAATTATAAAATTAGGACAGTTGTTTGTATTTCCTCCATTTGGTCCACCATTAGGATCTCCGTTAGGATTACCATTAGGGTTTGGTCCATTTTGTGTTAATGTAACGTTTACATTAACTGTTAGTGATACTGTTTGTGTACCAGAAACTGCATTAACAAATATCTGATGTTGTCCTACTTGATCAGCTGTAGGAACCCATACAAAAAGTCCATTTGGAAGTATTCCTGCACCTGTTGGAAGATTAGCTATTGAGTATGTTACTTGTTGTCCGAAATTTCCACAGATATTTGCATAAAAAGTATTATATTGGTCAGTTATAAATTCTTGATCTTCGATCGGTTCAATTGTTAATGAAGGACAATTTGTGTTTGGTGGGGTCACTGTTATTCTCACAGTGACTGGACTTGCATTATTACCTGATGGAGTAGACGCATCGAATGTTACATCATAAATACCTGTTTGGCTGAAATTAGTATTCCAGACAAACATTCCATTAGAATTAAAAATAGCTAATGGTGGTATGTTAGTTATTTGATATGTTACTGTCTCTCCATTTGCTCCACAAGTGTGTACAGCAAAAGATAAATTATGACCAGCGTAAATAGTTTTGTTACTTATTGGTTTGATTGTTAATGAAGAACAAGCACTAGGAGCACCTCCTCCATTATCATATGATGGTCCGCCACTATCATAACCACTATTTGGATCTTGTGTTGTTCCTGGATCTGTCGGAGTATCTGGTGTTGAGTCTGGAGGATTTGTTGTAAAACTCATATCAATACCATAATAATTTTGAGGATTTGGATTGCCTAGTGTTCCCCAGTCTGTTTGAGCTACTGCTTTGTATATATATGAAGTATTTGGTGTTAATCCTGTAACTTGAAATTGTATTCTATTATTATTACCCACTGATTGCGCTGTATGATTTTCAACATTTACTGTTTGCCATACAGGAGTTGGACTACCTTGAGGTAATGATGCCGGATCTATTTCGTATTCAAACCAAGTTTTTGTAGCTTGTGTGGAGTTAAAAGATCCATTTAGATATACAGAATCTTTTGTGATGCTTGAAGGATTTTTTGTTTCTATTGTTGTACATGTAGTACCACACTTTGTTTTGAATGTTTTTACACCACCATATTTTATTTCAGTATTTGGTCTTCCAAAACCAGAACTATTTGCACTATTTGATACTACTGCACAATAGTAATATGTTGTGTCTGGTTCTAATCCATTTATTCCAGTAGAAAAAATAGTACCACTGTTAGCACTTGTGTATGATCCGTCTGAATTTGGAAATGTTGCCTTTTTTGAACTCATACTTGATCCATATAAATCATTACAAAAAATAGGAGGATTTGGGTCTACTTTTGAATATCTGAAATATGCATAATCAGGAGCAGATACTGTTCCTTCACCATTTAACTTTACAGAAGTGTCAGTAAGGTTAGTAAAATCGTGTGTTATTACATTGCTTATTGTTGATTGAGTCGTTGTGTTATATGATGTGCCTGTATTACTTGAACCGTTATTGTTTCCAGAACTATTTGGATTGGATGTTGTAAATGTTCTAAGAGGCAAATTGCTACAGCTACTTCCAGCACTATTCATGGCACAAGCTTTATAATAATAAAGAGTATTGGAAGTTAAATTATTTACAGGTGAAGTAGCCATAGAGGTATCTATTGAGTATGGATTTCCGTCTGTGTCTGGTGCCATTAGTAAATATGCTGGATTTAAAGGAAAATCAGTCCAAGACTGTTGGTCTGTTGAAAGCATAAACTTTATATAAGTTGGTATCTCTCCTCTTGTATTTGTAACAATTCCATTTAAAACCGCAGACGTTGTCGTTATATTTGTTGCTGGTTGTGTACCTAGAACAACAGGACCTGTTGCGTAAGCTGAAGTTTTTTTTGAAAAAATTAGAACACTAAAATATATTATTAATATAATTAATAAAGATATCCCAAAAATATTTTTCTTAGCTCCCTTAAAAAGTAACATATCTTTATTTTAGCACATTTATTATTTAATGTTACTTTTAATAAATCCCCAACGTTCTCTCAAGGGTAGTTACATTGTATTGTGTGCCCTGACTCCATCCGGTATCAAAGTTTAATTCTCCTATGTGAATATTAGTAAAGTTACTTCCCACTTCATTACATGAAGAATATGCTACTCCTGGCTGAGTTAGTCTTGATTTTTCCGCAATATACTGACAGAAGGATGTTAATGTTTGTAAGCTACCTGGTCCATTATAGTGGTCTTGTTCTCCATCAAACATTGGTAAGTTTGGTGGAGGATTTTCTTTTACACCAGAGAAATCAACCCATATCATTCCTGCAGTAGATGGCATACTACTTGCAGTATAAACTGAAGGATTTAATACTGGTGTTGTATGGAAAATACCATTTCCAAAAGGATCAGGTAACGGGTTTGTTGTTGAATTGTAATCATATATTATAGGTAAAGGATAAGGGTATCTTTTCATTTGCCATGGTTGAGTAGATAGTTCTTTTTCACAACCAGTTGGGCCTTTTATTAAGTCATTATAGATATATTTTTCCTTGTCTTTTATTTGTTGCAACAGATTATCTGCTTTTGCTATATCATCTCCTGTAACCATGTTTGCAGATACACGAGCAAAAGTACTTATGTAAGGCTTTAAATCTTCTTCAAATTGAGCATTATAATCTGTTGTAACAGAATTTGTTATAGGGTCAATCATTGTTAATGGTAGTGTCTGGTTATTTTTTTGAATTGTCAAATTTTCTATTGCTGATTTAATATCTACAAGTCTTTTTATATCAGCTTGTTTACCTGCTATTTCTGTAGTATTTTTATCAAATATTCCTTGATAACCAGTAGCAGTGTTAAATTCTTTTTTAGCTTGATCTGCAACACCTGGAAGAGTAAGAGTGTTAAACACATTATTTACTGATTGTTTATATCCATCAAAAGCTTGATTAAGGGCACCAATTGTATTTTTATACGATTCAGAAGCACCATCTTTTGTGAATGAAATCCCTAAGTATTTTTGACTAAAACCATCTAAATATTGATATGAATATTTATCTGTTAAATGAAGCGCTTTATCTACTGTTTCATAGTTAGCTATTCCACCTGTTCCCAAAACAAAAGTATTAAATGCAAGGAACATAACATCCCAATCTGCTGAACTACCTACACCGGTTGCTCTATTTATCTGTGCAAAATTCATACCACCAATATCAACTATTTTACTTTTAGCGTCATCTAGATTTCTCTGTGCCTCATCTTCCCATCCTGGATGTGGTCCTGGAATACAATAATCAAGTTGATAAATTATTGGCAACAATCCATAGTTATAATTCGTATTGTTAACATTTTTCACTGATTTTAATTCAGTATTTTGGTCTTGTAGTTTTTGTATATATATTCTTTGTTCATCTATCAAAGCTTGGGTTATATCTGTTCTGATGTTGAAATCAGGATTTGCTGTTAACCAATTACTACCACCAAGAGATGCAGGGAAATCTTGATCTGTTTGAGATTGTGAAGCTAAAGAACTTCCACCATTTAAATCAAATGAATTTGAAGTTCCATTCGGATCTTCTGAAAGTCCTGTGAAACCATCACTACCTGCGATTTTTGTAGCGATCATACTAAGGGTTGCGTCTATCAATGCTGCCGTAGCATCATTTAAGTCACCTACAGATAATAATGAGTCAGACCTGAAATTAAGTGTTTTTGTTGCTGATTCCGAGATGAGTTTACCTGGAGTGACAGTTTCCCATGTAGCACAATGACGAGCACCTTCGACACCTCTTAAATATTGATTGTCTTCACCTCTTGTTATGTCATGGTTTGTTTCTAAATGAACACTTCCATCTGTGTCATCTACAACAGCTTCTTCGGCACAACGTTCTTGGTTTAAATAGCCGTTAGCTGTCGCTATCTGGTCTTTATATTTATCTGCTGTAGTTTGTTGTGTTCCATTTAATCTCATTGAGAGTTCATTTGATGCAGCGATATTAAATCCAATAGGATTGTTTGCAGTATTTTGTGTCATTGCAGTCCATGCTCCCCATCCTCCGTCACTAAAATTTAATTTAAAATCTGCACCAGTTTTACCTGGATTTGTAGCACCGATTGCTTGGTCTAGAGAATATTTTGCATTATCAGAAAAATGTTTTACAAAAGCATCTTTTTGCATTTTTATAAAATCTTTCCCGAATGGGAATAAGGCTGGATTATTTATTTCAAGGCCAAATTGTAAAACTTCATTTTTAGCTATGTCACCAAAAAAAGCAGCAGGATCATGAACAAATTTTGGTGTACCATCCATTCCACCGTTGATCCATTCCACCATACTCTTTGTCATTTCGTTTAAAAGTATTTTTGCGACAGCTTTTCCTATTCCATCAAGACATGTTTTGTTTTTATTGATAGAACTAGTTTGTTTTTCTGTTTCTGCTGATGATGCTTTTGTTCCCTTAATATTTGTTTCAAGGCCTTTGTTGTATATTTCTATGGCTTGTTGTTCTTCTCCTAGTGTGTCTGTGTCTGCAGCATCATTAATATTTGTGTTTTCTGTATCACTACTCCCACTACTACTAAAAGCACCTTTTATTTTAGAAAACATATCTTTCATTCCTGACTTCAAAACTTCTTTACATCCAGGTAATGAGGATATGAGCGGTGATAATGTTTTTATATACCCTTCTATTCCCACTGGGCTACTATAAGCATATGTTGTTGTTGGTATGCTTAAATATGGCATTAATATAATGCCTAGCATTGCAATTGAACAGATTATTTTTTGAAAATACTTTTTTATCATTTATTGAATACTATTTAATAAATTTTGTTGGGTGCTACTTTTAACATTTTTTGTATTACTTACTATATTACCATTATCTGGTAGAGTTGTCTCTAGGTCACCAGCAGCAATTATTAAATCATTACTATATTTTTGATATTGAGAAAGGCCGGACAATCCAACAACAGGGTCTCCTATTATTTTAGACATATTTAAGACACTGATTCCTGTGTTATTTGAACTGTTTGCTATCCTTAGATGTATATTTTTTAGTTTTTCTGGAACTTCTAAATCCATGATTTTAGATGCAAAACCCTTGTAAGCATCAGATATTTTAAGTAATTGCATTATTTGAGTTGCTTTATTTGTATCATCTCCAGATGCCAATGTTTGGCTAACAATATCTAATTCGTCTCCTAATCCTGAAAGTTGATATTGTTCAAAAAGACTCTGTATACTCATGTAATATTTTTTTTGTTTATTTAAATCTCCTGAAACATCTAATTTTAAATCTTTTTCAGTGTATTGATCTGTTAGATTAGGATCTGCTACTTTTTGTCCTAACGCAGCAGAAAAACTATTAATTGTAGTATTGTCTACTTGTCCTGTTTTCATAGACATAAAAGCTGTAAAGAAATCTCTAGAGAATTTTTGTGTTTCTGTTAAATTGTCTGTACTACTTGCATTTGACAAACTTAGTTCTTTTTTCTTGTTTTCAATGTATGTTTTATCATCTGTTCCAGTAAAAGTTGATACTTTGTTTTTGTCAGTCCCCCAAAGTGACTCTTCCCAATCTGGAATACCATCACCATCTGTGTCTTTTGCTATAAGGTCATTTATTGTTGAATTCTGAACCTCTAAATTATCTTTTTTTGAAAAAAAGCTTGATTTTGTTGATGATTTTAAGAAAATAAATAAAATAACTAGTAAAAAAATAAAAATAAATAAAACTATTTTTATTTTTTTACTAGGCATATATTTACTATTTATTATTTTATTTAACATTATTGTTTTGAATTTGCCCACATATCTATCGTGTTAAATTGAAATGTTTGTACATCGTAAGGTTCAGTGTCTTCTGTGCATGTTATCGTTGTTGTGCCACTATAACGTCCTATTACTAATTGACCATCTTTTTGTTGGTTTTTTGTTTTTGATTCTGTGCCTTGTGGTATATAGTAAGCTGTTGGACCTTTAAATGATTGAATATCTATGGTCGTATTTTCTGGTTCACAAGTATAATCAGAGTCTGCTAAAGATTGTACTTCTTGATCAGGAGCTTGAGTTATTCTACCAGCAAAAAATTGACCACTAGATGCATGAGCTATTTCAAATGAGACTATTAGTACTATTAGTATAGAAAGTTTAGTCCAGTCTTTTTTTGCCATTTTTTGCATATATAAATTATAACATAAAGTTATAATTTTTTAGCAATTTCTAGCCAGTCTACTGGTTTTAAATTTTCAGCTCGAGCTTTTTCTGGTATTTTTAAATTCACAAATATACTTGCTAGGTCTTGCCTAGCAAGTTCTTTGAGATTACTTAGTAGTATTTTTCTTTTATGTGCAAAACCAGTCTTTACCAGTTCCCAGAATTTTTCCTCTAAGTTTTTATTTTTAAAATTATTTCTATTTATTTCTGTGATAGCTATAATTGCAGAATCAACTTTTGGTGCTGGAGAAAAATATCGTGCAGGAACTTTCATAATTATTTTTGGATTTCCATATGCTTTGACTGAGATAGATAAAATACTTTCACTTCCATCACGAGCGACTATTCTCTTTGCTACTTCATTTTGCACCATTAATACCATTCTTTCTGGTTGATTTTCTGCAGTAAGGAACTTTTTCAAAATCGCTCCAGTAATGTTGTATGGAATATTTGCAATTATTTTATATCCTCCGTGGAGGATAGCATTTTCGAAAACACGAAAATCTTTTGCTAAAGATTTTCTCTGTCCGTCGCCGTCGCTCCTACCAAGGTTTTTTACAATACTATCCTCCACTTCTAGCACATCTCCATTTATTAAAATAAATTTACCTTCTGTAATTTTTTTAGAAAATTTTGTTTGTAAAAATTCTAACAAGTCGCGATCTTTTTCTATTGCGATAACAGTACCTGCGACTTCTAAAAGTTTCTCTGTGAGGGCACCTTTACCAGGACCAATTTCTAAAATAGTATCAGTATCTTTTATTTCACCTGCATTCACAATAGCATGCAGTGCTGGTACTGATTTTAAAAAGTTTTGCCCTAATGATTTTTTTGCTTTGTGTTGTATTGTTTTCATAATTTTACTCACCACTCTTTGCTATCGCTAGAAGTGGTGAGGACTAAATATATATTGTTTTTACATTTTGATTCTCACCTCCCTTCTCTATTATATCTCCTGGAATATCTGATATGAATTGTGATGGCGAATTGATTCTTCTCTCTCCGAATATAGTACGGAAATTTGCAAAAGATAAAAATAATTTTTCACGTGCACGAGTTATGGCTACATAGAAAAGCCTGCGTTCTTCCTCACTATCTTCTGCTGATTTACTTTCAGTATCACGCTGGCTTGGAAAAAGTCCTTCTTCGAGTCCTGTGACGAAAACATATTTAAACTCAAGTCCTTTTGAAGCATGGACAGTCATGAGTTTTACAGCATTTACTTTTTCAGGTTTTTCTTCCGTGATCATTATTGAATCTTGATCAGAGGCGAGAGATGCGTCTTCGATAAGTTTTTCTACTCCTAGTCCATTTTCTAGATTCTCATATTTGAGAGCGAGAGTTGCGAGTTCTTTTATGTTTGCTAATCTTTCCATTTCTTCATCTCCCCCATTTTTCAATTCTTCTTCTATTCCTGTTTTTTTAATTACGAATTTTATAACTTCTGATACCGTGTTGTGTTCTATGTTTGCTTTTATTTCTTCTAGTAGTTCATAGAAGTTTTTTATTTTAATTTGCATTTTTATTGGTAAGTCAGATGTTTCTTTTACAAATATTTTTGCGAGAGTAACTTTGCCTATCCCTCGTGCTGGGAAATTTATAATTCTTTTTATATCAGATAAACTTTCAGGATTCATCGCTGCGCGTAGATATGCGAGTGTGTCTTTTATTTCTTTTCTCTCGAAGAATTTTACTCCCAAAACTTGATATGGAATATTGTACCTTAGCATTGCTTCTTCGAGTACGCGTGATTGAAAATTCGCACGGTATAAAATAGCTATGTCGCTAAATTGTGGAGACAGTGATGAAATTTTTGTATCCAAGGATCCCACTTTGTCCCCAGAATTGCGCCCAAAGAAGGGCGCAGGATCAAAAATTTTATTACTGTCGGAACCATCTACAATTTCTAAAATTTTTGTAGCTATAAAATCAGCCTCTTCAGTTTCCTCGAGTGCTTCATAGACAGAAATTTTTTCACCGACAGGGTTTGATGTAAATAGATTTTTATCAGGACGATATTTGTTTTTCTTTATTATTGTATTTGCTGCTTCTAGTATATTTTGTGTTGAACGGTAATTTTCTTCAAGCAAAACTATTTTTGCATCTGGATAATCTTTTTCAAAAGATAAAATATTTTTTAAATTTGCTCCACGCCAAGAATAAATATTTTGATCAGCATCTCCGACAACACATATATTTTTATGATTTTCAGATAGTAATTTACTCATTACGTATTGAGCTTCGTTTGTATCCTGATACTCATCTATATGTATATGACTCCAGCGATCTTGGTACATTTTTCTAACTTCCTTGTTTTCTTTTAACAGTAGTGTAGCTTTTGAAAGTAGATCATCGAAATCAAGTGCATTTTCTTTTGCTTTTTTGCTTTCATAACTTTTCCAAACACGAGCGACGATACGAGGGAGGTATTCTGTTGCACTTTCAAAATAATCTTCCATTTTAGTAAATTTACCTTTTTCTCGGCTTATTAGATTCTTTATTTTTTTCGGTTCAAATTGTTTTGGGTCCAAATCATTTTCTTTTAGAGCTTCTTTTATTATAGATAGAGCATCCCCTTCATCTAATATAGTAAAATGTCTTGTGACACCGATTAACCGTGAGTTTTCTTTTATTATGTGTACGCCGAGGGCGTGAAAAGTGCTAACAAAAGGAACCTTATTTTGCCCTTTTGCATTCTTCTCTATTTCATTTATTATTCTCTCACGCATTTCCTTGGCTGATTTGTTTGTGAAAGTCACAGCCAATATTTTTTCTGGTGAAACGCCTTCTTTTATAAGATTAACAATTCTATGAGTTATAGTTTTTGTCTTCCCTGCTCCTGCCCCAGCCACTATGAGTAGTGGACCTGTTGTGTGTAAAGCAGCTTCTTTTTGAGAATTATTTAAGCCATTCAAATGTTCCATTACTCAAATATAGCATAAAATAAAAAACATTCTGAATTTTATTTCAGAATGTTTTTTAAATATTTATTTTAATTAGTTAGTGCTGACATTTCTCCGGAAAGTTCTCTATGTAAACTTTCTGTTTCTTCTGTTAAGATGTCTTGAAAGTTTACAACTTTAGAGTTTAAGAAATCAAACAATACTTCTGGGCTTTGATATGTGTCTATAATTTCTTCATATTTTTGTAAATCTTCTTCTGATAATGTCGGTAATACTCTAGTTAAAACTCCTTGCATTACTAATTTTGCTAATCTCTCTGCTGTCTCTGTCGCCTGCTCTGGAGACATTTTTTCTAATTCGAACAATTCTATTAATGTTTGTTTTATTGTAGCCATTTTATTTTTTTATTAATTAATAATTAAAGTTTAACTTCTTCTAATTTATCTTCTGATGCGATTTTCTCTAAGGCACGTTCTATATATTGATCTGCTGTTTCTGCTGGCATTAATATTGTTGAGGCTCTAGGCTCTAGTCCACTTTTTTCATGCAAATCTTGAATGTGTTCTATAAAAGGTTTATAAGTGTCATTCATATCTTCTGCTGATTGTTCTATGAAGAAATTTGCTGGTCTATAACTTACACTATCCCATACTTTCTGGTCTTCAAAAAGTTTGTTAATATTTTCATCGTGAACGGTAAATACTTCTGCTAATTTGTCTGCATGTAAACCGAAATGTTCAACTTGTGTTGTTTCTGTATTTTCATTTGAATTATTATTTTCTGTATTACTATTTTCATTCACATTTACATTATTGTCCGCATTTTCTTTTTCCGCTTCTTCTGTATATGTCATGTTTTTTTCTGCTATTGGAACTTCAGAATGATTTACATCATTTGTTTCATTTATCATGTTATGTTCAAAACTCATTACTGGTCTTACTGGTTTCAAATTTTCATCGTAATTGTGTGTTTGTTGATCACTATTACCTGCATGAAACATGTTTCCATGGTATTGTTCTACAGAATTTTTATCTCCTTCTATTAGAGTATGATCAATATTTTTTTGTATGTCATGATAAGACAAATTACCATGTTCATCGAAGCTAATAGTTGAACCTCTCATAATCATCATACTTTCATTTCCTGTAGGATCATTCGGATGAAACATTCCTAAGTTTATAGCAGCTTGAGTAGAATTTGTATTCATAAATTCTTGAACACTTTTTGGTGCATGAGAAAAATCTCCATGGTATTGTTTATTCAACTCACCTTTCAAATTATCAAGTGTTGCTATAGCTCCATTAGAACTGAATTCTACTTTAGTATTTATTCCATGATTTTGTTCCACTGGTGCTTCTTTGTGTATTATTTCTGGATGTTTTTCTGGTACTGCATGAGTTTGTGTCTCTAGATTGTGTTGATCTATTTTATGACCACCGTATTCTAAGAAAGCGATACTTGTACCTAGAGCAACTACTCCACCCATAAGTCTTCTTCCGAATCTTTTATTCTCTGCAGATTTATGTATTTCTGCATACTCCTTTTCCATTCTCTTTAATTTTGAATCTAAAGATTCAGTTTCATTTTTTGAATTTTTTAACGCATCTATGCGTGCATTTAAACTATTGGTTATTGATTCTTCGCCGAGCCATTTGTTTGTTGCAAATTGTGCAGCTTTTGAAGCTCCATATCCTAATGCACCAGCAACACTGAACATTGGCACTACTTTTGCAAAGAGAGATTTTGCACCTGGTGGCATTATTGACATTGCACTACTCATTCCTACTGACATAAGCATTTTTCTACCCAAGTATGATGTAGCTCCTGCTCCGAGTGCACTAGCGCTACCTATTCCTACTGCTGCAAGTCCACTAACTGCTGCAGCTGATGCTCCACCGATAATACCTATAGCTACTAGAGCTTTTGCTGTCTTTTTACCAAAACGTTTTAGTGTACTATCATCTGGATTTGTACCTATTTCTTCCCACCATTTTATTCCTTTTGAAATTCCATTTTTAATTCTTTCAGAAAGTGGAAGGTTTTCTATTTTTCTAGCTTTCACTATTTCCATTTCAGAAAGTATAAAAATATTTATTTCAGGACTTCCTGCTGGTAATTTTTCTATATATGCTTTTTTGGCAGAGAAGTAAGCTTTTTCTTTTTCTGTTGTACTCTTTTCTTTTTCACTAGCCTTTCCTGCCCACTTTGCTTTGAATTTAGTAAAGAATCCTTCTGGTGAATTTTTTGCAGCAAATAATTCTTCTCGTGCAGAAATAACAGCTTGCATTAAATCAGCTTTCTCTCTCTTTTGTTTTTCTAAATCTTCCGCTGTTGGTCCCGCTGTTTTGTCATCCTTCTTCTTGTCTTTATCGTCAATTTTTTTATTGATGTCTTTCTTTAAGTCAGCAGTTTTGTTTTCTTTTTTATCTTGTTTAGATCTTTCTTCAATAATTTTATTTATTTCAGAAGTTTTTCCATTGAATATAGCTTGTTCTCTTGTTGAAAGTTGGTGTCTAGCTATTACTTTATCTGCAAGACTTTCTAGTCTAGATGTAGATACTTTATTTTTATCTACAAAGTCAGTATATTCTTTATCAGAAATAATTTCTTTTTCTTTACTTTCTCTTGCTCCTAAAATCTCAAGAAGTTTTTCTTGTGAAATGTCTTTCATCTTTTTCATCATTTCTGGATCTTTCGGTGCAAACATCATTTGATTACGGACTGGTTTTGGATATCCTGGAATTATTGCATTAAGTTTTTCCCAAACAGGCATTAGATCTTTCTTTCCATCTGAATTTATAAATATCGCTCCACTTTCTGGGTTGTAAGAAACAAAAGCATCATATCCAAGTGCACGAGATGTAAGGTATGCCATGTGTTTTGGTATTGTATTTGTTTTGCCTTTTCCATTGTCTGCAAAGTTATGAAATACAAATTTACCTAGAGTTGAACTCTCTGTATTTTTACCTTGGTTTTTTAATGCTGTTTCTTCACCTTTTATTGTGTAGTTTATATCTCCTTTGTTTTTTTTAACCAACTCTTTTACAGTCATTTTGGTTATTTCACCATTTATTGGGTTTTTATAATCAATAACGATCTTTCCAATATCTCCTTTTTCTATTTCATCATCAGTAAAAGTATTTGCCCAATCACGAGGTTTTCCATCTTTTAGAAATGGATTTTTCCAATCAACTATTTTTTTACCATCTTCAAATTTTTCGTTATTACCTAGTATTTCTAGGGTTGTTTCAAATGGTAAGAACTTTGCAAGTGAATACAAACTTCTAGGAAAAGTATTTCGTAAATATTTTTCATCTACTAACCTTTCACTTTTAGGATCTCTTTTGTCTTTTTTATCATCTAAATATGCCAAGTTATCAAACTTTGCTATAAAGCTAGATGTTTTATTTAAAAATTCTGTTTCTTCTTTGTTGCCTAATGAAAGACCTCCTGTTACTGCTATGTCTTTCATTATTTGAGTTGCAGAAGTTGTAAAACCACCTTCTGTTCCGTGATGGTCTGCAAATATATTTATTTTTTTACCTCCTATTTCTACACTTGGATTTTTACCTCCGACATCCATATATAGTACAAGTTCGTTTCCTTTGTTTTTTGTTTTGGTAAAAGTCTGTTCTGTGCCCTTTGGAATTGTTTCTATAAAGGCTCCTTTTTTAAATATATTAGAATTTGCTTCTTGAATTTTGTTCAAGAAAAGTAGTGCACCTCTTGTGTCTAAGTCAGGAGAAATATCTAGAATAGGGCCTTGCTCTTTGTGTTTTTCTTCTGTATATCCACTATTCCATTTTTCTAATTTATCTTTATTTTTAGTTTCATCTCCATGAATAACAACCCTGTCTAAACCATTTGCCTTGATTAAATCTACAGCCTTACGAATAAAATCCCAGTACTCTTTCTTTGCATCTTCTGGAGTTTTAATTTTATTTTTTGTATCAGGTGTTTTTGTTGGTGTAGCTGGTACTGTCGGAGATTTTACAACTGCAGGAGCAACTATATTTTTTACTTCTGGTTTTTTAAATTCATATTCCCCATCTTTTAAAACTACTTGTACTTTTTCATCCTTTAGTAGTTTTTCTAGTTCTTGTGCAGAAACTCTGAAATTACCTCCACCACTTTCTTTTTTCAAGACATATTTTTTGTCTTTATTTTCAGCTGGAGTTTCATTTACAATATAATTACCACCATTTGCTTTGTCGTTAAACCAAACATTTCTACCTTTTGTTACTTTTTCTAGAATTTTATTTTCTACTACTGTAGTTTTTTTATTTTCATTCTTTTTTGAATTTGGAGTCTTTTTTGTTTTAGGTTTTTCTTCTTCTTTTCTAATTATTCCAGATGAAGAATTTAAAGCATCTATCAAATCTGCTTCAGTAATAGGTTCCATTATTGATGTACCTTCTTTGTTTAAAAGATACATATAACCATTTTCTTTTGAAGGAGTTTCCAATATTTCATAGGCTCCTTTGTTTTCTTTGTTATTTGAACCAGTGTTCCAAATTCTCGTACCTCTAGCGTATTTAGGCTCTTTGTCTTTCCTATTATTTTTTTCTTTTTTAGAAAGATTATTTGCTTGTTTTAATTCTTTTTCTAGCGCACTGGTTTTTTTATCAAAATCTTCAGCTTTTAGTTTTTCAGGATTTAATTCAAGATCATCTAGTTCTTTCTGTATCTCTTCTTTTGTGCGAACTTTTGGTGGTTGTTCTGACATAATTTTATTGTTTTATTTTTATATCTTTTAATAAACCTTTTTTTCTTCTGTCCTCTCTCTCTTCTGTTCTTTTAGCTTCGATTTTACTTGTAAGTATTTCTAATATTTCTTTCTCTCCTTTTTTATTAGTAATTGTTTTTGAAGTATCTACTTCGTTAAGGAATTCTTTGTATTCTCTAATTACTTTTAATTTTTTTAAATATCTTTCTTTTGCTTCATTGCTTATATTTTCATTTTTTAGTCGTCCTTGATAGTACTCTCTCCATTCTTCTACATCTTCATCTGGTAATTGTTTTATTAATTCAAGTTTTGGAAACATAGCCCCTATTAAATTATCTACTTTTTCTTCAGTTGTTTTTATCTTTTTACCACTCTTTTTATTTTCTTCAAAAGCCTTTGCTTGTTCATTTGTTCTTCTGACCGAAGCTTGAATTTTGTTAGTATTATGAAGTTGCTCAGGTGTCATATTAATCTCCTCTACCATTTTAGCTCTTTTTTCAGCTAGAAAATCAGCATATGTTGTTTTTGCTAAAAACATAGCCTTTTTCTGATTAATTGAAAGCGTCCTTAATGCTTCACTAGGATATCCAAAATCATTCAATAATGTATTATTTATTTTTTCTTTCTCCTCCCTTTCTCTTTGTTGTATTAGCAACTCCTCCTTTATATTTGAGGGTAGACTTTCATTCTTAATACTGTTCTTTTTCTTGTCTTTATTTGAATTTGTGTTATTTGCACCCCATTCTTTCTTGAGTTTCTCAATAGGGTCATTTTGTACCTCTTCTACTCCTGCAGTTTTTGCTGTAGCAGGTTTTGTGTTTACTCTTTCTGTTTTAAATAAGGTTCCAATTGTCATTTTTTATATTTATATTATAAAACGTTTGTCTGATAATACCTAATTTTTTGAGCTTTTATACCTATATATTATATACCTTTTATTTAGTTTTGTCAATGGGTGTTTTCCACACCCCCATTGACTATCGACATCCAAAGAGGTACCCTTAATATATACCGCTACAGATGAACGAAAGACCTGTCCGAAATACCGATACTCAGTCATAATTTATGAAAAAACCTCAATTTAAAACAGTATTTTCAATTTTAGCCCTTTTCTTAGTGTTTGGGGTCTTTTTTGCACCTTTTTCTGCAAAAGCTAATTTTGTCTCAGATCTATTTTTAGGCTCTTCTGCTTCTGCTGATAATGCCACTATTGTTGATAATACTATTCAAAATACAGCTCTTCAGGCGAATGTTTCTCCTTTGGCTGTAGTTTCAAAAGACGTCACTTCTACTGAGGATGTTAATATTCTTTCAGATAGTGCTCTATTACCTGCTACTAGTGCTATGGGTACTAGTTCAGATGAAGCAGATGCTTCTGCCGATCAAATAAGTGTGTACGTAATTAGAAAAGGAGATTCTTTGGCTGGTATAGCTAAAATGTTTGGTGTTTCTTCTAATACCATAATATGGGCTAACGATTTAAAGAGAGGTGCACCTTTGACTGAAGGAGATACTTTGCTTATACCTCCTGTTTCTGGGGTTGTTCATGTAGTGACAAAAGGTCAAACATTGAAAATAATAGCTAAAATATACAATGTAGACGTTGAAGATATAACTTCTTTTAATGATATTTCTATAGATGTAAACCTAAATATTGGAGATCAACTTGTTATTCCAGGTGCAGACATTCCAAACACAGCATCTTCTCAATCAGGTAGTATTAAACAAGGTGGTAGTTTACCTTGGAACAAGAATACAAATATGAAATCTTCAGCTGGATATTTCATTAAACCAATCCCTTGTGGACTTACTCAAGGAAGACATGATAAATATGCTGTAGATATGAGTTGTCATGTTATAGGCACACCTATCAAGGCTGCAGCAAAAGGTAAAGTTATCTTTGCTCGTTATGGAAAAAATGGTGGTTATGGTAACTTGGTTATTATCCAACACCCAAATGGTATGCAAACATATTATGCGCACCAAACAAAATTAAATGTGTCTATTGGAGACAGTGTTTATCAAGGACAAATAATCGGTTATGTGGGTTCTACTGGTCACTCTACTGGTCCTCACCTTCATTTCGAAGTACGTGGTGGATGGAATCCAGGCTTTGATAACTCTTGGGCTCAATAATTAAATTTTAAAACCCTTACAAAAAATTTCGTCCTGCGCCCTTCTCAGAATACTGGGTGGGACCCTCGGACAGAAATTTTTTGTAAGGGGTTTTTTTGTTAAATTTGCACCTTAGGTCTATATTGTATCGCTTCGAGTATATGATGTTTTTCTATGTCTATAGAATTTTCCAAGTCCGCAATTGTGCGGGCTATTTTTATAACACGATGATAAGCACGAGCTGAGAGTGCTAGGCGTTCAGAACTTTCTTCGAGCAAACTGCGAACTTCGTCTGTTAGTTTAATAAGTAATGTTAAATCTTTTACATTCATTTCACTGTTGGAAGTTATTTTTCTTTCAGCCTTTTCAAATCTTTCTTTTTGGATTTTTCTAGCTTTTATAACTCTCTCACGAATTGTTTCACTTCTTTCTCCATCCCCTTTTTCTCCTAATTTTTTATAATCAATATTGCTGACTGTGATCCATAAATCGATACGGTCCATTATTGGGCCAGAAAGTTTTCTCTTGTATCTATCTAAATCATTTTGTTTACAAATACAGGCTTTTTGTTTATTGCCTTGGTTGCCACATGGACAAGGATTCATAGCAGCAACTAAAATAAAATTAGAAGGAAAAACAGCTGTACCTTTTGCGCGAGAAATTGTTACTATATTGTCTTCGAGTGGTTGGCGTAGAGACTCCATCACTCTCTTATCAAATTCGGGAAATTCATCGAGAAATAAAACTCCACGATGTGCGAGAGTTACCTCACCTGGTTTTGGGAAAGTTCCTCCTCCGATGAGTGAGACATAAGATGAAGTATGGTGTGGTGAACGGAACGGAGCATTTTTTACAAGTTCACCTCCATTCGCACCGACGATAGAATGTATACCTGTAATTTCTAAAACTTCATCGATGCTCAGATCAGGAAGCAATCCACTAAATGCTCGAGCGAGCATTGTCTTTCCTGTGCCTGGTGGGCCTGACATTGCTATGTTGTGTCCGCCTGCGGCCGCTATTTCGAGACCTCTCTTTGCACCTTCTTGTCCGCGAATATCTGAAAAGTCTGCATTAGTAATTATTTTTTCAAAAATTATTTCTGTTTTTGGTTGGAGAGTAATTTTCTTTTTTGTTTTTCTGATTTCGTCATCGTCTTCTTCTAATTGTATTTTACTTTCATCTATATGTTCAATAACTTGTTTTAAAGTATCAGCACCAAAAATTTTTATTCCATCTACGAGTGCGGCCTCGACAGCATTTTCTTTCGGTAAATAAATTTCTTCAAATCCTTGGTGTTTTGCTTCTTGGACTAAAGGTAAAACTCCACGGATACTTTTCAAATCACCATTGAGCGAAAGCTCACCGAGGAAAATTTTGTTTTCTGTATTAAATTTTATTTCATTTGTTGCTAGTAAATATGCGACAGCAATACCAAGGTCGAAATATGGTCCTTCTTTTTTAAGATCTGCTGGTGCGAGTGAGACTACGGTTTTCTGGTTTTTACTTTTTGGAGATTCGTAGCCAGAATTTTTAAGCGCGCTCCCTACTCGGTCGCGCGCTTCATCTACTGCCTTATCTGGTAGTCCAACAATTGTAAAAGCATTTAAACCTCGAGAGAGGTCTGTCTCTATTGTGACAATCGTGCCGGTGAGTAAATTAATTTGCGCAGAATAAACTTTTGCAAAACTCATAATTTAATTATATCAATTTGTTTTTTAAAATAAAAGCTAGTTTGTTGAAATATTCCACACTACATCAAATAATGCCTTCATTGATTTTGCCAAGTCGTCACTCTCTACAATAAAACCAAACAGGTCTTTTTTCGTTGAAACAAACGCCACTTTTTTACTGTAAATATAAATAGTGTATGGCATTGTGAAACCTTCTGGTGCATATCTTATTGTTCTAAGATTTTCTGGTGAGTTTCCGTACAATTTGTAATCCATTTCTTTTTCTCGTATTCTGATACTCTTCGATTTCATTCCTTTTGCAATTCTTTTTTTAATCCAATTATCCAAAAATTCCTGCCCGACAGATTCAACTAGTTCCTTCACTGATCCAAAGTAAAATAAATCCTTTCCTTCATCAGTCATATCTTCATAAATATTTTGTATTCCACTCTGCCCTGAATAAACTTTCAACACTGGTTTTTCTGCATTGGTGTTTATTAAATTTTGTAATTCTGGCATTAGTTCCTTTGCGGTTGCATACGCATCAGCTGCTTGCTTCAAAAGATTGTTTGGATGTTCGGCTACATAAATAACCTTCTTTTCTTTTGGATATGTTGAAATCAAACCTTTTTTTATAAGTTCATCTAAAATTAAGTAACATGTTGGTCTTTTGATGCCTGTCTTTTCTGCTAAAGCCAATACTGAAAATCTGCCGAGTTTCAGCCCAGCAACATATACCTTTGCTTGTTTATCAGAAAGACCGAGCTTTTCAAGGGTTTTTGATAGTTCTTGTGACATAAACCTAGTATATTCCAATAACATCTATTTGTCAACTATTCTGACAACTAATAATATACTACAAATACCCTTATATTTAAATAGTTTTATAGCATATAGTGTTACTATAATTGACATTAACATAAAATACTGCTATACTATACCCAGAAATAAGTTCATTACAAACGTTTTAAAGATCCCCTACCAAGGATAGGGTAAATATAGATAATGGAAAATAAGATAACAGAAGAAAAGTTTATTGAAATACTACATAAATTCTTTGAAATAGTTGGTTTACAAATCAATGAAATCTCGAGTGAGGACTGTTTTTGCTGTAAATGGGGAGATCAATTTACGAAAGAGCAAAAAGAGAAAATAAGAGAACTTGGTTTGATGGATGATAAAGAGAACGGACAAAAAGACCACTTGTTTCTAGGAGTGGTTGGTCGTGTTCATAAGCAGTCTAATATTTTTTTGAAGCAGAAATTGGAGTTAGAAGATGGTGAGTGTGTATCAAAGATATCACGCACTAAAGACGGAATAGTTTTTACTATTACCCGAGAGAGAACAATAACCATTTAATTAATTTTGGGCGAGAGAATTTCTCGCCCACATTGTTCAATTAATAAAGAAATTTGTTGGTTGATAGTGTAAATAATATAAATGTTCATTAAAAAATAAATAAAATGAGAAAAAACATAACAATAATGGGATGTAGAAGTGGTGTGTCCTATTTACAAAGGACACTGCATCAATACTTTAACAAGGAAGTCACTAATATGTTTATATACCCAGGAGATTTAGAATTTGATTATGAAAAACATGAAATAAAAAATCTTAACTTGCTTATAGAAAATAAACCAGATTTCTTTGCCATGAACTATCTTAGCGGCCCTGAATCTAATTGCCATGTAATAAAAAAAGTAAAAGAGATAAGCCCAAGAACAAAAATAATTTTTATTAGTACAACAATACAAACAACATCAAAAGAAGTTCTAGAAGCTGGAGCAGATGTATGTTTTGATTGCGAATGCATTCCTGTTATTGGAGGAGGTAGAATGACTGGAGGAGCTGCTATTTCAGCAATTGCATGGATACTGGATAATTTTCCACAAGAGCCAATAGAAAATACTTGGAGTAGAAAAAATTAATCAAAAGAGCAGCTGTATTATATACAACTGCTCTTTTTTCTTTTCTTAATTTTCTAAATGCTTTTTACAAGTCTTTGCTGCTGGATTGGCTTTCATTCTAGCTGCTTCAATATCTTTTCCACATACTGAACATTTTGCAAAAGAGGCCTTGTTTATATTTTTTAATGAAGATAATATATTTTTCCATCTGATACCTAAATCTTTTATCATTGAACTACGACTTTCGAATTCTTCAAAACGGTCGGCTTGGTCATTCAAATCAGCTTCAGGGAAATCTTGAGCTTCTGGTTGAGCTTCCCATTCGCCTGTCTCAGGGTTTAGCTTGGCCATATCACCCATTTGGGTTTTTAAAGCATCTCTTTCTTTTTCTAATTCTTCTTTAATTTTTTCTTTGTTTAATGTCATGCCTAAATGATAGCACTTTCTATTTTTAAGGCAATCAATTTTTTAAGCTTAATTCCCAAGAGGATTTACAGAAAGTCTAGTCATTATTTCACGAGCTGTTTCGTTGTTTGCAATTATCACTACAGAAGTATCACTAGCATATACATATTCTAAAATAGGATTATTGTCTTTGTCATATAAAGTACGAGCATTTTTGTTATTTAAAATACTGTCAGCAAAATCTTTTGTTAACAAGTCTTGATTGTCGGTATTTAAATTTATACCAAAAAGATTATATAAATCACTAAACATTTTATTTTCCCATAACTTAAATCCAGGGAAAATATCTGTAAATGATTTTACTTTCAATAATATAAAGAATGATTTAGTAGAACCGTTGTATGCTCCTATAAGGAAATTGTCATTTGTGTAACTTGAAACTTCGTTCGGAATATTTAGATTGAGTAGTGTTGTAAATCTATTAAAACCAATAACTTGTTTGTTTTCAGTTAGATAAATACTCTCTATCCCTCCACTTTTTACGTCTGTAGAAGAAACTTCATTTTTAATTGTTTGAATTATTTGATCTTTGTTTAATCCATCGATAGATAGGAACTGAGTTTTATCTGTATAAATTATTGATTTGTTTTGTTGTATTACAGGTATACTGACTATAGTATTACTTTTTTTATATACCAAAAAGACTAGTGTTACAGTAGCGATCATTAAAATAGTAGAAATAATCATCAAGATCTTGTTCTTCTTTGATTCAGGAGAAAGGTTTTCTTTTTGCTCACCAAATTGCTCATCACGTTCGATAAGTTTTTTTAATTCCATTCCCTGTAAACTTTCTGCAGCTTTTGCCATATCTTCGGCATATGTCTGCACCATTCCATTTTTAGTTAGGATTGGCTCTTCTTTTATTTCAATTGGTTTTGGAGTATTTAATTCATTCCCTTCCATATTCAATAAGTATACCAAAAATAAAAAAATCTCACTATAATAATGAGATTTTATTTAAATTGTAAATACAATTTGCTGCAGTTCCCAAATGGATACTTTGGCTTGATTTTGAATTTTTTCCTTTTGTTTTTTAAGTTCTTCAACTTCTTTTGTAATTTTAGGAGAAGAATAATCTATTTTTTTGAATTCAAAATTTGGACCATTTTTAAACAGCTCGTACATAGAGGCTTTTTGTTCAGGCATGATTTCTGTGTTTTAAGTACTTTTGTTTTAAGTTTAGTACTTTTATAATAAAAAGCAATAAAATAAAAAGCCCCAAATGGGGCTTTTTATTTTGGCTATGCTTGAGGTATTTGTGGTGGTAGTTTTGGTTGGAAGAAAGTTGGATTTGCTTCTTTGATAGATAGACTAATTTTTCCTCTTTGTGCATCGATACCGATAACTTTTACTGGTACAATCATTCCTTCTTTTATTAACTCAGCTACAGCGTTAACACGGAAAGGTGCAATTTCAGAAATGTGAACCATTCCATCTGTAAAATCATTTAGTCTGACGAATGCACCGAAGTCTGCAATCTTTACTACTTCTCCGTTTATCATATCTCCGACAGCGTATTGGTGTGTCATTTCTTCAACGATTTGTTTTGCTTTTCCTGCAGAACCATCGCGACCAGTGAAGTAAACTGTACCATCGTCTTCGATAGTTATTTCTGCGCCTGTTCTTTCTTTTATATCTTTAATGACTTTTCCTCCTGATCCTATGACTCCACCTATTTGTTCCGGTTTGATTTTAATTATCAAAATTTCTGGAGCGTTTGGTGAAATATGATCACGAGGTTTAGCAATTTCCTTTTCAATAGTGTCGAGAATTGTGAGACGAGCTTTTTTACTTTGGGCCATTGCTTCACTCAAAATCTTTATTGGCACACCGTCGACTTTTACATCGAGTTGGATTGCAGTGATTCCTTCACGTGTTCCAGCAACTTTGAAATCCATATCACCATGATGATCTTCTGGACCTTGAATGTCTGTCAAAATTTTATATGCATTATCATTTTCATACATTAGTCCCATTGCGATTCCTGCGACAGGGGCTTTGATTGGAACACCAGCATCCATGAGTGCGAGAGTTGATGCACAAATACTTGCTTGTGAAGTTGAACCGTTTGATGCAGTTGATTCAGAAACGATACGAATAGTGTAAGGAAAAATTTCTTTTTCTGGTAAGACCATCATCAATGCTTTTTCTGCGAGTGCTCCGTGTCCTATCTCACGACGATTTGTAAAACCACTTCTTCCTGGTTCTCCTGCAGAGAATGGAGGAAAATTATAGTGATGCATAAATCTTCTTGAAGTTTGTAAATCCATTCCATTCACTTCTTGTTTATCATCTGGTCCACCGAGTGTCAGTGCAGAGAGAACGTGTGTTCCTCCACGATAAAAAATTCCTGAGCCATGTAAAATTTTTGAAAGACCTCCAGCTTGCGCATAGAGTTCACGAACTTCATCCATCGCGCGACCATCAGCGCGACGATTTTCTTTGATAGCTTTTTCGTGAAGCATATCGTTTTCTGTTTCGTCGAAAAGGTCATCTTCTAATTGAAAATCTTTTCTATCACCCTGTTTTATTTCTTGGCGATATTTTTCTTTTACAAGTTCGTTCCAGATAGAATGTAATTCATCAATCTTTGCTTTCCCTGCTCCGGCAAAAATAGCAGCTTCCATTTTTGGTAAAATATTTTCTTTGAATAATGTGACAGACTCTTCACTTATTTTATCGTGAATTATTTCTCTTTTTGTTTTTCCGATTTCAGCTTGGATCTTCTTTTGGAAATCTTCTAACTTTGTAATTTCTTTACTTGCTGTTTCTAATGCTAGGGTGAGCTCTTCTTCTTTTGCTTGTCTTGCGGCAGCTTCGATCATATTTATTGTTCCCTCTCTTCCGCAAACTGTGAGGTCAAATTTGTAAGGATACTCTTCTTGTCTTTTTGTCGTTGAAGCATTCACTACTAAATTATCATCATCATACTTTCCAATTCTCACACAACCTATCGGTCCCTTCCATGGAATATTTGAAACGACGAGTGCGAGTGATGCAGCATTCACTGCGAGCATCGCTGGATCATTATCATCACATGCGATAACAGTCACGATGACTTGCACTGCATGGCGAAGATTTTGATCGAAAAGTGGGCGGATAGTTCTATCGATTACACGAGATGCGAGGATTGCTTCGTTTGATGGTTTACCTTCACGACGAACATATTGTGATCCGAGAATTTTTCCAGTCGCATAAAATTTTTCTGCGTAATCAACTGTGAGATTAAAAAATCCTAAACCTGCTTGCTTGTCTTTACTCATACAAGCTGTCGCTAATACTATAGTCTCGCCGTACTTCAACATCACACTACCATGGGCTTGGTCAGCTAGATCTGAAAAAATAGCGGTCATAATTTTTCCACCGATTTCTACTACATACTCTTTTTTTTGCATAATTTATTTACCCCTCCCTGACCCTCCCCAAATGTAGATTTAGAGAGGGAAAGAAAAAGTTTAGTTTATCTCCAAACTAGAGTATTGTTCCATCTGTGAAACGTGATAACAAGTTGTTTCACACTTCTGATGTACACTACTGTGTGTCTGAAGACAAACTGATTAACTGTTAAATATATTGATTATACTATCATTTTGGGGTTAAAAAGTAAAAAGAGTGGATGAAATAGTTTCATCCACTCTTTATTTTTATTACTCTATGTTTAATTTTAACTCTAATATTTTTTTATCTCCATGTGAAACACCTACAGCATGGTTTTCATATTTGGTTATCCCAATATCTTTGAGCGTTTTAGAGAACAGTCTAAGAGCATCTAAACTCATGAAAAATTCATCCGCTATGAATTTTGGAATTTCCTTTTTAATCTCTTCTGGCCAATTCTCACCATACTCATCAATAAGTATGAGAATTAACTTTTTAATAAACAACCAAGAGGAATCCCATTCCTTACAATGTTCCTCAATAGATTTTTGTAACTCTAATTTTGTTTTCATTCTTTCTCCCTTCTCGGGCGTTAAATTGTTTAAGATTATTTAAATTTCTGAAATTAGTTTAACATATTTAAATGTGTTTTGTCAAATAGAAATACAACCTCCAAACCTCCTTATCAGGAGGCTTACTGCTAACAAAATGTAGTAATTTATCTATGCTCTCGAACGAAGGTTTCCCTTCCTTGATAAGGGAAGGGTTAGGGATGGGTTGTATTAATTCTTTTAATTAAATCATCCAAAACAAATTCAGCATTATTCAAAACTTCTTCGTTCGTATATCTCAAAATTCTTAACCCAAACTTTTCTTTTAAAATATTGTCGCGTTCTGTATCTCTCGCTTTTTGAAATTTATGAATATTACCGTCTATTTCTATAATGAGTCCTAGCGCTGAACAATAAAAATCTACGATAAAATTATCAATTGGTTTTTGTGTAGTAAATTTAAAATTCTTTAATTTCTCATTTTTTAAAACCTCATTCCAGAATTTTATTTCAGCTTCAGTCTGGTTTTTACGAAGTTCTTTTGCTCTCAATATTAATTCCTTGTTATATGGAAGAAATTTATACTTTTGCATTTTTGAGTTTAGCCCCTGACAAGGGGTTGGGGTTGTATTTATAATTTAGTATTTGTATTTCAAGTCCCTGATAAGGGATTTAGGGTTGTATTAAAAAACAGTTGGGTTGTATTAAAAAATTGTATTCTGTATTTTGTTCCCCCTGATAAGGGGGTTAGGGGGTTGTATCTATTTATTATTTCCTCCGATTAAATACTTCCTAGGATTAACAGATAGATCGACGAATTCGTCGACGACTTCTTTTAACTTTCCTGAAGTTGATTTTCCGAATGAAGCGACTTCGACTTGTGTACCAGAAACTTGTAGGTATTCTACGAGTGGTATGAAGTCTCCATCTCCAGAGACGATGATTACAGCATCGAGCTTCGGCGCCATCTTGATAGCATCCATTGCTAGTCCGACATCCCAATCTGCTTTCTTCGCACCTCCGGCAAAGATTTGTAAATCTTTTGTTTTAGTTTCGATTCCGATTTTATTTAATGCTTCGAAAAATTTATTTTCATCCCCTGCTTCAGTCGTGATGACGTATGCTACAGCACGCACGAGTTTGCGTCCTGCGACTACATCCTTCAAAATATTTCCGAAGTTCACGCGAGCGTGATATAGGTTGCGTGCGCTATGATAGACATTTTGTGTATCTATGAAAACCGCGACGCGTTGTTCTTTGTGTTTTATTATTGACATATATTAATTATATATTAGTTTTTGTTAATGCAAAAGATAAGTAGACCGCAGGCATTACTAAGTTTTTCCGGTACGAAATTTTTGAAGCTTCAAAAATTTCTGAAGTTTGCTCGCCGTCGCTCGCAAAACCCCTTCAAAACTTAGTACTACCTACTCTCTCTCTTTTGTTTGTAATGTTAGTAAAAAAACAAAATCCCCTAATGGGGAAATTGTTGTTAGATTATTATTATGCTAATTCCATTTTCTTCATTATCTCATCGTAAGCAGCTTTGTCTTTTCTCATTAAGTATTTCAGATGTGTTCTGCGGTCTGCTACCATTTTGATAAGTCCACGGCGAGAGTGATTATCTTTCTTGTGCTTCTTTAAGTGTTTTGCTAGTTCGTCTATTTGTGTAGATAAAATAGCCACTTGCACTTGAGATGAACCAGTGTCTTTC
>JAPLXR010000003.1 GCA_026395955.1 Candidatus Nomurabacteria bacterium | reverse complement strand
CAAGGAACAATAAAATACTAAATATAGATTAACATATAAAAAATACAAAGTCAAACAAAAAACACCTCATTTCTGAAGTGTTTTTTGTTTTTGAGAAATCTAATATATTAGTATTCTCGGCGACCACCAGAGCGGTTTCCACCACCGTAGCCACCACCACTGTTTCCACCACCACCATAACCTCCTGCTCCACCTGTTCTTGGTGGGCGAGCTTCCATAGGGCGAGCTTCGTTCACTGTAAGATTTCGACCTCCGAAATCTTTACCGTTGAACATTTCTACAGCTGCTTGTGCTTCTGCATCAGATGACATTTCAACGAAACCGAAACCTTTTGAGCGACCAGACATTTTGTCTATGATAATACTTGCTGATGTTACTGAACCAGCACCTGCGAAATGAGCTGATAATTCTTCGTTAGTAGTACTGTAAGGTAAACCACCAACATATAGCTTTGTTGCCATATTATTATTTCTCCTGTTTTTTAAAAATCAGGCAAAAACTATTTATAAAACGTAGATACCCTGACCGCTTGTTTTTTCGTTGATGCACAAAATTCGCGACTCACAATTTACACAAAAAAGCTTTGAGAAACTACGTTTACAGTATAGCACGAGAAAAGACAAATAGCAAAATAAAGAATATTATCTACTTATTAATCTCCCCTCTAGTCCTAGGACCAACAACACCAATAGGATCTATATGATGAGCTAATTGGAACTTAATTACTGCTTGTTTAGTTAGAGAACCGAATTTAGTTGTTTCTTCATTACCTGTAGAACCTGGTCCTGTAGTTGATACTGGGTATCCGTGAGTGTTTAGGTAGATTTGGAGAAGTTTGATGTCTTCTCCGTTTGGTACACCTAGATAGAGGTTTCTTGTTAGGTTTAGTGGTGATGTAGTAGGAATAACTACTACTGATGGAGTTTGTTGAATAAATGAAGGCAAGTGGCCTGGAAGATATGAACCAGAAGAAGTGTGGTGATTAGTTGGTGGTGGTGGTATTACTGGAATTAATTCAAAATTTGCAGTCACTGTAACATCTCCTGTAATATTTGTATCTATTCTAGGATTTTGTGTGGAAGCGTCAGACCAATCTACAAACTGATATCCTAAATCTGGAACAGCTGTTACTTCTGTTGCGTCTGTACCATAGTTTACTGTTTGTGATGTAGAACCTGTAATAGACCCATTACCTCCAGCAATATAACTAACCGAATAAGCCACTCCGGTACAATCAAAACCTCCATCAGTAATAGTCCAATTATTAGGTGCACTTGTTAAAATAGCTCTTTGATCTACTGAATGGCAGTATTTACTATTTCCTGCATCAAAAGTAACATTTGGTTGTAATGTATGTGCTGACCACCCAGCTAAAAGTGCATCATAATTAGCAGCAGAAAGAGTTACACCACTAAACATACCATTCATATTAGTAACAGACATTAAATTCCAATTACCAAGATTTTGATCAAAAGAAGTCGCATTAAAAAACATATTATTCATATTAGTAACATTAATCATATTCCAAGAAGACAGGTCTGAGTTTAATGAAGTTGCACCAGCAAACATAAGACTCAGATTCCTTAATCCATTAGGACTATCTGTTGCTGTAATTGTTAAATTTGAACATCCATAAAAAGCATTAGCCATACTTACCCAGTTTGTTGTACCCCATTGCTCTATAGTTTTTATTTTATTTTTACTACCAGCATTATTAAAATAAATACGAGTAAAAGTACCTGTTATTGTAACTGTATACACTCCAGCATCTACATAAGTGTGCGTAGTATTACCAGTAGCACCTAATGTAGTACTAGAATCACCCCAATCAACATCATAATTAAAAGATCCACCAACACCTGTTGGTATTGTTATTGATTCATTTGGTGTAGTAGTCTCCCAAGTAGTTATAAAAGCAGATGGATCAACTGGTTGGGCTTTTACCATATTAGGTAAAAATATTAAAAAACCCAAAAAGAAAAGTGATATTAATATTTTATTTTTTAAAAAATTATTCATATATAGATATTGCCGTTGATTTATAGATTATATTACATAATTATAACATAAATTAAACGGAGCGAATTCACTATCGTGAATTCGCTCCGTTTAATGAGGATTTATTTAATTTTAATCCTCATCTTCTGAGTCCCCTGTCTCACCAGATGCAATTGCATCTACTATTTCTTGGATATCACCTTCCATAATTTTTGGTAAATTGTGCCAAGATTTTTTGATGCGATGGTCGGTGACGCGATCTTGAGGGAAATTGTAGGTGCGGATTTTTTCACTGCGGTCACCAGTACCTATCTGATTCTTTCTATCTCCTGAATATTTTTTCGCTTCTTCCTCTTCTTTCATTTGCTGAAGTTTCGCTGTCAAAATCTGCATTGCTTTTTCACGATTACCTAGCTGTGTACGCTCTGAGGTACAACGTACATCTATGCCTGTCGGCTTGTGTATAAGGCGCACAGCAGTCTCAACTTTGTTCACATTTTGTCCTCCAGCTCCACCAGAACGAGAATATTCCATATCTAAATCTGCTGGATTTATTTCAAATAAAACTTTTTTACGAATAGGCAAAATAGCTACAGATGCAGTAGATGTATGCACACGGCCGTTCTTCTCTGTACTTGGAATACGCTGTACACGGTGAACTCCAGTCTCATAACGAAGCATTTCGTAAACTCCTTTTCCTTTTATTTCAAAAGACGCTTCTTTATATCCACCGACGTCACTCTTGGATTCATAGTTTGTCTTCCAAGCAAATTTTTTACCTTCACAGAAAATCTCATACATATGTGCGAGTCTCCATGCAAAAAGTGAAGCTTCATCCCCTCCTGCACCAGCACGAACTTCGAGAACGATTTCATTTACGTATTCTTCTTCTATTTTTTCTTTATCTAAAATATCTTGAATTTGTTTTTCTGTAGACTCTCTTTGTTCTTGGATAGATTTTAATTCTGCTGCAACCATTTCGTGTAATGATGCATCACTATCAAGCATTTCTCTAACTTCAGCTTCTTCACGATTTAGTCGCTCTAAAATACCAGCGAAGTAATTCGTAGTATGACTCTTCTTTAATTCTTCTATATCGAAACTCATATATTTATTATAACAAACAAAAAGCCGTGCGTGTATTTTAAAACAAAAACCACTATACACTTTTATGGGCTTTGAAATGCGACGGCATTTCAACTGAGAAATTTTCTAGCAAGAAAATTTCGTACCATAAAGGCATATAGTGGTTTAGTGGCTATTTCTTTGCTTTTGCTGCAGATGCAACAGAACGCTTTTTGAAACGATCAATACGTCCAGTAGTATCTAGAACTTTTTCATTACCTGTATAGAAAGGGTGACATTGTGAACAGATTTCATTTTCGATTAAAACCATAGTAGAACCAACTTCAAAAATAGCTCCGCAAGCGCAAGTAGCCTTTACCTTATCATCATATTTTGGATGTATATCTTTTTTCATATGTTTTAGCTTATCATAAACCTTAATTTTTAGCAACCCCGTATAATTTCAAATAATCAATATCTCCTTGTATTTTGTTCTTTAAAGCAGTAACTTGAGTACCATAAGAACAAGCTGATCCACCAGAACCATAGTATTTACAAGCTGCGGTCTGTTGAGCTACGATACTTGTTCCCTTACCTCCCAAATCAGTTAGATATATAGATGAAGCAGTAAAAGCATCTCTCGGAGACCAAGGATTTGCAGAACCTGTAATATTTCTTACTCGATCTTGAATTAATTTCCAAGTACTAGGAATAAACTGTGCAGGACCCATCGCACCTCCCCAAGGACCAGCAGAAACGATAGGACATGATATAGGTTGACCTTCAGGACTCAAGCCAAGATTCGAAAGAATCTCTAAAAATGGAGTTTGATCATCACGTGAAGAACAACTTCCATTAGAATTTTTACAAGTCTTTCCATTTGATAAATACCTAGCATGTTCTTCTGGTCCTGGCATTATTCTGTTCCATTTCTTTGCATCAGGATCTCCGACTTTGTTACATTGTCCTACGTTTGCTCCAAGTCTTGATTCTTGGGTAATAATAGCTAGAAGAAACGCAGGATCTATACCAGTACTTGCCGCAGCTTCTTCAGCATACCCTAAGGCAACATCGAAACGAATAGCGGCTGAAGCACCAGCAAGAGAAAATAATCTTGATTTAATTTCTGCAATTCTCTTTTGTCTATCATTTATAACTTTTTGATAATCTGCTTCTTTTTGTTTAGATAGATCTAAAAGTTGTTTCTTTTCTGCTTGTGTTTGAGCCACTTTTTTCTGAGCATTTTCAAGCTGATCTTTTGCTTCCGTCTGAGCATCTTTTTGTTTTTGTAATTCTATTTTTTGAGCTTCTGTCTCTGTCTTAATACCGTTAATAGTATCTACTGAATTTTTAACTCCCTTTTTAATAGAATCATAAGATTCCAAATCACTATAAAAACTAGAAATGGAATCATTTGATAAAACTAAATAAGCTATATTTTCATTATCAAATTCATTCGTATTGCGAAGTAACTGAGCTAGAGATTGGTGTTCTTTTGCTATTTTTTCTTGAAGAGTTTCTATTTTTGCAGCTTTTTCATTGATACTTACCTTCAAATTATTAATAGCTAAAACACGAGATTTTATTTTTAATTTTAAAGCATCTATTTGTTGTGTTAATGAATCAATATCGGATTTAAAACTACCTGTCTTTTTTTGTTGACTAGATAATTGTTTTGTTAATTTAGCTAACTGTTGATTTAAATCATCAAGTTCATTCTGACAAAAACTCTTTTGTGCTGGAGTTGAAGATGTAGACAAAGTAAGACAATCAAAATCAGCCCGTACGTTATTTGTACGAGCAAAAAAACTTATTGTAATTATAAAAATAAAAAGTATGGAAAATTTCTTTACCATACTTTTTATTATAACATATTTTAAAATTTTATTATTCAGCTGCTGGAGTTTCTTCTTCTTTCTTACCTTTCTTTTCTACTTCGATAGCTGATAAGTCAACTGGAGCTGATTCAACTTCTTCTTTTGCAACAGCAATACTTGCTACTACTTCTTCAGATGAAGTAATCATTGTAACACCTGTAGATACTGTAATGGCTGATACGAGAACAACATCATCAACAGTAACTAAAGTAGAGATATCTACTTCCAAGTTATGTGGAAGATCTTTTGGAAGAGCTTCAACTTCAACCTCATGCATAACTTTAACGAGTGATCCTAGGCCACCTTTTACAGCAGCTGATACACCAATAAATTCTACAGGAACACTAACAGTGATTTTCTTGTTCATATCAACAACAAGGAAGTCTACGTGTATTGGTTCATCTGTAACTGGATGAACTTGAACTTCGTGAATAAGAGTATCTACAGCACCTCCATCTGCTTCGATTTTTACAGTTGAAGATTCACCGGCTTTGTGCCAGATTTTCTTGAATTCAACAGTTGAAATACTAATAGGAGTTGTTTCTTTGCCCATACCGTAAAAAACAGCTGGGATTTCTCCACCTTTTCTTAAAGCAGACAAATCTGCCTTTGGATCTCTTGTTTTAGCTTTTATTGTAAACATGAACTCTATTATATATAAAAAAACCAAAAATGCAAGTAATTTTCGACAATTAGACTCCGTGGTGTGGTTTTGGGTGTTCTATGGCCAAATGACTAGCTAAATATTCCTTTGTACCGCCTATCTTTTTACCAGGATTTAAAATATTATTCGGGTCAAAGATAGTTTTTGTTTGCTTGAATAAATTATAAATTCTTTCCCCATACATCTTCTCTAGGTACGGGGTTCGTACTATTCCGTCATTGTGTTCAGCTGTTATAGACCCATGATAACGCAAAACTAAATCATAAACTTTTTCTCCGAGTTCTAAAATAATTTTTGCAGTATCAGGACGAGTGAAATCCATGAGTGGAATTATGTGAAAATTCCCATCACCTGCGTGTCCTGCTATCGTGTATGTAATATCATAATTTCCTAAAATTTTATTTAATTCTGGAATAAATTTTGGTAAAAATTCTGGACGAACAATAATATCATCTATGAACGGGGCTGTTCTTTTATTCGCAACGTGTTTACGAAGTAAATTAAAACTTTCGCGACGAATATCCCAATACTTTCCTGCCTCTGCATCTGATTTCGTAATATGAACTTTTAAATTAAAATGTTTTATTGCTTCTTTTAATTTTATACATTGAGCATTTGCTTGTTCTTCGTTATCTCCTGCAAACTCTACAAGCAAAATCATTTTCGGAAATCCGCCAGTAATCATCATTCCTAATTCAGGCAAGAATGACCACATGAATTTGATCATTCCGACTAATCCTTTTGTCTTTAAAAAGTCTGGAAAAAATCTCACAGCAAGTTTCATTGTCTTATCATCATAAGTTTCCAATGTCTCCGGATTCAAAGGTAAAATCTCATCCACGAGTCTACCTAATGGTTCCAAATCTGTCATAAAAACAGCTACAAGTTTTGAATACTTTGGATTCTTCACCAGTTTAAATGTAACTTCTGTCGCTATACCTAAAGTTCCCTGAGAACCAACTAGAAGTTTATTAAGATCGAAAGAAGCAGGTTGTAAAGAATTCAAGGAGTCGTGGGTTCCCTGTCCTATGTCTCCGAGGGCGAAGGCGGGAGAATTCTTTACAACTTGCTTATTAATAAGATTCCATAAATAATACCCTGCAGAATTTTTATGAACTTTTGGTTTTGCCTCCGCTATTTCTTCTTCATTATTTTTTACTAATTCAAAAATCTTTTTACTATATTCGTCTTGAGTAGAAATTTGATTCGCTGGAATTGATTTTATAATTCTCTCCACTCCATCAGTAAAAACAACTTTTGATTCTATGACATAGTCTTCAGTCTTTCCATATTTCAAAGTTCTCTCTCCTGCAGAATTATTTCCAAACATTCCACCCATAGCATTTAAACTCTTTGATGCAGTATAACAAGGTAAAATAAGACCTTTTTCTAAGGTTATTTTTTCAAAATCTCTATAAAACATACCGGGTTGAACAGTAATACTATCTCCATTAAATGAGATAAGTTTATTCATATATTTAGTAAAATCTAAAATTATAGATTCACCAATAGCTCCGCCAGACATATCTGTCCCTGCACAACGGCAAGTAATAGAAAGCAGATCACCTTTTTCGTGTAATCCTTTATTTTTCACTACATCATTATTTTTATTTATAAATTTAACTAAATTCTGAACGTCCTCACTATCTTTTGGAAAGATTACGAACTTCGGACGAATTTCAAAAATACTCGCATCATGAGAATATTTTTTAAGTGTTTCATCACTATTATCCACTTCCCCTTTTATTATTTTTTGTATTTCTTCTTTCATATTATTTTACTGAATAAGTTTCAAGATCGACATTTTCAAAATTAATTAATTTTTTTGATTCAAGATTGTATTGAGAATTTTGATATGGATTTTCTACCCAATTTAATTTAAAAGGATTTAATTGATGTAAATAAATTTGAGCTTTTAATGGATTACCTGGATAACAAAATAATATCCATTTTTCACGATGTTCTATGTATTCATTTGGTAAGTAAGCTTTTCCTTTGCTTAAAAAGTAAAACATTAAATGTTCTTCTAAAAAGAAATTAATTTGATTTTCACTTATTTTTTTATTAAAAGCTTTACAATCTTCTTTTAAATACTTTTGAAAAAGTTTATCTTTTTTATAAATATTTTTTAACTGGGAAAATTTTTCTGGAAAATCACTCATTGATAAATATAACTGATTCCAGGTCATATATTCAAAAGCATTTTGAATTTGGAATTCTAAGTGATGTTTATGTATGAGTTTTTGCATCGAATTTTTATGATGAGTAATCTCATTCATAAATTTATGCTTTAAAATATAAGATTTCTCACTTGATAAAAGATACAGGAAATCACCATAAATAAAGTTTAAACCTATTAATGGTTTAGAAACTTTTGAAGGAGATATTTGTTGTATATATTTTAAACAATGACTTGCATTAAGTCCGTTAGTTAGTTTGTTCATTGAAAGACCAAATAAGAGTAGTCCTTTTTCAGCTGGAAGTTTATTTATATCAAAAAATTCATTTTTTTCAGGTTTTTTTGAAATCATATTTTTATTATATCATTTATAACTAGCTATTCCCAAAGTATTAAAAATAAAGATACTAAACCTAAAAACATTCCAAGTATTTGAATTTTGTTTACACTTTCATGATAGAAAAATAAACCAATACAAATAGCTAGTATTTCAGTTGAAAGAGAAAAAATAACCGCTCCACGAGAAAGCCCTGAGCCATTTTTGAGAGCAAAAAGCCAAAATACATTTCCTATCAAATATGCAGTTAAAGCGAAAATCCAAAAATATTTATTTGAACCGAGAGACCATTGCTTTGCAAAAATATCAGCAATTACTTCAAATACTATTAATAATGATATCGGTAAAATCCAAAACATTTTTATTGCATTCCATTAAATAATTTTAATCTTGATTCTACTACAGCTTCGATAGCATCGACTGCTGGTTGTAAAATTTTTGCAGGAGTTATTTCTGTAGGATTTGCGGCAATTGTTTTTTCTACGGCTTCTTTAAATGCTAAACGAATTTCACTATTTATATGTACTATTGAAATTCCAGCTTTGATAGCGTTTGTAAAATCTTCATCACGAAGACCTGAACCTCCATGAAGCACTAGTGGTATACCTGTAATATTTTTTATTTCACCTACAAGTACTGCATCAATATGTGGCTTGCCTGTTTTAATGAGTCCATGAATAGATCCGACAGATGGAGCAAATAAATCAATACCTGTGGCATCTACAAATTTTTTTGCATCTTCGGGTTTTGTGAGAACTCCTGCACCTTCTGGAATACTGTCACGTATCACAGAACCAGAACCGATAAAGCCGAGTTCTGCTTCGATCAAAACATCTCTTCCTGTATTTTTTGTAACTTCACGTGCATAATCTACACATTGTTTTGTAATGGCTACATTTTCATCAAAAGGAAGTTTCGTATTATCGATAATAGCCATATCGAAACCAACGTCAATACATTTCTTTACTGATTCGAAAGATGCATGATGATCTGCATTCAAAAATATCGGATAATTATCCCGAGTACGAATTTCATTTACTAAGGCATAGACTTCTTCGAGTCCTGCAAATTTTTCTTCACCTTCTGAGACTCCGATAATAACTGGTAAATTTAATTTCTTCGCCGCAGCATAAATACCGTGTAATGCTTCTAAATTTGAAATATTAAAATGCCCAATAGCGACACCCTTTTCCTGCGCTTCTTTTATATATTCACGTAATGTTTTATTCATTACTCTATTTTAGCAAATCCATGAGCAATTGTTTAGCGACTTGGGGATTCGCGGAGCCTTTTGTTTCCTTCATCATTTGACCGACGAGTGACATAAGGGCAACTTCTTTACCACCCTTGTAGTCAGAAACGACTTTTTCATTTCCTGCAATTATCTTTTGAGCGATTTCAGTGAGTGCACCTGTATCGTTTTTCTGAAGTAAATCTTTTTCTGTAGCTATTTTAAGTGGACTAGCATCTTCGACGACAATCATTGCTAAAATATCTTTTCCAGCACGAGAAGAAATTTTATTTTCAAAAATTAATGTAACAAGTTCGGCAAAGTTAAAAGCACTTGGCTTTTTTATTTCAGGATTATTTTTCCTTAGACCAATAAAGTCTGTAGTTATATAGTTAGAAGCAACTTTTGCTAAATCTTTATTATCACTGAGTTCTACAATTATTTCTTCGAACCATTTTCCGAGTTCTAAATCATTGATATAGACTTCTATATCTTCGTCTTTAATTCCATATGCTGTTTTATATCTATCTCTCTTTTGTGCAGGAGTTTCTGGTAAATTCTTCTTCATAGCTTCTAAATCAAAAGCTTCATGAAGTTTCATTTTTGGTAAATCAGGATCTGGGAAATAACGATAGTCCTGACTACTTTCCTTCTTTCTCTGAGAAATTGTCTTTTGTTTATTTTCATCCCAACCACGAGTTTCTTTCACTATTTCACTTTCGCGGCCACTTTCAAAAAGTTCGATCATTCTATCGACTTCGTATTTGATAGCTTTTTCAGCACTACGGAAAGAGTTCAAATTTTTTACTTCTACATATGCTGGCCATTTATTATCTTTGTCTGGTGAAATAGAAACGTTTGCTTCTACACGCATTTCGCCTTTTTCCATATTCGCTTCTGAAACTCCGAGATACCAGAGTAAGAGTTGATATTCTTTTGCGAAATTACTCGCGCACTTTGCTGCATCTTCTGGATTGTCAAAAGTATGTGCTTCAGTCACGAGCTCCATAAGTGGTACACCAGCACGATTGAAATCAATAAGTGTGTAACCTGCACTGAGCGAAGTCGAAGTGTCACCTATATGTTTACTAGTTCCTGTATCTTCTTCGAGGTGAATACGAGTGAGGTCCATCCCTGCGAGCTTACCCCCAGAAACTATAGGATATTTGTATTGTGAAATCTGATACCCTTTTGGAATGTCTGGGTAAAAATAATTCTTTCTATCGAATTCTGAAAAGTCTGCAATCTCTGAACCGAGTGCGAGACCAACTTTAATAACACTTTCAATAGCCTTTTTATTTGGCACAGGCAAAGTCGCAGGATGTGCCATACATACAGGACAAATATTTACGTTTGGCTTTTCTTCATCAGGGTCATTCTTACAACTACAAAACATTTTTGTAGCAGTCTTCAACTCCGCATGTATTTCAAGTCCTATTGTTGTGTAATATTTTCGCTGTTTTTCATCTTGCATAAAGTGTATAGATTATAGCAAAATAAAGAGAAAAATTGTAGTGTTGACATTTTAAGTATTTAAAAGTAGTCTAATGACAGATATATACCTTAATAAATAAAAAAATGGAACAAATAAAAACAAAAGATGACTTCAAAAAATTTGTTGAAGACTTTAAAAAAGAAAACACACTTCCTTATGCATATGCCCTCGGTATTGCATATAAAGATGAAAAAGATCAAGCAATCGCAACTCGCTGGTTAAGTACAAATGTTCAACAAAATGAAGGATTCCTATCTGTTATATTGCACGCACTAGGAACAATAATAGAAGAGACAACTTTTTGGTATTTGTCAGATAAGTCACAAGACATATTAAAAGATTATTTTATGCCTTTTGAAGGAGAAGATGGACATGCGAATATAGATGTTCTAAAAACAGGACAATCAAAATCGCTTTATATAATTATCTATCCTACAAGAGAATCTTTAACTGAAAAAGGACCTATAAATAATGCTGATGCGCTGTGCCGGTTAACAATGATTTCGCGATTACACTTTAAACCAAATGAATTAAATTTAGACGGTATGTTTGGTTTACTAAATAATTTATACTACACCGAATACGGTGCTCTCACTGAAAACCAATGGGAGAAAGAATTTTTAAAAGGAAAAATCGTCCAGCCTATTTCTTGCGATAAAATTCCTCCACTTTGGTGGGGAGCTCCTGTTCCTACTGGTGTACGTATTGCTGACCCATCACGTGTAAGGCTTGGTGCATATCTTTCTCCCGGTACAACTATCATGCACGAAGGTTTTGTTAACTTTAACGCAGGAACATTGGGTGCTTGTATGGTTGAAGGTAGAATTTCAGCAGGAGTTATAGTCGGAAAAGATTCTGATCTTGGTGGAGGAAGTTCTACAATGGGAGTACTCTCTGGTGGTGGAAAAGAAAAAATAACTATCGGAGAAAATTGTCTCATTGGAGCAAATGGAGGTACCGGAATTTCTCTTGGTGATCGTTGTACTATCGAAGCAGGATTGTATATAACTGTGGGAATGATAATAGGATTAGGTGTTAATTCTGAAATCAAAGATAAATTCAAATTAAAAGGTGCTTACTATTCAAGTCAAAGTTTCGGATATTATATTAAAGCGATTAATCTTTCAGGTAAGAATAATATGTTGTTACGTAGAAATTCTGTTGATGGAGGTGTTGAATTATTATGGAATGAAAATCCAAACAAACTGAATGCAAAATTACATGCTTAAAAATCTAAAATCCCCACATGATGGGGATTTTTTTATTCTTTAATCGTAGATTCGACGTGGAGAGTCTCATTAGAATTACTTTGTGAATGTGAAGATTTATGAGTATTTATAACTTGTTTTGCTTTGAATAAAACTAAAAGGATTAAAAGAGCACTTACAACATAAGGTAAAATAGCTATCCAAAAAATAACTCTAAATAAAAAATATGGCCCACCTAAAACATGAGTATATCCTAAAGCCCAAACTAAAATCATTGTTAATGTAGAACTAGAAATTTTCATTTTATTTTTTTAATATTTTAGACAAATCATCCATAAATTCTTTTATTGAAGCATCATCGAACAATGAAAGTGTAAAAACTTTTTTACCAAGCTTCTCGAATTCTTTCTTGGTTTTTGTTATTACTTTTTTATCTTCTATCATATCTGTTTTAGTAAGAATTATTATCTCTTCTTTTGCTGAAAGACCTTCTTCTCCTAATTCAGCTTTTTTATCATAAGTTTCGAGTTCTTTACGAATTTCTTTATAAGTTTTCATTAAGTTTTCATTTTCAAAAGACACGAGATGCGCAATCATTTTAGTACGCTTAATATGTTTTAAGAATTTAACTCCGAGGCCCTTACCTTCACTTGCTCCTTCAATGATTCCTGGAATATCAGCAATTATGTAACCATAAAAATCTCCGAGGTGTGGGTCGAGTGTTGTGAATTGATATGAACCCACTTTTGACTGAGCATTTGTCACAGCATTGAGAAGTGATGACTTCCCTGCATTAGGCAAGCCAACGAGTCCAATATCAGCAAAGATTTCAAGTTCTATTTGAAAATCCCCGACTTCACCTTCTTGACCAGGACGCCAATCCTTCGGGGTTGTATTTATAGAACTTTTAAAATGCTCATTACCATATCCACCTCGTCCACCATGACAAATCATGTATTTCTCTCCTTCTTCGAGGAGTGTCCATTTTTCACCTGTTGCAATATTTGTAACTACAGAACCAATAGGAAGTTCTAGCATAAAGTCCTCACCATTTTTACCAGTGAGACTTTTACTTCCACCATCTTCACCTTTTTCTGCATAAAAATCTTTTTTAGCCTTGTATTTTGCTAGGAGTCCTATATCACGTGCGCCAACGATATAAAAATCTCCACCACGTCCACCGTCGCCTCCTGCAGGTCCACCTTTGGCGATAAATTTTTCTTGGCGCCATCGTACAACACCGTTTCCACCGTTTCCTGCTTCTGCATGTATTTTTAATTCATCGATTAATGCCATATAATATTTTTGTTTAATTTAATAAAGGTGGATTTTTAGACATCCAATCCAACAACCAATCTATCGCTTTTTTTACATCTTGAAAATCTTCAGCCTTCATAATGCCTCCAGAGGCTAGATCATGACCACTTCCTAGATTTGTTCTCTCAAAAAGCAATCGAACATTTGTAACTCCAGGGAGTGAACGAGCAGATAAACGAATACTACCATTTTCTCTGATACTTACAACAAAACCCCAACCGTAACCTGATATATTCCTCAAATATTGACCCATGTAAATGTGAGAACCGGCAGTCCTTTCTTCATCATTAAATTTATTTTCTGTTAAAAATTTTTCATTAACAAAAGAGTATTGAAATGGTGGCCAGCCTGGAATAGTTTTATAATTAGTATTTTTTATAAATTCTTTTATAATTTCAAAAGTATTAGCTGAAATAGAATTATATTTAGATTTAAAACTATCAATATATATTTCTCCAACTTCAACTAGTCTTTTAACTATTATAAATATTTCACTTTGATGTGGTTTTATATAATTAAAATTTCCTGTATCTGCTAATATTCCAAGTAAAAAAATCTCAGCGAGTTCTTTTGTTAAATTAAAATCATTTTCAAAAATAGTATATATAAGTTGTGCTGTAGAAGTCATAGTGCTATCTATAATAGAAAAAGAGAATTCATCTGGAGTTCCAGCGTGATGGTCGAGAGTTATAGTTTTTGGTACATTTTTTAAAAGTTCAGGAAATTTAGAAAATCTAGCATACTGACTACCATCTAATACGATTAAGAGATCAACGTCTGTTAAATTCTCTGACATATCATTCACAAAATTTATTTTTTCAAAATTTCTAAATATATTATATCTTTCTATCTTTGGTCCAGTATAAAATATTTTTATATTTTTATCAGTATTTTTTTGAGATAAAATTTCATACATAGAAAGAACAGATGCTATAGAATCGTCATCAGGCCCAATATGTGAAGTAATAACAATATTTTTAGCATTGTTAAAAATTTCGAAAAAATCTTTATTATATTGTTCTTTTTTATTCATTTCCATTGAAAAATTCTTCAAAAACCTCATATAACCAAGCTATTAATCTATCAAAAGCAATAAAGGAGATTACCAACATTAAAACTATTAATAAAAATCTCCATATTTCATGACTTATATTTAAAGCCGTAAAACCAAAAAAGTATCCTAAAAAGAAAAAACTAGGTGCCCAAATAAGAGTAGATATAAACTCAGCTTTTAAATAAATTCTTAAAGGAACTTTTTTAAAACCAGAAAAAATAATGATGATATTATTTATACCTAAAATAAATTTAGAAATAAAAATTGACCAAAATGACCTTTCTTCAAAACGTGGCATAACATGAGAAACTCTACGTTCAAGGTATTTTACAAATTTTGTATGTTTCCATTTCTTTTCTATTACATTACCTATATAATATCCTAAAAATGTTTTACCTATTCCTCCACATAAAATAAAAATAAATGCTGAGTAAATATTCAAAGCACCAACGAATGCGAGTATACCAGTAGAAATTATTATAAATTCTCCTTCAAATACAATACCTAAAAAAATCACAGCATAAGCTAAGACTTCATGGCCTTCTACTAAATGTTTTAATAAATTTACAGTATGCATAGAATTAAAATTTAAAAGAGCATATCTACAACTTCTTTTACTAGAGCACCGTCTGCTTTACCTTTTAGGTCTTTCATAATACTTGCCAAAAACATTCCCTTTTTAGTTGGATCGATTTCTCCCATTTCATTTTTTTTAGTTTTTACTATTTCTTCTATTTCACTACGGTCTATTAATTTAGGTAAGTATGTCTCTAAAATAGAAAGTTGGGCTGATTCTTCAGCAACGAGATCTTCCCTACCACCTTTTTTAAATTGATCAATAGAATCTTTTCTTTGTTTAGCAAGACGAGTAATAACAGCAATAACTTCTTCATCGGTTAAAGTATCTTGTGGCTTTTTACCTTTCGCCACTAATTCGTTCATAAAAGCTGCTGACATACCTCGTAGTGTCTCTAGACGAACACTGTCTTTTGCTATCATTGCACCTTTTATACTTGATTTGATTTGTTCTTGTAACATATACCTAGTATAGCAAAAACATGGTAAAATAGCACTATGCAAAACATTATATTTTTCGACACAGAGACTACAGGAAATACAGAAAAAGATTTCCTTTGTCAGATAGCTTATATGAGTAATGGTGAATCTTTTTCTGAAATGTATAAACCAGAAAAGAGAATTCCACCAGAGGCTTCAGCGGTGCACCATATTTCAAATAAAATGATCGAGGATAAACCTTCTTTTAAAGAAAGTGATGATTATAAAAAAATAAAAAATATTTTCGAAGATACTAGCACTATCGCTGTCGCTCATAATGCACCTTTTGATATAGAAATATTAAAAAATGAAGACATAACTGTAGCAAACTTTATCTGTACTCTCCGTGTTGCTCGTGCACTCGACCCTGAAGGTAAAATTGAAAAATATAATTTACAATATTTACGCTATTTATTAGAAATAGAAATTACAGCTCAAGCACACGACGCACTCGGTGATGTTATGGTCCTTGAAAAACTTTTCGAAAGATTATTAAAGAAAATAATGGATACTGATAGTGTTGATGAAAGTACAGCAATACAAAAAATGATAGAAATATCTTCACATCCTAGTATTTTCCGAAAAATAAACTTTGGTAAATATGCTGGTCAAGATTTAGAAGAAATTTTAAAGAAAGATAGAGGATATTTAGAATGGCTATATAATCAAAAACTACAGAGTGATACACTCGAAGAAGATTGGATTTATACACTTAAACATTTTTTAAATAAATAAAGTAAAAAGCCCTTTCTATAAAAATAGAAAGGGCTTTTATTATGCTAATATTTTTAATTAAAATTAAAGATATTAGCATTTATTAAAATAAAAAAGCTAATGGCTGAATGTTTAGTTATTCTATTATAATCACCTTCTACACCTACAAGAGATTCATATTTTGGAATTTTAGGTAATTTTATTATTTTTTCAATACCGATACCAAAGTATTGTTCTTCATAACTCAACGTAGATTTTATATATGAACCATAAACATCTATACCATTATCAAAACAATAACCTAAAGGAACATTTACTGCATTGCCTGGTATATCATACTGAACATGTGCATGTATATTTTTTAATAAATACAAATTAAATGATGGTGCGAGATATAAATTACCAGAACCAATAATCTCACTTTCTTTTTGCAAGGGAAATGCATCTGTAAATGGTAGTTTCCCAAAAATACCACCGTACATACTAATATTGATTTCAAGTGGATTATCTTTATCTACTTGTTGTGCTTGTGTAATATATGGCAATATAATAAAGGTTAAAAGAACTAAATTTTTCATGATCGTATTTTTATAAAAATTAAAATATCTAAACAAAGATTACCTATTTTTTAGTTTAAAGTCAAAGGCTGTTCTATTTACCTTTTTATTGTTAAAATATATCTATGATAAACATAGCTTGGATAATAATAGGAGTTTTAGGAGGTGGAATTTTAGTCTATTTATTTTTAAATAAGAAAAAAGAAAATAAAACCGATGACAATGTCGGACTACAACTTATACTACAACAATTAAATGAACTCTCTCGTACTGTAGATATGAAAATTGGTGATACTAGTAAACAAATGAACGAATCATTAAAATTTCATTCTAGTGAATCAAATAAAATAATTCGTGATGTTACAGAAAGGCTCACTCGTCTAGATGAAACAAATAAACAAGTTATATCTTTTACAGACCAACTCGAAAGTCTTCAAAATATCTTAAAAAACCCAAAACAACGTGGAATCCTCGGTGAATACTATCTAGAAACATTACTTAAAAATGTTATGCCACCTGGTAGTTTTGAAATGCAATACAAACTCGGTAAAAATGACAATGGTGACGATCTTATTCCTGATGCAGTAATTTTCATTAAAGAAAAAATAATTCCTGTTGATTCTAAATTCTCACTTGAAAATTATAACCGTATAATAGATGAACGTAATCCTGTAGAAAAAGAAAGGCTAGAAAAAGTTTTTGAAAATGATTTAAAAAATAGAATCGTAGAAACTTCAAAATACATTCGTCCTGAATTAAATACAATGAACTTTGCTTTTATGTTTATTCCACATGAAGCTATTTATTATGATTTGCTAATAGGACGAGTCGGTAAAGGTGAAGATGAAAATTTAATACAACGTGCTGCAAATAAATATAAAGTTATTATTGTTTCCCCTACTTCATTCCTCGCATATTTACAGACAGTATTACAAGGACTCAATGCTTTAAAAATAGAGAAGGACGCTGTAGAAATTAAAAAAAGAGTTGGTGAACTTGGAACACATTTAAAATCTTATGAAGAATACCATAATAAACTCGGTAATGCCCTCGGCACTGTATTTAATCACTACACTTCATCAGGAAAAGAATTAAAAAAGATTGATAAAGACGTGTTACGTATATCTGGAACATCACCAGATATCTCTGTATTAGAAATAGAGAAACCTAGTTTAGAAGACTAATAATTATATTTTTCTATTGACAAAAAATCTGTATCATATATAATATAGGTTCTAGTAAATTTACATAATAAATAGTTAAACAAAAAAACAAAGAAATCCATGGCAGGTAAAAACGCAAAAATTGGAACTGGCAAAGAATCAGCCCAAGTAAAAAAAGTAGAACATTTCAGTTATGAACAAGCTGCAAATGAGTTAAGAACAAAACCAGAACTAACTTCTGTTAGTGTAAGTAAAGACCATGAGATGGTAAGAGTTAAAGATTCAAACCATATCAAAAAAAATGAATTGACTCGTTTTGGTCCAGACTATGCAGTTATTAAAAAGGTTTACAAACCACAAGCAGATGAGAGGTATGCTACAAGTTCCTCCTATCAACCTATGGAAATAAAAGAACCTCAAAGAAGTACTGGTTACAAACAATCATATCGTCCATTTAGACATTAGACAATGTAACAGCTCCAAATTATCGGGGCTGTTTTTTTATTTTTAAAATGGTATATTTTTAATGCGACATGGCTCTATCGTCTAACGGTTAGGACGGATCCTTCTCAAGGATCAAATCAGGGTTCGATTCCCTGTAGAGTCACAAAATAAAAAGCACTGTACTTATTAAGTACAGTGCTCCATAAAAATAAAAAAAATGGTTTTAACCATTTATCATTTTTCTTAATGCTCCGATGAGTGTAAAAGAATCAGATTTATTTAATTCTCTACTAAGTTTCTTTTGATCGAAATTAGCCCTACGTACGGAAATTTTTACCTTTCGGTGAATTTCTTTTGAAGCTATATATGTATTAATATAGCTACTTTTTAATACAAACAATCTATCTGTTTCCTGTAGCATTTTTGCATCAGCAATATCTCTCTTCATTTGTTTCTTTTCAGAACAAATAGAATCATACAAAACAGAATCCCTCTTAAAAAGAGTGTAACTCTTCTGGGCTTCTAATCTTAGATAATTCAAACTTCCTTTTGCGGGTAATTGCTGGTGTGCTACTGATACAAATTTATTTGTACTCATTTTTTGTGCCGATACCAATTGTTGCGCACAAACTAATCCAATAATTAAAACTTTTTTCCTCATACTTTCTTTTTCTTTATTTACTTTTTAAATTACTACTTTTTAAAACCTTTATGCAGTATAACAAAAATAAAACACTAAATCAAATATTATCTATCTGGTGGAACTTCGTAATAATTCATAAGAAATTTTACAATATCTAAAAATGGATCAGCCCATGTCTGGGAAGCATAAGGCACGCCTTTTGGATTTACTGCATATAAAAATATTATAAATTTAGGATTATAAGCTGGGAAATATCCAAAGAATGAATGTGTATATCTATCTGCATAATATCCTCCCCCATTTTCTTTTGCTACTTGGGCTGTACCAGTTTTGATAGCTACACTATAATGCTCAAATTTAGCAGTACCACCCTTTAATGAATTATCCATAGCATTTACCAACATTCTAGTAATTTCAGTAGAAGTTTTTTCAGAAAATTTTACACGAGTAGTAGGATAATTAAAATCTTTTTGACTTCCATTATCGTAATTTATTTTACTAACCAAATGCGGAGTAACCAAGTTTCCGCCATTACCGAGAGATGCCAAAGCTCGAACCATTTCTATAGGTGTCATAGCTATACCCTGTCCGAAAGATGCATTTGCATATTCTATATCACGAGGACTATTTAAATTTGAAACTAATCCACTAGTTTCATTTGGCAAATCAATTCCTGTTTTATCTTTTAAACCATAAGATAACATATAGTCACGCATATTTTGACGTCCCAAATGTTGAAATACGTAAACCATACCAGTATTCAGAGACTGATTTATAACTTCTTGCATTGTAGTATTTGGTCCACGACCCTTTTTATCAAAGTTATTTATTTGTTTTTTGTCTACTGTCACAAAACCTTTATCATCATAAGATGTTCTAGATGTTACAACACCAGTATCGAGCCCAGCTGCCATAACTAAAGGCTTAACGACAGAACCGAATTCATAAACGTTTTCAACTAGAGGATTTGATAAAACACCAACATCTTTTATTTTAGAAAAATCATTTGGATCAAAACTAGGCTTTACATCGAGAGCATAGATAGAACCGTCAGTAGGATTCATAATTATTCCTCCTACAGCATCAACATTATATTTATCTTTAACTTCCAAAAGTTTACTACTTAAAAAATCTTGAACGGATGGTTCTATTGTTGTGACTAAATCACCTGCATTTTCTACATTACCAGAAAAAAGAGTTTGTTTTAAATTAGAAAAAACTTCAGCAAAAAAGTTTATATATGGATTATCTTTATCTCTAGATAAAACATCATTATATTGTCTTTCTAAACCATAACGCCCAGCCAATTCATCTCCTTTAAAACCGACAAGTCCTAGACTTTGTGCAGCCATATCTAAACCAGGATAAAAACGCCATTTTTCTTTATATATATTTATTCCCTTTATATTTAAATTATTTATAGCATCTGCTTGTTCTTTTGTTAGACGATTTGCTATTTCTTGATATGGATCATCTTTTTTATTCACCTTAGCTAAAAATGAATCATGATCTATTGGAAAAATTACATTTATTTTTTTGTAACTATCTTCTCCATCTAATATATCTTTACTTGTAATAGCTATTTTGAAACCTGAAGTTTGTACAGCACCAGAAACTAAAACATTATCTTTACGAGTAAAATAAATAGTACCACGTTCAAAAATATCAGACGATGGTGTAGCGTACTGCCTATCTGCTCTTTCACTATATGAAGATTTATGAATTATTTGCACAAAAAAAAGCTTTAATACTAAAGCTCCTGCAAAAACTAAAATAAAAAAAGATACAATCTTTATTCTATTTAAAAAACTATAATTCATTTGGAGATATGATAATACTACCTAATGTATTTTCACGTTTAGCAAATGTTTTATTTATTTCTTTGAATCCCATAGCATAAGCCATTTTCATATCAACTTTTCCAGACAAAGAAAGATATTGTAATTCTAAGCCATTTACTTCATTTCCGAGAGCTCTAGCTTGAGTATCGATATTTTTACGAGCAACGATGTTATAAACCATATTTCCTAATATAAAAACATAACATAGAGAAAACAAAACTGTAGTATAAATCAAAGCTTTTAAGATACGCTTATCGATATCATTGTTGTTTATAATATTTGTCTTCATTTTTAATGTTTGTGTTGTCATTTTTATATTTTCTCTATTACTCTTAATTTTGCACTTCTTGATCTAGGATTTTCTTTTATTTCTTGCTCACTTCCTATAATCGGTTTTTTTGTAATTATTTTTACTATTCCTTCTTGTTCTTTTTCTTTAAAAAATCTTTTCACTATTCTATCTTCTAAACTATGGAACGATATTACTGACATTCGGCCATTCTTATTTAAAGCTTCTATACCTTTCTCCAATCCTTGCTCTAAAGCTCCTAATTCGTCGTTTACGGCTATTCTGAGTGCTTGGAAGGTCTTCGTAGAACAATGTATTCTGCCTTTTTTGTATAAATTAGGGACTGATTTTTTTATAACTTCCACTAACTCAAAGGTTGTTTTAATAGGAGCTATTTCTCTAGCTTCTACAATTCCTTTGGCTATACGCCTTGAGAATTGCTCTTCACCATAACCATAAATAATGTTTGCAAGGTTTTCCTCTCCCCAAGTATTTACGATATCTTCTGCAGTTACATCTTCTGGAGAAGGATTTTCTTTCATTGTCATGAGCAAAGGCTCATCTTTCATAAAAGAAAATCCTCTTCCGGAATTCTCTAATTGATCAGAACTTAGACCTAAGTCTAAAATTATTCCATCAACTCCTTTAATACCTTCTTTTTCTAACACAGAACTTATTTCTCTGAAATTAGTATTGTGAAAACTAACATTTGCTTTTAGTCCTTCAAATTTACTCTCTGCTTTTTTAAAAGCTCCTTTGTCTTGATCTATCGCTATGATTTTTACTTTTGGAAAAGTTTTTGTGATAAGGGCACTATGTCCTCCTCCACCAAAAGTACCATCGACAACAATAGAATCTTTTGAAAGATTCAAATTCTCAACTGTTTCATTTAAAAGAACTGTCTTGTGAACGCTGTTCATTATTCTTTATCGCCTAATTTTTCTGCTAAAGCTCCGGCCATTTTTTCACTGTCTTTTTTATAAGCTTCCCATGCTTTGTCATTCCAGATTTCAACTCTATCTCCTACTCCGACTAATGCAGCTTTGCCTTTTAATCCGATTCTTTCTTTCAAGAAATCAGGAACTAAAATTCTTCCGATAGAATCTACTTCTACATCACTAGCACGTCCGAGCATAAAACGGTTGAAATTTCTTTTATCAGCTTTCAAAAAAGAAAGTTCATGTTCATTATCGGTTAAACGACTTGAAACTTTTGACCATTCTTTCATTGTGAAAACGAACAAACAATTATCAGGAGCGGGGGCGATAACAACAGACTTCCCCATTTCTTTACGAAACTTTGCAGGAAGTGAAACTCTATTTTTCTCATCTATTGTATGTATATATTCTCCGATTAGCATATTTTTGTAATTATTTAATTTCCCACTTCTTCCCACTTCATATACATTATAAACCACTTCTTCCCACAATGCCACAAGGTATATTGTCTATATCTGTGGATAACTACCTCACCCCTAACCCCTCTCATTATAAAAGAGAGAGTGAAAATTATTTGCTTTTTTAAGCTTTTGTTGTATACTGTAATTAAATAAAAATTCATTAAAAATATAGATAATGGAAACTATAAAAATAGAAGTTTTAGAAAAAACAGCTGACAATGGTATTAAGGTGCCATTTTTAAAATCAGAACTTTATTTAACAGAAATGCTTGGTCATTCAATTGATAAAAAAATTGATATGAGCTGGAAAAATCCACAACCGGACGGAAATTTATATTTTGTTAAAAACGTAGATAAGTTTTTAAACAAAAAAATAAATCTTGATTTGGACTACCTTGAATCAGGACAAAGAGTTTATTCTGGAAATAATCCAGAACCCTTAAAGAGGATTAAATTAGAAGAAAGAAATTTCACCTTAAATCAATTAGTTTGTTTTATTTTTGAAAATCTTTCTGAAGATGAAGAAACAAAAATATCCTCCGAAAAAATCGCGTTTTGTTTTAATATCAGAGAAAAAATAATTCTCTTATATGAAATCTAAAAAAGCCCCGCAAAAGCGGGGTTTTAATTTTGTCTTTTTTATTCTTTAGGTCGCATTATCGGGAAGAAGATAACTTCACGGAGATTTTTCTGTTCAGTTAATATCGCCATCAATCTATCTATACCCATACCGAATCCAGTCATTTGTGGCATACCGTATTCCATAGCAGTGATAAAATCTTCATCGAGTTCCATTGCCTCACTGTCCCCTGCACTTTTCATTTTTGCTTGAGATTCGAGAAGTTCTCTTTGTTTTAATGGATCAACTAATTCAGAATATTGATTTGTAATTTCTGCACCACCGATAATTAGCTGTGCGACTTTTGCTGTACCATCAGTATTTTGATTTGCTAATGGTTTTAAATCTCCAGGATAATCAGTCACAAATATAGGATTTATTAATTTTGGACGAGCTGTGTGTTTATATAAAAAGTCCAACAAATTCGCACGTCCCATTTTTTTCATTTCATCATTACCTAGTCCGTATTTTAAAGCTTCTTTTTGTAAATCTTCTAGAGAAATATTTTGCATATCGATACCAGCGTATTGTGTAAGTAAATCTGCAAATTTTGCTCTAGGCCAAAGTGTATCGAAATTTACTTCAACACCAACGCCATCTTTATCATAAACAGTAAAAACACTTTTACCGATGACATTTTTTGCTAAAGATTTAAGTAAATTTTCAGTCCAAGTTATATTTTCTTCGAGCGTGTGGTAAGCAGAATACCATTCCATCATTGTAAATTCTTGAATATGAGTCGGGTCAGAGCCTTCATTCCTAAAATTTTTACCTATTTCATAAACAGCAGGATAACCACCTATCATAAGCATTTTATGCTCTATTTCGAGTGATATACGAAGTTTCATATCAATATCTAAATCATTGTGATGGGTTACGAATGGTTGCGCCATTGCACCGCCTGCTTTGTTTTTCAATATTGGTGTTTCAATTTCTAAAAATCCTAAATCATCAAAAAACTTTCTAATTTCTTTTATTACTCTTGAGCGCAAAACAAAACGGTCTGATACTTCTTTGTCAGTTAAAATTTCTAAATATCTCTTTCTAAATCTTTCTTCTGTGTCTTGTAGACCTGCCCATTTTTCAGGAAGTGGAAGTAGAGATTTGGTCATCATTTGCCAATCTTTTACTTCGATACTTTTTTCACCTCTTTTTGTTATAAAAAATATTCCTTGGACTTCTATAAAATCGCCAATGTCTACTGCCTCCCCAAACAATGCAAATTTATCTAAACTATTTTCTTCTTGAATAAAAGAATCTTTTTTAATCAAAGCTTGAAAAGAAGCTGAACCATCATATAAAGTTGCGAAAACTATCGCACCTTGCCCACGGATAGACATTATTCTACCTGAAATCCATTTTTGTTCTCCAGATTTTTCTAAATCATCAAAAGACTCGAGCACTTGTGCTAGAGATAATTCTCTTTTAGATTCTGAAACGAAAGGATTAATACCCTTTTCTTTTAAGAGTTCTAATTTTTTTATTCTTGTATCGCGGATTTCATTTATTGATGACATAAAAATACACCTCACCCCGACCCTCTCCTTATTAAGGAGAGGGAGTAAAATCTATTTCACTTCTACTATTTTATAGTTTACCATTCCTGCTGGAGTTTTGAAAGTGATAGTTTCACCTTTTTTCTTACCGAACAATGCTTCACCTAGAGGTGAATGATTAGACATTTTACCTTTTGCCATATCTGCTTCTTCTGCACCGACAATAGTATAAGTTTTGTTTTCTCCTGAATTTTCTTTTTGAACAGTTACAGTAGAACCGATAGTTACAACATCTCCACCTGTATTTGTAATAACTGTAGAATTTTTTAAGATAGCATCAATTTTTAAAATACGCTCTTCAAGCTTGCCTTGATCTTCACGAGCTTGATGATATTCTGCATTTTCTGAAAGGTCACCGAGTGACTTTGCGAATTCTAATGCATCAATAATTTCTTTTCTTTTAGGGCCTTTCAATGCCTCTACTTCTACTTCAAGTTCTTTTCTTTTTTCTTCTGTTATATAATCTCCTTTTTGCATGCAATAATACTACCTTTTTTTTACCAAAAAATCAAGGTTTTCTTTTAATTTAAAGGTATTTCCATGGTTTAACATCCCCAAATAAGAAGCTCGAGTATTCTCATTACTATTATTCTTTAAATTTCTAATCATTCGTTTTTTAGTAGCATTTCTTAATACTCGATGTGTAGGAAAATGCCCCCAGCCGAGAAAATCTACACCTGAATAGATTGTTTTAATAAAAACTTTGTCTGGATGTAGCTCAAGTCGCAAATTTTCTTTCAGAAAATTTGCGACTTCTTTAAGTATATCTTCCAAACACTTTTTATCTTCGCTCAATATCACAAAATCATCGGCATAACGTATATAATATTTTACTTTCAATACATGTTTCATATATTGATCAAATTCGTTCATATAAATATTTACAAGAAGCTGGCTCGTTAAATTTCCAAGTGGAAGTCCTTTCTCATTGTTAACATTCTCTGCTATCGCTGAGTTTGTTAACTTTTTATTTTGTGCAAAGTTCGACTTTGCACACTCATCAGTCTTTGCTATCGCTAGGAGTGGTGAGTTATTTACCCCATAGGCCTTGCCTATAGGGTTGGAAGAAAAACTATCTATGATATTTTCTAAAATATTAAGCGTATCTTTATCTTGTATATGTTTCGCTAAAATACTTTTTAAAATATCATGGTCAATATTTGCAAAGAACTTTCTGATATCGCATTTCAAAACCCAGCAAGTTTTTGTATTGTTTTTACTAACTCTATTTATAAAACTTTCAAACCTATATATTGCTTTATGAGTTCCCTTACCTATCCGACAAGAATACGAGTCGTGAATAAATTTCTTATCAAAATACGGATACAGTATTCTATATATCGCATGATGTAAAAGTCTATCTCGTACTATAGCTTTATGTATATCTCTCGGTTTTGGGTCATTTATTTTAAAGACTTCATAATTACTGTGTTTATATGTTTTATTTTTTAAATCATTATGTAAAGAATAAATATTATCCATCAAATTTACTCCAAACAAAATCACATCTTGTCTTTTACTTTTACCATTCAAAAATTCTCGCCATGATACAAATAAATTTTCCACCGATATGATATTATTAAAATTATGAAAAATTTTATCACCCCCCCTCCCTCGCATTTTCTATCGAAAAAGCGAGCGTCATTCTGAGAACCAAGGAAAGCTTTGCTATTTGGTGTAATCAAATCATTCCTCATATGCCGAGAATTGGTAGATATACTACTGGAGCTAGAATTGAAAACCATTTTTTAGATTTACTTGAACTCATCTACAAAGCATACTATGCGCCAATAGAAAATAAAAGTAACATAATTGTGGAAGCAATTAGCAAAAATGACATAATAAAATATCTACTTCAAATCGCTTTTGAAAATAAATTGATAAAGGAAAAACAATATTTAGAATTATCAAGCAAACTCCACGAAGTTGGCAAGATTCTCGGTGGTTGGAAAAATAGTATCGAACAAAAAATTAGTAAACAAAAACCTCCTGACTTATTCAGGAGGTAAAAATATGTAGTTTCGAGTGAGAGAAACACATTGCCTTCGTTCCACGTATTGTTATCGAAGTCGTTCGCATTGCAGTTCCACTCGTCATCGTTCCAGTTCACGTTCACAGCAACAACACTCGTGCTATAAGTCATCTATGACACCAGAATTTAAATCATAAATTCTTGAATATTATTTTGCATCTATAATGCACCAACATATAGCACCTACTAAATATATTTTTAAGAGATAAATATGAACTACTCTTGTGTAAGTACATAACCGACACAAATCTGAATATCATACTATCTTGATACTTGTTTCAAAGGTTTTATTCCGTGAAATCTTCCAATATCATATACAGTATATCAAAATTAAAAACAAAAAGGACCCAAGATTCAAAAGAATCAAAGGGTCCAAATTTTAATAAAATCATAAAGCTACAAAGTAGCGAGTGAGAGAAACACATTGCCTTCGTTCCACGTATTGTTATCGAAGTCGTCCGCAATGCAGCCCCACTCGTCAACGCCCCAGCGCACGTGCACAGCAACAACCTTACCAGAAGCAAGTTTTACGTGAAAAATATACCATTTGTCTTTACGTAATTCATACTTCAAGATTTTCTTTCCAAGTTTTGGATTGATAATCAACAAGTAATGCATCGCCCAAAATGTATCTTCTTCCATTGGCACGGAAGTATTCGCATTTTGTATAGCAGTATCATTCATATTTTTTGGAAGTATATACTCTTTTGGAGTTACACCTCTGAAAACATCAACTACTATTGTTCTCGATTGAGCCGGAGCCCACATCCAATTTTTGAAATTATCTCCAAAATACTGAGGTACTAAATCTTTGTTTCTGTGTTGGAACACTTGTCCAACCACAAAACTTTCTCCAGATTTTTTACCCAACACTTCTTCGATTAATTTCGCTTTTTGTGAATAGTCGGCTTTTAGTAAAGCTTCCATTGCATCAAAAAAATTGCTCGTCTTTTTTCTGTACAGCACTATGAGCTTTCGCACTGTAGTCTTTTTGTAGGCCAGAAACTTTTTCTGGATCTACGCCGATAATTTTTGTCATCAGTTATATGTATTTAATTTTACAAAGAAAATCTGTCCTTGTGACAGGAGCCGATATAAGGAATCGGTTTCTTTACCTATTTAATAGTATACACCCTTTAACGTAAAAAGTCAAGGTATAAAATACCTTATTTTATAAGGTAAAACTATTCTTTAATANGGCGACTAGGATTTCTTTTTCAAAAGAAACTATAGCTATACTGTTTTTAATATTAGATAATTTACAATTCAAAAACTCCCCATGATAGCGGACTTGAGCTTGGTAAATTTTACCTTCTTCTGGTATTTGTGAAATCCAATTTATTGAAATTAATTTTACACCCCCACCCCAACCCTCCCCCTTAGCTAAGGGGGAGGTGGCTGAAAGCCGGAGGGGGTGCTGAGATACTACAAGAATATTATTTTTTATATCCTTTTCAATGACATAATATGCGCTGTCATTATTACCCTTTTTTGTAATTGTAAAACCATGCCTTTCACCGAGGGTATAAAAAACAGCCCCATCATGATAACCAATTTCCTCTCCTTTTTCATTTAAAACTTTACCCTGTTCTGACTTTATATAATGTTTCAAAAATACTTTTATATCTACTGCACCGAGGAAACAAATACCCTGACTATCTTTTTTCTCTGCTACTGGAAGCTTGAATTTCTTTGCTAATTTTCGAACCTCTGGTTTCGGTAAATGACCTACAGGAAACATAACATGTTTAATTTGTTCAGGAGTTAAAGTCCAAAGAAAATAACTTTGATCTTTCGCTGGATCATTTCCTTTCAAGAGTTGCATTTCTTCTCCTCCTTGTCGAGGAGGAGTGCCCTTTAGGGCGAGGTGGTGATTTTTTGAATTACCACCCCCAACCCCCTCCTTAACCAAGGAAGGGGTACATTGCGCATAGTGTCCTGTCGCCACAAAGTCAGCACCCATAGAAAGTGCTTTTTTTAGAAAGGCTCCGAATTTAACTTCACGATTACACATCACATCTGGATTTGGAGTTCGTCCTTTTTTGTATTCAGAAATCATATAGTCAGCCACGCCTTCTTTGTATTCTTTTTCAAAATCAAAAGTTAGGAATGGGATATCGAGATGCGCCGCGACGCGCATAGCGTCGCGGCGCTCGTCCTCCTCTGTGCACACCAAAAAATCCGGGTGCCAAGTCTTTATAAAGACCCCTACTACATCATACCCCTGCTCTTGTAGTAATGCTGCTGTGACAGAGCTATCTACCCCTCCAGACATACCGACAAATACTGTTTGTTTATTTTTTTTCATGAAAGTGAAAGTGTCTTTTAAAAAGCCTTGCGCAGGCCGACTGGGCCGAGCAGATAAAATTTTCAGCAGAAAATTATTTGTGCTTTTTAAAAGATACTTTCACTTTACTTGTTTAAAAGTTTTTTGTAAAGCTCAAAGGTTGCACGGGCATCTGATAGTCCAGTATGAACATTCTCATTTATTATTCCAAAATATTTACACATTTCACGAAGAGAAAAGTGTTCAAAAGTTTCATCACCATGAAATTTCTCCCAAGCCATAGATATAGTATCGAGCTTATGATAATGAAAAGTATTTTCTACTTTTGTTTTCAAAAAATTATATCCTAAAAAAGCAGAATCAAAAGAAACATTTTGCCCTACCATAATACAACCTTTTACTTTCTCTGAAAGTATTTTTAAGGCTTCGGGTAGTGTATAAGCGAAAGCCCAATCTTCTTCATTATATTTATTTACTTTTAGTGCTATCTTATCAGCATTTTCTATGTGCTCTGGTTTTATTTTCAATTCAAATTCTTCTACTACCTCCATATTTGGAGCGACAATTACACAACCAATCTGAATAATCTCATGACGTGTAACATCGAGTCCTGTAGTTTCTATATCGATAAAAGCTAAATCGTGTTTTCTCATTATTTTAAATATTTCGCTATATTAGCCTTATGTTCAGTAAAAGTTTTTGCATAGTGAATATTACCTTGTTTATCATGAAGGTAAAAAAGATATACAGATGGAGTTGGATGAATCGCAGATTTAATAGTTTCTATTCCAGGATTTGAAATAGGGTTTGCGGGTAAGCCTTTATTTTTATAAGTCCACATATCTGCATCTACTTGTAGAGGTATTCCTTTGTTTATTCTATTCCATAAAATTCCAGCAATAACACTACGATCATTATCTCCTTTTGCTTCACCTTCTATAATAGATGCCATAGTTATAATTTGATTCAAAGTTTTTCCAGAAGCATTTATATCTGAAAGTATTGGTTTTATCTTCTTAGAAAAATTGTCATTCATCATTTTATAAATATCTTCAGCTGTGGCGCTTGGAAAGAAAAAATATGTATCAGGAAAGAGGTATCCTTCTTTATCTTTAATCAAAGAAATAAAAACATCTTTCTTAAAATTATTTAATTTTGGTGATATTATATTTATAATATCTGCTGTAGTAAAACCTTCTGGAATAGTTATTTTAACTTCATCTATTCCCCTGTCAGCATTTACTATTCGACGAGCCACTTCAAATACATTTGTTTTTTGATTAAAAACATAATCCCCAACATTTATACTTTTCTCACCCCCATCAAGTATTGCCAAAGATTCAAATACTGTTCGTGAACGAATAATATTCATATTCTTTAATTCAAAAGATATAGAACGAAGTGAGGCACCAGCAGGTATTGTAACTACTTGTCCAACAGGAAAATTATTTGGTGCACTAAACAAAAAATAAATACTTATTACTATTAAAGACACAATTCCAAAAACGTAATAATAAAAATACTGTATTTTTTGTTTTTCTTCTAATATTAAAGGTTCCATAAATTATATAGGTAGATTTGGAGGTGGAGAAGCTTGTTTTGATTCGACACGTTCGAGGCCTGGAACTTTGAGTATTTGTCCTGGGAAGTGCCACAATGTAGCTAATTCTTCAGTATTTAAAACAAAAGTATTTGGTTGATTATATTTAAATGTAAACAAAGAAAAAGGAAATGGTAATTTCTTTTGACGAAGTGGCATATAGAAGAAAGCTCTTTCTCTATATGCATTGAAAAATGCATTAGTGAAAGTGTGTCTAGTTTTTTTACTAATAAAAAATCTATTGCCTTGGAATATTTGGAAGAAAGTAGCTAAACCAGAACCATTTGTACGAGCAAAACTATTTAAATGAGGAGTATCATATTGACGAAAGATTAAACGTAAATTTTTTTTATTGTTTCCGTTACTATCTTCTTTTTTTGCAACATAAGCCAAACGAATACCTGTCTCAAATGTTAATTTAGTAACTTTTGAAGTAATTGCAGGGACAACATCTTTCTGCCATGGAGCAGTTTTCATATCTTTTGATTTATTATTAGCATCTACACCAGTGAAATCTTTTGTGATTTTAGTAATTTCATTTTGAGCCTCTTTGAGAAGATCATGTTCATCAAAATATGTACCTGCAGTATGATATTTTTTATCATTTGCACGGATAACTATTTGTAACCACATTTGTTCACCTTTTTGTATTGAACCAAAAAGTTCTATGAGTGGTGACATAGGATCAACTTTAAATTCTTCTTTCGGGTCTTTGTCGAGCCCAAAATCTACATATGTTTTTATGGGATAAACATCGGACTTTGTTAACTTCCATTCACAACCCCAAAAATCAAAGCCACTATCGCCACCAACGTAAGGTACAGCTAAAGTATAATCATCTACTTCGACAATTTGAGCTTGAGGATATTGAGCATACATCTGAGTCTCTACAAGGCCTTTTAATCTAGACGGAATACGAATATAAAAATGGACTTGCCCATCAATAGAAATAATTTCCAAAGAGAACCAAAGTCGCACTGCTCCTTTCCAATATTTTGATTTTTTGTCTTTGCCAGCAATTTGATACAAAGCATTAGTAAAAAATAGCTCCATTGCTTTTGGAGAACGCAAAACGTCTCGAGGTGGTTTAACTTCGAGGACTATCCATTTAATGCCTGAAATCCATTCTGTTTTTATATAATGTTTCCAAAGTGTCCAAGCAATGTGACCTAAAAAAAATGTAACTGCAATAGGCCACAAGAAAATGAAAAGTTTCAAAAATAAACCACTTAATAAATCTGTAATCATTATCTCTAATTGTAATATAAAAAAACCCAAAACAAAAGGTTTTAGGTTTTTTTATGTGTATATTGTTTTAGTGTGATTTAGTAAAAAATCCAAATAAGACTAAAATAATGAGTACACCGATGATTATAAATAGAATATGTATAATACCCTTGTTATAATTATTTTTCATAATTTAAGCTATAGTATATAATCCGTTTTTATTCTTTTTAAAGAATTTAGGGTTTTGTAAGTTAACTAAGATTGTATTTTTCTTGAAATATCTTTCTTTCATCACTTTTTCTACTACGTCTTCTTTTGATAGAGGTCCGTCTTTTTTCAAGATTTCTTTTATAACATCACGTGCGATGCCTGTCTTGTATCCCCATTCTGCTAATGCGTACATTCCACGTCCAACAAGCACAAAACGATTATCTTTGATTAATTCATTGTGACAAGTAGCATAATGAGTTTTCTTTCCAAAAGTAGATGTGATAGCATCTGCAACTTCTTTGAAGTGCATAGGTTCACCATTTTTCCTCATAACCAAAAAAGCATAATCTTTAACTCCGCGTGTACGTACATTTGGTGAAGTTGATTTACCCCATTCTCCTAATGGATTTTTTGAAATCTTCTTTGACATTGAAAGCCAACGACGAGCAACTTCTTCGTTACGATATTTTTCTGAAACGTCTTTTAATCCGTCTAAGAATTTTTTAATCATTTCTGTTTCAGGAATAAGGTCTTGATCATTTAGAGTAGAATAAAGTTTTTTCAAAGAATCATGAACTTTATCAACTATTTCATCATCAATTGACCAACGAACATGGAAATGATCATCTTCACGATGTTTCTTGAAAGCATCACCGAGAACTAAATAGAAATGTATATGATTTTGAATTGATTTATCTTTTGAAATACTAGGAAGTAAGTCATGTTCAGCAACAATAGAACCAAAAGAACTCATAATTTGTTTTAATTCTTCAAAAACAGCTTGCTCTGATTTGAAACCTTCTCCTTTCTTTATAGAATTCAAAGCTGCATCTTCTATTTGACGAACTCTTTCACGAGTTATGCCATATGTTTTTCCAATTTCTTCCAAAGTTTTCTTTTCTGCATCAGTAGTCAAACCAAAACGATTCATGATGACGTCGCTTGCTCTGTCTTGAAGATGTGAAGTGATTTTCTTTGTAACTTGTTTTGGTTTAAATGATATTGTTGACATATTTTTTTAATTTTTAAAATTTTTTTGAAAAAATTGTTTATATATTATTAATAATAAAATTGTTTATATACTCATTATACATGCCTTTGACTTTAAGTCAAACGTATATTGAATTGCTATTTATCCTTTTCTACCTGCCTTGATTCTATCTAATTCAGTAAGCCATTTTTTACGTAAACGGACACTTTTTGGAGTAATTTCTAGATATTCATCATCACTCATTATTTCCAAACCACGTTCAATACTAAGGGTAAATGGAGGACGAACAACTATTGCTTCATCAGTTCCTGATGCACGCATGTTTGTAAGTTGTTTTCCTTTTGTAGGGTTTACAGCCATGTCTTCACCTTTGAGAACATTACCGACAACCATACCTTCATATACCTCTGTACCGTGATCTATATACATAATACCACGTTCTTGTAAATTTGCAAGTGAGAAAGCAACAGCCTTTCCAGGCGCCATAGAAGTCATTGATCCGTATTCTCTTTTCTTTACTTCTCCGGCGTATGGTTTGAAACCGATAACTAGTGAAGACATGATTCCCTCACCTTTTGTATCGATAATAAATTCTCCACGATAGCCGAGCAATCCACGAGTTGGTATTTCAAAAGTGATTCTTTGTATTCTTCCTTTTGATGTCATGTCTTTCATAACACCACGACGCTTACCGATTTTTTCGATAACACTTCCAGAAAATTCTTCTGGTACATCTATAACTAATTCTTCATATGGTTCTGTCTTTTGGCCATTTTCTTCTTTGATAATTACTTCTGGCTGAGAAACTTGCATTTCAAAACCTTCACGGCGCATATTTTCTAGAAGCACAGCTACGTGTAGTTCTCCACGTCCGTAAACTTTAAAGAATGATGGGCCAGTATTTACTCCTTGGTCAGGAGAAAAATCAACTTTGAGTCCAACGTTGATTTCGAGTTCTTTTTCGAGACGTTCTTTTATTTGACGAGATGTAACAAATTTTCCTTCTTTACCTGCGAATGGAGAATCGTTAACTAAAAAGTTAAGTGAGATTGTCGGCTCATCAATAGCGATAGATGGGAGCTCTGGTGTATCTGCATCGAGACAAATTGTTTCTCCGATATAAATGTCTGGAATACCTGAGAGCATTACAATGTCTCCAGAATTTGCTTCTTGTATTTCTTTTCTCGCTATACCTTCAAAAGAAAATAATTTTGTTATTTTTCCTGTACGAGTACCGTGAACACCTTTTACAGTGACTGTACTTCCTGAAATTATTTTTCCTCCATAAACACGAGAGATAGCCATACGGCCTAGGAAGTTATCATAACCGAGGTTGAATACTTGAGAGAGAGCTGGTTTATCATCATGACCTGAAGCTTGTGGAACTGTTTCTAAAATTAAATCTAGAAGTGGTGAAAAATCAGCTGCACGAGAAGCGAGGTCGAGAGTTGCCCAACCTTCACGTCCAACTGCATAAACAGTTTTAAAATCTGCTTGTTCGTCTGTAGCACCTAATTCGAAGAAAAGTTCTAAAACTTCTTCATGTACACGGTGAGCGTCGGCTGCTGGCTTATCTATTTTATTTATTACTACTATCGGTTTCAAACCAAGTTCGAGAGATTTTTTCAAAACGAAACGAGTTTGTGGCATTGGTCCTTCGACAGCATCCACGAGGAGTAAAACAGAGTCGATAGCACGCAAAACACGTTCAACTTCAGAACCGAAGTCAGCGTGACCTGGTGTGTCTACGATGTTGATCTTTGTATTTTTGTAGTAGATAGAAGTATTTTTTGAGTAAATAGTAATACCTCTTTCTTTTTCAATGTCGTTTGAGTCCATTGAAACACCTTCTGCTTGAAGGCCTCCGTTTTGCTTCATCAAACCATCAGTCAGAGTTGTCTTTCCGTGGTCGACGTGTGCGATGATTGCTATGTTTCGTATTTCCATTTTGTATTAAAAGTTAGTTAAATAAATAAAAAAAGCCGACAGGCTAATGCAATAATAATAACACATAAACTTTTTAAATGCAAAGAAAAAAACCGCCTTTTAATTAAAAGGCGGTTTACTGATTATATTAGTAACTTACTCTATAAAGTAAATAAGATACATATTTTCTGTACAAGGCATATTTGGTCTACTACCAAAAGAGCTAAGTCCAAAATATAGGCAATCTTTCTTAATAACTATAATCGGAACAAATAATGCTTTTCTGTCAGGGTCAGGTTCCCAAAGCTTTGCATCAATATCAAAACCAAAAATAGGAACATTCTTATTTAATGGAACTTTATTATCAATTATAGAAAGAGCAGCAAATAATCCTTCTACATTAGGAAAAATACCTTTGCGTGAAGTAATGTATTCGATCGCTTCTTCGAAATTTATTTGTCCATTTATTTTACAAAATACGATACGTTTCTTTTTGTTGGGATCAAAGGAAATCTTTTCTCTTTTTTTAAGAAACATTTTTATGTTTGCAAATTTTACTTCTGCTTTATTGATACTTTTTGCAGCATTTATTTCAGGAATATCTATGTATTCTGATTTAAATAATTCTTCGATTTTTTCCATATTTTTAGATAATTAATTGTGAATTTATTAAGTTATCTCTGGCTCCCAAAAGAGACAAAAATAACCCAATAAATACAACTAAAAAATCAATATATAAAAGAACCTTATACTCTTATAGTATAGCATACTATATACCTATTTGTCAATAGGTATATAACCTTATAAAATAAGGGTAGAAAATTAGAAAAGCTTTACAATATCATGATATGTAACTACGAGCATGAGAAGCATGAGGAGGCAGAAGCCTGTGATATTTGCATAGTTTGCATATTTTGGATTGATACGTGAGCCTTTTATTTTTTCTATTAGAAGGAAAAGTAGTCGTCCGCCATCGAGAGCTGGAAATGGAAAGAGATTAATAACAGCAAGGTTTACAGAAATCATCGCAGCAAAAGATATAAGGTATGCGAAACCAAAACCAGTATAAGCATTCCCTACTGCACCAACGAGCCCGACAGGACCAGTGACATCAGAAAAATTCGCTTTACCAACGATACTATTTTTTATAAGACTGAGTAACCCTACTATAGTGTCTTTCGTTACTGCACAATCAAACTTTAATCCGTTCCAAATAGCAGAGAAAAATGGTAATTTCAAAATACCGATAGTATCCATAGCAATACCGATACTTGGATTTGTATTCCCTGCACTAATAGTAGGAATTATTTTTACAGAACTAAAAGTATTATTTTTTCCACGAAGATAATCTACTTCTAGTTCATTTGTTCCATGATTTTGTATAAAAGTTTTAATACTATCTGGTGAGACATTTGAAAGTTCATCTGTACCACTAGCTAAAGAAACTATTTTATCTCCTGCTTTGAGTCCTGCAATTTGTGCTGGAGATTTAGGCATTACATCTACTACCATCAAATGTACATCTGTGAGTTGTTGTCCTGCTGGAATTCCTGATGTAGAAGTCGGAAGTCCTGACATAAAACCAACAGAGAATAAAAACCATGCTAAAACAAGGTTCATGAAAATACCAGCAAAGAGAACTATTGCTTGTTGCCAACGTGGTTTGTTTACAATACTTCTACTAGCATCTACACCATTTGTATTTTCTTCATCCGGATTCTCACCATAGATTTTTACGAAGCCACCGATAGGTATAGCATTCAGACTATATTCTGTTTCCCCTTTTTTAAAACTCGCTATTTTTGGTGGAAAACCAAAACCAAATTCATCTACACGAATTCCAAATTTTTTTGCAGAGAAAAAATGTCCCCATTCATGGACGAGAACCAAAACGAGTAACATTACTATAAAGATTATTATATTCATTTATTTTTAGCCTAAAACTTCCTTTTCCTTCTTTTCAAAAATTGCTTCTAGATTATTGTTTGTTTCATCGATGACTTTTTGTAAATCATCTTTTGCACGAAATCTTTCGTCTTCTGTTAATTTTCCTTCTTTTTCTAAAGATTGAACTTCATCCCAAACTCTTTCACGTTCCTTACGAACAGTAATGCGAGAGTTTTCTAACCTTTCTTTTAGAACTTTTACTAAATTTTGACGAGTCTCTTGGGTTAATTGAGGGAAAATAACTCTGATACCTGATTCATCTGTCGCAACAGAGAGACCGATATTTGCAGCCATGATAGCTTTTTCAATTGATTTTATTTGTGTTTTGTCCCAAGGAGCTACACGTAGAGTTTTTGCATCTTCGATATTTACTGAAGCTACATTTTTTATAGGTTGAAATGCACCATAAACTTCGACATTGATACCGTCGAGGACCAAGGGTGATGCCCGCCCTGTATTTAATTGAGTATATTCTTTTGAAAGGAATTCTTCGACTTTTTTCAAGTCATTCTTAAAATTTGAAAAATTGTATTGCATACCGGTATTATAGCATTAATTAAAAAATAAAAAAAATGCAAAAAAAAATCCCCGCTCAGTATGATCGAGCGGGGGGATAATGGTTAAACCTCTGGTTTTGTGGCCTCCACTTTAGGAGCCAATAACCGGACCGGCAGCTTTTTTATAATAAATTCAAAACATTTGAGGTGAAGCTTACACCTGGCGGAAACTGATTTCTTTTAATCATTTTGCTGTAGATTTAAAAGGGTTGAACATTTATTTAATTGTAAATATAGTATAGCAGATACAAATATTTTGTCAAGTACTTATATTTAAAGCAAAATCGCCACAGATTCCATAAGCATTTTAGTGCTTGATCCTGGCTGGCGGAGGTATTCACGAACTTTAAAAATTTGATCTACAACTTCTACTTTGTTTTTATATTCACTTTTTGAAACAACTATCTCCAGAGCTGAAAGGAATTTCAAAGCTTTCGCACGAGGTGATTCCGATTCCTCCCCTCCTTTTTGAGGAGGGGTGCCTTCAGGCGGGGTGGTGGTTTCTTCATCATCCTTCCCTTTTACTAAATCTTTTATATATTCGAGACGGGCAGACAAATTCATTTTAATGAATTTGTCTGCCTCTTTTGTTTCATCTCCTGTTTCAGATTTTATAGAAATAAAATAAGTTCTAGAAATAATAGTAGGTAAAAAAACTTCTTTATCAGGAGTTATTAAAAAGAAATGTGTATCAATCTTTGGTTCTTCGAAAATTTTGAGTAATGTATTCTGCGCATTATGTAAAAAATTATTTGCAGAAATTATAAAAATTCTCTTTGTGTCTTTTTTATCTCCGAAACTCTTTTGATTGGCTGAAGACTTTAAATTTTCAGCGTCATCCATTTTAAAAGTATCGAGAGAAATATTGTAAAAATCAGGATTAGCACTAGTCTTTACTTTTAACTCTTCTAAAATAGAAAAGAGGCTGGGTAAGATTTCATCTTTATTCCCTTCTATTAAATACGCATGATGTAAATTTTCTTTATTTAAATACTTTTTTAACATAGCTCTGAGCTAGGCAAGACCTAGCAAGTATTGCTAGGTCTTGCCTAGCTTTTTACTTCTTACTTAAAACTGTTTTCTTGTATACATCTAGGTGATCAAGTGCAATACCAGTACCTTTTGCTACACAATATAGAGCATCTTCAGCTAGACTTGCTTTTACTCCTGTCTTTCTATAAACCAAATCAGGTAAATTGCGAAGCATTGATGAACCACCTGTCATTATAATACCGTGATCAATAATATCTGAAGCGAGTTCTGGAGGAGTTTCTTGCAAGACATCTTTAATAGCTTTAATCATTTGTTTCAATTCTCCATCGATAGCTTTTACTATTTCATTTGTACCGACTTGAGCAGAGCGTGGAAGACCTTGGATAAAATCACGTCCTTTTATGGTTACACGTAGCTCTTCTTCGAGTTGTATCGCTGCACCAATTTTTATTTTTACTTCTTCAGCAGTTCTGTCTCCGATAGCTAGATTAAATGTTTTCTTTATATAGTCTGCGATAGCTTGGTCTATTTTATTTCCTGCACATTTTACAGAAGTAGAAGCCACGATTCCTCCCAGAGAAATAACTGCGACGTCTGTCGTACCTCCACCAATGTCGACAATCATATGACCCTTTGATTCATAAATAGGAATTCCAGCACCGATAGCTGCGAGAATTGGTTCTTTCACTACATAAGCATTTTTTGCACCAGCACGAATAGCAGCTTCGATAACTGCACGACGTTCTGTACTAGTCACACCAGCAGGAACTGAGACCATCACATCTGGTTTAAATAAATTAAATTTTCCCATCGCTTTATTTATAAAATAACGAAGCATGGCTTCTGTCACTCTATAATCTGCTATAACTCCGTCTTTCATCGGACGATAAGCAATAATAGAATCTGGTGTTTTACCGATCATGTCTTTTGCTTCAAAACCAATAGCGAGTATTTTATTGTCTTGTTCAGAAACAGCAACAACAGAAGGCTCGTTTAAAACTATGCCCTTTCCAGGTACAAACACCAATGTATTTGCAGTTCCAAGGTCTATACCTAATTTTTTTGAAAATATTCCCATAGAGAAAATATAGCACAGTATATGCTAAACTAACAATACGTGTCCCGTTAGAAATAAATACTAACTGGCACCAAATTAAACCTTATGATTAAAGAAAAAGAAAAAATTTCTAATGGGATGAAAGTCGTTACAGTAATACCACTAATAAAAGGAATCTTTTCAGAAGATTTAACTTACTTTACAGCCAAACCTGTACCAGACGGCAGTATCGTCACTATTCCATTTAGAAAAAAGGAAATCCTAGGCATTGCTGTATCTTCAGAAGAGGTTTCTTCTTCAAAATCAGATATAAAAAACATGACTTTTAATCTGAGGAAAATAACTGATGTAAAAGAGCATAGTATTTTTTCAAATAAATTTTTAGAATCTGGAATAGAAATAAGTCGCTATTTTAGTTCTACAAAAGGTTCTACATTATTATCATTATTACCAGCATCTTTTCGTGAAGAATATGATGCAATTGCAAAATGTAAAAATACAACCCCCTCGGCTTTCAGCCACTCCCCTTTATCAAGGGGAGAAAAAAATTCAATAAAACCCGAAAAATTACTTTTCCAATCTCCAACAGAAGAAAGACTCGGATTTTATAAAACATTAGTACGAGAAAGTTTTGCAGAAAAAAAATCTATTTTTATAGTTTTACCGACAGAAAGTGATATTAATAATTTTAAAGAAAAATTAAGTCATGGAATAGAACAATTTACCTTTAATGTACATGGTGGATTAACTGCAAAAAAACAAATTGATCAATTTAAAAAGATAATAAATACCGAACATCCTGTACTAATATTCGGCACTGCCCAATTTTTATCTATACCCAGAAACGATATAGGAACTATAATAATAGAACATGAAAGTTCTAATTCTTATAAAATGTTCAACCGGCCATTTTTAGACCTCAGAGTTTTTGTGGAATTATTTGCTGAAAAAATAGGAGCAAAATTAATACTAGCAGATGATCTTTTGCGTTTTGAAACAATAAATAGACGTGAGGGATTATCAGAAATTCGTCCCCTTTCATTCCGATTAAATTTCGAAGGAGAAATAAAAATAGAAAATCAAAACGAAGATAAAGATAAAAAATTCAAAATCTTCTCTGACATTAATATAGAAGAAATAAAAGAAAGTATCAAAAACAAAAAAAATGTCTTTGTTTTTTCATTACGTAAAGGACTAGCTACTATGACTGTTTGCCGAGATTGTTCTACTCCTATAATGTGTGACAAATGTTTGGCTCCTATAATTTTATATTTATCAGCTGATGGTAAAAAAAGGATGTTCATATGTAATCGTTGCGGTACAGAAAAAGACCCACTTATGACTTGTCCTCATTGTGAAAGTTGGAATTTAACCCCACTCGGCATAGGTACAGACACAGTTTATGAAGAATTAAAAAAACACATACCTGAAACAAAAATATTTAAAATAGATAAAGAATCCGCTAAAACAAAAAAGGGTGCAGAAAAAATAATAGCTGATTTTGAAGACAAAAATAAAAATGAGCAAGGCGCTGTGCTTATAGGCACAGAAATGGCTTTTTTCTACATGAAAGAAAAAGTAGAATTGTCTGTAATTTCTTCTTTTGATTCACTTTGGGCAATACCGAATTTTAAAATGAGTGAAAAAATTATTCATATAATTTTTTCACTCATTAATATAACTAAAAATAAAATTATCATTCAAACAAAAAATGAAAAAGATGGTGCACTAATTTCAATTAAAAATGACAATCTCTTGAACTTCGTTCGAGAAGAATTGCAAGATAGAAAAAACCTAGAATATCCTCCATTTAAACGTTTTATAAAAGTTACTTATACAGGAAATAAAGAGCAAACAATAGTAAATAAAAAATACCTCGCTGAATTATTCAAGGATTATGACGTTAGAATTTTTAGTGCTTTTGTTTCTAAGGTCAAAGGTTTGTATGTCACAAATGCATTAATAAAATTAGATTTAAACAAATGGTCTTTAAATGAAATAAACAAAGACTCAACCATAGATCCGAAATTATCACAAAAACTCTCCTCTTTATCTATGGATTTCTATATAAATGTAGATCCTGAAGACTTGCTATAAAATTATTTTATGTTAAGCTATATACTATATGGCAAAAACAATCATAGAAGTTAAAAAGAACCAAAACGAGAACAATGCGAGTGTTCTACGTCGTTTTACTCGCAAGATTCAAGAATCTGGCATAATTTATAAAGTTAAAAATAATCGTTACAACGAGAGAGAAGAATCAAAAGTAAAGACAAAAGCGGCTGCACTCAAGAGAATCAACAAAAGAAAAGCAAACGAAAAATTACGCAAACTTGGTAAACTCAAACTTAAAACAAAATAATTTAACTATGGAAGAAAACTTTTCCATACTAAATCTCACTAAAGGTAAGCTTCCACGCTTACCTTTTGCTGTCATGAAAGACACTGTCCTCGGGCCCAAGTATTGCCTCTCTATAGTTTTTATAAGTGAAAAAAGATCTCGAGAATTAAATAAAACTTATAGACAAAAAAATAAACCAGCAAATATTTTATCTTTCCCTTATGATAAAAAAAATGGAGAAATTTTTATTTGTATGGCTACAGCAAAAAAACAAGCCAGTGATTTCGACCGTACTTTGACCCAATTCATCGGATTTTTAGTTATCCACGGAATGCTACATTTGAAAGGAATGCAACATAGTAGTACAATGGAGAAGAGAGAAGTTGAAATATCTAAAAAATTCAACTGTTAACTCAAACTCTTTATTAGTTGTAATTCATTTTAAAAATGATCAGAAATATTTCTGTAGGTATTGATATAGGTACTGTCACCACACGCGTAGTTGTCGCTGAGTTTTTTAAAGGTGAGAGTACTCCAAAAATAATAGGTACTGGTTTGTCTGAATCAAAAGGTATTCGTCATGGATACGTTTTTAAATCTGAAGATGCAATTAAGAGTTTAAAGAAGGCTATCACTGAAGCAGAAAATACTTCTGGTATAAAAATAAAAAGAGCTTTCGTTTCTATCGGAGGTATTACCCTTTCTTCTGAAACCCATAGTGGTTCTGCAATTATTTCAAAAGCAGATAATGAAGTCACAACTCTAGATATACAAAAAGCACTCAAAGAATCCGAATCAGACCTTACTCTCGGTAACAAAAAAATAATGAACGTCTTCCCTGTTTCTTTTAGACTAGATGAAAAAGAAGTTCATGGTCGCCCTGAAGGTCTACACGGTGTAAAGCTCGAGATCAAAGCTTTATTCGTAACAAGCTTGGCACAACATTTAGAAGACTTATTGTCTGTCGTAGTAGAAGCCGGAATAGAACCTATAGATGCCGTTGCCTCTCCTATAGCTGCAGCTGAAGTCGCCTTGTCAGACAGACAAAAAATGGTTGGTTGTGCTCTTGTAAATATCGGAGCTGAAACAGTCTCTATTGTAGTTTTTGAAAACGGTAACCCTATTTCATTGCACATTTTTTCTATTGGTTCATCTGATATTACAAATGACATTGCTCTCGGACTCAAGATCCCTCTCGAAGAAGCAGAGATGCTCAAAGTCGGTAATGATATAAAAAATTATTCTAAGAAAAAACTCGATGAGATTATCGAGGCACGCCTCACTGATATTTTTGAATTAATTGAAAATCATTTAAAGAAAATAAAAAGAAACGGATTACTTCCTGCTGGAATTATTTTCACTGGTGGAGGATCTGCTTCTCCCATGCTTGAAAAACTTTCCAAAGAAACACTCAAACTCCCTTCTCGTATCGGAGGTTCAGAACTTTTTGGAAATACTAAAACGAGAGTCCGTGATTCTTCATGGTTTGTCGCTTTAGGACTATGTATGGTCAGTAAAGACACCGCATATCGTGAATCTTCTGGAAATTTTGGAGAATTAATGAAAGAAATACAAGGTGGAATTAAATCTATATTTAAACAGTTACTTCCATAAAGGTAATAAAAAAGAGCGTTTTCTTAAACGCTCTTTTAATTTATGAATTATTAGCTTTCTACCCATTTTTTCTTATTTACCAAAGACATCTTTTCGATAGCTGCAGCAGTTTTGAAACCAATTTCTCCTACCATTAAAGCTAATAGCAAAACAAATTTGTGATCCAAATCTGGTGGAAAACCACTTGCTGAAATATATCCATCAGCAGTTTTTATCGCGCCACCAAATTTTTTATTTGGTATATCTTCACTTTGAAAACTTGAAAGATGTTGCTCGCCATATTTATTAATTTCTACTAAACGAGAAATTTTTTCACAGGCAAATTCAAATTTTTCTTTTTCTTTTTCACGTGACATCTCTCCTATAACTTCATGCATCATGAAATCATCTGAATTATTTTTTAAGACTAACACAATGCCTTTGCGTCCATCTAATTTTTCTTTATTATTTTCAATAAAAATTGAAAGCAACAAATCAGCAGTTTTGAAAACTTCTCTATAGTTCATAATATTATATTTTAAATGTTTATTTCTATCTAGAATATAGCACACAAGGCAAAAAAGTCAATAAAAATAAAGGTAATTTAAAATTTTGCTTTTTTTTATTTTCTGTTATGATAGAGAGATAAAAACATTTTATTAAATAAACGAACAAATATATGCCAAAAGTAAACCCAGAAATAGAAACATTTGCCAGAATTAAAGTAATAGGAGTAGGAGGATCCGGAAAAGGAGCCTTAAATCATATGATTAGTTCGAAGGTTAAAGGCGTTGAATTTATTTCAATGAATACTGACACTCAAGACTTACACAATTCCCTCGCAGAAAAAAAAATTCACATCGGTAAAAATCTAACAAAAGGCCTAGGAGCTGGAATGAATCCTGATGTAGGAAAAAGAGCAGCCGAAGAAACAAGGGCAGAAATCCAAGACACTATCAAAGGTGCCGATATGGTTTTCATCGCTTGTGGTATGGGTGGAGGTACTGGTACTGGTGCTGCACCTATCGTTGCAAAATCTGCAAAAGAACAAGGTATACTAACTGTTGCAGTAGTTACAAAACCATTTTTTTTCGAAGGAGCTACTCGTATGAAAATTGCTGAAAGAGGAATTGAAGAATTAGCAAAAGAAGTTGATGCTATTATAGTTATTCCAAACGATAAATTATTACAACTATCTGACAAGAATACTAATGTTAAAGATGGCTTTGCTGTATGTAATGAAGTTTTAAGACAAGCAGTCGAAGGAATTTCAGATCTTATTACTACACCAGGTATCATAAATGTAGACTTTGCAGATATTAAAGCCATCATGTCTGATGCTGGTAGTGCACTTATGGGTATCGGATCTGCTTCTGGAGAAAAGCGTGCAGAAAAAGCAGCATTTATGGCTATTAATTCCCCTCTTCTCGAAGTTTCTATAAATGGAGCAAAGGGTGTTCTATTTGCTATTTCAGGTGGTGATGATCTTACAATTCACGAAATACAAGAAGCCGCAAAAGTTATCACTGAATCAATAGACAAAGATGCGAAAGTTATATTTGGTACTATTCATGATGAAAAATTAAAGAAAGGAGAAGTGAAAGTTACAGTTATCGCTACTTCATTTCCTGCTGATGTACCTCGTCCAACAAAAAGTCTTTTTGGAAGTAGTCCAATAGTAAATATTTCAGTTAAAGAAGATAAATCATCTAATAATGTAAATAACGCAAAAAAGGAAATTCATAATGCTGTTTCATCAGTAATATCACAACAACCTAAAAATGACTTTTTTAAGCCAATAGAAAAAAAAGAAGTTCCTCCAACAAATACACCTATTACTCCAACAGTTACTGCTACAACAAATACTACACCAGCAAAAGCTACAGTAGTAGAAGATATTATAATAGATGATGATACTGAAGACTGGAGCGCTGTTCCTGCTTTCTTCCGAAGAAATAAAAAATAAAGAGATAAATTAAAAATAGAGAATAACTTCTCTATTTTTAATTTATAGTCTATAATAAACGAATGATATACGATTTAATTATTTTGGGTGGTGGTCCTGCTGGTACTTCAGCAGCTGTTTATGCTGCGAGAAAAAGACTAAAAACACTTTTTATCACTGCAGAATTCGGAGGTCAATCAACAGTTTCTGAAAAAATATACAACTGGATTGGAAGTCCTGAAATCGGTGGCATGGAACTCGGTGAAAATTTCAAAAAACACATTATGGCTAATGCTGGTGATTATCTAGAAGTTAAAGAAGGACAAAAAGCTCTAAATGTTTCAAAAAATGAAAACATATTTACTGTAAAAACTGACGCAAATCAAGAATATCAAGCAAAAACAATTTTAATTTCTACAGGTAGTGGACGTAGAAAGTTGGTTGCAAAAAATGCAGATACTTTAGAGCACAAAGGTATCACCTACTGTGCATCTTGTGATGGACCACTTTTCTCTGGTGCAGACGTAGTAGTTATCGGTGGAGGAAATGCTGGTTTTGAATCAGCAGCTCAGCTACTCGCGTATTGTAATTCTGTAACTCTCATAAATCGTAGTGATACTTTTCGTGCAGATGAAATAACAGTTGAAAAAGTTTTATCAAATCCAAAAATGAAAGCTATAAAAAATGCTGACATTTTAGAAGTAAAAGGTGAAAAATTTGTCGAAGGTTTAATCTATCAAAACCGTATAACAAAAGAAACAAAAGAATTACCTGTGACTGGTATCTTCGTAGAAATAGGACAAATTCCTAATACAGACATCGTAAAAGGGCTCGTAGACCTAGATGATGTAAATAGAGTTAAAATCGACCCTTGGACCAACCGCACATCTGTAGCAGGTATCTGGGCTGCTGGTGATTGTACAAATATCCTTTATCATCAAAACAACATCGCTGCTGGTGATGGAGTTAAAGCACTTGAAGATATTTACCTATACATTCACGCTAAGTAATTTTAATGAAAAGAGAATTTACTTTTTACACTTTTGAAAAAGTAGTCTTTGTCTATTTCTGCAATATTTACAGTTCTTCCTTCTGAAATAATTATTTCATCTTTTATATCTAAAGAACAAATCAAATTTCCGTCTATATTCATAACCATGTCTACTGGTTCTTTTGTATTTGCCATAAGTAATTCACCCCTTTTTCTAAAATTCTTTATAACTATTCGAACATTCTTTTTTCTATTTACAACCATACTCGGTGTCGGTGTATTGTGATCTAATATTTCAGTTACAACAAAACAATGCACATCAGGCATAATAATAGGGCCATGAAGTGATAGATTAAAAGCAGTTGAACCAGTCCCTGTCGCAACCAAAATACCACCTCCACGAACTTCTTGAACTAAATGTCCATCAACCCAAATCTCTATTTTTGAAACGCTTAAAACATTTTGAGCTACAACTTCGTTTAAGGCATTTTTTTCTATAATTTTTTTACCATCTCTAAAAACACTAGCTTTTAGCATCATTCTATTTGTTAAATTATAATTACCTGAAAGCAATTGATCTATTCCTGTTAAAAAATCTTTTGATAAACGGACCGATGCCAAAAATCCTACATGACCAAGATTTAAACCAAAAAAAATCGGATTTTCTTTTTTATAAATATGAGTAGCATCTAGAATAGTACCGTCTCCACCGAGAACAATAACAATAGATGGATTTTCTTGATCTATTTGTATTTCTGGATGTTTAATTTTAAGCCATTTTCTTATTTTTTTATCCCAAAGAATGGCTTTTTTGTTATCACCTCTGTGATATATAGCTATTTTATTTGTTTTCTTCATATATAAGAGTAAGTATACGTCAAAACAAAAAACAGGCAAATACTAAAAAATTTTGAAAAAGATTTTAATAAATGGAGATAAAACATAATCGAACCATTCTGGTTTATAATTTTTGTAATCAAAAAAGACTGAATCTCCTTTCCATTTTTCAGAAATTTTTAAAAGTTGAGTTACAATCTTTGTATTATTAAAAAATACTCCGATCTCTGAATTGTATCCAAATGAAAGAAAATCTAAATTCTGTGAACCGATCATAGCTTCATTATTGTCTAATATCATAGCTTTTGCATGGTTCATATTTTCTTTAAGAAAGAATTTTACACCAACTTTTGAAAGTTTATATATATAAAAATAATTAATACGATCAATTATAAAATGATCCGTTTTTTTAGGAACAAGAATTTCTACAGATACACCGCGCAAGACAGCTTGATGAAGAACTGATGACAGCCAGCGTTTTGGCATAAAATATGGGGTTATAAGCGTAATATTTGAATGTGCATTGTTTATATGCTCTATATAAAGTAGTTTTAATTTGTATTTATGTGCAACAGGAAAATGATCCACTATCCATGTTTTAATATTGTTCCATTTTTTATCTCTTTTATTTAAAATATTTTCATCCTTACCGCCAGCATTTATATAAGCTTTTGCAAAAGATTTTATAATAGCTCCAACTATTTTTTTACCCTTAATCCTAACAACCAGATCACTCCAAAGTTTTGCATTTTGATGAAAATTCACTCCACCAATAAAGGCCACAGATTCATCAATTATTAAAATCTTTCTATGTGTTCTGTGAAAAAAATAACTTATAAAAAATAATTCTATTCCAGAATTCCTTAATTCATTTATTTTATTTTTAGTTAAATCATGGCTTCCAAAAGAATCAAGAATTATTTTAACCTTTAGACCTTGTTCAGCTTTTTTCTTAACCAAAGAAAAGAAATTATATTGCTCCATATCATCATTAAAAATATACATTTCTAGATAAATAGACTTTTGAGCGTTTAAAATTGTTTCAAACATAGCCTTCCATGACCTTTGTGAATTAGTAAAAAATTTATAATTCATAAAGTAAATTAACGGGTATGGTCTATTTTTCCTCCATTTACCATTCCGACAGCACGAGATAATATTTTATAACCTTCTTTTAGTTTATTATATTCTGAATCAGGAATATTTGTTTTATCTTTTAAAGCGTTTAATAAAGCAACAATTGGGATAAGATCATTTTTAGCAGCTATTCTAATTTGATATTTTTCTATATCTTCTGTTTTAGGTGGAAAAATATCAAGAGCAGTTAAATCTTTTAAGGAGTGGATTTCTTCAAATTTATTAAATAAAGATATTAATTCATCTTTTTCTTTTTCACAATCACGACGCATTTCCATTGGAATAACTTCATCAGGATGATTTTTTAACCAAGCATCTAAAAATTCCATTTGTTCTTTTGTTGGAGTAGTATATTGTTTATTTTCTATCGGCGGTATTTGATCAAAATTCATAAGACTATTATAACATAATTTGTACGCTTCGCATTCATAATCTATGTGAGCCACAATAATTTGCTCGTCGTCACTCACAAATTTTCCAGCCCCGGACTCAGCTATTTTTCTTACTAGAAAAATATGCTTCCGTCTTCACAAAAGCGAAATAGACTAGAGCAGTCTAGCCTGTTTGCATTCGCGCTTTTGTGACCCTACAGAGAATCGAACTCTGATTACCGCCTTGAAAAGGCGATGTCCTAACCGTTAGACGATAGGGCCAATGGGAATATAATAGCATAATTTATAAAAAAGGCAAAAATTATTGAGGATTTAATTATTATACTCTAAGTGCTATAATATCCTTATGAAATTAAAGCTTTCAAATACTAAAAAATTCATAGCTTTCGGAGTATTAGCTTTATACTTACTACTACCTCTTTATATATTCCAACATATGATGAGCATGGGACACGACCACATGGCTCCGATGGCACCGACGGATTGCCCATATATGGACGGCCAGTCAGCAGTTTGCCCAATAGATTTTTTTGGACATTTAAATACTTTACAAAAAAATCTAATACTTGTCTTCCATTCTTTTAAAATTATATTTCTATTAATTATAGTTTTTATTGTTTCAAATTTACTTTATACTTCGCCACCTCTGGTAAGGTTTTTACTTTATATAAAAAGACAGAAAATTAAATTTATTGATAACTTATATCAAAGCCTTTTTTCTCGTGGAATTCTTAATCCAAAAACTCATTAATAAATAGAAATTTTTATTTATTAATTTTAACTATTTATATTTATGTCAATGACACACTATATGGGGCTTTTAGCTTCAAATCAACCTTGGAATTTAATAATCTTTATGGCAGTACCAGTGATACTCGCTGAGACTATAGCTATAACAGAATTATATTTATTGTTTACTAGAAACTTTAACAGTACAGCAAAAACAATCAGCAAATATGCTGGAATAATCGTAGGATTATATTTCCTTGGAATCTTTTTCTACTTATTTAAAACAGCTGTAATACCACTAACAATGACCGGAGAATGGAGAGGTTTTGCTGACGTTATTGCTGTCGGATGTTATTTATTAGGTGTTATTCCTCTGTTTGGAATCTCACTTCTTGAATTAGGCTTTATTAAAAAGAATGCAAATGTAGAAGAAAAATTAAAATTGCATGTTATTTTTGTAGCTATCTTCCTTGTAGTAGCCCATATCGCTATGATATTTGGAATGGTAAATCCAGAGATATATTCTGTAAAAACTTCATCTACACCTATGATGATGAATTAATCATTTCATAAAAGAAAAAAATTAAAAGCCCTCAGTATATACTGAGGGCTTTTGTTTTAAAAAGACAACAAATAGTCTATAGCTTCTCTGGCCCCATACCAATCTCTTTCATTTAACATGAGTCGTTTTAGAAAAATTGTTTCATCTCCCATAGTAACTATAGGAGGTTCACCAAAATCACCTAAACCAGCAGTAGACAGAAGTCCGTTACATAAACAACCTCTACCTACAGTTTCTTCTATTTTTCCACCCTTAGAGAGGTATTTATCAATAGGTTCAGAAGGACATCGGTATCCGATAGATCCATTTTCCTTTTCATAAAGAACTATTAATCCGCCTTGAGAACAAACACGTTCTCTTGAATTATAAACATTTTCTTCTGAAAGTGTTTCAGGTAACTGAGCCACCTTAAATGGATAGTCAGTAGGTGAAACTCTAAAGTCAGTTTTGACATTTAATTCTTGATTATATCCAAGCCTACGCAAAGACCTGCGAATCATAATGTCCATACCGGAATCTTCACAAAGTGCAAAAATTGACCCAGCCTGAATTCCTTTTGCACCAATAGAAAGTGCCCACTCTAATTTTTCTGGTGAAGCATATTTTCCACCAATCCAAAAAGGTAAACCCATTTCAGCTAGCTTTTCATAATTCACAAAATCCTTCTCACCATAATCGATTTTATTTCTCGGTGGAGCGTTGTGTCCACCTGCAAAATATTCTTCAACAACAAAACCATAAACATCACCTACAGGTAATTCTTTTAAAAGTTTTTGAGCTAAAATGTTAGAAGAAATTATAGGAATAAATCCTGGCTTTTTAATTTCAAACGGCTTCTCTCCTAAAAAACTTTTTGGATCAAAGCTCATTATATGATTAAATCTTTTTCTATCTTTATCATCAACAGGTATAGGATAAGAAGCTGTTTCCCATTTTGATATTGCCTCAATTACTGGAGGAATTTTTATAGGTATACCTGCACCCATTGTAATAAAATCTACACCGGCTAACATAGCACCAGTAATAGCATAGATATGTGGCATTGAAACTTTTTCCAAGTAGTTAATACTAACTGGATTATTATGTTCTTCTTTTGCTAACCATACCATACAAAAATTTGCAGCTATTACTAATTCAATCAAACTTGCAGGTGGATTGATACTAAAAAATGGTACTCCTTTAAATGGGGTTAATTTTTTTATTCCTCCCTCTATAAAATATTTCTGTAGAATTTTTTCAGAAATTTTTGGAAAAGGGAAAAATGAAAGTGCTCTTCGAATGTCTCCATCCAAATCACCATTTTGTAAAATTCTAATAAGTACTCTTTCTAATGTGACCCCAGAGATTGTTCCCTGTTGTCCTAACATTGAGACAGAGCTCGCCAAATGATAGTTGGAAATATTAATTCCCATACCACCCTGGATAATTCGTGGATATTTTATATCTATTTCCATAACTATTATTTTTAAGGTTCAATATTGTTTTAAATTACAATATCATAAAATGTTTTATTTATCAAGATTAAAAATCACTTGAAAAATTAAGGAAAATAGGTAATAATCAAGCAATGCGCGATTAGCTCAGTGGTAGAGCGACCCCTTGACGTGGGGTAGGCCGGGGGTTCAATCCCCTCATCGCGCACAAAGGGAAGAAAAGCAGACTGCTCTGCTTTTCGCGCCTTGTGCGAGGCGGAACTATATTTTTTCAACAGAAAAAATAAGTGAGCCAGGGTCGTGAAAATTTTGTTTTGACGAAAACAAAATTATTCCTGACCACAGTATTATTTATGAAAATTTTATCCATTGAAACAAGCTGTGATGATACAGGTATAGCTATATTAGAAGTAAAAGGTGGAGAAAAAAATCCTACTTTTAAAATCTTGGCTGAAGGCATATCTTCTCAAATAAAAATCCATGCACCATATGGAGGTGTTTTTCCTGCTCTTGCAAAACGTGAACATATAAAAAATCTACCAATACTTTTAGAAAAAATATTAAAGAAAGCAAAATTAGAAAAAAATAAAAAACCTGTAGATATGATAGCTGTGACATATGGCCCAGGACTCGAACCAGCACTTTGGACTGGAATAGTCTTTGCAAAAGAACTTTCAAAAAAATGGGACGTACCACTTCTACCAGTAAACCATATGGAAGGTCATACTCTCTCAGTATTTGGAAAAAATTCTGGAAGTTTTAAAATACCAAAAATTGAATTCCCTATTCTTTCCCTATTAGTTTCTGGTGGACATACAGAATTAGTTCTCGCAAAAGATTGGATGAAATACAAAACTATAGGTGAAACTGTCGATGATGCTGCAGGTGAAGCTTTCGATAAAGTTGCTCGTATGATGGGATTACCATACCCTGGAGGACCAGAAATTTCACGATTAGCAGAAGTGAGCAGAATTAGTAATTTGAAGAGACTTGGGAGCGCGACGGCGCGAGCACGAGGAATTTTTCAGCAGAAAAATATCCGTACTCTTCAAAACACTAATTCTGCAGAAATTTATCTCCCCCGCCCAATGATGTATACAAAAAATTATGATTTTTCTTTTTCTGGTTTAAAAACTGCAGTATTATATTTGATAAGAGATTTAGAAAAAGAACATCCTGACAAACTCCAGTTTGTAGGGATGAAAGAATCTATTGCGCGAGAATTCGAAGATGCTGTCGTCGATGTACTCACATACAAAACTCTCAAAGCTATAAAAGAACACAAAGTAAAAACACTCATCGTCGGTGGTGGTGTATCTGCAAACAAAAGACTTAAAAAAATATTAACTCAAAAAATAAAAGCTGAAAATCCTAAAATCAAAGTATTATTCCCTGGTAAAAAACTATCAATGGATAATGCTGTTATGATCGCCCTCGTCGGCTACTTCCGCAGAAATAAAGCAACAAAAAAAGGTTTTGACAAAATCAAGGCAGTTGGCGGATTAAGCTTATAAATGCTATATTATAAGCATGGAAATCAACGAAAAATTTTTAAAGCCGTACGATCCGGCCAATACAGAATCTAAAATTTACAAGCTCTGGGAAGAGTCTGGTTTTTTTAATCCAGATAATTTACCTGGTGAGAGAAAAGAGGTTTTTACAATAATGATGCCTCCACCAAATGCTACAGGAGTACTTCACATGGGACATGCCTTAGGTGGAACTATTCAAGATATACTGACTCGTTATAAAAGAATGCAAGGTTTTAAAACATTATATTTACCGGGTACAGACCATGCTTCTATTGCCACCCAATCAAAAGTTGAAAAAGAAATTCAAAAGAAAGAAGGAAAGACTCGTCATGACTTGGGTCGTGACGAAATGTTAAAACGTATTGATTCTTTTGTAGAAGAAAATCGTCACACAATGACACAACAAATGCGAGTACTCGGTACATCTTGTGATTGGTCTCGTGAAGCATTTACTCTAGATGATAAACGTAATCGCGCAGTCAATACTGTTTTCAAAAAAATGTATGACGATGGTCTTATTTATCGTGGAAACAGAATTGTAAACTGGGATCCAAAAGGACAAACAACAATCTCTGATGATGAAATAGTTTACGAAGAAAGAACTTCAAAACTCTATACTTTTAAATATAGCGCAGACTTCCCTATTTCTATTTCTACAAGTCGTCCAGAAACAAAAGTCGGTGACGTAGCTGTAGCTGTACACCCAGACGATGTTCGTTATACGGAATACATTGGTAAAGAATATGATTTAGAGTTTGCTGGTGTTCCAATACATATAAAAATAATTGCTGACAAAGAAGTTGATCCTGCTTTTGGTACTGGAGCCCTCGGTGTAACTCCCGCGCACTCTATGATCGACTGGGAAATAGCTGATAGACATGACCTCCCTCGCATACAAGTTATTAATGAATATGCAAAGATGACAGTTGGTGGAGAAAATTTACTCGGTAAAAAAGTTACTGATGCGAGAGAAGTCATAGTATCTTGGCTCCGTGAAAATAATCTTTTAGAAAAAGAAGAAGACATAAAACAAAATGTTTCTACAGCAGAGAGAACTGGCGGAATTGTAGAACCACTTCCAAAATTACAATGGTTTATAAATGTAAACAAAGAAATTCCTGGACAAAATAGAACTTTTAAAAATATTCTTCGTGAGTCAGTAGAATCAAAATCTGTAAGAATAATTCCTGACTTTTTTGAAAAAACTTATTTTCATTGGATAGACAATCTGCGTGACTGGTGTATTTCTCGCCAAATTTGGTACGGACACAGAGTTCCTGTTTGGTACAAAGGTGAAGAGATTTACTGTGGAGTAGAAGCTCCTACAGACGAAGGCTGGAAACAAGATGAAGACACTCTTGATACTTGGTTTTCTTCTGGAATGTGGACATTCTCTACACTCGGATGGCCAGAACAAACAGAAGATTTAAAAACTTATCATCCTACAAGTGTAATGGTACATGCATACGAAATTCTATTTCCTTGGACAGCAAGAATGATAATGATGAGTAATTATGTTTTAGATGTAAATCCATACCATACACTATATCTAACTGGTATAGTCCGTGATGCAAAAGGTCAAAAATTTTCAAAATCTCTAGGTAATGGTATAGATCCGATAGATATAGCAAACAAATTTGGAATGGATGCCGGACGTATAGCACTCGTTGTAGGTACTGCACCTGGTACTGATAGTAAAGTTTCAGAAGATAAAATAAAAGGTTACAAAAACTTTGCAAATAAAATCTGGAACATTACTCGTTTTGTTCTAGACAATGTTGATGAAAAAAACTTTGCAAATAAAATTGAAAATGAATTAACTTTAGAATTTAAAAAAGTTTACGAAGATATAACATCTGATATGGATAATTTTCGTTTCCATTTAGCATCAGAAAAAATATATCATTATATTTGGCACAGATTTGCTGATGAAATAATAGAAGAAAGTAAAAAAATAATATTAGAAGGTGATGAAAAAGCAGAGGAAAGAAAAACAGCGTTAGTATCTATCTGGACTGACTGCTTGAAAGTCCTCCACCCTTTTATGCCTTTCGTTACAGAAGAAATATGGTCAATGCTACCAATACCAAATAAAAATCTTTTAATAGTTGAAAACTGGCCAAAATAAAAATTATAACAATGCCAACTGATCCAAAAATTTTAGGATTAGCACTAACTGCAGGAGTCTTGCCTGCTCTTATTTGGCTTTGGTTTTGGCTTCGTGAAGATGAAAATAAATCTGAACCTAGAGGTTTGATTTTTATGTGTTTTATTTTAGGAATGATAGCTGTAATATTTGTTCTTCCTGTTGAAAAATTCCTTCAATCAAATATATCATCTCCTCAATATCAAATAATATCTTGGGCAGGAGCAGAAGAATTAATAAAATATTTAGTTGTTCTATTAATAGTAGGTAGAACTTCTTTGATAAAAGAACCGAAAGATTTCGCTATATACATGATAACTGGAGCATTAGGATTCGCGGCACTTGAAAATACTTTATTTTTAATAAAGCCATTATCATTAGACCATTCCACCGTAAATCTACTAACAACTCAATTGCGGTTCCTTGGTTCTACCCTACTACATGCTGTTTCTAGTGGTTTAATAGGTATTTCCATAGGTCTTTCTTTCTATATGAATGTATTTGCAAAGAAACTTTATTTATTAATAGGAATAATAGTAGCTATCACCTTGCATAGTACCTTTAATTTTTTTATAATGAATAGTAGTGGAAATAATTTTTTAAGAGTTTTTGGTTTTCTTTGGGTTGTAACTATTATCAATATGCTTCTTATTGAAAAATTAAGAAGAATGAGTGGTGAATATTAATTCACTTTAAATAAAATAAATTATGTTTAATAAAAAAAGATCATTTTTTGAGAAGTTAACAGGTAGAGGTAGAGAAGAAGAATATGTCGAAGAAGAGGAAGAAATGAACCCTCGAGATATTAAGAAACTCTCTGTTCAAAGCAAAAGTGGAAAAGTAAATTCTACACCAGCTTGGATGGAAGAAGAAACAGAAGAAGCAGAACTCACAGTCGATGTATATCAAACTCCTTCTGATATAGTTATACAGACAATGGTAGCAGGAGTACGTCCTGAAGACCTTGAGATCACTATTGCTCGTGATATGGTTACTATCCGTGGTAAACGTGAAGAATCTCGCACAATCAATGAAGAAAATTATTTTGCAAAAGAACTCTATTGGGGTACATTTTCTCGTACTATTTCCCTTCCAGCTGAAGTGGAACCAGACGATGCTGAGGCTGTAGAAAAACATGGTCTCCTAACTCTCAAACTTCCAAAGATAGATAAAGAAAAGAAGAAAAGTGTAAAAGTAAAATCTATATAAAAAACAAAAACCGCTATAAGCGGTTTTTGTTTTAGTGTGCCAAGACCCAGATTTGAACTGGGGACATCTCCCTCTTCAGGGGAGCGCTCTACCAACTGAGCTATCTTGGCAATATATTTTATTTTTTAATATTACTATAATTTTGCTAATTTGCGTATACCTACCAAAACAGCGATCTTAGCAATATTCTACTTTTAAACTTTTAACTATTTTATATCTTACTAACTGCGTTATCTATAAAAACAGCCATCTTGGCTTATTTTAATTTGAACTGATTTGTTACACTCTTTAAACTATCAAGCTGAGCTTGAGAAGATTTAAAAAGATTAACGGCCTTATCTAAATATGGTTGTGTGTATATGTACGCACCATAAGAAATACCTATAATCAAAATCCAATAAATAACACGCATGATAGATGCCCACATTTGGGCACGTCTCATACTATGAAGCATAGAATTATTATCTTTTGCTAAAGATAACGCTTCTTGCAACATTTGTTTCTCTTCTGGATTCATAAGACTATATTATCATAAATGCACCTAAAATCAAATATTTTAAATCAAATTCCGGTGCCCTCGGTACGAATCGAACGTGCATCTATTCCTTAGGACGGAACTGTTCTATCCATTGAACTACGAGGGCAATAGCCCTTTTATATGGCTACTCCTAGCAATTCAGCTACTTTTGGCTTGTTAAAGCCTACAACTAGGTCTTCCCCTATTATTATAACTGGCACACCCATTTGGCCACTTTTTTCAACGAGTTCCTTCCTTTTTTCCATGTCTGCAGCTACATCGTATTCTGTATAAGCAATGTTATTTGCCTTAAAAAAATCTTTTGCCAAGTGACAGAAATGACATGTCGGTGTTGAATATATTTTTACTTCTTTCATATTTTTATATAAATTAATTGTTAAGACTTTTATTATATCATAAAGTATTTTATTTAAACCACCCTTTTATTTTAGACAAAATACTATTATCTGTTTGAGTATTTGTATCAGTTTTTTTATCTTGATTGTCTGTAATAACAATCATCCCCTCTCCGTCTTTTGCTAAACCATATTTTTCACGTATTGTAGCTTCGACTCCACTTTGAGTATTTAAAGTATTTATATCTTTTGTAAGTCGATCTTTTTCTTGTTGTAATTGGGTGATTTTATCTTCAGAGATTTTTCTATTTTTCACAATATCTTGATATTTCCCAGCAAATTTTATAATACTCCAACCAAAAAATACAACAAAAATACCAAAGATTATCAAACCCAATTTTGAATGAACAATTTTTTGAAATATGTTTTGCTCTTGAGAATTCTTCATAATCTGCTAATATTAAGTATAGCAATAAACGAGGAGCAGAAACAAATTTATTTGTTTGCTGTCCGAGTGAAATTGCTATATAGTAATCTATATATGCTTTTACACAAAAAACACAAAAAGAAAATTCAAATAATCTGGACAGTATTATGCGTTTTTATCATAGTTAGTATGATATTACTATATACTCCTTTCTTCCATAATTAAGAGAATTTAATTATCTCCACTCCTCATCATTTTGAGGAAAACTTCTTGCGGAATATTCACTCTTCCGCGTTCTTTCATTTTCTTTTTACCTTTTTTCTGTTTCTCACGTAGTTTCATTTTACGAGTTATATCTCCACCATACATATGTTGAGTCACATCTTTCATAAAGGCTTGAGTAGTTCGAGATGAGATAATTTTACCGAGGGCTTTACCTTGTATTTTTGTCGCAAACATTTGGCGAGGTAAAAGTTTATGCAATTTTTCTACTGCCTCTTCGGCATCTTCTTGAACCCTCTTTCTAGATACAACGCGAGAAAATGCTGGAACGATTTCCTCTGCTACTAATAAATCCAAACGTGTTACATTCGCTTCACGCATTTCAGCTATTTCATAAGAAATAGATCCATAACCAGAAGACACTGATTTCAATTCATCAAAAAAGTTTCTCATAAGTTCACGAAGTGGCATCTTCAAAGAAAGAGATGAACGATTGTCTCCAAAACTTTCTGTCTCACCGACTTCTGCTTCGTGAACAAAAAGTAATTGCATTATCGGTCCGAGGTAAATAGATGGTGTAATAATTTTTACAAAAACCCATGGTTCAAAAACTTCTTTTATATTTCCTTCTTCTGGGAAGAAGTATGGAGAATATATTTTTTCTTTTTTACCATTATTTAATGTAACTTCATAAGTAATAGATGGTGTAGTAATAACTAAATCCAAATCAAATTCTCTCTTTAATCTTTCTGTAACGATTTCTAAATGAAGCATTCCTAGAAAACCACAACGAAAACCACGACCTAGTGACCCACTAGATTCTTCTTCATAAGAAAAAGACGAATCAGAAAGACGAAGTTTACCGAGGGCTGCTTTCAAATCATTGAATTGATCTGCGTCTTCCGGAAAAACAGAAGCCCAAACGACAGGGCGTGGTTGCATATATCCTGGAAGTTCTGGTAATGGATTTTTTAACAATGTAATAGTATCTCCGACAGACGCAATACCTGGCTTTTTAATTCCTGTAACTATATAACCAGTCTCTCCTGCTTTTAAAAATTCACAAGGAGTTTCTTCTGGAGAAAAAGTTCCCACTTCGAGTGAAGTAAATTTTTCTTTTGAAACAGAGAAAAGTAGATTTTCATTTTTAGAAATTTTTCCATCCAAAACTCGAACATAGACTATGACACCTTTATGGTTTGAATATTTAAAATCAAAAATAAGTGCACGACAACTATTTGTATCTACAAAAGTTTCCACTGGTGGTGGTACTCTTTTTATAACTTCATTTAAAAGATTCTCTACTCCTTCACCAGTACGTCCAGAAACGAGAAGAATTTCATCTGGATCACAATCCAATAGCTTTATAACTTCTTCTTTTACATCTTCTACACGAGATAATGGTGAGTCTATTTTTGATAATACAGGAATGATTTTAAGTCCTCCCTCACGAGCCATAGCGAGCGTAGTGAGTGTTTGAGCCTGTACTCCCTGAGTTGAATCAACCAGCAAAATAGACCCTTCTACGGCCTTTAAGGCACGAGAAACTTCATAAGAAAAATCTATATGCCCTGGAGTATCAATAAGGTTTAAAATATAATTTTCGCCACCAGACTTGAATTCCATACGTACCGGCTGCATCTTAATAGTTATTCCTCTTTCACGTTCTAGCTCCATAGAATCGAGAACTTGATCACGCATTTTACGAGTCTCAATAGTGTGAGTTATTTCGAGCATTCTATCAGCCAAGGTAGATTTCCCGTGGTCAATATGCGCTATAATACTAAAATTTCTGATTTTCTTTAAATCCATAATATAAACTCTATCTTAGCAGAAAAAACAAAAAATTTCAGCTTTTTAAATTTTAATATTTGAATCAACAAATCCATTAGTCACCTCAAACTCCCCACTGGTATACACCAATGTATACGTATCATCTGCATTGTGTTTCTCAATCTTTACGTAATATGTACCATTAGATATTAAACAATAATATTTACCTAAGGCATTTGTTGTCTTGTGTACTAGTTCTG
>JAPLXR010000005.1 GCA_026395955.1 Candidatus Nomurabacteria bacterium | reverse complement strand
TTTCTTGTACGAGGATTGTAAACATAACTTCCAGCTGAAAGAGTTCCAGAATATACACGGAAGAAAATGATTTGTCCTACGAATGGGTCAGTAGCGATTTTGAAAGCCAAAGCAGAAAAAGGCTCTGCATCAGAAGCATGACGAACCATTGGTTCTTCTGTATCAGGATTGATTCCGCCAATAGGAGGGATGTCTGTAGGAGCTGGTAAATAATCAATAACGGCGTCGAGTACGAGCTGTACACCTTTGTTTTTCAATGCTGATCCAGCGAAAACTGGGAAAATATCATTGTTGATAACAGCCTTACGAAGAGTTTTTTTCAAAACTTCGATACTTGGTATTTTTCCATCCAAATATTCTGTCATCATAACATCATCTGTTTCAACGATTTTTTCAATCAATTCTGCATGATACTTTTGTGCGTCTGCTTTCATGTCTTCAGGAATATCTTTTTCGATAACCTTATTACCCATTTCACCTTCAAAGTAATAAGCTTTCATTTTCAAAAGATCGATAACACCTTCATGCTTTTCTTCGAGGCCGATAGGGATTTGATAACGAACAGCATTTTTATTCAAACGATCGAGGATAGTTGCAAATGAGTGTTCAAAACTAGCACCTGTACGGTCGAGCTTGTTCACGAAACAAATACGAGGAACTTTCGCCTCGTCAGCATAACGCCAGTTTGTTTCTGATTGAGGTTCTACCCCAGCCACACCATCAAATACGACGACAGCACCGTCGAGTACACGGAGAGATCTTTTTACTTCCACTGTGAAGTCAATGTGCCCAGGAGTATCGATAATATTGAAACGATGCTTCTTGCTCTTGTCTGTAAGTGCATATGTCGGTGTCCAGAAACAAGTAACAGCAGCAGAAGTAATAGTGATACCTCTTTCACGTTCTTGTTCCATCCAGTCTGTAGTTGTTTCTCCATCATGAACTTCACCGATTTTATGTGAAACACCTGTGTAATAAAGCACACGTTCTGTTGTAGTTGTCTTACCCGCATCGATGTGGGCAATAATTCCAATATTTCTAACTTTCTCTAGTGGATAATCTCTTTCCATATAATATTTGTTTATAATTACTTATTAATAAAATAAAAAGGCCTAAGCCCTATATACCTTTAATATAAAACATTTCTTTCAATTTTGCAAATAAAAAGCCCTGTATTTCTACGAGGCTTAAAACGTTTAAAATTCTTCTTCCATACGATAGTCCAACTCATGTCTCCTTTGAACTTTTTCAATTTCTTTTTTTGCTTTTTCTTTTGACCGATTTTTGCAGTTTTCATTTACTTCTTCGTATCTTTGCCAAAAGGCACTATCTCCATCAAGCGGTTTTTCTTCAATATAGGTATTTGATACCTTACTACTATCACTTTTCATTTTTAAGATAATTTTTTAGAACTGTTTATATTTATCCAAACAATACAAAATATACTGAGATAAGTCAAACAGCAAAATTTCATCTACGCTATAGCGTAGATTGAAGATATTAGTAATAATTAATTAGAATTTATAAGCTTTAGCTAATTTAAAAGTTTTAAACTTGTCCCCTATTTTAATTTCTTTCAAATATTCTAAAAAGTCTTTTGGTAATGGTGATGGGCCGACCCATACACTCTTTTGAACCATTATAAAACCAAAACTTTTTAATTGACGACGAAACCAATCCCGATGCTTTTTCATATTATCTGGAATATCATACATAAGAATTAAATTCTTTGGTGCATTCTCTTTAAAATCAGCAGTAAAAGAATCGAGATAAATTCTTTTTGGAATTTTTTTACTTTCAGTATTTTCTTTTTTAGAATTATCTAAATTTGGTAATCCAAAGATGTTTACAGAAACCCCTTTGTATTTCTTTTTATTATTTAGAACCATATATTAATTATATTATATTTATAATCTACGCTATAGCGTAGATGTGGATAATTATGTTAAACAATAAATAAAAGTACCTCAATTTTGCAAATAAAAAAGCCTCTTATTTCTATGAGGCTTTTATAATTTAAAACTTACTAATCAATTCTGATTTTACTTTCCAGCAGAAATATACACATTCATCTGCTTCTTCAAACTCATCTTGCTCTTGAACTATTTCATAAATATCATTATCATAGTGCCAGTTTGAGATTTTCTTAATAATCTTTTGTTTTTTAAGAAAACCAAGGATAAAATCGTTAACTTCTCCATTGGTTTTTTTATTCCACAAGGCTTGAGTTGCACTTTCATCGTGTTCTAATAAACGGACTACTATAGTAGTGCCATTATCTAATGACCATATACGTAATTGCATACCAGTTGGATTATCTTTATTATCTTTCTCAAGTTTTAAGATAATTAGCGGTGTTGTTGAGTATTTTTTCATTCTATTTATTTTTTAGAACTGTTTATATTTACCTAAACAATACAAAATATAGCTATATAAGTCAAATAAAAAATCCCTCAAACAGAATACTCTGATGAGGGATTTCGGCTTAATCACAAACTAAACAACGGGCCATGACACCCAACTAAGCCAATAAAAGTATTATTGATTATTTGGAACAATATGTTTGAACGTATTTTTTTCTAAATCAAAGATTATAGCTTGTTCATTTTTTAATTGAAATTGTTTTCTATTAAATTTTTTATTCAAAAATTTAATAGAACAAGCTTCAACTGTTTCTGTTGCATGACTAGAATCTAGTACCAACATGACAGTATCTGAATTATTCTTAATTTCTTCAATGAAATTGATTACCTTCTCTACTTTAAAATCAACATATTCATTAAAGTATTTTAATCTAATATCTGGAATCTTTTTAATATTCCAATCATGGGAAATAACATTTGCTACAATTCTATTTCCTAAAAAATCTCCATAGTATAGATTTATATTATTCAATTCAAAATAAGGTCTTTTTAATTCTTTTTTTAAATTCTGAATATTTTTTATACTATAAACTTCTGGCTCTCTTTCTAATCTAGCAGATCTTTTTTTATCGAGATTACTAGACTGTATAATAACTAATTTTTTCATTTTTAGAACAATTTGTTTATTTACTTAAAGTTACAAAATATATATTAAATTGTCAAAAAAAATCCCCCTCCATACAAGACGATAAAGTAGCGAAGTCTTGTACTTCAGGGGTTCTAAAAACCATGGCGTGATTTCTAGTTATTCTTTCTTTTTTAAAAATATTTTATACACTAAGTGTTTCAAAATAAGATTAACATATAGTAAAATAAAAGTCAAATATATTATATATAACAAAAATCCCCTTTCGGGGACTTTAGAATTTGTATTACCAAGCGAAGTGAGCAAAAGCTTTGTTTGATTCTGCCATCTTGTGAGTATCTTCTCTTTTCTTGATAGCTGAACCTTCGTTTTTTGAAGCTGCGATTATTTCATCTGCGAGCTTTGTAGCCATTGGTTGGCCTTTCTTATTACGAGCAGCATCACGAATCCATCTCATAGCGAGAGCTAGGCGACGTGCAGGAGAAACTTCACGAGGAACTTGATAGTTTGCACCTCCGATACGCTTTGAGCGAACTTCTGTAAGTGGTCCTGCATTTTTCATAGCAAGATCAAAAACTTCTAGAGGATTTGGATTACCAGTTTTTTCTTTGACTATATCAAAAGCAGCATACATCACTTTACGTGCTGTTTCTTTTTTACCATCCCACATGATGTAGTTGATAAACTTTTCCAACTTTGTAGAGTTGTAAAGAAAATCTGGTTCTACTATATTTCTATTTGTTACTTTTCTTCGCATATATGTTTAATTATTTTTTAGCTGCTTTTGGTTTCTTGTTTCCGTATAATGAACGTCCTTGTCTTCTCTTTTCAACACCTTGTGTATCGAGAACACCACGAACTATGTGGTAACGTACTCCGATCAAGTCCTTCACACGTCCTCCACGGAGCATGACAACTGAGTGTTCTTGTAAATTGTGTCCTTCTCCTGGGATATAAGCTGTTACTTCCATTCCATTTGTTAAACGTACGCGGGCAATCTTACGGAGAGCTGAGTTAGGTTTCTTTGGAGTTGTTGTAGTAACTTTTGTACAAACACCTCTTTTGAAAGGAGCTGGGTAGAAAACTGGCTTGTTTTTCAAGATGTTAAATCCACGAGCTAAAGCAACCGCCTTTGACTTTGTGCGGGTTGTTTTTCTGTTCTTTTTAATTAATTGGTTAACTGTTGGCATTTAATGTGTATTTAGTAAATAAAATAGCCCTATCGGCTACTTCAGACAATATAATATATTAATAGATAAAATGCAAGTGCTGAGTATCAGCAAACATATTTAACCAAAAAATACTGGAGCAGAACCTACCAATAAATGGTAAATATAAAAGATACCAGGGAAAATATGGTCCCAGATAAAAAAGATAAATAGTAAGAAAATAATAATTGAATATCTTTCTAATATATCTTCAAAACGAGCGAAGCGTGCTGGTAAAAATGAAAAAAGTATTTTTGAACCATCAAGAGGCGGAAAAGGCATAAGGTTGAAAAAGGCTAGAAGCAAATTCACAAAAGAAATAAGCCCACATATAAAATAGAAAGATGGATTAGTATAATCAAGATAAACTCCGAGACGAATAAAGGCTCCAAAAATAATTGCTATAAATAAATTCGCAATTATCCCGGCACTCGCTACTGCGAGCGTCCCCCACTTGCGATTAGTCAGATTATTTGGATTATATGGTACAGGCTTTGCCCAACCAAATAGAAATCCTGCATGAGTAATGATCAGAAGCACTGGTAAAATTATAGAACCAAATAAGTCGAGATGAGGAATAGGATTGAGTGTGAGTCTGCCTGCAAATCGGGCAGTTTTATCTCCGAATTTCTCTGCCATAAAACCATGAGAAACTTCGTGAATAATCACTGACATTATTAGGATCACTATATAAAAAATTGTGTTTGTTGTGTCCATAAGTTGCATTTAATACATTGTTATGATAACATAAAAATACTTTTATAGAAATATAGAAACAATAAATATATGGCAAAAATCTGTCCAATAACTAAAAAAGGTTCAATTATGGCAGGAGGATACTCTAACCGCACTCGTGCGACAAAGTTCAATCCTACTGGTATGGTTCGCAAATACCCAAATCTTCAAAAGAAGAAGGTTTTTGTTCCTGAACTCGGTAAGACTTTCAATCTAGAAATCTCTACTCAAGGAATGAGAACACTAACAAAGAATGGAGCATACGCAACATTAAAGAAAGCTGGAATCATTAAATAAAACTTCAAAAGCCCATCTCATTGAGATGGGCTTTGTTGTTTATATCTATAATAAACTTATTTATTCGCTAAAATTGAATTTATGAATTTTTTCTTGCTCGGCATTTCCGAATCCTCAAATGAGGTTAACGGATTTTTAGGATTATAGACAAAAGAAAAAACCTTGTCCCCTCTATATTCCCATTCACTGCCAGTAGGAGTTATCCAATCATGATAATTCAAATACCATCCACCATAATCAGTAGACCATCCAAGGGAAATATAATAAATACTTCCATCTACTTTTTTTACATAAAAAATATTGCTATTGCTATTCGTAGCCAATATCCCCTTTTCACCATGTGGCTGTTTACCTAATAAATATATTAAAGTTTGCCTTACACTAATATCAGTAAAAAATTTATTTCCAGCAGCCTTAAGTATTTCTTCATCTGAAGTTCTTTTTGCAACAACAGAAGAAATACTTAACATTAAAAGACTGTCACATTGCATAGATTGATAATCATCAACATTAATACGAACATCTATAGAATTTATTTCTGCATTAGCTATAGATTCTTTTACATTAGTAGAAAGTAACTTTTTAATATTTTGTTCTCCTTTTACGTTAGGAACAACTACACTTTTTTCAAGTTTTAAACAGTAATTTTTTACCATTTCAATTTCAGTATTTTTTACTGTAACCTTTTTAGACTGCAAAAATTCTGCAATCTTTTGGTTTTGATCATAACTTCCTATATAACCAGAAGTTATTCCAGCCTCTACCGCCATAGCAGTACGGGCTGGTGTTCCATAAGCAGGTAAATCTTTACCAAGCATCTCATACAGAGATTTTATTTGTGCAGCAACTGAAACATTAAAAGAAAATGAAAATGCTAAAAGCATCATAAATAATTTTTTCATATTTTTTGGTTTTTAAAGAGCATTCGCCCGTGTTTATTATTGAATTTATCTAAACTGGATAATACATTTATTATAGTTTAAAGTCAATACCATCCCCTTTAAAAATTATTGTACCTAGCAAGTCGGTGCGAAGGGTTTTGATATTAAAAGAATTTAAAGTATCAAGGGTTTCTTTATGTGGATGTCCATATTTATTATCTTTACCGACAGATATGACGGCATATGTAGGATCGACGGCTTTTACAAATGAGGAAGAAGTTGAGGTGCGAGAGCCGTGATGCCCGACTTTTAAAATATCAGATTTTAAAAGTCGGGCTGGATTGTCTTTTAACACAATCCCTTCAGTAGACTGAGTCGCATCCCCCGTCAGCATTACAGAATTATTTCCATAACTAAGTCGCGCAATTATCGAGCCGTCATTCGTCGTCCAGGTAGAAACATCTCGATCTGGAAATAAAATATTTACATACGCACCAGAGCCTAGATTTAATTTCATTCCTCTTCGAGCGATTATTTTCTTCACATGCTTTTCAGCCACGAGTTGCTCAACTGTCGCATAAGTTTTCGAAGGATTAAAAGTCCCCGGCTCGATAATATAGCCCACATCATAATTTTTCAAAATATCGATAAAGCCACCGATATGGTCCGCATCAGGATTCGTAATCATAATTGCATCGATATGTTTATCGTAAAGTGGCATTACTTTTGCTAGTGGAGCCATTATCTTATGTATCGGCCCACCGTCCACGAGCATTTGTACACCGCTCGGCGACTCGATAAATAGTCCATCCCCTTGACCTATGTCTAAGGCTGCAAAAGTCAGCATTCTATGGCTATTTTGATATTCTGTATAAATTAGAAAAATATTAAATATCAGCAGAAAGGCAACGAAAATAATTAAAAAATACTTCCGAAACATGCTATAATTTTACCATATTAATAAATGAAGCGAGATAATAATTTTCAAATGGTCTGGCGCCGATGGTCCTAAGACCGGAGGCGAGATCCGAGGACCTGAGAAAATTATTATCTCGCGAAATGAAACATTATGACAAAATTTGAAGAACAAAAATTTAATATCGGTGAATTAAAAGGTATCGGTGCGAAAAATATCGAAGAACATTTAAAACTTTACAGTGGCTATGTAAAAAACGTAAATAGTAATATAGAAAAAATGAGTAGTTTGTCTGAAGGGATGTTTAAAAATGGTGAAGATAATTCTTATCTCATTGCCGAACTCTTCCGCCGTTTTTCTTTCGAATACAATGGTATGCGAAATCATGAAGTGTATTTCAATTCCCTTTCTGGTGGAGCAAAAGCTCTCAATCCTGAAAGTGAACTAGCTAAAAAAATAAATCTCGATTGTATGTCACTTGAAATATTTATGATGGGATTCAAAAATATTGCTATGACTCGTGGTATCGGCTGGGCTGTGCTTTGGTATGACAAAAAAGAAGATAAACTTCTAGCCAGCTGGGTAGACGAACAACACCTCGGTCAGCTCAATGGTTGCGACATGATACTCGCTATCGATATGTGGGAACATGCATATGTATATGACTACCCTACTTCTGAAAAGAAAAAATACGTAGAAGCTTTTTTTGAAAATCTAAATTGGGAAGTAATTGAAAAAAATTTTTTGAACGCTAAAAAATAAAAATGGGTGGAAACAATTTTTTTGACAGCGAGGACTGTTTGAGCGGAGCGAGTTACGCAGCCGAAAAAAAATTAGTTTTCAACCATTTCTTAATGCTTTTCCAAAAAAGTTTATAAAAGAAAAATAGATAAATTAAAATTACTAAAATTAGTGGGAAATTTGGTATGGTGAAAGATGCAAAAGGTAGATTTGAGAAGAAGGCTATTGCCCCGAGTTCATAATGCAAAAATGCATATGAAATATAACCAAATGGTATAGCTAGCGAAAAGAAAATGAGACCAAGGAACCCTGTAATAAAACCGAGGATCATAGTAAGTGGAATAAAAGGCAAAATTAAAATATTTGCCGGTAATGCGATGACGGACAGATTACCCATTTGATAGAGAATAAATGGTGTGACGAAAACATAAGCAGAAAAAGTCACACATACGATATCGCGAAGCCAAGCCCATTTAATCCAGTAAAAATATTCTTCGAGTTTCGGTGATAAAAATATCACAGCGATAGTGGCGAGGAATGAAAGCTGAAATGAGACATCATAAACGAGAAGTAATGGATTTATTAAAATCATAATGATTCCAGCGAATAGAAGCGCGCGACCGGCATCATAATTCCTGCCGGTCGCGCGCGCATAAAGTGCAAGCACAGCCATAATCCCCGCTCGGATAGCAGTACTACTTCCTCCCGTCATCAAAACAAAAAGAACAATAGAAAATATTCCCATACCAATTCCAAAATTTTTCGGCACAAAATAAATAGCACCAAATATTTTCATAATCCACTCAGCAACAATGGTGACATTGTATCCAGAAAGCGCGACGATATGTATCGTGCCTGTATTCACGAAGCTTTGGCGAAGAGCTTGAGAGAAAGAAGACTTCTCTCCGAGTATCAGCCCACCCATTAGGAGTGACTCAGGCTCGGGTATTGCCCTATTCATCTTTTCTAAAAACTTTTCTTTCGCAGAAAATAAAATACTTTTTAAAAAGTTTCCATTACCCCTAGAAAGTATTTCTATTTTAGGATTTTTCATCAAGAAATATATCCCATCTTTTTTCAGATAATTTATATAATCAAAAATCTTCCCCTGATCTGTTTCAAAATTGTCTGGCTTTTCGAGCATCCCGGAGAATTTAATTTCATCTCCGTATTTATAGTCAGTAAATAAATCGGTCGTGATTAAAATTTTTACGGGAAAAGGTCGGTCCTTAAGGGAGCCAAAGGTCCGACTTTGAGGAGTAAAAATTTCCACCGTTAGTTTCTGATTCGTCTCTCTTATATCCGACTCGTCTTGTATCACACTCGTGCCAGAAAAAAATCCCAACTTTATGTCAGGATTTTTTTTAATAAAAATAATATAAAATCTTATTACTGTCACAATTACTAATATGATTAATAAATATGAAGTAAATTTGTTTCGCATAATCTAGTGACTAATTAATTTAATAGGTTCATCATCGGCAAAACTTGTCGCTATCACATCTGCGCGTTCGTTCCATTCAACACCTGCGTGACCTTTCACATAAGTCCATTTTATTTTGAAAAGTTTTGTGAGTTCAAAAAGCTCTTCCCAAAGTTCTTGATTCACCACTGGCTTCTTCGCAGCATTTCGCCAATTATTCTTCTGCCAATTAAAAATCCATTCAGTAATTCCCAAAATCACATATTTTGAATCTGAAAATATTTCAATGTCAAAGGTGCCCTTTGACATTTTATGTTTCTTTAAATATTTTAGTCCGCCAATAGGTGCTGAAAGTTCCATTTGATTATTCGTAGCCTTGTCTGACCTTCCACCGAGCTCGTGTACTTTTTTACCATCAATAACTATAGCTCCCCATCCCGCAGGACCCGGATTCCCCCTCGCCGCCCCATCTGTATAAATTATTACTTTTTCTGACATTTCTAAATTGTAACATTATTATATTTAGAAACAAAAAAAGACCTTATTCAGATCTTTTAATTTTAATTAAATCGCTCGAACCAAAAAGGATCATTTCTTGATGGTATTTTTTGTACCCTCTTAAGAAAATTTTTAAAATCTCCTAACTGTTTTTCTGCTTTTTTTACTTTTGGTTCAGTCATATATGTAACTCCACTTTCACCAGTTTCAAAAATAACTTCTCCAAGTTCATTTTTTAGACCAGTATTAATAATAGTTACATACTTAATTCCTCTATTTTTTGATTTCACTTTGTGAAAAAACTTATAAAATTTCTGGAGAGGGCACCAAAGAAATTTAAAGGACTTTGCTATTTTTTTCATGATACATATATTTTACAATTTATTTAACTGTAAAATATTTTGTATTTAAAGTCAAACATACCATATCAAAATATAAAATGTTAAATAACTCTGCTATAGCAAAAAGACTTAACATTTATTTTAACTTATAATATAATTAAGTTATGAAACTAATAGAAAAAATTTTAGAAACCCTGGAAAATACTTCCCTTTCCTATAAAGGAACAAAAGTAAATATTTTTGGTTTACCAAAATTCAAAAATGAATCCTATGGAAACATGCGTTCGACGCTTTCTTATATGAAAACAAAGGGTCTGATTGAAAATACCGACAAAGGCTGGCATATTACTCTTACAGGGAAAAATTATATGAAAAAGAAAGCGGAATCATTGAGTCAATTTGAGAATCATTTTTCAAAAGACACACCTAAAAATCTAATTGTTATGTTTGATATTCCTGAAACACAAAAAGCGGAAAGAGAGTGGTTCCGCTGGCATTTGAAAAAATTTAGTTATGTTATGATCCAGCGAAGTGTCTGGGTCGGTCCTTCCCCACTTCCAAAAGAATTTATGGAATATTTAAAAAAGATTCACCTAAAAGATGCCGTCAAAACTTTTAAATTAGCCAAGGCATATAATGTTAAATAACTCAGCGATAGCAGAAGTAGTTAACATTTATTTTTATAACAAATTTTTATCTTAAATAATATCTTCCACTCGGAGACGAAGTTCGACACGACCGGCGAAGCGGGAAAGGTCGAAAGTGGCGAGGAGTGATATTGGTTCGCCGACAGCAGGAGTTTTTGTAAAAGATTCAGGTGTAGAGAAAAAAGAAATAGCTTTTATCTTTTGTCCGCGAGAATTTGTAAACATAAATTCCAAATGCTCCTCAGCTTTGCCGAATTTTTTCATAGCCGTAACGGGAATATTTTCAAATAAAAACATTGGCTTCGGATTCGCGAGTCCAAATGGTGCCATTTTTTCTATTTCTTTCCAATTCTGCATACTGATGTCATCGAGAGTTAAAGTGAGATCGCTCCTCAAGGCAAGACCTTGGGCCCCCTTAAGGTCTTGCCTTTTCCCGCTCTCAAAAACTTTTATAAAAGATTTACAAAGTGCTTCTTCAAGGAAATGAATCTTATCATTATGAACAGAAAATCCTCCTGCGCCCTCATGCCCACCGAATTCTGTGAAATGCTCTTTTGTCTCAGTCATTAGTTCTACGACGGATACCGAGCCATCAGAACGGCAGGAACCCTTTATAACATCATTCTCATCTCGTCCCCACACAAAGGCTGGGCGTTTATATTCATCTGTAATTTTCCCAGCAATGAGTCCGAGCACGCCGACTTTCCATGTAGGATTACCGATGACGATGACTTCTGTGTGTTCTCTTTTCTCAAATTTTTTATTTATATCTCGCATAATACTTTTCACAAGATTTTTTCTTTCATCATTTATATTTGAAAGGTGGTTCGCAAGTGTTTCCCCTTCTGCTGTATCTTTCGTTGCTAGTAATTCAAAAGCTCTGCGTGGATCATCCATACGTGACGCAGCATTTAATCGTGGAGTAATCATAAAACCGATATCATCTTCAGTGAGATATTCTTGCGCAATTTTTGTTTTTCGCAAAAGTGCTTTCAGTCCTGGGCGTGGAGACTTCTTTAAAACTTTCATACCGAAATACGCTATCGCTCTATTTTCTCCGAGAAGTGGAACCATATCTGAAAGCGTTGCGAGTCCTGCCATATCGAGAAGCCATTTATCCCAGCCAGCCTGAATTTCTATTGGAATAAAAGGAGTAGGGATTTGCTTTTCTGACACCGAGGACTGTTTGAGCGAAGCGAGTTCCGCAGGCGAAGAAAAGGAAAGCCCTGATCCTTTCAAATATTTTAAAAATCCTTGCGCTAATTTGAAAGCCACTCCAGCACCACAAAGCATTTTTTCTGGATAGTCATCGCACTTTGGATTTAAAATTGCAAAAGCTTTTGGAATTTCTGCATGAGGTAAATGGTGATCCGTCACGATCACATCGATACCGTGCTTTTGTGCATCAGCAACTTCTTCTATAGCTGTGATACCGAGGTCGATAGTTATTAAAACTTTCACTCCGTCTTCTTTCATTCTCTCAACTGATTCAGTATTTAAACCATACCCTTCAGAATTTCTCTGAGGAATATACACATCAAAATTTTTGTATTCTAACTTTTCAAACAAATCATTTAAAATAACTGCTCCTGGTATACCGTCACAGTCGTAGTCGGCATATATCAAAATCTTCTCATTGTTTTGTATCGCAGATAAAATACGTTCACAGGATTTCTGCATATCACGCATCAAAAAAGGGTCTAAAATATCCCGCTCATAATTAGGATTTAAAAAACTTTCTTTGTCTTCTTTTGTGTGTAAACCTCTTTTTTCGAGTAATTTATCGAGTAATTCTGAGCTAGTCATAGGATTATATTAACATAAAAATAACTAATAATACTTTTGACAATAATAAATATGAGTACTATTATAGTAATAGATATAAACCTTTAAAACTAAATGTCATGAAACGTGAAATGGAGTATTTCAAAATCATTAAAAATGACGATGAAGATAATAGTTTAGATATTATTATTCTTAAAGAACCAACAAGTGCATTTCAATTAGAAATTGAAACATCTTTTTTATATACAACAGAAATTGAATCTGAAATAAAAAATGGTACATGTGATATAAGTTACTCTTTGGGTAATACTCTTGAGACGCTTGAGGCTGATATTTTTAGTATAAATATTAAGAAAAATAGTGAGGGTAAATTATATGCAAAAATTGATATATGTGGCTATGAAGCAGATTATATTATTGCCCATGCTATTATTCTTTCTATACATTATAAAATACCCATCATAATAACTAAATCTGTTTCAAAACTAGGATATTATGGAGATAATATAGAAGAAAAAGATTTCAAAAAAGCTCGTACTGAAAATCTTCAAAAGATTCTTCAAAACGCACTAACAAAAGAGAACTATGAAAAAGCTAGCAAAATTAGAGACGAAATAGATTCAAGAAAAGGAAAAATTAAAAACGGTACATAGTACCGTTTTTTTATTTTATAATATATAATAAATTCATATGGATAACTGCATTTTCTGCAAAATAATAAAAGGTGAAATACCTTGCACCAAAATCTATGAAAATGATAAGGTTCTAGCTTTTCTAGATATAGAGCCTATAAACAAAGGTCATACTCTTATAATTCCAAAGGAGCATTCTCAAAACATATATGAAACTTCTGATGAAAATTTATCTGAAATAATAAAAATAGCTAAAAAAATAAGTATTGCAATAAAAACCACAATGAAAGCAGATGGTATAAATGTTCACATGAACAACAATCATGCCGCAGGACAAAGAGTTTTTCATACACACATACATATAATACCTAGATACGACAATGACGGATTAGATATGTGGCACAGCAAAGAAGGCTATACAGACAAAGAAAAAAAAGAAATAGCAGAACTTATTTCAAAAGAGATTAAATAATTTATTTCAATGCTTTAATTCCTGGCAAAGTTCCGTTAGCAAGGAAATCTAATGTTGCGCCTCCTCCAGTAGAAACAAAAGAGAATTTGTCTTCCATTTTCATTTCATTAATAAGCTCTACAGTATCACCTCCCCCGATTATACTTTCAGTTTTAGTCTTAGATATCATTTTTAAAACTTCTTTTGTAGCTTTTGCTCCACCATCTTCGTATTTACCGAGTGGCCCATTCCAGAGAATAAGTTTTGATTTTTTTATAATTGGTTCAAGTAATTTTACTGATTCAATACCAACATCTAAAATAGTATCGTCTTTATAGATGTCTGCTATAGTTTTTTCAATCATTACTCCATCTCCATTTCTAACAATTACATAGTCAGGAATAATTAATTTTTTATTTTTAATTATTTTATCTATACCGTAATTATTTTCATCGACTAAAGATTGCCCTACTTCGAAACCTTTAGCTTTTATAAAGTCATTTAGTAAAGCCCCACCGATAAATATATGGTCAGCAAGTTTTAAATATTTTTTAATCAAAGGCATTTTTGTAGAAAACTTTGCACCGCCGAGAATAAATAGAAAAGGATGTTTAGTGTTTTTTATCGCTTTTGAAAGATTTTTTACTTCATTCTCTAATTGAAATCCAGCATAAGCTGGTAGTAATTTTGGTAATAAAACAATAGAAGTATCTTCGCGATGAGACACAGGAAAAGCTTCATTTATATAGATATCTGCAAGTTTTGCTAAATTCATAGCAAAGATTTTATCTTTACCTTGTTCACCTTTTTCATTACGTAAATTCTCAAGTAAAATAACGTCCCCGTTTTTCATATCAGCAACAGATTTTGTAGTGTTACTACCAATAATTTCTGGTACAAATTTAGCTTTTATAAATTTATTCAAAGACCTAGAAACTGGTAACAATGTTTCTCCACCCTTACCTAAATGAGTAATCAAAATAACTTTTGCACCTTTTTTAGATAAAAAATTTATTGTTGGTAAGGCTTTTTGTATTCTAAAATTATCTTCAACTTTTCCATCTTTTATCGGCACATTGAAATCAACACGCACTAAAACTTTTTTACCTTTTAAATTTTTTATTTGTTTAATGTTTCGCATATTTTTACAATTTCTTTAAATTTCTTTGGGTCTAAACTCGCACGTCCGACAAGGAAACCATCTGCTCCCCCGTCTATTGCAAACCATCTAGTATTTTTCTCATCCACAGAACCACCATAGAGCATCGCTGGCATCTCTACTTTATCTCCAAAAATATTTACTAGAACTTTCTTTGTAAATATTTTCATTTCTAGAAATTCTGCAGGTGTTGCTTCACGAAGTGCATTTTTACCAATAGCCCAAACAGGTTCATAAGCAATAATTATTTTTGATAATAAATTTTTATTTAAACCAAATAGACATTCTTCTATCTGATGCTTAACAATATTTAAATATTCATGATTCTCATCTCTTTCTATTTCACCAATACACAATACTGGTGTAATAGCAGTATCTATTAAAACTTTAATTTTTTTATTTATTATTTGATTAGTCTCACCCATAGCACGTCTTTCAGAATGACCGACTATAGTATATCTAGATCCAATATCATAAAGCATTTTAGCTGAAACTTCTCCGGTAAATGCACCAACTCCAGACAAAGGATTCTCAACTGAGACATTTTGTGATCCGAGTTTAGCTTTTTTAATAACTTTTTTAATAACTTTTAAATAAATCGTAGGAGCACATAAAATCACACCCTTTAAATCTGTGCCTTTTGCTATTTTTATAGCTTCTTTTGCAGACAAAGGATTCATCTTCCAATTAGCAATAATAATCTTTTTATTCATAGGACAAATTATATCACAATATGATAAAATATAGATAAGTTATGAATTCCAAATCTAACAGGAAAAATGGTTTTACTTTAATAGAAACAATGATTGGTGTTGCTGTCTTTGCTATTGTTGTGCTTGCTTGTTATCAAGTTTTTGATACATTAATGACTGCTGTAATATCTTCAAAAGCAAAAGTGACAGCTACAGCATTAGCCAACGAAGAATTCGAAATAATAAGGAATCTACCTTATAGCAATGTAGGAGTAGTAGCTGGAATACCGGTAGGTAAAATTCCTAGAACTCAAACATTAACTAGAAATGGTTTTGCTTTCAATGTTCAAACAACAATCAGAAGTATCGATGACCCTTTCGATGGAACTTTTGGAGGAAGTCCGAATGACACCTCTCCTGCTGACTACAAGCTCGCAGATCTAGATATAACATGTCCTAGATGTAAAAGCTTTAATCCATTGGGATTTACAACATTAATAGCTCCTAGAACCCTTGAAACATTAACAACAAATGGGGTTCTAAATATGCAAGTAATAGATGCAAGCGGTGTTTCTATTCCTGGTGCAGCTATACATATTGTTAATACTCATACCTCACCCACAACAACAATAGATGAAACAACAGACAATACAGGATGGTTTAAAATTGTTGATGCACCAACAGGAACAAACGTATACAACATTACAGCTACGAAAGCAGGATATTCTCAAGACCAAACTTATCCAATAGGTGGAGTTGCCGGAGCAACACCAGTAAAACCTGATTCCACTGTTACTGCAGGACAAACAACACAACTAAGTTTTGCTATCGACAGATTAAGTACTTTAAATGTTTCTACTGTAAATGCTTCTTGTGTAGCTACTCCTAGTATTGGTTTTTCTCTAACTGGTGCAAAATTAATAGGTACACCATCAGTCTTAAAGTATACAGCACACACTTTTACTACTGATACTAATGGTATATTGTCTGTACCGAGCTTAGAATGGGATACTTATTCTACATTGTTAACATCAGCTTCTTATGATCTAGCTGGAGCAAGTTTACTACCAACTTTTTCACTTAGTCCAAATACAACAGCTTCTCTGCAATTAATAGCTGTACCGCACGTAAATATGGCACTTTTAGTTTCTGTAAAAGACGCAAATAATATCCCAATAGATGGAGCAACAGTAACATTAACAAAAACAGGTTTTAATCAAACAAAAACAACAAACAGTGGAGCATGTGCTACACCAGGACAAACTTTTTGGAATGGACTTGCGAGCGGAACATATACTTTGACTGTTTCAAAAATAGGTTATCAAACAAACACAAACAGTGCTTTGAGTATTTCGACTGCATGGAAAAATCAAATAGTAACATTAACACCATAATATGAAAAAAAGACTTAAAAGAAATAGTAATAAGGGTTTTACTTTAATAGAAATGGCTGTAAGTACTGCCATATTTGTTATAATTTTAATAGCTTTAACATTACTAGCTAGAAATATTTGGACTTACAACTCGACAATATCAAAAGGCTTCACAAATGTGGCTGCAGGTAAAAAGGCAATAAAAATGATGGAGGCTGAAATACGTACAGCATCTGCTGCAAACAATGGATCCTATGCTGTAAACCAAGCCAGTGCTACTAGTTTTACTTTTTTTTCAGACATAAATGGTGATGGATTAAAAGAAAGAATCAGATATTTTATGAATGGGTCATCTTTGCAAAAAGGAACATTGATTCCAACGGGATCACCTTTAGGCTATACAGGAACAGAAACAGTTACTACACTCCTTACAAACGTAACAAATACAGCTACAATATTTAATTATTATGATACTAATTACGATGGAACAACAGCTGCTTTGACTATTCCTCTCGACGTCTCAGTTGTACGTTTAGTAAAAATAACACTTACATTAGATGATAATCCAAACCTACCACCTGCTCCAATTACATTTACCACACAAATTTCACTTAGAAATGTAAAAGATAATTTATAATGTTTAAAAATTTTAAAAATAAAAATAAAGGATCAATATTATTACAATTAGTAGTCTTTGCTGCTGTATCTGTAATTATGATTTCTGCTCTTGCTAGCTGGGCGGCAACTACTTTAAAAGCAGGTAAAACAACATTCAACCGTGAACAAGCAATACAATCAGCAGAAGCAGGTATAGACTACTATCGTTGGCATTTAGCTCATAATTCAATAGATTTTCAAGATGGTACTGGTACATCAGGCCCATATGTACATTCTCTGATCGATAAAGACGGAAATACAGTGGGGCAATTTTCTTTAACTATTACTCCACCAGGAACAGGATCTACACTTGTTAAAATAAAATCAGTAGGAAAAGCTACTGCTGATATGACACAACAAAGAATAATAGAAAGTAGAGTATCAAAACCTTCAGTTGCTGAAAATTCTTTTGCCGGAAATGCAGCAATGCGTTTCGGTGTAGGTACTGAAGTTTATGGAACTATTCGTGTAAATGGAGGCATTCGTTTTGACGGTCTTGCTCATAGTTTAGTCAGTAGTGGTGCTGCTACATATACAGATACTGATAGTGATAGATGTACATCTAGTTCATATGGAGTACACACTTGTGTCGCAACTCAAGACCCAGCACCAAATGGAACACTTCAAGCTCACTCAGACGTATTTGCTGCTGGAAGAAAAATGAGTGTACCATTAATTGATTTTTCTGGTTTTAGTAATGATATAGCTACTTTAAAAACAGCAGCTCAAACTACAAATGGATTTTATAGAGACGCAGCTGGTAGTGGTTTTGTAGGATATCATATAGTTTTAAAAACAAATGATACTTTTGATTTATATAAAATAAATAGTTGGGTTCCACTTCCAGGAAATCCTAATGCTTGCACAGTTGACCTTACATCAAATCCATTAGGTTTGACTTGGAGTGTAAATTCAGAAAGCATACAAGGAAACTATCCATTTCCAGTCAATGGAGTAATTTTTCTTCAAGATCATACTGTAATTGATGGACAAATAAATGGGGCACGTCTAACTATTGTTGCAGCTACATTACCAGAACCATCAGACACAACACTATATAAAAATATAATAATAAATAATAATTTATTATATACAAATTTTGATGGTACCGATTCCCTAGGTATTGTTGCTCAAGGCGGAGTAGATGTAGGCATGGTCAGTGCAAATACTTTAACAATAGATGGTGCATTAATGGCACAACACAACTCTGTAGGTAGATTTTACTATGTAGGAGCTAGTTGTAATGCTAGTTATGTACTCAGATCTAGTCTCACTTTATATGGAATGATAGCTTCAAATCTCAGATATGGATTTGCTTATGGTAGTCCTGCGAGTTCTGGATACTCTACTAGAAATATTAATTATGATGGAAATCTACTATATGCACCACCACCTAGTTTCCCTCTTACTTCTAGTCAGTATCAAATACTATCTTGGCAAGAATTAAAAAACTAATTCATATTAGCTAGACCTATAGAGTTTATATTTATAACTTTAGTTTTATTACCCACTGTAATATTTATATTTCCTGTTTTATTTGGAATTCCAGTAATTTTCTGGAAAGATATATCTCCTGAATTAGAACTAATACCATTTAAAACTACATTTGAAATACTTGCACCATTTTTTATGGGAAAAATTTCATTTAAACTATTATTAGTATAATAATTTTCTCCTGAAAAAATTATTATTTCATTTTTTTCTAAATGAACACCAAAAGGGTCTGAATTTATTGAAGAAAAAGATTTATTATGAGCACTATTTATAGATTCAAGTGTAGTTTGTACAGCATTTTGCATTGAACGATAATTATGATATGTAAAAATAGAATATATAATTATCGCCATAAATAAAATAAGGGATACAATAATTTTTACTAAATTTTTATTTACAAAGTCTTTTTTAAATATTTTTTTCATAATTTTATTTTATATTATCCATAATAGAATACATAGGTGATATCATAGAAATAGCAAAGAATCCTACAGCACCTCCGATAAAAACCATCAGCAATGGTTCAATAATAGTAGAAAGGTTTTTTGTCTTATTTTCAATTTCTCCTTCGTAAAAGATAGCTATCTCGAGCAACATATCTGATAGTTTACCTGTCTCCTCACCTACTTCCATCATCTCACCCACCATTATAGGATAAAGTTCTGTATGATTTTTAAAAGCAGCAGAAAATGGAGCTCCTTTTTCTACACTTGATTTCGCTTTTGCTAAAACTTCTTTATAATAAATATTTTGAACAACGTCACTTGTTATTTCTACTGCACGAGTGATAGGAACTCCAGAACTTATAAGCGATGCTAAAGTACGAGCAGTACGAGCAGTATTTAATTCTTTTGCGAGAGTTCCGATCATAGGTAGACGCACCACAATCTTATCAAAAATAGGTTTCATTACTTTTGCTCTAAAAAACAAAACCAATAATCCTGCAATTCCAAAAATACCTAAAAATGCATAAATAGGATGTGAAGAAAATAAATTACCAGTATTGATTATGAGTCTTGTAGAAGCGGGTAAATCAACACCGAGCTCAGTAAATGTTTTTGAAAGTGTCGGAACAACGAACATCAACATCAATACTCCGATCAATACCATCACAGAGAGAATAACTCCCGGATACATAAGTGCACCTTTTACTTTTTTAGTAATTGCATTTGATTTTTCCAAGTTAATACCTATTTCAATTAAAGATCCGGATAAATTTCCAGATTCTTCACCTGCCTTTACCATAGAAACAAAAAGTTTAGAAAAAACCTTTGGAAATTTTGCTAAACCAAAAGACAAAGATTCGCCCTTATCTATCTCAGTATGAATTGCACTTAGAATATTACCAAATGTTTTATTTTTTGTTTGTTTTTCTAAAACAGAAATAGCACGAGAGAGTGATAATCCAGCTTTCAACATTCCACTTAGATTTCTAGTAAAAATAATTTTTTCACTCATTTTTACTTTCCCAAAAATCTTTTGAAAAAGATCATCTATCGCTTCATTTTGATGAGATTGAATAAAGATAGACAAAGGCATGTTACCTTGAGATATCAATTCTCTCGCAGCAGCAAAACGATCAAAAGCATCTATCTTGCCTTCAAAAAATTCTCCTTTTTTTGATTTTGCTTTATAAGTAAATATCATTTATTTATAACTATTCAGAAACAACACGCAAAACTTCTTCTATAGTCGTCAGACCATTTACGGCTTGAAAAATACCGTCTTCTAACATCGTCATCATTCCCTCTTTTTTGGCTTGAACTTCGAGTTCATCTGTAGATGAACCTTTGATAATCATTTCTTTTAAAACATTACTGACTTTTAAAACTTCATGTATACCTAGACGCCCTTTGTAACCATCAGGGAATTCTTCTGTTTTTATCGGTTTATACATAGGTATTTTTTCCCATGTCATATCACCTGCAATCAACTTTTCAGCTTTCAAGAATCCGAGCATCCTTTCTAGATCAACAATTTTTGCTAATGATTTTATTTCATCTGCTGACATAAAATATTTTCCTTCTTTCGAAGATAGTTTACGTACAAGACGCTGAGAAATAATTGTTTTTACAGTAGAGACAATAAGAAAAGCTTCTACTCCGATATCTGTCAGACGTGGAATAGCGCCAGCCGCACTATTCGTATGGATAGTAGATAATACGAGGTGACCTGTAAGAGACGCATTCACTGCGAGTGATGCTGTTTCTCCATCACGAATCTCTCCCACCATGATAATATCTGGATCCTGACGAAGGAGTGTACGCAAACCGTTTGCAAAAGTAAGACCGATTTCTGGTTTTACTTGTGTCTGATTTATTCTAGGCATTTGATACTCTATCGGGTCTTCTACTGTAGAAATATTTACTTCTGGTTTATTGAGCATATCGAGCACAGTATAAAGTGTAGTTGTTTTTCCAGAGCCTGTCGGACCAGTAGCGAGTATCATACCTGTTCTCTGCTTTAGAGAATTATGAATCAATTCTAAACCGTCACCATGAAAACCTAGACCTTCGAGTGTATAACCATGAGAAGTTTCATTGAGCACACGCATAACTGTCTTCTCTCCATAAAAAGTTGGTAAAGTAGAAACACGGAAAGAAGTTTTTTGTCCTTCATTTTCTATTTTAAAACGTCCATCTTGAGGTAAACGCTTTTCATCGAGTTTCAAGTTTGAAAGAACTTTAATACGAGCTGTAATACCACTGCCGGCTTCTTTCTCTAAAGTCATAGCATCGTGCAAAATACCGTCGATACGATAACGCACAGTCAGATCATGCTCCCCTGGTTCTATATGTATATCAGAAGCACCTTGTAAAACAGCATGAGAAATAAGCGAATCAACTATTTTTACCACAGGCAAATCTTCAGCCATTTCTTTTAGTCTTTCTTCTTCAGATAAATTTTCTTTATCATTTTTCTTTATTGCACTAGCATCTTTTTTTATCAAATCAGAAAATTCTGCTTCGAGACTTTTTCTATATTGCACGAGGGCGAATTTGATAGACGGAGTATCTGTAAGTCTAGGCAAAATCTTTAATCCTGATTTCTTTTTTATGAAATCAATAACGGGTAAATCTTCTACATCGAGCATCGCTACTTCGAGACTAGTATTATCATTCTTTCTATATGTAATAATATTGTGATTACGTGCAATAGGTTCCGGAATCATAGATAAAACATCCAGATCAATCTTCTGGCCAGATAAATCAACAAATGGAATACCTAAAACACTTGCTTCCATTCTCTTTAAATCTTTTTCAGAAATTTTACCTTCAGAGAGAAGTTGATCACTTAATTTTATATTTCCTTCTAGAGATTTTTTTTGAGCATTTTCAAGATCAGTTTTATTTAATAAACCTGATTCTAAAATAAATTTTATTAATTGCTCTTCATTTATTTGCATAACTAAATTATATCATAAAAAAATTCACCTCACCCCAACCCTCTCCTTATTAAGGAGAGGGTGTAAAAACAAAAACACTCAACTAAAAAGTTGAGTGTTTTTAGAAAAATTATTAGTAAGTAATTTTCACATAACCATCAGCACCTGAACCACCAGCAGCACCACCAACAAATGACATGTTATTTTGATTAACAGTACGATTGTAACCATGTCCACGTGAATAATCAGGACCACCACCAGCACCACCTACTCCATAAAAAGAAGCATCTTCGCCATGAGCACTGGCAAGTGGATTGTTTATATAAGATATATTAAAAACAACAACAGGAGTACCAATAGCTACTGGACCTGTTGAATTACTTTGAAAAAGACCAGGATTACCACTTAAATAATTACCATTTACATCAGTAAAACGAGACCAATCAGCAATTGCACCATAAGAGTTCGCAGAACCAAATATCGTTGAACCTCCTATTCCAACACCAGTAGCACCTCCATCGTTACCATTTTGTCCAAAATTATATCCAGTTCCTCCTGCACCGCCAGTAGTTGGAAAATTATTTCTATTATTAAAAGAAGTAGACCAAGCACTACCAGTTGTAACAAATGGAAAATATCCAGCGTTACCACCCTGTCCACCACCAGCTATTATTGTAATAGGTGTAGTAGGATAAACCAAAGGTGTAGTTGTAACTGTAGTATTTGTACCATTAACACCGTTTGAACCCATATACCAAGAATCAGCACGAGCAGGGCTTATTAATTCTTGAGAAGGTCCTCCCATACCTCCTACACCACCTTGTCCTATATTGATATTAAAAGTTTGACCAGGAGTAACAGGTATAGTTACTTTTGTGTATCCTCCAGCACCTCCTCCTGCACCGCCAGTACTTCCAACAGCACCCCAAGGGGTGTAACTTGCTGGACGCCAAAAACCGGCTTCACCTCCACCACCTCCTCCACCACCTCCTCCACCCCAAGATTCTAGGTTTATTGAAGTTACTCCAGCTGGTACTGTCCATGTTCCATTTGTAGAAAAAGTAACAGGAGTAGTACTATGCACAGGAGGTGGACATTGAATAACTAAGCCTGCATTTGATCCACTACCAACAACACAAACAGTTGTTATAGGTCCTGTTATCCAGTTTGGTTGTGGTTGACCTTCAAGGCTACGAACAAACAAACTTGCATTATAAGAACCAGGATTAGTAACATCTCCAACTAAAACATTTCCACTATTAAAAGCTAAGTGTGTTTCTCCCCAAGAATATAAAGTATTTGTTAAAGTTCCACCATTAACTAACAAAGAATTGTTATGACCGTTTGTACCAATTGTTGTATTCCCATTGACAGTCAAACTTGCATTTGGATTACCTAAAGGATTACCTAAAGTTCCTCCGACTGTTGTATTACCTGCAATATAAGTTATATTACTTGGATTAAGACCTAGCTGAGTATCACCGGCAGCCATAAAAATATTTGAAGTACTTAACGTAAAACCAGCATTATCAGAAAGCCACATCGTAGGCTCCCATCCTCCTTGGTTTGTAGCAAATTTGTTTGGATTCCAACGAAGAGTTTGGCCATCAGTAGAACCACTAGCAAAAGGAACCCACGCATTTGTAGCACCATTCCATGTCAAAACATCTCCAGAGGTATTACCAGAAAGAGGTAACTGTACAGGCAAAGGTGCAGGTTGCCATGCTGAACCGTTACTAGTCAAAACTGTGCCTGATGCACCTGGACTAGGTAATAAACCATCTAGTATTCCTCTAGGACAAGCCCCGCCAAATAAATTAGAAGTTAATATTCCACCAGGACTAGTACATACAACTCTACCAGAAGGATAGGCATTACCAGTCCAAGACAAGTCCGGAATAGTAACATGATAACCTGGAATACCTAAAGATACGCTTCTAGAAGTGGTAAGATTTCCAGTTAAAGTTGTAGTAGCATTATTCAAAACTATAAAAGTTCCAGTTACTGCGGCACCGTTTGCATCTTCTGTTAAGGAACCACCTGTTCCAAGCCATGCAGCTCCATTAGAATGTAAAACCTGGCCAATGGCACCAGTAGGAAGACTTCCTCCAACTGTACCTTGAGCAATAGGGGAAGATGTCCATACACCAGCTATGTTTTTTAAAACATTATTTACTGATCCAACTGCTGGTAAACTTCCACCTACTGATCCGTTATTAGGACAAGACATCGTAAATTGTCCATTTAAATCAACACATAAATGTCTTATAGGTGCACCAGTAAGAGCATAAGAAGTATTTGTTATGACTCCCGAGTTTACTTGATTTCCATAAACAAACAAGTTTGCATTAGTACCAGAACTTCCTACAAAAATACTAGATCCATTATTAGTTAAAGTTGAAGAAGCTTCCCATTTAGGACCACCTGAAGCTGCTGTATTAAATCTTATAGTTTGAGTATTTAAAGCAGTAGGTAAAAGACCTCCTATTATTCCTTGTGCAGGTAACGCTGGAATAACAATAGGTGGACATCCAATAGTAAGAGTTCCTGTAGTACCTATACACAAAGGTTTAACCACTCCACTAGGATTCAATGGTGGTACAATAACATCTCCATACACGGTAAGATTATGTCCTGTTCCACTTCCACCTAGTTGTGCTTGATCAGCAAATAATGTATGACCTACACTTTCATTTCCTGTTAAAACAGAACTTCCATAAACACCAACAGTATTATTTGTATAAGGAGTGGTTGAAGCACCGAACAAAACATTACCAGTAGTAGTTATTCCTCCAGTAACATTTATTCCAGTTGTAGTTGTTTTCAAAACAGAAGTATTTATCCATGCAGTTCCATTCCAACGAAGAGTTTCGTTCAAGTTAGCACTAGTCAAACCTACAGGTAAACCAGTACTAGTGATACATCCAGTAACTGTAATTGTACCATTCGAAGTTGCACAAAGAGGTCTAGGGCCTACTCCTGCTAAAGGAGCGGCATTAAATGAACTATCTGTACTGATATTTCCATGAGCATTTTCACCACCTACTAGATACAAATTACTTCCACCACTTATATCTCCATCCACCTGCAATGCTCCAGTTTTTTCTTGAAAAGCAGGACCGACATTTAGTGGACCTTCTACGTTGTTTGTAGGTGCTGGACCAGTAGGACCAAAAGCAAAAACTGAGACCGCACTCATAACAAAAACTGTAATGAGTAATAGAACTTTTATCGACAAGATGGTGTTAATTTTTTTCATATATTTTTATAATGCTAACTAATAATTTTTAATTTATTTATCTTTTAATTATATCACGACTTTTTATTTTTTAATGCTATCTCTCAATGAAAACTGGTCTTGGTTTTGGTGGAATAATTGGATTTGTTCCCGAACATTGATCAGTTGTTTCTATTGTAAAATCATTGAGTGGCACTCCATTCGCATCGGTGAAATCAGTATTAACATAAGTACCATTATCATTTCCAGTACAAGATAAAGTGTAATTTGGATTATTTCCAAAAACATCTACTGTTGCTGTTCCCATACCAGGTTGATTAAAAGTAACAGGATAATCATGACCATTTACAGTATCTGTAACAACACAAGAACTCATTCCATGTGCAGACACATTTACTTGCATAGTAGGAACATTTTCACCTATAGGAGGATTAACACAAGGATAAGTTGGATAAAATTCTGTGATTCCAGGGTTACAGTCTTGAGTTGATAATAAATTAATTACAGTTGGATGGTTTGGACTAATACTTGTATCTGCTGGGTTTGGTAAGGCTGCAGTAGTTGGACAACTTAGATTAAGAGTATAAGGAATAGTATTATTTGTATTATTACTTGGAAAAGCAAGCATATAACTATTTGGAACAGATGAATAACTCAAGTTACCTGTCCATTCTGGATGATTATTTATACTCAAGGCAGGTGAAATAGATGCTGTACATTGAGCACCAGTTGTAACACCGTGTCCAGTCAAACTGATTAATAGTGGTTTATAATGACCACCACCACAAGCATTCTGTGGAGCATTTATATTTAAACTTGAAACATCAGAAGTATTACTACATGCAGGATCTGTTGAACCAACATCACAAATAATAGGTTTGACTTGTATAACAGCTGTAAGTGTAGTTCCTGTAGAAATAAGACTAGGGCAAGTAATTACATACTTTTGTGTAGAAGTAATTTGATCAGTGTTCTGTATATGATGTCCCCAACTAAGTGGAGTAATAGTAGCACCAGTGTTTGAAAGCCAACCAGTCCAAGTCCAAGAATTAGTAGAAGGACTGCTTGTAGAAGCAGTACATTTTGGATAAAACATTGTTGTTCTATCATCTCCTGCCCATGAAATATCAAAACTATGAGCAGAATTTATAACTAAAGTTGCACTTCCTGATGCATTAGGACCATTTGGAGCTTGGTTTGCTGTAGCAGTAATTGTATTTGTTGGATTTGAATTGTCTTTTATCATTAATTCAAGTTTAGCTGATTTTACAGTACAAGGGATTAATCGAACTTGTGAAAAATCAACCCAACCTGTTACATTTCCACCCCATGCATAAGAAGGAGTTATTGCATTTCCAGTAGATAGATTAAAGGCAGGACCATATGTATAAGGAGTAGAAACATCAGTTCCATTTGAATAAAGACTAATCCAACCATCTGCCCAATCAAAAGATTCAGAGTCAGGTGATGTACCAGCCATAGACAGAACTTGCGCCCAACCACCTATTTTACCTATTGTAGTATTTAGAACAGCATTTGATGAGAGAGTTCCACCTCCAGATGGCCAACCAGAAAGACCTCCGAATCTAATCCATCCTACAGTATCAGCCCAAGCATATCCAGAAAAATTACCAGCTGTATCGTAGACAACTCCATCCATTTTAATCCATCCGACATTGTCTGACCAAGCCCAACCAGTCAAAGCACCACCAGAAGAAGCTCCTGTACAACTTTGAGTATTATTTGTTGCTCCTTTTGGAGTAACAGTTATAGAAGCAGTTAAATCTGGACCACTAACTTGACTAGGACAAAATACAGTATAAGTAGTAGCAACAGTAGGACTATCAGAAATAGGTCCACCCCAAACTAATGGAGTAATAGTAGCACCAGTCCAACCGCTTACCCAGTTCCAGTTATTGGAAGCAGATGAAGAAGCGACACATTTTGGATAATAAAGAGTACTAGTATCATCGGCTGCCCAATAAATACTAATAGCAGAACCTGGTTGAGCAGTTGTCATAGGTAAAGTCGCAGGTGTTGAACTAGCATTAGTTGCTGTATTTATAATATCATTTGAAATATTACTATTTTCAACAATACGAAGTTTCAAAGCTGGAGATGCAGATGATCCAGCAACAGGGGTTACGATAATAGTTGATTGCAATAATGGCCCCCCAACAGCACTGTTACAAGAAACATAATAAGTAGTAGGAACAGTTGGTGTATCAGTAATTGCAGCACTGTAAATGTTGTTAACAAATGAAGTAAAGTATCACCTGCCCATGAAATATCAATAGATGAACCTAAGGGTATAGTCATTGGTGTAGGATAAGGTGTAGGAGTTGTATTGTTTGAATTACTAAATACTGGAGCTGAAGTTCCGTTTACGATTTGGAGGCTGAGGGCTGGAGAAACTGGAGCTCCAGCAACAGGAGTTACGATAATTTCAGAAGAATAAGTTGTGCCTGAAACTATATCAGAACAAGAAACATAATACTTAGTTGGAACCGTTGGGTGATCCATAATAATAGGACTAAAGTTTGAAGGTAACGTAGCACCACCAGAATTCCAACCAGCCCAAGACCAAGAACCACCGTTAGACGAACCAGCAAAACATTTTGGATAATAAAGAGTAGAAGGAATACCTGCCCATGAAATACTGACACCATTTGATTGAGCAACACTTATAGATCGATCCACGGGGACAGGTGTTGTTGTTGTAGCAGGATTAGAAATTGTATTTGTAGTATTACTTTCTGTAACCTTCAAAACAAGAACGTCGCCAGTAGCTACTGAAGTAGGAGTCACTAATATTGAAGAGATAAGCAACGGCCCCCCAACAGCACTGTTACAAGAAACATAATAAGTAGTAGGAACAGTTGGTGTATCAGTAATTGCAGTACTGTAAATGTTGTTAACAAATGAAGTTCCTGTATATGCAGGTCCTCCCCAGTTCCAGTTACCACCACCTTGGTAAAGTATCACCTGCCCATGAAATATCAATAGATGAACCTAAGGGTATAGTCATTGGTGTAGGATAAGGTGTAGGAGTTGTATTGTTTGAATTACTAAATACTGGAGCTGAAGTTCCGTTTACGATTTGGAGGCTGAGGGCGGTACTAGGTGTAGGAGCTACAATAGCAGGAGTAACAGTAATAGAAGCAATTAATGTAGGTCCACCGACAGAACTAGCACAAGAAACATAATATGTAGTAGGAATAGTTGGATGATCTACAATAGGAGTACTCCAGACAGTTGTAGGAGCAATAGATGTTCCTGTATATGCAGGACCACCCCAACTCCAAGAACTTCCAGAAACATCTGTATATGCACTACATTTGTTTGGATCGAGTGTATTGTTTGGTGATGCTAAAGTATCACCTGCCCAATATATACTAATGCCTTGTGTTGTATTACTTGATGATAAATATAAACTAGTTGCAGCAGTAGCAGGTGGAGCTGAAGCTGTATTATCTGCTGTATTTATTACTCCTGCTGTATTTGCACTAGCATTATCTACGATACGGAGTTCGAGTTTAGGAGGGACTGAAAGTGAACGATTTTGAGAAATTACTTTTGTAAATTCTTGAACACGATAATTATAAAAATCAGTTATATAAATATTATCATGAGAATCAATAGCAATAGTACCCTTATCTACTACACCGCGAATTTGTCCATCAGCAGAACCTCTAGAACCAAATTTTGTTATAAAGTTTCCATCAGTATCAAAAACTTCAATACGATTGTTTCCACTATCAAAAACATAAATAAGGTCTGTTGAGTCTATCGCAATATTAGAAGGATAATTAAATTGTCCATCAGCAGAACCATATCCACCCCAACTCGTTATAAAATTTCCATTTGAATCAAATTTTTGAACATACATCGTGTAATCAGTAGTATAAATATTTCCACTAGAATCAATAGCGACACTAACTGTGGTATCAAAATTTCCACCAAATCTAAAAACAGGAGTTCCTGTTGGAGTAAATTTTTGGATAACATTATAATTCCAATCAGGAACATAGACATTATCTTGATCATCAACGGCAATATGTCCTACTCCACTAAATGAACCTAAATTAGACCCAGCATCTATACCATCCCGGCAAGTAGATCCAGCATTACAAATTTGAAAAACATTACTACCATCTAAAACACCAAAACCAAATGTTTTTATAAAATGACCCGCAGTATCAAACTCATTAACCGCACTATTACCACTAACATAAACATGGTCATGATGATCTACTGTCATAGCTTCACCATTATCACTCAAATTAAATTGACCATTACCATTTGGTGAATTAAACAAAGAAATAAAGTTTCCATTAGAAGTAAAATTTTGTATACGATTATTTGTGTATCTTTCACCAACATATATATTGTCACCAGAATCAACAGCAATACCAACGGGCATATTAAACTGACCATTACCAGAACCCATAGTTCCCCATTTAGTAACAAAATTAAAAGAAACAGATGCTTCTACGTGTTTACTAAATAAAAAACTAGAAAATATTAAAATAGAAATAGACAACAAGCTTATTAGCGCAAATTTAGATTTTAATATTTTTTTCATATTTTGTTTAAAAATTTTTTATTGTTTTAAAGAATTTAAAATTTGTGCTCTCTCAGCGTCTGTCAAAGGCTTATTAGTTGTTGTTCCACTTAAACTCTTTAAAATTTTTGCTCTATCAGCATCAGACAAAGGTTTCATATTTGCAGATTGGCTTTTTAGATTTTCTAAAATTTGAGTACGTTGTGCTTCTGTTAAACCTTGGTTTGTGTTGTTGCTTGTTTGATTTTTAAATTTAGAATTTAAAAAATAAATAGAGACTCCTAAAATAATAATAATTACTAATGCTACTAAACTAATTATTTTCTTTTTATCATATATCATAATATATATATTATATACTATTAAAAAATAAAATAACAATATAAAAAATACAGTTGTGGATAAACATTGACTTTTGACGTCAAATAGAGTAATATTGAAATACAAGTCCGTCATGAAACGGGCTTATTTTTTTAAAAAATTTAATAGTCGTCTTTAATGTAAATATAAAAATATTATGTTAGATCTAAAAACAATGAAGTCAGCTCTCGAACAACTCGAAGAAGAGCGCAAAATACCAAAAGAAAAAATAATTGAAGCTATCGAACAAGCTATGGCTGCTGCTTATAAGAAGGATTACGGAAAGAAAGGTCAAATAGTTCGTGCAAAATTTGATATGGAAACTGGTCAAACTGATTTTTACCAAGTAAAAATCGTAGTAGATGAGTCTATTGTACGTATAGAAGAACCAGCAGAAGGTGAAGAAGAGCAAGAATACTCAGTCCAACAAGACGGTGATGAACGTCCTCGTTTTAACCCTGAACACCATATTTTGCTAGAAGATGCTAAAAAAATGAAAAAAGGGGTAGAATTAAACGACGAAATGATATTTCCTCTTGAAATGAAAGATGATTATGGACGTATTGCTGCTCAAACAGCTAAACAAGTCATAATTCAACGTATTCGTGAAGCAGAACGTACATCTATTATGGATGAATATGGTACAAAAGAAGGCGAAATAGTCTCTGGAGTAGTCCAAAAGATTGAAAGAGGCAATATTTACGTTGATTTTAACCGTGCAACAGGTGTTTTACCTGCTGAAGAGCAAATTCCAGGTGAATTTTTCCGCCGAGGCCAAAGAATAAAGGCTTATTTGTACTCTGTCGAAGAAAGTCCTCGTGGAATCAACCTCAGAATGTCTCGTACACACCCTAAATTCCTTCAAAAACTCTTTGAAGTAGAAGCTCCAGAAGTCACAAGTGGCGTAGTTGAGATAAAAAGTATCGCCCGTGAAGCTGGAAGTCGTTCAAAAATGGCTGTTTTCTCTAATGATGAGCATATCGACCCTGTCGGTTCATGTGTCGGTCAAAAAGGAACTCGTGTAAATACCGTTACAGGTGAACTCGGAAATGAAAAAGTGGACATTATTCCATGGTCAGCTGATCCAAAAGAATACGTTGCAAATGCTATATCTCCTGCAAAAGTCTTGTCTATAGAAGTAAATGAACAAGAACATAAAGCAGTTATCGAAGTAGCTGAAGACCAACTCTCACTCGCTATCGGTAAAGGAGGACAAAATGTCCGCCTCGCTGCGAAACTTACTGGTTGGAGAATCGACATCAAAGGTACAGGTGGCGAAGTTGCCTCTACTGATGGAGAAAATGTAAATATGACCGAAGATTTATCTGAAGAAGTTTCAGAAGATACTGATAAATAAGAATAATTTTATAAATCTAATCTAGAAAATAATCTTATGGCAAATATAAATCACAAACCATCAAAATTCATGCTTAACTTGCAACATGTGTTGCCGGCTTTTGCAGATGAAAGTAAAAATATAATTAATGGATTAGTAGAAATAAATGCGAATTCAATTAATAAATACGAATTTATAACTGAATCAGGTCAATTAAAACTTGATCGTGTCGGATATTCTTCACTTGCATATCCTGTCGCTTATGGACTCATTCCACAAACATGGGACCAAGACAATGATATGCTCGATCTTTTGATTGCAAACGTAACTGAACCATTAGTTCCCGGATCACTTGCAGAGCTTCGTGTCATCGGTGTGATGAAGTTCGAAGACGGAGGTGAACGTGATGATAAAATAATCACAGTACTCGCAGATGATAAGAGAATGGATCATATAAAAAGTTATAATGACCTCGGTGAACATTGGGCAAAAGAAGTAGAACACTATTTTGAATTCTATAAACATTTGAAAAAAGTTGGTACTTGTAAACCTCTAGGATTCTTTGAAGCAGATGAAGCTGTAAAGATAATAAAAGAATGCCAGGAAAGATATGAGAAAGACTACGCTCCAAAATTAGACTAAAAGACAAAATAAAAACTCCTCACTATCTCGTGAGGAGTTTTTTGTTATTTGTTTCTTTCTATGAATTTAACTAACTTTTCTGGTTTAGCAAATAGAGAAGCTTTCAGATACTTCTTTTTAGGTACAAAAGAAAATCCTTTTGACAATATCTCTACCGCTGTTGCTTCATCTATACCAAAAAGGCCTGCACCCATAAATTCAAGGAATTGTCTGTGCATCTCTTCAGGAAGCTGTTTAATCCACAGATTTAGCTTTTTTTGCATTTCTCTTTTTTCTTTTCGAACCAATGCTGTTGATTTTTTGTTTACAAAACTTTGATTCAAAAATCCAGAAATACTTACCGATAACTGTGTCTGCTGTTCAGTAATAATTTCTACAACGGCGGCTTGTGGATATGTCTTCCGTAAATATACTTCCAAACGTTTGATTGTTTTTACTCTTTGCTTCTCTGTCCTATTTGAAACAGTAATTTTTACCTTGTCTACTGCTATAACAAATATTTGCATATACATTTCACGTTTTAAAAGTGGTTTATCAGATTTTAATTTACAAATACCGGATTGGCGTATTGCTTTTCGTACTTCTGCCGCAAGAGCATTTTTTTCTACTGTTTCTTTTTTAACCATTTTGTTCCTGATCTTGTCTACCTTGGATTTGAACGGTCTGCGCATATCTACTTTTAAATTGTCTCTTTCAATTCCTGATCGTATTTGTTTCAATTTTTCAGGATCAGATAATATTCCAGACAACTTAACAATAGAAAAATCACCCAACTGACGATACATACAATATGTTACTCGCGCTTCTTCGCTTTTCAAAATCCACACATCCACATGCTTGATGTCGTTCATAGCTGCAAGACAAACAATGTCATAACGTTTTTCCATGTCGAGCTTTATTTCTTCGAATTCATGAAATAACATCTTGATACGAGCTGGCTTTGAAAAAAATTCTGCATCAACCGGTTCAGTAAAGAATGACTTACGAAGCACTTTTTTCACCAACCAGATAAAAATAGGAATGTGTAAATTACTTTCGAACACTCTTTTTTGTACTGGTGCTTTTGAAACAGGAATTGTCCTGAAGTATTGTAATGCAAAGTACAAGTTGTTATTTTTGTCTTCTCGTTTTATAGACTCAACTCCGATCGACAAAAACAACTGTTGTGCACGATTCAATTCATCTTCATTGAAATAATTAAAGGTAGCCCACCCTTTTTCAAGTTCACGCTGATCCTTATTAGGCACTCCAAGGATATTTAATTTGATATGCGATTCTTTTAGTAAATCAAACTGTCTACTGTAACCACTTGAAGTGGAATTTTTCTGATTTGTTATTGTTGATTGATTCATTTATTAGGGATGTTAAAAAACGTTTATCTAAACAGAATATATCATACATAAGCTAAAAAGTCAAACCTTTATTCTAGAATGCCTATAAAAATTCATCTATATTTCATTTAACTAAAGTACACTATAAATAGTGTAAGATTTACACAATCACAACGTCATATATAGTGTATAATGATAGTGGGTCAAGCTATTATTAATTATTAAAATTATTATTATAAGTAATAGAATTTCTAAGAAAAAGAGATTCTATAAGAATTAAAATTATGAAAAAATATTTAGGTTTATTAATGGTGTTAGGTTTAGCAATCTCATATGTAGGTATTGCTCATGCAGAAGATAATGAAAATGAAGGAGGTGGTCTAAATTTAGGTTTAGGTCAAATGAGACAAGATAATAAAGTAAATAGAGATGCTTTTAAAGCTCAAGCTGAAACTTTAAAACAACAAAGACAAGGAATGAATCAAGGTATCCAAGAAGCAGAAGGTGGAATGGATTCTCAAATTGAGAATGAGCGTGAAGGTTTAAAATCAGGAAACCAAGCAGACATAGTAAACATGAAAGCTCAAAACAAAGCTGCTATGGAAGCATTAAAAGCAAACCCAGCAATGACTCAAGCAGAAAAAGATGCCTTAAAAGCAAAAATAGAATCAGACAGAACAGCATTAAAAACAGAAATTAAAACAAGAATGGATGCTTTCAAAACTGAAGTTGAAGCTAAAAAGGCTACTTTCAAAGCAACAACACTAGCACAAAGAAGTGATTTCAGAAAAAATGCTGAAGAAATGAAAACACAAAGATTTGCAAATGCTGTTTCAAATTTAGAAGCAATCCAAGCAAAAGTTTCTGCAAAAATAACTGAATTGTCTGCAACAGGTATAAATACAACAGACGCTCAAACATTTTTAGATAGTTCTGTTAAAAACCTTGCTGATGCAAAAGCTAAAATAGCAGAAATAGTTGTACCTGCAGACGGATCAACAATCACAGCTGACCAGTTCGCTGCAATAAAATTAACTGCTCGTGATGCTAGAAATCTATTAGAACAATCAAGACAAGATTTAAAGAGTTCTATTAAATCATTAAGAATCGCAACAGGCTCTACAGAAGGATCAACACCAGAAAATAATGCTTCAACAACTCAACAATAATTATTATTAATAAATAACTAAAAATAAAAATGGATAAAAAATCAAATGGTGCATTAATAGGTTCAGTAGTTATAATTATAATATTAATTATCGGTGGAATTTATTTGTACAATACTAACGTTCAACAAAAGATGGAACAACCAGTAAATACAAATGTTGGTGCGACAGTTCAACAAAATAAAACAAGCGCCGATTTAACAAACCTCGAAACAGATTTAAATAGTACAGATTTAAATAGTATCGATAGTAAAATTTAAAAATTACAAAAACAAAAATCCCCCGAACGGGGGATTTTTGTTTTTTTGACAAAATGAAGCAATAAATATAATATAAAATTATGCAAATAAAAATAAACAAATTACCAAAAAGTGAACTGGAAATAGAAGGTGAAATTACAGCGGAAGTTTTTGAAGGATATTATCCTAAAGCTTTAAAGCACCTAGGTGAACACGTAGAAATAGATGGTTTCAGAAAAGGTAAAACTCCTGAAAATATTTTAATCTCTAAAATTCCTGAAATAAAAATATTAGAAGAAATGGCAGAAATAGCACTCAGTGAACAATATTCAAAATTATTAGAAGAAAATAAAATAGATGCTATTGGACGACCAGAAATAACTATCACAAAACTCGGACGTAATAATCCATTATCTTTCAAAATAAAAACAGCAGTATTACCAGAAGTAAAACTCGCAGATTATAAAAAAATCTCAAAAGAAATAATTTCTGGAATCACTGATGAAGAAAAAAATACAAATATCACTGATGAAGAATTAGAAAAAGTTATTTTAGACATCCGCACAGCTCGTGCACCAAAAGTAGAAGTAGCTGAAGGAGTAGAACCTAAAGAAGGAGAAAAGGAATTGGAACCAGTACTGCCAGAATTCAATGATGAATTTGTACAAGCTATGGGACCTTTTGAAAATGTCGAAGACTTTAAAATAAAAGTCCGTGACAATATGAAACTCGAAAAAGAAAATAATCTAAAAGAAAAAACAAGAATTAAAATTATTGAAAAGATTATTGAAGATTCTGAAATGGAAGTTCCTGAATTATTGATATTCCTAGAAACAAATAAAATCCTAGCTCGTATGAAAGACGACATCGCTCGTATGGGAATGAAGTTCGAAGATTATCTAGGTCACTTGAAAAAGACAGAAGATGATCTAAGAAAAGAATTTAGTAAAGATGGAGAACAAAGATCAAAACTTTCTCTCGTGCTCGCAGAAATAGCAAAAAAGGAAAATCTGAAACCGGAAGAATCAGAAATAGAACACGAAGTAGAACATATTCTAGAACACTACAAAGACGCTGATCCAGAAAGTGCTCGACTACATACTGAAAATGTCCTCGCTTCTGAAAAAGTATTTCAATTTTTGGAAAATCAAAAATAAAATAGCCAAAATAAAAACCCGCATTCGTTGCGGGTTTTTTGTTTACAATAAATTATTGTAAACATACTGTGTTAACTGCAATGAATCAGTAAACCTTTTTACTCTTTCATTTAAATCAAACTCTGTATTTGTTCTAGATAAATACAGAACTTCGAAATTAGCAGCCAATCCTCCTAGGACATCACTTCTTCCATCACCAACTACAAATGTTTTACCTTCAGTTTCTCTCATTGCATTAGCTGCAGTTTCAAAAATTTCAGGATGTGGTTTTGGATTTTTACATTGTTCTGCAGAGAAGATTAAATTAAACATATCAATTAATTTAATCTTTGGAATAGTAGAATTACTTTTTACCGCACCAAAAAGGGATTGTTCTATCCATGTAGGTGGTGCAGCAGAAGCGACAGAGATAGGGATATTTCTTTCCCACAAAAGATGTACTAATTCATACATACCAGGCAAACATTTCACAGGATTTTCTTTGGTCATTTCCCCCATTAATTTCCATTTTTCTGCCCAAAGAAAATTACGATTTCTATACCAAGGAGCAAGCTCTTGAAATACTTTTACAGTAGGCATACCAGCGAATCTTTCAGAAATTTCTTCAGGACTTACTATTAATCCAGCATATTTTTCTAAAATTCTAGCTTCAGCTGTAGCATGAAAAGGTAGTTGTGAATCGATCAATGTTCCATCATTGTCGAAAGCGAATCTATTTATTGTCTTCATATTTTTATTTTTAAAAATTCAAATTTATTTATACATTACCATAAAATTAAAAATAATCAATCTATTAAATATTTTGTATCTAAAATAAAAAACCCTTCACTGCTTTACTAAGCCGTGAAGGGTTTTTTCTATTGTTTAAAAAAGTTCTTTTCATCTGAATTACAACTTTCCATCCACTGATAGATCTCTCTGTCATACTGACAAGTAGCTCTAAAAACTTTTAGAACAAGTCTTTTCCTTATACCATCTGGAATCAATGTACCAATTTCTTCATCGCGCCAATCATTTTCTTTAATGATTGCTTTGATTACTTCATCATAATCAGCCGGATCAATCAATGGAATAGCTGAAGTTCCATTTTTTGAAGCTGCACGCAATAATGAAGGACCTCCGATGTCGATTTTTTCCATTCTTTTATCAGCATTAAAGTCGTAGAAATTTACTACGACAATGTCGATTAAATCGATACCATTTTCAGCAATAACTTCCAAATGTTCTTTATTAAAAGTGTCTGCTAAAATTCCACCGAAAATATATGGATTTAATGTTTTCAATCTACCATCCATCATCTCAGGGAAACCGGTAATATCTTCTATAGGAATACATGGAATTCCATGCTCTGTTAGATATTTTAGTGTTCCACCAGTAGAAATTATTTCATAACCAATAGAAAGAAGCTGTCCGAACTTTTCAATACCAGTTTTATCTGTAACTGAAATTAAAATTCTTTTTTTGCATTTTACTATTTCCTCATCAAGAATCTCTTCTTCTGAAGAACGTCCTTTTAAGCTAAATAAAAGACAAACCAGACCAACAGCCAATACAATTAAGGGTGTTGAGTAATCATTGTCTTTTTTGCCGTGCATAGTTCCACCAATGATGGATGAAACTAAAATTAGTACAATTCCGAAATAAAAAGCTATTTTTCTCATTTTTTTTGTTTTTTTAATGTAAGTTAAATCTGACTTTAAATTAACAATAATATCATCCAATGTCAATAAAATTGAGTCAGTTGATTTAGAGGGTGTTTCGGTATATTATAAAGCTATGTTAATACCTACAGTAATAGAGAAGTCACAGTTTGGTGAGCGAGCGTACGATATTTACTCTCGTTTACTTCGCGATCGTATTATTTTCCTTTCCGGACAAATAGACGACCACACAGCAAACATTATTATTGCTCAATTATTATTTTTAGAAAGTGAAGATCCTAAAAAAGATGTCTTTCTCTATATCAACTCCCCTGGTGGTTCTGTCACTTCTACTATGGCTATCGTTGATACAATGAATCACATTCGCCCAGACATCGCGACATTTTGCGTAGGTATGGCAGCGTCTGGTGCTGCTATCGTTCTCTCTGCTGGAAAGAAAGGTAAGAGATATATTCTCCCAAATGCTGAAGTTATGATTCACCAACCTCTAGGTGGTGTCGAAGGACAAGCTACAGATATCGCTATCTCTGCAAAGCATATTTTAAAAACTCGTGATAATTTAAACAAACTCCTAGCGAAAAATACTGGCAAGACTCTCGCGCAAATAGAAAAAGACGTCGAAAGAGATTTCTACATGGATTCCGAAGAAGCTAAAAAATACGGAATCGTTGACGAAATAGTCACAAAATCAAAAAATCCTATTAAATAAATACTTTATCCCCTATTTTTTACCCATAGACAATATGGGCTTATTTTGGTATATTAAAAGTGTGAGATTTAGAAATTTTATTTACATTGGTTTTTAGGAATATATCGTTAAATTATGACAATCTTGAAAGTTTCAAAAAGTTTTATAAAAAATATCAGTGCTGGTAAGGAAAAACTACCACAAAAAACTAGAGAAATGCCAAATTAATGGTGTGTTCTTATAAGCTGACACAAAGCTTATGAGTATATTAACAATAATCTTGATCGGAGTCGGTGCACTCCTTTTAGGCGCGGGTATAGGATACTATCTCCGCTTGATCATCGCTTTAGGAAAAAAGCGTTCGATCGAAATCGACATCAAAGACATGATGGTCGGTGCTCGAGAAGAAGCTCAAAGAATCACAGATGAAGCAAAGAAAAAATCTGAGACGACTTTGGCTGAACTCAAAGAAGAAGAAAAGAAGAAGACAGAAGAATTCAAAGATACAGAGAAGAGACTTATCAAAAAAGATGAACTCCTCGATGCTCGCCAAGTCGAAATAGACAAAGAAGTAGAAAACATAAAAACAAAAGTCGAAGACATAAAGAAAATCCAAGAAAGAGTAGAAAATGCTCAAGCTGAAAAATTAGCTGCACTTGAAAAAGTAGCAAAGCTAACAGCTGAAGAAGCAAAAGAAGAACTCTTGAAAGATATCGAACAAAAATACGAAGCAGATATTTTAGTTCGTATGCAAAAACTTGAAAATTCAGCTACAGAGAAACTAGACCGTAGAGCAAAAGACATTCTCTCTACTTCTATCCAACGCCTAGCATCTAGTACTGCTTCAGAATTAATGACGACGATAGTCACAATTCCGAACAATGAAATCAAAGGTAAGATTATAGGTAAAGAAGGTCGTAACATACGTGCTTTCGAAAGAGCTTCAGGAGTTGAGCTCATCGTTGATGATACTCCTGGAACAATTGTTATCTCTTCTTTCGACCCTATTCGTCGCCAAGTCGCTCGTGTCGCCCTTGAGAACTTGATTCTCGATGGACGTATCCAGCCAGCAAAGATTGAAGAATTGATAGAAAAAGCAAAAGAAGAAATTAACAAAATTATAAAAGAAAAAGGAGAACAAGCAGTATACGAATGTGGAATCTTCAATTTTGACCCACGTATCGTAGCTATCATCGGACGTTTATATTTCCGTACAAGTTATGGACAAAACGTATTGCAACACTCCATCGAAATGGCTCACATTGCAGGAATGCTTGCTGAAGAACTCGGTGCAGACGTAGCAATAGCAAAAGCAGGAGCACTCGTACATGACATCGGTAAAGCTCTCGATCACGAAGTTCAAGGCACACATATCGAGATCGGTATGCGTATCCTTCAAAAATTCGGAGCAGATGAGAGAATCATTACTGCAATGAAATCTCATCACGAAGACTATCCTTATGAGACTATTGAATCAGTTATCGTTCAGACAGCTGATGCTATCTCTGGAGGCCGTCCAGGAGCACGTAGAGACTCTGTAGAAAACTACTTGAAACGTTTGCAAGAACTCGAAGCTCTAGTAAATGGTTTCGGAGGAGTTGAAAAATCTTATGCATTATCAGCAGGTCGTGAAGTTAGAATCTTCGTAACTCCAGAAAAAGTTTCTGATACCGAAGCAAAACTCATGGCTCGTGAAATAGCAAACAAGATTGAACAGGAACTTAAATATCCAGGTGAAATTAAGGTAACGATGATTCGTGAATCTCGAATCATCGAATACGCGAGATAAAAATTAAATAAAAGCATAAAAGCCCTTCATTACGAAGGGCTTTTTGTTACATAAAAATATTCTGACATTCTTTTCGCTCTAGCTATATCATATTCTCTAATAACGATTACAATATAAACGATCATTCCAAAAATGAAAGATATGAAAGATGTATGAACAAAGAATTTAGCTTCAATATGTGCCGGTCCATTGTACTCAAAGAAAATAAACTTGTTTTCTTTTGAATAAAAACGAGCAACAATATAATGATAACAAACACTATCTTCTAAAAATAAAGATTTCGTTACTATTTCATATCTATCTAAGGTCACAGTATTGTCCTTGTGACTAAATGCTCTAGCAAAAAATGCTGGATTGTGTGATGCATTAGTGTCTACAATGTAATTATAAACCTTAGATGGTTTACCAATAGTATCTTTTTCTTTTCTCCTCCAAACAGGAACGGATTCTGTATATTCTAATTTTTCAATCTGATAAACGTAATCATTTTTTCTCTTCCAATCTACGTTTTTAATATCTACTATATGTGCCTTTTTTTCTTTTCTATTTTTAAGAATATCTAAAACATTTCTTTTTTTAGCAAATGCACCTAAAATACCAATCAATAGGCACAGAATTAAAACTGTTTTTTTCATAATAAAAGTTTTTTAAAGTTCAATTCTTATTTTCTACATTTTATTTTACAGATTTTTCAATAAAAAGTCAAAAAAATAAACTCTTTGTAATGCTATTGCCTAAAAAAACCCTTGATATATAATGTATAGGTAAGTAATTTATAGACAAAAGGTCGAAAGTATTATAAACAAATATCAAAAAACTATGAACAAACAAGATTTAATCGAATTCGTACATGGAAAAATGGGAGGTACTAAAGTTGCAGCAGAAGAAATCGTAAGTGGGATGTTTGATGCTATCGTTTCTTCAATGAAAAAAGGAAATGAAGTTTCAATCGCTGGCTTCGGTATTTTCTCTGTAAAGCCTCGTGCAGCTAGAATGGCTCGTAATCCAAAAACTGGAGAACAAGTTAAAGTAGCAGCTACAAAGGTTCCAAAATTCCGTGCTGCAAAAGGTCTAAAAGACGCTGTTAAATAGTATTTGTCTCGAGACAAAGTATAAAAACCCTATGGTGTAAAAGCCTAGGGTTTTTGTGTTTTTAATAAAAAATACCCCTGATATTGTATCAGGGGTATCATTAACTCTTTTATACCATTTTTTTTATCGAACCTATCATTTCAGGAGTTAAATACTGAAACCAAGATTCTTTTGTTAATCTTTTTAAAACATTTTTTGAAACCTTACCTTCAGGCTGAAGGAATAAATGCAAAGCAAGCCTTGAAATAGGAATACTATCTAAAACAACTTCAGCATTCTTCTTTTCAATTTCTTCTAACCAAATAGAAAATTGTTTATAGGTTATGTCTCTGGCAACAATTGCCATAAATTCCTTTAAAAAATTATGATTTTGAACACTTGTTAAAGGTAACAATAGTCTTTGTTTACGATTTTCCAAGAAGAAACTAAACTGAAAAGATAATATCTTTTTATCTCTCATTAGTTTATATAATATCTCCCCTATTGGTTCTTTCGTATTCAATAAACCAAAAATTTCAATCATTTCAGGACTCAAACCGTATTCAGCCTCTAGTTTATTTTGCAATTGATTTTCATTTTTTAAATCAATAACTGCAATCCTCATCATTTCTTCATAAGAGAACCAAGTAGCTAAGTATGGTCGCTCTAAAACAATCCTGTGAACATCTTCTGCTCTGTATCTTGCAGTAAAAGCACTAACATGTTTCTTCACTGTTTTAAATGAATCTTTTTTTGATCCAATTTCTTTCTCTTTTTGAATTTTGTTTTTAATATGACCTAAAGACTGATCAATAATTTTAACCAAATCTTTAGTGATATAAAAGTCACTCTTAGAGAGATTTACTTTACGCAGAAAATAAACAATATTTTGATTTTTAGGCTGTAAAATATTTTTAACAATTCTATTAAAAGAGCTGTCTTTGAAGATTGTTAAGGCAACATCATCACCACTCAATGAACTATTTAATTTATTCTCAAAATCTTTAAACCAGTTTGGCTGTTGTATTTTATGACAAAAATTTATTAGATCTTTCAAGGAGAACAATGAACTGTTCGCATCAATGGTTATACCCATAATAAACATATTATAAAGCTTTTCTTTATCCCAAACAAAGAATCTTTGGAATTCAGATATAAACTTTTCAAAGTTACCACTATGAATATTATTAGTATTTAATATTTTAACTAGTTTTAACCAGTCAAACATTTCTAAAACATTTTTACGAAAACAATCCAAAGACTGGATCATTTCTTTTGTTCTAAAATTAAACACGAGCTTAAGAAGTTCTTCATAAAGAGAAGCAATTCCGCTTGTTTTTAATATTTTTTCAGCATCTTTTTTTTCATTTTTTAACCAAGTTTTTATTTTCTCTAAACCAGTCGCTTCATGAATTAGGCCAATCAAATCATCAGTATTTTTAATCTGATGAAAATCTTTACCTAAAGATTGGGCGGAAAACATTCCAAGCAAGCATATCAATACAGCTTCTTGTTTTAGAGCACTAGCTTTGACATCAGATCTTGATTTAAGAGCTTGCTTAAACAGCAAAGCATAATACAAATTAGCTAATTTAGTAAATTGTTCCTCAGGAAAATCTTTTTTACTCTGAGCATTTAAGAGAGCTTGTTCACTCAATACACTTAATTCTTTATTTTCTTCCATTTTCTTTAAATTTTAAGTTTATTTTTTTGCGTATGATATTTCTATCATACGCAATTTATCTATTCACCACTTCCATTCTCGATAATCTTCATAGAAGCATCCAGATTTTTTTCAACTACACTTTCGTTAAATCTTTCTTGTTTTTCAGGAAAAAAATTATTTTCACGAAGATGCGGTTTGTTTTGTTTACGAAACGTTTCCCAAAAAAGATTTCTATCTTCTGGATACTTTGGATTAAGTAATTCTTCTCTCAATTTACTGTATTTTTCAGGTATTCGAAGTTGCATCCAACAAAGAAAATTTAAATCAATTGGTAATTGATCATCAGTTTTCAAAGCTATGTACATCTCCCTTCCATCATCAGAAGAATCAGAAACAAAAGATCCCATTTCTGAAATTCCTATTAGGAACAAAACCCTAATATCGATAAATTCAAAGAATTCCTGAACAAGGACTTTTCCATAAACTCCAGAATTCCAAAGCTCTTCTAAGATTAGAGCAAGCTCTGCAGCATCATCATAAGAATATTCACCGAAAATTGTTGCATAGGCAGTTTGCCTTGGTACTGGTAAATTTTTATGACTCAAAAAAGCTTTGCAAACCATCTTACCCCGAAGGTCGAGCTTATTAATTAAATCTAAATTAACTTCTCCTGCCCCAGGTAAAATCATTTCATACTTGAATTTTGGTGTAGAAATATTCCAAATAAATTTTGCTATTTTATTATCAGCAGAAAGTATCGCTTGTGACATTTTTTCTGCCACTTCTGATCTTCTTAACCTTTTTTCTAATAAAATATTTATCTCTGGTAATCCTATTCTTTTCTTGAAAGGATTGATTCTTTTAACCTCTTCGAAGAGTCTTTGAATTTGTACTGGATTCGATAAATCATTAAGTGTTAAAATTCTAAAATCTACTTTTTCTACTAGATTTTGATTTGTTTTTTGTATTTCTTTACTTGCCATGGTATTTATTTTTTTATTTAATTTTCAATATTATCTAAACAAGATAATATAATATTATATCAGTAAAGTCAAGACTTACTTGAAACCCTTTCTTTTTTATAAAAATGTGTTATATTGTAGTTAGAACAAAAAAACAAGTTATTTTAAAAACCCACTAAAAATGAGACAGTTAAAAATTACCAAATCCATCACGAATCGTGATAGTGCTTCATTAGATAAATACCTTCAAGAAATTGGCCGAGTAGATTTAATCACAGCAGAAGAAGAAGTGATTCTTGCAATAAAAATAAGACAAGGAGATGACATTGCTCTACATAGACTAACAACTGCAAACCTACGTTTTGCAGTGTCTGTTGCAAAACAGTACCAAAACCAAGGTTTAAGTCTTCCGGATTTAATAAATGAAGGGAATTTAGGTCTTATCAAAGCAGCAAAAAGATTTGATGAGACACGTGGATTTAAATTTATTTCTTATGCTGTTTGGTGGATTCGACAATCAATTCTACAAGCAATAGCAGAACAATCTCGTATTGTTAGACTTCCTTTAAACAAAGTTGGTAACATAAACAAAATAAATAGAGAATTCTCTAAATTAGAACAAAGGTTTGAGCGAGAACCTAGCGCAGAAGAATTATCAGAAATACTAGAGATGGATGAAGATAAAATTTCAGATGCTATTTTTATTTCTAATAAACATGTTTCAATAGAAACACCATTCTTTAACGATGAAAATCATTCTCTATTAGATGTAATGGAGAATACATCCGAAAAACCAGCAGATGCAGGGTTGATAGATGAATCACTAAAAAAAGAAATAGAGCGTTCCCTTTCAACCTTAACAGAAAGAGAGCGTAGTGTAGTAAAAATGTATTTTGGTCTTAGTGAATACAATCATTCTATGACACTAGACGAAATCGCTAGCCATAAAGACATTGATTTAACCCGCGAAAGAGTTCGACAGATAAAAGAAAAAGCTATTAGAAAATTAAGACATAATTCGCGAAGTAAATTATTAAAAGCATTTTTAGGTTAAAAATCTAATTCCCCTGACCAAAATGGTCGGGGGAATTTTTATTTGTGCGGGATAAGAGAGTCGAACTCTTCACCACAGTTTGGAAAACTGTTGTTTTACCGATAAACTAATCCCGCAATAGTTATATATTAGCATTTTATTTATAAAAAGCTAGATATTTTGACAAAATACTATCTATATTGCATAGTATTGACTTTTAATTTGAAAGGGTGTATAATATAACCATGTTTGAATTAGGAATTTTCAATAAAACAAAAGAAATAAAAAGTAACACTGAGAAACTCAGAGAAGAGCTAATACAAAAAACAGCAGAATTAAATGTTGCTAATGCAGAGCTCGATAAAATAACATATCTTCAAACTGGAACTCAAGAAGAAAGACGTAAAAAATTTGCTGAAAAATACTTCAAACCAAATATAATGATCAACGACAAACCAGCTAAAAAAGAAGATCTCATTTCTGATTATGCAAACAGACATATAGAAGAACTAAACAAAGAAATCGAGGATTTCGATGCTGTTCAAAATAGAGCAAAATCAAAATTATATCCAAAAATAATAATTAGTGAAAATTAAATTATGGACAATATAAAAGATTCAGAATTTCTAGAAGACCCATTAAAGGGTTATGCCTTAAATAAATATCAAGTTTATATTATTAATCATCCAAAAGATACAGTATATAAAGATTTTGAAGATTACTATTTAAAAAATAAGGATAAATTCTCAAAAGAAGTAAAAGATCAAGCTGAACAATCAGAAAAAGAAAAGGCTTGGAAGGTAGACGGAAAACCAATGAACGAATACTTGGAAGAAAATAAGATAAAATTTAAATAAACAAAAATAAACAGGTTTTACCTGTTTATTTTTTCGTTCGGGCTGCTGGGAATCGAACCCAGTCAACGTGTTCCCAAAACACGTGTACTACCGGTATACGACAGCCCGTCGTATCAAAAACATAATAATCTTAACATATTTAAAGGAAAAAACAATAAAAATATTTTAGTCCTCTTTTATTTTTTACATAAATTTTTCTAGATATCTTTCAGAAAAGATTTCAATCTCATCTATCAAATCCTCCATACTTGGTTCAAAATCTAAAGAATCTTTATCTATCCCATCAAACTCTTTCATAAAGAGACCTATTTCAGCTAAAAGACCTTTATCTAAAGTTCCTAATGCAAATTTATTTAAAAGAGATTTTACTACTTGGTATTTAACCAACATATTTTCCTGTGTCTCTTCTAAAGTTCTCAACTTTGCATTAATCTCACCTTTCCATTTCTTTTTTATTTCATCTGGATTTGTACTCTCACCTTTATCTGACCGAACAATATCATCATTAAATCTACCTGTATTTTCATTCAAAGAATGACCTAAATGATGCACTGGACCATGTTTTTTACTTTCTGAACTCATAATAAATATATTACTATATAAATTCCCTATTTACCAATTTAATCAAAAAATAAAAAACGCGTTAATAGACGCGTTTTTGGTGTTATTTTTTTATTTTCTCTTTTTGAATTCTATCAATTAACTCTAAAATTCCTTCCTCTGTTTCTTCCCTGTTATGATCATATAGTTCGATAATCCTAACATCCTCACGTTTTTTTAATTTTGTAACAAAAGGATGTTGTTCACTATTGTGATAGTAGCAACTCGCCATTGTCATCAGGGTTACTTTTTCAGAATCTAAAAATTCTTCAGTTAAATTTTGGAATTCGGGAACATCGACTTGCATTGGACCAATTTCATCCAAATATAAAATTTTGGGTATAAAATCTAAATGTTCATAATTCAAATGAACAGCCTGACAAATTTCTGCAATAATATTTAAGTTTACTCCATAACTCCCAATATTTTTCAAACCAGGTTTGTTTTTCCATTCTTTCAGTGTAATAATTTCAGTTGCACGAGAATTACGTTCATTCTCTATGAAGCCCATTTTAAAACCAATTCTCCTATGAGGTTTTTCTAAAATTTCAGTTGTAACTAAACCGAAAGAAGATTGTTTGGACTTTCCTTTTTCAATGTCTGAAATAATTTTTTTAAGCAAAGTAGATTTACCACAATGTGGTAATCCAGTAATAATTATATTTTTTCTCATTTCCTATATGTTAAAGATTTTCTTATAACATAACACAGAAAATATACAGAGTAAACATTCTATAAAATCACATCTTCTACCCTTTTCACTCTTGCTTTCTTTTTTTTCATATCCAAAAAGACAACCAGAAGGTCAAACTGCCACTCGACATCTTCAGGGACTTTCTTTGCCACCAAATACGTCTGAATTGTCCTTGAGAGACGTTTCAGCTTCCAAGGGTGCATATTATCCTCTGGGCGCCAGCTATCCAATGTTTCACGATTAACACTCAGATCTCGTGTAACAGCCTTAACCTCTATAAAATATAGCTTAATTCCCTGCTTTTCCTGTCGCTGTGCGACAATATCGATTTCTCCGTACTTTCTAGTGTAATTCCTTTCAACAACAGTGAAACCTTGTTTCACGAGAAACTTACAGGCGACATTCTCCCCTATTTCCCCTATCTTTTGTGTTTCAGAGGTAAAAACCTTTGGCATATTAATATAATTATAAACCCAACAATGCAATATGCAAAAATGCTTTTATGTAGGGGGTTTAGTTTGCGACGGCAAACTAACTTCAGAAAATTTTTAGTAAAAAATTTTCGTACCCGAAATAAAAGCCATTTTTGCATACTATAGTTTCATGAGTAACATTAAACGGTATCTTGTGTTTTTATTGAGTTATGTTTCATGAATAACATATATAAAGTGTTTCACGTGAAACACTTTACTGTAAAAATAGGGTTTTTATGTCTTTTATACAAAATGTCCTTATAATATAAGCTAAAATATAAATTACCTGATTTAACAGACAGTCAAATGTGTGTCCTTTATCAACAATACCCCCACAGTTATCCACAGTTTTGCATAAAATCCTTGTTTTACAAAGACAAAAATAAAGGACAACTTGCTATTTTTTTTAATTGATTTCGTTGTGCACCCGGAGGGATTCGAACCCCCAACAACTGCTTCGAAGGCAGGCATGATATCCATTTCACTACGGGTGCAGTAAATGTCTTATAAGTATAAGCTAAATAAAGGATTAAGTAAATTAAATATTTTGCATTAGAAATAAAAAAGTATATAATAGTTACTAACCACGGTTATGGTTTAGTGGTTTATATTAATAGATTAGCCACGCGGTTATGGTTTAGTGGTAGAACACGTCCTTGCCAAGGATGAGACGGGAGTTCGATTCTCCCTAGCCGCACAAAAACAAAGTGGAAACACTTACAAAGAACTTAATAGAGAAAGTACCTGAAAAGGTTTTAAATATTTTAACTAATTTAGAGAAAGGAGGTTTTGAAGCGTACCTAGTCGGCGGATGTGTCAGAGACATGATCATCGGCAGGGAACCGAAAGACTGGGATATCACGACAAATGCTACACCAGAACAGATAATGCCTTTGTTCGAGAAAACTATCTATGAGAACAAGTTCGGGACAGTAGGAGTATGCATTCCTGTTACACATGAAACTTTAGAGGATGATGTTAATCGTGAAACACCTAAATATGACATAATTGAGGTCACACCCTATAGAATAGAGGGCCTATATAGCGATAAAAGACACCCAGACGAGGTTAAATTCAGTCAAAGGATCGAAGATGACTTAAAGAGACGTGACTTCACTATAAACGCATTAGCGCTAAATTCTAAAGGACAATTAGTAGACCTGTATGAAGGTATAAAGGACATACAAAATAAAACAATCCGTACAGTAGGGGATACAAAAGAAAGATTCAATGAGGATGCTTTGCGATTAATTCGCGCTGTGAGGTTTTCCACAGAATTGGATTTCGTAATTTCTCACGAGACAATTTCTGCAATTGTGGAAAACTCTGACTTAATAAAAAATATTTCTTTTGAAAGAATTCGTGATGAATTTTCAAAAATAATTATGTCTAAATATCCGATGACAGGTATCGGCATGCTTTCAAAATTAAAATTGTTACAACATATTATTCCTGAACTCGAAGAGGGAATACATTGTGAACAAAAAGGTGAACATATATATGATGTCTTCGATCATATCCTCCATGCACTCGGTCATGCTGCAGATAAAAATGAACCTTTAGATATAAGGCTCTCTGCACTCTTTCATGATATAGGGAAACCTCGCACTCGCAGATGGGACGGAACAAAAGCTGGAGGAAAAGGGAAGTATACTTTCTACGGGCACGAAGTTGTCGGTGCGCGAATGGTAAAAAAAATAATGGAGAGATTAAAATTCCCAAAAGATATTTCAGAGAAAGTAGAAAAATTAGTTCGCTACCATATGTTCTTCTCTGATACAGAAACTATTACACTTTCTGCTGTGCGCAGAGTAATTGTAAATGTGGGGAAAACTAATATTTGGGATTTAATGAAAGTTCGCGAATG